>NZ_JACYXC010000001.1:1821143-2428191 GCF_016031615.1 Streptomyces pactum
TCGCCTCGTCGCCGCCGAGCGCGGCCACCGCCAGCAGCAGTGAGCCGGCGGTCCAGGTGGTGCGCTCCTCCGGCCAGATCACCCCGTCGTCGAAGACGTACCCGGTCCAGTACATGCCGTCCTCGGCGCGCAGGTGCGGCTGGATCCAGCGGAGGATGTCCACCGCGCGGTCGGACTCCCCCACCGCCCAGAGGGTCAGGGCGAGTTCGCAGCTCTCCCCGCCGGTGATCCACGGGTTGGGGACGACGCAGCGCACCCCGGTGCCGGGGACGACGAAGCGGTCCCAGCCCTCCTCGATGCGCTGCTTGGCGGCGGGGCCGGTGAGCGCTCCGCCGAGCACCGGGTAGTACCAGTCCATGGAGTAGCGGTCCTTGGCGAGGAACCGCTCGGGGTGGCTGCGGATGGCGTGGGCGAGCAGCCCCGCGGAGACCTCCCAGTCCGGCTGCGGCTCCTCGCGGTGCTCGGCGATCGCCAGCGCGCAGCGGAGCGCCTGGTAGACCGAGGAACTGCCGGTGAGCAGCGCGTCGGTGACGGGTGTGCCGTCGGCCTCGCGCCGCCAGCCGATCTGGCCGCCGGGCTGCTGGAGGGCGAGGACGAACTCGACGGCGGCGACCACGGTGGGCCACATGCGGTCCAGGAAGGCGTCGTCGCCGGTGGACAGGTAGTGGTGCCAGACACCGACCGCCACGTAGGCGCAGAAGTTGGTCTCCGCCCCGCGGTCGGTGGGGTGGTCGGTGTCCACGCCGCCGGGGGTGTCGGGGTAGGCGGCGTACCAGGAGCCGTCGGGGTTCTGGTGGTCGGCGAGCCAGCGGTACGCGGCCTCGGCGCGCTCGTGTTCGCCCGCGGTGTCCAGGGCCATGGCGGCCTCGACGTGGTCCCAGGGGTCCAGGTAGTGGCCGCGGAACCAGGGGATGGCGCCGTCGGAGCGCTGGACGGCGGCGATGCCCTCGACGGTACGGAAGGCCTCCTCGGCGGTGAGCACCCCGGGCAGCGTCAGGCGTTCGGTGCGGCCGGGGCCGGGGCGGGAGGAGGTCACGCCGCCGCCCGGGGCTGGTGCGGCTTGGTGGCGTAGGCCACGAAGCTCTTGCCGATGAGCGGGTTGAGGGCCTGTTCGGCGAGCCGGGTGGCGCGGGGCTTCTTCATGATGTCCCAGACCAGCAGCTTGTGGTACGCGCGGACCGGCAGCGCCTTGTCGTTGTCCACCCCGAAGGCGCACTTGAGCCACCAGTAGGGGCTGTGCAGGGCGTGGGCGTGGTGGGTGCCGTACGGACGCAGCCCGGCCTCGCGCATCTTGGTGAGCAGTTCGTCGGCGCGGTAGATGCGGATGTGGCCGCCCTCCACCTCGTGGTAGGCGTCGGAGAGCGCCCAGCAGATCTTCTCCGGCCCGTAGCGGGGCACGGTGACGGCGATCCGGCCGCCCGGCCGCAGCACCCGGACCATCTCGGCCAGGACGCCCTTGTCGTCCGGGATGTGCTCCATGACCTCGGAGATGATCACGACGTCGAAGCTGTCGTCGGGGAAGGGCAGGGCGAGCGCGTCGCCCTCCATGGCGGTGGCGGTGGCGCCCGCCGGGGCCTCGCCGGCCTCCTTCATCGCCGCGAACCAGCCGGCGACCTCTTTGATCTCGTCACCGTTGCGGTCGAGGGCGACGACGTGCGCACCGCGCCGGTAGCACTCGAAGGCGTGCCGGCCCGCGCCGCACCCCAGGTCGAGGACGCGGTCGCCGGGAGCGAGGGGGAAGCGGGAGAAATCGACGGTCAGCAATGGGGTCAGCTTTCGTCCGGCGGATCGGGAGGGGTGATCGCTGGTCGGTGTCGGGTCGGGTCGGGTCGGGTCGCGGGTGGCGGCCCCGGCTGGTACGTCGGGGGCCGGGCCGGCGGTTCAGGGGAGTTCAGGAGGTCCGGGATGGCGGGGTTCGGGGTGTCGGAGGTCAGGGGGTGTCGGCGGGCAGGGGTGACTCGGATCGGGCGCAGGGGCCGGCGCGCGGGCGGCAGGGCCGGGACGCCGCCGGGCGGGAGGGCGGCCGGCCGGGACGGCGGGGCCGGGGTGCCGGGGCACCGGCCGGCCCCGGTGGGGTCAGGCGCACCGCCGCACCGGTCAGGTGTACTGCCGTGGCGGGGCGGCGGACGGTGCCGGGGCGGGGGCGGCGGACGGCGGTGCGGCGGGCGGCGAGGCGCTGCCGGCCGGCGGCGCGCTGCCGCTCGATGGCGGCCCGGTAGTGCTCGACGGTGCCGCGGGCGGCCTGCTCCCAGGTGAAGCGGCTCAGCACCCGTTCCCGGCCGGCGGTGCCGAGCCGGCGGCGCAGCGCGTCGTCGCCGAGGAGCCGGGTGAGGGCGGCGGCCAGGGCCTGGGAGTCGCCGGGCGGCACGGCCAGGCAGGTCTCCCCGTCGGGGCCGGCGACCTCGGGGATCGCGCCGCCGGTGGTCGCCACCAGCGGGGTGCCGGTGGCCATCGCCTCGGCGGCGGGCAGCGAGAAGCCCTCGTAGAGGGAGGGGACGCAGGCGATCTGTGCGCCGCGGATCAGGTCGACCAGCTCGGCGTCGCTGATGCCCTTGACGAAGCGGACCGCGTCCTGGAGGCCGAAGCGCTCCATGGCCGCGGCGACCGGGCCGTCCGAGGGGCGCTTGCCGACGACCACCAGATGGGCGTCCGGCTGCTCGGTGCGGACCTTCGCCAGCGCCTCGACCAGGTGGACCAGGCCCTTCAGCGGTACGTCGGCGCTGGAGGTGGTGACGATCCGGCCGGGCACCTCGGGGACGGCCGGATCGGGGGAGAACAGCCGGGTGTCGGCGCCGATGGGGACCACGTGGACCCGGTGGCCCGGCACCCCGAGGTCGTCGATGATCTCGCGGCGGGAGGAGCCGGAGACGGTGAGGACGGACGGCAGCCGTCCGGCGACGCGCTTCTGCATCCGGGTGAAGCCGTACCAGCGGCGCACCGACACGCGGCGGCGCCAGTCGGCGGCGGCGGCCAGCTCCAGCCGGCGGTCCACGGTGATCGGGTGGTGGATGGTGGTCACCAGCGGGAAGCCGGCCCGGTCCAGGCCGAGCAGCCCGTACCCGAGGGTCTGGTTGTCGTGCACCACGTCGAACTGCCCGCGGCGGGCGGCCAGATGGCGGCGGGCGCGGAGGCTGAAGGTGAGCGGCTCGGGGAAGCCGCCGGTCCACATGGTGGCGACCTCCAGCGCGTCGATCCAGTCGCGGTACTCGTCCAGTCCGGGCGTGCGGAACGGGTCGGGCTGCCGGTACAGGTCGAGGCTGGGCAGTTCGGTGAGGGTGACCCGCCCGGGCTCCCCGGGACCGTCGTCCACCGGGTCCAGGACGGGGTACGGCTGGGCCCCGATCACCTCGACGCGGTGGCCCAGACGCGCCAGCTCACGCGAGAGATGGCGGACGTAGACGCCCTGGCCACCGCAGAACGGGTTCCCCTTGTAGGTGAGCAGCGCGACGCGCAGCGGCCTGTCGCCGGTCACTCGCGGCCCCCTTCTCGGTGCAGTTCAGCGGGAGCGTATCTGCAAGCAAACCGCTAGAACAAGTTTCACTTCCAGATCGCCGGAGGTTCACGAAGATACCCGCCCCCGGCCGCCGGACCCGGAGCGGGCCGGGTGATCCGCGCCACTGCCGCCGCCCGGGCCGCCCCCGCCACCGGCACCCGGCGTCCGACGAGGCCGCCGGCCCGGACCCGCCGGGCCCGTGTCGCCCGGCGCACGCGCCGCACCAGCGAGGACGGCAGCGGAGGGCGGCGCGCACCGGGCCGCACGGGGCCCACCGGGCAGGCCCGTCGGCCGTCCGCGCGCCGGCCGGCCGCACCGACGCTGCGTCACCTGACCGGCGAGTACCGCGACGCGCGGCAGGAACCTGCCTCAACTGGGACGACGGGGGCCCGGGCGGCCGTCGCGGCGCTAATCTGGAACACGTTTCAGTGACTCGCGCCACTCCGGCGGCCCTGCCATCATGCACGGTGTCCGCAGCCCGCAGACGGAACGGACCGAAGTGGGACAGATGACCGCAGTAGCCAAGCCGGCCCCCCTGCCGCTGACCGAGCGGCAGGAGGCCCGACGCCGCCGGATTCTGCACGCCAGCGCCCAGTTGGCCGGCCGGGGCGGCTTCGACGCGGTGCAGATGCGCGAGGTGGCCGAGGTGTCGCAGGTGGCGCTCGGCACCCTCTACCGCTACTTCCCGTCCAAGGTGCACCTGCTCGTCGCCACGATGCAGGACCAGCTCCAGCAGATGCACGAGACGCTGCGCAAGCGCCCGCCGACCGAGCCGGAGCCGGCGGCGCGGGTGGCCCAGACGCTGATGCGCGCCTTCCGCGCGCTCCAGCGCGAGCCCCAGCTGGCGGACGCCATGGTGCGGGCGCTGACCTTCGCGGACCGCTCGGTGAGCCCCGAGGTGGACGCGGTCTCCCGGCTCACCACGGCGATCATCCTGGACGCCATGGGGCTGACCGGGACCCCGACGCCCGACCAGCTGTCGGCGGTCCGGGTCATCGAGCACACCTGGCACTCGGCCCTGGTCACCTGGCTCTCCGGCCGGGCCTCCATCGCCCAGGTGAAGGTGGACATCGACACCGTCTGCCGGCTGATCGACCTCACCGCCCCGGCACCCCGCCGAGGCGGGGACGCGTGAGTCCGGCGGTCCGCGCGCTGCCCCTTGGCCTGGGGTCCCGAGAGTCACCGACCGGCCCGGAGCTGCCATGCCACCGCGGATGAAGCTGTCAGCGATCACACTCGACTGCCCGGATCCGCTCGCGCTGGCGGCGTTCTATCAGCGGGCCACCGGCCTCGCACCGCATCCGGGGTCCACCGCCGACTTCGCCGGCCTCCGCACCGAGGACGGCCTCTTCATCGGTTTCCAGCGGGTGGACGACCACCGGCCTCCCCACTGGCCCGGCTCGGCCGTTCCCCAGCAGCTCCACCTCGACTTCGACGTCGACGACCTGGACGAGGCCGAGTCGTGGCTCCTCGAACTGGGCGCCGGCAAGCCGGAGTTCCAGCCCGGCGGGGAGCGCTGGCGGGTCCTGACCGATCCGGCCGGGCACCCCTTCTGCCTGGTGGCCAAGGGCTGATCCCGCCCCGGCGGGGCGGCAGCCGGGAGTCACCCGGCGACCCCGCAGGCCGGGACGTCCGGCCATCCGTGCCCACCGAAGTGCCCTTGGCCGCGGGTGGTCGGCCCGCGCGGGCAGGCCCCGGCGGGCGCCGGAGGGTTGATCGTTCCGGCGCCTCCGCCACCCCGGTCCACACCCTCCCCCAGGGGGGGGCGCGAAGTTATCAATGCGCGCCCCCAAAGAGCTTCCTCAGGCCGGGTGAATGCGCCCCAGTACCCCATGAATCGGGTAACCGACGGTTTAGGTAGGACCGTTCCCACGTACCTATGAATCCGGCCCGTGTGTTGACAACCGTTCTCACGGGCAAGGAGGGGCAGACATGATTCGGGTTCTCGTCGTGCACGATTCTTGCTTGATGCGGTCGGCGCTCGCGTCGCTGATATCCCGGGAGCCTGACTTGGAGGTCAGGGAGACGGCCTGGGACACCGCGCTCAGCAGTGCGCACGCTTTACGCCCACAGGTGGTGGTGGTGGACACCGACTGTCCCAGATCCGGGGAGACCGTCGCCGATACCACGCTCCGGCAGCTGGTGGCCGATCCGCGAGCCGCGGGGCGGGCGGTGGAGCCGGGCCGGGCCGGGGAGACCGGAGACACCAACCCCCCGCACCGCCCGGTCGCCCGGGCCGCGACGGCGGTCCTGGCCGCGGCGGTGCCGGCGGGCCGGCCCGCGGGCCGGGAGGTCGGGCCTCCGCACCCGGGTACGCGCGGAACAGCGGCGGTGGCGCACGCCATGGGGGGCGACAGGGCGGGACACGGCGGGGGCCGGGGCGGAGACGGGGTCGGGGCGGGACAGGGGTGCCGGGGCGGGACACGGCACCGCCGGCGGGGGCGGCACCGGCACCCGCAGGGGGTGCCGCACTGCTCGCACTGGCCCGCCGGGAGCGCCCCGGGTCGCTGCGCCGGGCGTACGAGGCCCGGGCCCTGGGTTTCGTCAACCGGGACGCGCCACCCGGCCGGCTGCTGGACGGCATCCGGCGCCTCGCCAAGGGGGAACGATTCGTCGACGAATCACTGGGCTTCGGTTTCCTCCGGGCCGCCGACATCCCGCTCACCCGCCGCGAGCTGAGCGTCCTGTCGCTCGCCGCCGAGGGTGCGTCCACCGCGGAGATCGCCGGCAGCCTCCACCTGTCCAACGGCACGGTGCGCAACTACCTCGCGGCCATCACCCGTAAGACCGGGGCACGCAACCGGGTGGACGCGATACGGATATCGCGGGTCGCGGGCTGGGTGTGACCCGGCGGCGGCACCGGGCGGGGACGGGGCCGTGAGACGTGCCCGGCAGGCCGGGGCAGCGCTCGGTCCCGCCCGCCAGGCGAGCCGGGCCGGGCCCCGCCGCGCGGAGTGCGTACGGGTGAGTACGGGTGCGTACGCGTGCGTACGGGGCCGGCAGCGGCACGGGCCTTGCCCCAGGGGGGTGGGCGGCCCACAGCCACCGGGCGGGACGGTCACGCGACCGACCGATACGGACGGGGGGCTGGTACGGACGGGGGCCGCTACGGAGGGGGCCGGCACGGAGGCGGCCGGCACGGAGGCGGCCGGCACGGACGGGGCCACCCGGCATCACCGCCGGGCGGCCCCGTCCGGCAGGTCCGCACCGGGGCGCCACTGTGCCCCCTCCGGCCCGTCGGGGCACACCAGCTCGCGGTAGAGCGGGGAGCGCTCCAGCAGTTCGGGGTGGGTGCCCGACACCGTACGGGGCCCGTCCATGACCAGGATCCGTTGGGCGCGGCGGGCGGAGGCTGCCCGGTGGGCCACGACGACGAGCGTGCCGCCGGGCCGCCGGGCGAAGGCCCGCTCCACCCGCGCCTCCGCGGCGGCGTCCAGGTGGCAGGTCGCCTCGTCCAGGAGGGCCAGCGGCGCGGGTGACAGGAAGGCACGGGCGCAGGCCACCAACTGGCGTTCCGCCGCGGAGAGTTCCTCGGGCCGGACGGTACCGTGCAGGCCGCCGGCCCGCTCCCGCAGCTCCTCCAGACCCAGCGCCCCGACCACGGCGTCCAGCTCCGCGTCGGGTACGGCGCCGGGCCGGAGGTAGGTCAGGTTGTCGGCGAGGCTGCCGGTGAACACGTACGCCTCCTGCGGTATCAGCACCCGCCGGCCGGCGAGGGCCGCCGCGTCCCGGCCGGGCACCACGGGCACCCCGTCGATCCGGATCTCGCCCGCGTGGGGCCGGAGCGTCCCGGCGATCAGCGCGGCCAGGGTGGACTTCCCGACCCCGCTCGGGCCGAGCACGGCGAGATGACCGCCCACCGGCACGGTCAGGTCCATCCCGTCCAGCACCGGTACGGCCGCGGCGCCGTAGGCGAAGGAGACCGAGCGGAGTTCCACAGCGGCGGCCGTGGTCGGAGGAACCGCGGGCGGGGGAACGACCGGGAACGCGCCGGACGCCGGGCCGGACACGGACGGGCCGGGCGCCGCCGGGCCGGACGGCGGGGGGCCGGGGGGCGCGGCCGGTTCCGAGGACGCGGCGGACACGGAGCCGGTCGGGTGGGACGGGGCGGAGTGACCGGGGGCGGTGGGGCGGGGCGCGGCGGGGGCCTCGGGCCGGGGCGCGGCCGCGGTGAGCCGGCGGAGCACCACGGCGAACCTCGACCCCCCGGTGCCGAGGGCGTGCATCAGGCTCTGCAACGCCGGGAGCAGCGACGTGTGCAGGTAGCCGAGGGCACCGACCAGCGCGCCGGCGGTGACCCCGGAACGCAGCAGCCAGGGCGAGGCGGCCAGCAGCAGCACCACCGGAAGCCGTCCGCCGATGCCGACCGCGAGCACCCGGAGGACGGACCAGCGCGCCAGCACCCGGGCCGCCCGGTACTCGGCGTCGATCCGCCGTCCGGTTCCGGCGGCGAGCTGGTCCTCGGCCCCGGCCGCGGTGATGTCCCGGAGGCCGGTCGCGAGGTCGCCCAGCTCACGGGCGACCTCCTCGTCGGCGAGCAGCCAGGTCTCCTGGTGGCGGGCCATCGGCCGCAGGGTCAGCAGGAAGACGGCCAGGCCGAGGAGGAGGGGCGGGACGACGATGAGCAGCAGCACGGGGGCGAGGGTGGCCAGACCGGCGAGCGCGCCGATCGCCACGAAGACGAAGGAGCGGGAGACCAGGACCAGTCCGGCCGCGGTGTCCCGGGCGATCTCCACCTGGTGGGTGAGCCGGGAGACCGCCGCGTGGCCCCGGTCGGGGGTGCCGGCCCGGACGGCGTCGGTGACGGCGCCGCGTACCACCCGCCGTACCAGCCCGTCGCGGAGCGCCTCCACCAGCGCGGCCACCGCCCGGAGGACCCGACCGGCCCCGAAGGCGCCGGCGAGCACGGCGACGGCCGCCGCCCCCAGCCAGGCCAGCCCGGTGCCCACCCGGCCGGCCAGGAAGCCGTCGTCCACCGCCCGGGCCAGGGCGTACCCGGTGAGGAACGTCTGGGCGGTCTCCAGGAGCGACCAGCCGGCCAGTCGCAGCAGGACCGCGCGCCGTCGCCGCAGGAAGCGCGCCCCCTCGGCCCGGAGCCGCCGGCCGGCCGGCCCGGGCCCCTCCTCGTCCAGCAGGTCGTCCATCCGGCCGTCCTCCCGGTCGTCCACCTGCTCGGCCGCCCGGTCGTCGCACCGGTCGTCCGTCCGGTCGGCCGCCCCCTGGGCCATGTCCCCGCCCGCCGGGCCGTCCCCCCGCTGCTCCGTCCGTCCGGCCGCCCGCTCAGCCATCGGGGTCTCCCGCACCGGCCCCGCCGGACGGGCCGGGACCTGCGAACGTGCCGGTACCGCCCGGCCGCTGGGCCCCGCCGCCCGCGGAGGTGCGGCCGGGCCCGGGAACGGCATCGGCGAGGGGACCGGGAACGGGAGCGGTGTCGACGAGGGGATCGCGTTCGGGGTCGGGGTCGGGCGGGGCGAAGACCGCCCGGTAGTCGGGGATCCGCCACAGCTCGGCGTGCGGGGCGACGGCGCGCACCCTGCCCTCCTCCAGCCAGACCACCCGGTCCGCGCGGGCGGCGGTGGTGGCCTGGTGGGCCATGATCAGACGGGTGCGGTGCCCTTCCTCGCGGGCCAGCGCCCGCGCCACCCGCAGTTCGGTCACGCTGTCCAGGCTGGAGGTCGCGTCGTCCAGGACCATCAGCCGCCCGTCATGGGCGAACGCCCGGGCCAGGCCGAGCCGTTGGATCTCCCCGCCGGAGAGCGGGACCCCGGCGCAGGGGGTGGCGTAACCGTCGGGCAGCCGGGAGATGAACCCGTCGGCGCACGCCGCCCGCGCCGCCCGTGCCACCCGGGAGGCCGGAGGTCGCGTGACGCCCAGGGCGATGGTGCCGTGCAGGGTGCCGCCGAGCAGGGCGGGCCGGGCGAAGGCGTAGGCGATGGCGCCGCGGATCTCGGCGCGGGTCAGCTCGGGCAGCGGCACCCCGTCCAGCAGCACCGTGCCCCGGTCGGGGTCGGCGAGCCGGCCGGCGACCGCCGCCAGCGCGGATTTCCCGGCGCCGGAGCGGCCCACCACCGCCGTCGAGGTGCCACCGGGCAGCGCCAGGTCCACACCGTCCAGAACGGTCCGGCCTCCGGTGCTGAGGGTGACCGCGCGCAGCTCCACGGTGCCGTCACCGGGCGGCAGGGTCCGGTCGCCGTGGGGGATGACCGGCGCGGCGAGGAGTTCGGCGACCCGCGCGGCGGCGGTACGGGCGCGGACCAGCGCGCCGAGCCGGCCGACCAGTCCGCCGAACCCGGTGGCGAGCACGGCGTAACGGGAGGCGGCCAGCAGGCTGCCGACGCTCAGCGCACCGGCGTCGAGCCGGATGCCGGCGACGGCGATCACGGTGATCTGGAGCATCGGGACCAGGGCAGCCGCCTGGGCGGTGGAGCGGCTCTGCACCCGCCAGACCCGGTGCCCCTCGCGGCTCAGCGCGGGCAGGGGGCTCAGCACCCGGCTGATCTCCCGGCGCGCGGTGCCCGCGGCGGCGATGGTGCGGGCCCCGTCCAGCGCCTCGGTGAGGCGCCCCGCGATCTCGCCCTGGGTCCGCTGGTAGCGGGTGAGGGAGTCGCCGCTGTCCCGTACGAAGCCGCGGAGCAGCAGTCCGAACAGCGGCAGGCCGACGAGGAGGCCGACGGCCGTCCAGGGATCGATGAGGGCGAGGGCGCACACTCCCCCGACCGGGGTGATCACGGAGGAGAAGGTGGCGGCGAGGGCGGCCGGGGCGGTGCCCGCCTGGGCGGCGCTGCCGACCAGACGGGCGACCAGGTCACCGGCGGGCGGCCCGCCGCTGCGCGGCCCGGCGTCGAGGGTGTGACGCACCGCCCGGCGGCGGATCCAGGCGGTGGCCCGGGCGTTGGTGCCGGCGGTCAGCGCCACGTCGCAGGCGTCCAGGACCACGATGGCCACGGTGAGGGCGACGCAGCCGAGGAGCCAGTGGTGGGTGCGCGCACTCTCCGGGTCGGCGAGCAGCAGGTCCAGGGTGCGGCCGAGGGCGGCCGGCAGCACCAGGTGGGCGACGGCCGAACCGGTGGTGGCCAGGGTGAGGAGCGCCACCCGGCCGGCGCTGTGCCGCAGCGCCCCGGACAGCAGCCGGTACGCGGCCCGGTGGCCGTCGCCGGTCCCTTCCGCCTCCGGCCCGGAGGCGTCCCCCGGAGCGGAGTGTGTCCGGCGTGCCGGAGGCGCGAGAGGGGCGGGGGCCGGGGGAACCTCACCCGGCTCGGGGCCCGCCGGTCCGGGGCCGGTGCGGCCGGAGGCCGTCGGCCCTCGGTCGGCGGCGCCGGGGGCCGACGGAACGCGCCCGGCGGGACCGGTATCCGCCGAGTTTGTCGAGGCGGGGGCCGTCGTGCCGGAATCCGCGCCGGAGTTCGGGGCGAGGTCCGTGACGGAGTTCAGCAGGGTTCGGGGCCGGGTCTCGGGGAAGTGCGTGGGGACGTGCGCGGCTTCACCCGTCGCGCCGGGTTCCGCGTCGGCGTCGGGGACGGTGCGCTGCGCGGTGGCGGGGTCCGTCCGCACGGAGTCACCCGCCGCCGCGGTGTCCCGGCCCGCGGACAGCTCCGTGGTGGGCCGGTCGGCGGACAGGTCCGCGGTGGTTCGGTCGGCGGACGGCTCCGTGGTGGGCCGGGCCGCGGGCCGCCCGGCGCGGGCGCGCGTCCCGTGAGCTGTCTCGGCGGTGGTCCCGCCGGGGACGGGCTCGCTCGGGGCGCCTCCGGTCGGAACGCGTCGGCTGGGGGTGGCCATGCGGGGCGGTCCTCACGCTCGGACGGTGCGGGTCGTCGCGGTGAGCGGCCCCGGCCCCGGGCGCGGAGAAGTCTCCCGCCCGGGGCCGGTTCCGGATCCGCGAGGTCAGAGGCAGATCAGGAAGCTGTTGCTGCTGTTGGCGTCACAGGCCAGCAGGCTCAGGCTGCTCTCGTCGCCGCCGCTGTTGCTCTCGGTGGACTCCAGGTTCTGCAGGTCGAGCAGGGCCATGTCGATTCCTTTCGGTGGCGTCCCGGAGGGACGGTCATCGGGTTACGACCCCGTGGCGGGGCCGGCTCTGGGGCCGCTGGGTGAGCGGCGGGAGGAAGGGCAGTCCGACCGGTTCGTCGTGCCGTGCCGCGCCGAGCGCGAGCAGGCAACCGGCGGTGCCGGTGCCCAGGTCCATGGAGAGGCGCATCATCTGGTCGCCGGGGAAGGCGAGGTGTCCCTGGTAGGGAATGCCGTACCAGGCGAGAGCGCGGACCTGGGCGTCGAGGTGCGCGGGTTCGGCACCCGGGGTGGTGGTGCGGCTGAGGTGGAGCACCATCCCGGCCCGCCCGTTGAACAGGCCGGGCTGGGCGTAGTACCGGTACCGGGCGGCGGGCAGCACGTTCACCGCGGCGGCCCGCAGCTCCTCGTCCGCCCTGCGGGCCAGGTAGCTGTCGAGCACCATCGCGATGCCGACGCTGCCGCCGCCGAGGTACGGCATGGTCCGGATGCCCTCGTCGACCAGGAGGGTGCCCCTGCGGTCGGTGACACAGCGGTCCAGGTCGGCGCGGAGGGCGCCGGCGGCCAGGTCGAGGAGTGCCGGGTCGCCGGTGGTCTCGTGTCGCCGGAGGAAGAACAGGGCGGGGCCGGAGGCGCCGTGCAGCAGACCGGCCCGCTTCCCCGGGCTGGTCCGGAGGCGGTCGGCGAGTATCGTGACCGCCTCCTCGGCCCGGTCGTGCAGCGCCGTCTCACCGGTGGCGCGGGCGAGGTGGTCCAGCGCCAGCCCGACCCCGGCGAGACCGCCGTACAGGTCGGCGCCGAGCCGCTGCCATTTCTCGTCCAGCACCCGTCCGACCAGGTCCAGGGCGCGGTCGCGGTGGCCGAGCCGGTCCAGTACGTGGGCGACGCCGGTGAGTCCGTCGTAGAAGCCGAGCGGTGTGCCGGGCGGCGGGGGCGCGGTGCGGGCGAGCAGCCACTCCTCCCCCTGCTCGAACCGGCCCGCGCCGGTGGCGTCGAGGGCGTACAGCACTCCGGCCGCGCCGTGCGCCACCCCGAGGCCGCCGCCGTCGGCGAACTGTGCGATGTCGCCCGGGAAGAGACGGTCGTCCCGCTCGGGGGTGGCGGAGGCGAGGATGGCGCGCACCATGGACTCCCGGCTGCGCGGCCAGTCGTCGGGCTCCACCGGCAGGTACCGTGCGGCCCCCCGCCCGCGCGCCGGCCGCTCCCCGGTGCCGGGGTCCACCGTGCCGGGATCCGCTTGGCCGGGTGCGGCTCCGGTGGCCGGGGCCTCGGGGCGGGAGAGGCCGGGGTGCCGGGGCGGGGCGCCGCGGTGACGGGGCGGCCGGTGGGGGCCGCCCGGCCGGTGATGACCGCCACCGCCTCGTCCAGCAGGCTCCGGTCCACCGGGAACTGCGCCGCCGCCACTTCCGCCAGGTGTTCCGCCTTGTCGCGGTCGATGACCAGCACCGAGGTCATGGGGACGAACAGCGCCAGCCGCAGACAGGCGAGCGCGTACCGGTCGACGTCGTACCCGGAGCGGTCGGCGGGGGCGATGAACCCGGGGTGCGCCATGGCCTGCCGGCGCCCCTCCGTCACGTCCGCGGCGGCCTCGAAGTCCAGCAGCTTCACCGACTGTTCGTCGGGCGCCACCATGACGTTGAACATGTGCAGGTCGTTGAAGACCATGCCCTGGTCGTGCACCACGGCGACGGCCCGCTCGACCGCGGCGTGGATGTCCAGCGCCCAGCGGGTGTACTCCGCCAGCGCCTCCGGGTCGGGGTCGGTGCTCAGCAGCGGGTGGCGCCGGGCGAAGAAGGAGTTGAGGGTGTTCCCCGGGAGGTACTCCATCACCAGGAAGCGGTGGTCGCCCAGGGTGAACCAGTCCCGCACCTCGGGGGCCACGCCGAGCCCGGCCAGCCGCTCCAGCGCCGCCTTCTCCCGCTCCAGCCGCTCCACCGCGTCGGCCCCGTCGGCGGCCAGCCCGGCGTGCGGCCGGGCCTCCTTCAGCACCACCTGCTCCCCGGTGCGGGTGTCGGTGCCCCGGTAGACCCCGCCCCCGTTGGAGAAGTGCAGGGCGCTGTCGATGCGGTACGGCAGGTCGCCGACGGTGGTGGCGTTGCGCGCGGCGAGCTGCGGCTCCAGGAACGCCGGCAGGGTCACCCAGTCCGGCACGTGGAAGGTGGGGTCCCGGCGGTCCGGGACGAGGCGGCCGGTGTCGTCCTCGATCGCCGGGACGAGGGCGCCGCTGCCCTTGTCGTCCACGCAGTAGCGGTGGGCGAACCCGCCGTACCGCACGTAGAGCGGGCCGTCGTTCCACCGGAGGTCGGTGAGGATGTACGGGCCCGGCTCCCCCTCCAGGATCTCCCCCAGCTCCCGGAGCACCCGGTGGAGTTCTTCTTCGTCGGCGGGGTAGAGGGTGGCGAATTTCCCACTGGAACCCCGGCCGGCGTATTTGGAGTTCCGTAAGTGGAGGGCGTGCCGGGTGGGCACGAATTTGAAGGGTATTTCCCGGGGAACGCAGTAGTCCCACACCCGGGCGGCGGTCTTCTCCGCGCCGTCGAGACAGGCGGAGACATGGATCTTCCAGCCCTGGAGCGGACGGCCGGGCCGCGGCGACCCGTCCGGCCGGACCGGGTTGACGTGGAACCAGTCCCCGACGAGAAAGGTGCGCCATCCGTCGGGGACCGGGCGCAGGGCCGTCTCGTAGAAGGCGGCGGACGGCGGGGACACGGCCGGGCCGGCGGCGTGCTCCGCCGCGGCGGAGCCCTCCTCCCGCGCCGGGCCGGTGGCAACACGGCGGGAGAGACGGTCCGGCGTCTCGTAGAAAAACCGGTCCACGAGGCAGAAGACCTCGTAGCGCTTGTCCATCGCTCCCCCTTCGGCGGCTGCGATCGAAACGATTCCACGGCGCCGAGATGGAACACAGTCACATTTGTCATCAAGAACCTATGCGGAACGCATGAGTAACCTGCGCCCCGCCTTTCCGCGGCGGCCCCCTCCACCGCCTCCACCGCGCGAGCCGCCGCCCCCGGGCGCGCCTCCCCGGCCCATCGCTCGGCCGGCTCACCGGCGGACACCGCGCCGCGCCGCCCCCGCCGGCCGGGCCCCCTCGTAGGCCGGCCCGACGCCCTCCTCGGCCGCCCGGCCCCCGCACGCCGTCCCGCCCCCGCGTGCCGCCCCCGGGCCGGGGCCGGGCCCCGCTCCGGGCCCCGGTTAGAGTGTGCGTGCACAACTTCATCAGTGTCCGAACGGGAGAAGCCGGTGCGAATCCGGCGCTGGCCCGCAACCGTGAGTACGGCCCGCCCGGTGCCGTACGAGCCGGAGCGCCCGGCCGGACACGCACAAGGCTCCCGTCACCGGTGGCGCCGCGTGGGCGGCGCGGCCGGTGCGTGGCACCGTCGAGGAATGCGGAGCCGGGCCCGGTGCCTCCCCGCCGCCGGACGGAACCGGTGGGACCGCGGGTGGTCGGCCGCGCACGGCTGCGCAGCACCGCACCACCCACCGCAACGACGTCCCCCGGCACCACCGCCGGCCACCACCGGAAGGCACCGTCCATGAACGCACGCCGCAGCGCCGCGGCTCTGGCTGTCTCCGTCGTCCTGGGCGCGGCCCTCGCGCCCGTCGCGTTCGCCGACGGCTCACTCCACCGGGACACCCCGAAGCCGCGGGAGTCCGCGCTGCCCAAGGCCCTGTACGGCTCGGCGGACCCGCGTTTCGACGGCGTCTGGCGGCAGTCCCTGGCGATCCTCGCCCAGGACGCGTCGGGGCTGACGCCGCCGCCGGCGGCCGTGGAGTGGCTGGCCGGGCAGCAGTGCGAGGACGGCGGGTTCGCGGCCTACCGCCCGAAGACGACGGCCCCCTGCGACCCGGAGAAGGGCGAGTTCAGCGATGCCACGGCGGCCGCCGTCCAGGCGCTGGCCTCGGTCGGCGGCCGCGGCGCGGTGGTGGAGAAGGGCGTCGACTGGCTCAAGCGGCACCAGAACGACGACGGCGGCTGGGGGATGAACCCGGGCGGCCCGAGCGACGCCAACTCCACCGCCACGGTGATCGGGGCGTTCGCGGCCACCGGCCAGGACCCGGCCCGGGTCACCTCGGCGAAGGGCGGCAAGAGCCCGTACGACGCGCTCCTCGCGCTCCAGCTGGGCTGCGACGCCGGCGAGGACGAGCGCGGGGCCTTCGCGTACCAGCCGGACAAGGGCGAGTTGCACGCCAACCCGCTGGCCACCACGGCCGCCGCGCTCGCGGCGCACGGCAAGGGCTTCGTCTTCGACGTGCCCGAGGGTGACGAGCCGGTCGCGGCACCGTCCTGCGCGGACCGGAACGGCGACGACGGCAAGGCGCGGCGGGACCCCGGTGACGGTGCCGACGCCGCCAGCGCGTACCTGTCCGCGGTGCTCGCCGGGAACGGTCAGCACCTGAACAGCGCGATGCCCGGCCAGGAGGACCAGCCCGACGTCGGCGGGACCGCGGACGCGGTGCTGGCGCTGGCCGCGGGCGGCCACCGGGACGCCGCCGCCAAGCCCCTGACCTGGCTGACCGGCAAGGAGGCCGGGGCCGTGGCGTGGGCGAAGGACCAGCCCGCGGCGCTCGCCAAGCTGATCCTGGCGAGTCGCGCCGCCGGCGCCGACCCGCGTGACTTCGGCGGCACCGACCTGCTGCGGGCACTCGGCGAGACCGGGCCGGGCACCGGCACCCCCGCGCCCGACCCGAGCGGGACCGAGAAGGAGAAGAAGGACGACAAGGACGACGACGGGAACGGCGGCTACGGCGTCTGGTGGATCGTCGGCGTCGGCGCGGTCGCGGGTATCGGCATCGGCTTCCTGCTGAGCGGGCGGAAGAAGCAGCAGTTCTGATGGGCGCCCACCTTTCCCCGGTGCCCCCGCCGTCCCCGGGCACCGGGCCCCGCCGGGCGCGTCCGCGGCCAAAGACCGCACTCGCGGGATCCGGACTCGCGGAATCCGCACGCGCGGAGGCCGGACGGCCGGGTGCGGTTCGCGCCGCGTCCACCGCCCGTACCCCGGTGTCCCCCGGTCCGGCACCGGCCGCCTCCGTACCCGGTGGTGACTCCGCAGCCGGTGGTGACTCCGGACCCGGTGGCGACCCCGTACCCGGCGCGCCGATATCCGGTGGCCCCGCGTCCCGCACGTCCCGCTCGGGACGCACCCCCGTGCCCGGTGTGCCCGGGTCGACGGCCCGGCGGCGGCTGCCGACCGCGCTGCCGGCGGGGCTGGTGACCGGGCTGGCGACGGTGCTGCTGGTCCTGCTCGGGGCCGCCCCCGCGCAGGCCGCCGACGGTTACCGCTACTGGTCCTACTGGGAGCGGGACGGCGCCCGCTGGACCTATGCCCTCCAGGGGCCCGGCACCGCCCGGCCCGGCGACGGGGACACCGTGGGCTTCCGGTACGCGGTGAGCGAGGACTCGCCCGACGCCGCCCGGCCGCGCGGCACCGCGTCGTTCGAGGCGATCTGCGGGGGCACCCCGGAGCGGGGCGGCGGCAAGCGGGTGGCCGTGGTCATCGACTTCGGCACGGCCGCCGACGCGCCCGGCGGGGTGACCCCGCCGAAGGCCCGCACCGCCTGTGCCCGGGTCGGCTCGGGCGCCACCGCCGCGGACGCGCTGGCCGCGGTCGCGGAACCGCTGCGCTACAACTCCTCGGCGCTGCTGTGTGCCATCGCCGGCTACCCCCGCACCGGCTGCGCCGAGGTGGTCGAGGGCGCCGCCGGCGGTGACGGCGCGTCGGGCGGAGCGGACGGCGGCGCGGACCGCGACCGCGCGGACGCGGGCGCCGCCGCGGAGAAGGAGGAGGACGCCGGCCCGTCGGCCGGCCTGATCGGCGGGGTCGCCGCCGTGGCCGTGCTCGGTGCCGCCGCGGTCCGGCAGGCCCGCCGCCGCCGCGGATGAGCGGCACAACGGCCCGGCGGCGGTGGGCGGAGCGGCTGCGGGCACCCCGGGAGACGCGCCGGACCGCGCTGCACGCCGGTGCCTGGTGGCTGTGGGCGCTGGGGCTGGCGACGGCGGCCTCCCGGACGACCAACCCGCTCCTGCTCGCCCTGCTGATCTGCGTCGCGGGCTATGTGGTCGCGGTGCGCCGGACGGACGCGCCGTGGGCCCGCTCGTACGGCGCGTTCCTCAAGGTCGGCCTCGTGGTGCTGGTCATCCGGCTGCTCTTCGCGTTCTTCCTCGGCTCGCCGGTGCCCGGCACCCGGGTGCTGGTCACCCTCCCCGAGGTGCCGCTGCCGGAGTGGGCGCGCGGGGTGCGGATCGGGGGCCCGGTCACGGCCGAGGGGATGCTGTTCGCGTTCTACGACGGGCTCAAGCTGGCCACCCTGCTGATCTGCGTGGGCGCGGCGAACGCGCTGGCCAGCCCGGCGCGGCTGCTGAAGTCGCTGCCGGGGGCGCTCTACGAGGCCGGGGTGGCGGTGGTCGTCGCGATGACCTTCGCGCCCCACCTCGTGACCGACGTGCAGCGGCTGCGGTCCGCCCGCCGGCTGCGGGGCCGCCCCGACCGTGGGGTCAGGGCGCTGCTCCAGGTCGGGATGCCGGTGCTGGAGGGCGCGCTGGAGCGCTCGGTGGCGCTGGCGGCGGCCATGGACGCCCGGGGGTACGGGCGGACCGCGCGGGTCCCGGCCGCGGTGCGGCACACCACCACGGCGCTCACCCTCGGCGGGCTGCTGGGGGTGTGCGCCGGGAGTTACGGGCTGCTCGCCGCCGAGGGGGCGGGGTACGGGCTGCCGCTGCTGCTCGCCGGGCTCGCCGCCGCGCTGGGCGGTCTGGTCCTGGGCAACCGCCGTTCGGTGCGCACCCGGTACCGGCCGGACCGCTGGGGTGCGCGGGCGTGGCTGGTGTCCGGTTCGGGGGCGGCGGTGGCGGCCCTGATGATCTGGGCCGCCGGGTACGCGCCGGACGCGCTCCATCCGCCCGCGGTGCCGCTGACCGCGCCGGTGCTGCCGCTGTGGCCCGCGGCGTCGGTGCTGCTCGGGCTGGTGCCGGCGTTCGTCGCCCCGGCGCCCCGCCGGACACCGGCGAGCGCCTCCCGCCGGACATTGGCGGACACCGCCCGGCGGTCACCGGCGGACACCTCGCGCAGCTCACCGGCGGACACCTCCCGCCGGACCCCGGCGGACACCTCGCTCCGGTCACCGGCGGACTCCTCGCCGCACCGCCCGGTGTCCCCCGCCGGTGCGGCCCGCTCCGGCCCGTCCGCCGGGTCCGGACCCGGCCGCCCGCCGACGGCCACGCCCACCACGCCCGCCACCGGCCCGGAGGCCGCCGCCATCCACCGGCCTCCCACCGCCGGTCCGCCGCCGCACCCACCGGCCGAGGACCCGCCGCCACGCCCACCGGCCCAGGCGCCGTCCCCGAACCCGCCGGCCGAGAGTCCGTCCCCGAACCCTCTCCCCGGCGGCCCGCACCAGGCACGGGCCGCGTCCCGCGCGCCGGGGGACCGTCCGCGACCCGAGGAGTCCAGGCAGTGATCCGCTTCGAGCAGGTGTCGGTCAGCTACGCCGACGCGCCCGCGCCCGCGCTGGCCGGTGTGGACCTGACGGTGCCCGAGGGCGAACTGTGCCTGCTGGTGGGCCCGTCCGGAGTCGGCAAATCGACTCTGCTGGGCGCCGTCAGCGGGCTGGTACCGCACTTCACCGGTGGCACGCTGCGCGGCCGGGTGACGGTGGCCGGCCGCGACACCCGCACCCACCGGCCGCGGGAACTCGCGGATGTGGTGGGCACCGTGGGGCAGGACCCGCTGGCCCACTTCGTCACCGACACCGTCGAGGACGAACTGGCCTACGGGATGGAGTCGCTGGGGCTGCCGGGCGACACCATGCGCCGCCGGGTGGAGGAGACGCTGGATCTGCTGGGCCTGGCCGACCTGCGCGACCGGCCCATCACCACCCTCTCCGGCGGACAGCGGCAGCGGGTGGCGATCGGCTCCGTACTCACCACCCACCCGCGGGTGCTGGTGCTCGACGAGCCGACCTCGGCGCTCGACCCGGCCGCCGCCGAGGAGGTGCTCGCGGTGCTCCAGCGGCTGGTGCACGACCTGGGGACCACCGTGCTCATGGCCGAGCACCGGCTGGAGCGCGTGGTGCAGTACGCCGACCGGGTGGTGCTGCTGCCCGGCCCGGGCGAACCGCCGGTCACCGGCGACCCGGCCGAGGTGATGGCCGTCTCCCCGGTCCACCCACCGGTGGTCGCGCTGGGCCGCGCGGCGGGCTGGTCCCCGCCGCCGCTGTCGGTGCGGGACGCCCGCCGGAAGGCCGGGGCGCTGCGGGAGCGGCTGGCCGGCCGTACCCCCTCGGCCGCCCCGCCCCTGGCACCGGCCGCCGCCCCGGCGGGCGAGGCGAGCGGGCTGTCGGTGCGGCGGGACGGGGTGGAGGTGCTGCACGGCGTGGACCTGGCGGTGCGTCCCGGCGAGACGGTCGCCCTGATGGGCCGCAACGGCGCCGGCAAGTCCACCCTCCTCGCCACGTTCACCGGGCTCCACGAGCCCTCCGCCGGCACGGTGCGCGCCGGGGGCGTGGTGCCGCACCGGACCCCGCCCGGCCGGCTGCCGCGCCACGTGGGCCTGGTGCCGCAGGACCCGCGCGACCTGCTGTACGCGGACACCGTGGCCGCCGAGTGCGCCGCGGCGGACCGGGACGCGGGCGCCCCGCCCGGCAGCTGCCGGGCGCTGGTGGACCGGCTGCTGCCCGGGCAGGCGGACACCATCCACCCGCGGGACCTGTCGGAGGGGCAGCGGCTGGCGCTCGCGCTGGCCGTGATCCTCACCGCCAGGCCGCCGCTGATCCTGCTGGACGAACCGACCCGCGGGCTGGACTACGCGGCGAAGGCCCGGCTGACGGAGGTACTGCGGGAACTCGCGGCCGACGGCCACGCCGTGGTGCTGGCCACCCATGACGTGGAGCTCGCCGCCGACCTGGCGCACCGGGTGGTGATCCTGGCCGACGGCGAGGTGGTGGCGGACGGCCCGACGGCGGACGTGGTGGTCTCCTCCCCGGCCTTCGCCCCCCAGGTGGCCAAGGTGCTGGCGCCCGGACCCTGGCTGACGGTGCCGCAGGTGCGGCGGGCGCTGGAGGAACCGGCGTGAGCACCACCCCGGGCGGCACCGGCCGCACCTGCGGTACCCACGGGACCGGCGGGACCGGCGGGACCGGCGCGAACGGCGGTTCCGCCGGTCCCGGTGCGATCGACGGCCCCGGCACGATCGGCACGGTCCGCGCGATGGATACGCCCGGCGGGAACGCCACGACCACCGCGAACGGCCGGCCCGGCCTCCTCCGCCGCGGCGGTGGCGGCACGGGCGGACCTCGTACAGGACGCGGCGGAATCCCGGACGGCCGGGTCCGGGCGGTCCGGCTCGGCCCCCGGGCGGTGGCCTCGCTCATCCTGGTGTCGGCGGTCGGGGTGGTCGCCTTCGGCTGGCCGCTGCTCGCCGCGCCGGACTCCGGCCTCGCGCACTCCGCCGACGCCCCCTGGCTCTTCGCCGGGCTGCTGCCGCTGCTCATCGCGGTGGTGGTCGCCACCATCTCGGACTCCGCCCGGGCCTCCGCGCTGCCCGGTGACGACTCCGGCGCGCCGGGCCTGGACGCCAAGTCCGTGGCGATGCTGGGCGTGCTGGCCGCCGCCGGTGCCGCGCTCCGTCCGCTGGGCGGTGGCACCGCCGGCATCGAACCGATGTTCTTCCTGATGGTGCTCTCCGGCCGGGTCCTGGGCCCGGGGTTCGGCTTCGTCCTCGGCGCGGTCTCGATGTTCGCGTCCGCGCTGCTCACCGGCGGCGTGGGACCGTGGATGCCGTTCCAGATGCTGGCGATGGGCTGGGTGTCGATGGGAGCCGGTCTGCTGCCCGGCGCCCGGAGGCTGCGCGGGCGCGGCGAACTGCTGATGCTCGCCGGGTACGGGGCGGTGGCCTCGGTGCTCTACGGCACCGCCATGAACCTCCAGGGCTGGCCCTACCTGGGCGGCATGGCGGCGAGCGTGTCGTTCGTCCCCGGTGATCCGGTGACGGACAATCTGGCCCGCTTCCTGGCGTACTGCCTGGCCACGTCGATGGGATGGGACCTGCCGAGGGCGCTGGTCACGGTGGTGCTCACCCTGACGCTGGGCGGCACGATCCTGCGGGCGCTGCGCCGGGCCACCCGCCGCGCGGCCTTCGCGACCCCCGTCGCCTTCGAGGAGTGACCCGGCCCGGCCGGCGCGGCGACCGGGGAGGGCGCCGCACGGCCGGTCCCGGGACGGCCGCCCCCGGCACGTCCGGCCCGTACGACCGCGGCACCACGAACGCCTCCGACGCGAAAGCGGCGCACGGGCCGGTTCCGGACCGGCCGCCGGCGCGGGAGCGGCGCACGGCCCTGGGGGCCGGCCGGGCCCGGACCCGGCGACCGTGGCGGGCGGTCCCCGGGCCGCCGGGCGGCGCATCGGCTGAGCGGGCGTGCCCGCGCGACTCGTACGTGTGAAGCCTGGCATGCCGCGTCCGGGCGGGTACGACCGCGCTTCGTAGCGGGGGCCGGGGACGGGAGCGCACGGTGCGCGGCGGCACACCGCCGCGCGACCGAGGGGTTCTCCGACCGCAGTTAGTACGTCGCTGAATTGCGGTCAGCTGTCGGGATGTCAACAGTGAGGGTGCCGCCGGGGCGGCCCCTGGTCACTCCGGCGCGGTCCTTGTCGCCTACGGAAGGTGTCACTCCGTGTCCGTTGACCTCAGTCGCAACCGGTCCCTGCCGCTGCGCCGCCGCACCCTCGCGGTCGGCGCGGTCGCCGCCGTGAGCGCCGTCACCCTCACCGCACAGCCGGCCGAGGCCGCCCCGGCGCCCGGCAGAAGCAGCATGATGGCGCGTGAGGTGGCGCGGCGGATGATCCCGGACACCACGCAGTTCCGGTGCTTCAACCAGCTCGTGGAACGGGAGAGCGGCTGGAAGGTGACCGCCGTCAACGCGGCCTCCGGGGCATACGGGCTGCTCCAGGCGGTGCCGGGGTCGAAGATGGCGTCCGCGGGCCCGGATTGGCGCACCAATCCGGCCACCCAGATCAGCTGGGGCCTGGCGTACATGAAGAACCGGTACGGCGGTCCCTGCGGCGCCTGGTCGTTCTGGCGCGCCAACCGCTGGTACTGACGGTCCCTCGGCCCCGGGCGGGACCGGAACCGGGCGGGTCCGGAACCGGATGGAGCCGGTACCGGGCGGGCCCGCGCCGCACGGGCGCGGGCCCCCTCGCCCCGCCCCTCCCGCCCGCCCCGGCCCCTCCCCCGCCGCCCCCGGCGGTGGCCCCCCCACCCCCGCGCCCGCCGCGCGTACCCGACCGTGCCCCCGCCGGACGGACGCCGTCCGCCCCGTCCGGCGCCCCGACCGACCGCGACGCCCCCACCGTCCACCGCCCGGCCGCTCCCCTTCGCGGCCGGGCGGTCCTCCGTCCGGCCGCGCCCCGGCCCGCGCCCCCCGCCCGCGCCCCGGCCGCCGGCGGCCGGGCACCCGGGCCGCCGGGCGCCCCTGGGACCGGTCGGCGGGCGCTCCGCGAGCCCCGGAAAACGCGTTCCCTCCAGAACCTTGCCAGTGCCCGGTGGCATGCTTACTCTCAAGTAAGTCGTCGCGGTTGACATGCTCGACTCAATCTGGTGCGGCGCCCAGCGGAGCCGCGTCCGCCGCACCGGAGCCCGCCGGCCGCGCACGCCAGCACATCGCAGCACCCCGTCGGTGCGCGAGCGCACCTCACTCGCACCGCAACCGGCACGCCCCTCGCACCACCGTTCGGCGCCCATCGGCACACCCGTGCACCACCGGTACGCCGTTCGCGCCGCACGCTCGCTCCCCCCACGCTCAGCCGCAGGGCACTCACGCATGCTTGAAGGGGACATTCCATATGAAGGATGAGCAAGGCAGACATGTCATGGGAAGGGTGAGATGGCGGCGGTTCGCCGCGCTCTCCGTACCCGGTTTCGCCGCCACCGCCGCCCTGGCCGTTGCGCTCGCCAACGGCGCCATCGCCGCGTCGTTCGCGGTCTCCGGGCAGCAGTTCAAGGTCTCCGCGAAGGAGCTCAAGGGGGAGGGCTTCGCACAGTACGGCAGTGTGGACGCCAACGCCCGGGAGGAACTGCTGCCGGTGGCGGTCACCGCCATCCGGAAGGCGAAGATCGACAGCCTGTGCCAGTCGGTCGTCACCCACCTGCCGATCATCGGCGACATCTCGCTGAAGCTGTCGGCCGGCACCGGCGGGAAGCCCGTGGAGGCCACCGACCTCTACATGGACGCCACCGACATCGCCGGTGACGCCAGCTTCAACAACATCGAGATCGGCCGGGACGCCTCCACGCTGGACAAGGGACCGGACGGGGCCCAGGGCATGCAGGACCTGTTCTCCCAGCAGGCGGACGATGTGCGGATCGCCGATCTGCGGACCACCGCCTGGGCCACCACCGCCGGGACGTTCAAGCTCAGCGGTCTCAGCATGAAGATCAGCAAGGGCAAGAAGGAATGCTTCTGAGGTGGCGCCGGTGGCGTAGGAGCCGTCCCTTCTGGGGCGGACTGGTCACCATCGCCGCCGGCGCGGAGATCAGCTCGATCCCCCTGGCCCCGCTGAAGGTGATGGTCCTCCAGGGCGTCACCGGCGTCGTCTCGGTCCTCCTCGGCCTCGTCCTGGTCGTCCTCGGGCTCAGTGCCTGGGTCGCCCCGCAGCACCGGGGGCTGGCCGGCGTGCTGGCGGTCATGGTGGCCGCGACCGCGCTGGTCCTGTCGAACCTGGGCGGGTTCTTCCTCGGCACCATCCTGGGCGTCATCGGCGGCAGCCTCATCTTCGGCTGGCAGCCGCTGCCCGCGCCGGCGGATCCGGACCCACGGCCGGACGCGGCGGGGAAGGGGGGCACCCCGGACACCGGACCGGGGACCCCGACCGGCCGCGGCCGGGGGACGGACCCGCAACCCGACGGCACCCCCGGCCCGGACCGCGAGGGCACCCCCGGCCCGGAACACCAGCACTCCCCCGGCCCGGACCGCGAGCACACCCCGGGACCGGACCTCAAGGGCACCCCGGAGCCGGAGTTCAAGGGCAGCACCCCGGAGCCGGCGCGCACAGCCGCGCCGGAGCACGACCGGGACTCCGGGGCCGGGACGGCGTCCGGCACGGGAGCGGCGCACGGGCCCGGCCCGGCGTCCGCCCCGGAGCCGGCGTCCGGGGCGGGGGCCACGCCCCTCCCCTGACCACCACCCCCCGACGCACCACCCAGCGCACCACCCAACCCTCACGAAGGAGCCGTACCCATGTCCCGCACCCGCACCTTACGAGGCCACGCCCTGCTCGCCACCGGCGCAGGGCTGGCCACCGCCGCCGCCCTCACCCTCGCCGGGACGGCGACCGCACTGCCCACCGGCGCCGCGGCCGCCTCCACCACGGTCACCCCGGCCGGCCACTACTTCAAGGCCACGCTCTCCGGGAAGGCCACCTTCAAGGCCGGTTCGGTGACCGTGACCTGCTCGGTCTCCGTCTCCGCGCCCACCTCGCCGACCGGTACCGACGCCAAGAACCAGATCCCGGCGGCCCCCGGCAACACCAACGCCTCCGGCCCGGTCGGCGGCCCGCTCAGCGCCCCCACCTACAGCTCCTGCACCTCCAGCCTGCCCGGAGTGACCTCGACCGTCACCACCAGCGGCAACTGGGGCGTCTCGGTCCAGAACGGCTCCCCGGTCACGGCCGGTCTCACCATCCCGACCGGCGGTTTCGTCCTCCAGACCAGTGGCCTGGCGAGCTGCACGGTGACCGCGGCGCCCACCTCGGCCGCGACCGTCACCGGCACCTGGACCAACGGCGCACCGTCCAAACTGGCGTTCACCAACGTCTCGGTGCCGGTGAAGGTGGTGGGCGGCTTCGGCTGTCCGACCAGCTCCACGACCTCCACGTTCACCGTCGCCTATGACGTCACCGACGTCACCGATCCGGCCCAGCAGATCACCGTGACCGGCTGAGCGAACGCCCGGGCGCCCCGTCCGACGGGAGCGGCACACCCGCCGCCGGACCGTCGGTGAGGCGACACGCCACCGGGGCGGGCGGGAGGATCTCCCGCCCGCCCCGGCCCGACGCTCCCGGACACCGCGCCCCGGGCCCCGTACGTCCGGACACCACGCCCGGGTCCCCGGTGCGTCCGGGCGCCGGTTGCCGGATCTCACGCTCCGGGCGCCGCGGGTTCCCCGCGCGTCCGGCTCGGCCGTCCCGGGGCCCTGGCGTTGGGATCAGGCGAACGGCACCGTCACACAGGCCAGCCGGGCGCCCGCGGTGCCCGCGTGTCCCTCATGGGTGTTGGTGGCGTGCTCGTGCACCACCACCGAACGCGCGCCCTGCTCCCGGAACTTCCAGTCCACCACGGCCTCGGCCCGGCCGGAGCCGCGCCGGTCGGTGGTGAGGTCGAGCCAGATCTCGTTGCGCGGGTTGGCGTACGCCGGGTCGGTGGACGGCTGCTTGGGGTCCAGCACGTTCTGGTAGTGCGGGCCGGCGTCGGCGGGCAGCGCCCCGCACGGCTTGGTGTGCACGTGGGCACCGAAGGTACGGTTCGCCTGGACCCCCGATATCCGCAGCACGACCCGGGTGCCGCCGTCCGCGGTCGGGTGCTTGAGGACCGTCACCCGGCTGCCCACCGGTACGGAGGCGGTGTCGTACGTCACCGCTTCCTGGGCACCGGTCCCGGACACCGCCTGGTACCTCTCGTGCACCAGCGTCACCGGGCAGTTGGTCCCGCTGGCGGCCGAAACCGAGGCCATCGACACCGCCAGCACTGTGGTCACCAACGACATTTCCTGAGCTCCCGTCTCATCACTCTCATGGGCAAGGGGAATGACGTACGGGCACGACGCTAGCGGGCCGCACCGCCGTTCGAGGGGGAAACGGGGTCCACGGCCGGATCAGGCGCATTCTCCTCGGTCGGGCCACCGCCGGACGCCGCCCGGGCGGGGGCACCGGCCCCCGGTTCACCACCGTCCCCGGCGGTGCCGACCCCCGGTTCACGGCCGACCCCCGCAACGCCGGGGGCCGGTTCGGCACCGTCCCCGACGGCGCGGGCGGCCGGTTGGCGGCCGTCCCCGGAGGTGCCGGTGGCCGGTTCGAGGCCGGCCGCGGGGGTCCCGGCCCCCGGTGCCCGGTCCTGCTCCGCCACGGCGGCTCCGGTTCCGGCGCGTTCGGCCGGCGCCTCGCGCGGCACGGCCGGCGCCTCGCGCGGCACCGGCGGGCGGGGCAGCGCCCGCACCGCCGTGAGAGTGGCGGCGGGCACCTCCCGCAGGGTGAGGTCCTTGTCCGTGCGCGGCGCCCGGCCGGTGCCGGTCAGCAGGTACTGCGCCGCGAAGCCGACGGCCACCACGACCGCGCCGCCCACCGCGTCCAGCAGGTAGTGGTTGCCGGTGCCCATGATCACGGCCACCGTCATCATCGGGTACAGCATGCCCAGCGCCTTCATCCACAGCCTGGGCGCCACCAGCGCGATGATCACGCCGCACCACAGCGACCAGCCGACGTGCAGCGAGGGCATCGCCGCGTACTGGTTGGAGAGTTCGGTGAGCGCGCCGAAGTCCGGGTTGCCGAAGTCCTGCGGGCCGTTCGCGGTGTCGATGTAGCCCAGCCCCGGCATCAGGCGCGGCGGGGCGAGCGGGTAGAGCCAGAAGCCGACCAGCGCCAGCGCGGTGGCGATGCCCAGCGGGGTGCGCGCCCACCGGTAGGCGGCCGGGCGGCACACGTACAGCCAGCCGAGCAGGGACAGCGGGACCAGGAAGTGGAACGTGGAGTAGTAGTAGTTCATGCTGTCCTTCAGCCACGGCGTGTCGGCCACCAGGTGGTTGAAGGAGTACTCGATGTCGATGGACAGCCACTCCTCGACGGCCAGCACCTGCCGCCCGTGGCCCTCGGCCAGGCTCCGGGAGCCGGGCGCGAGGCCGCGTACGGAGGAGTACGCGAAGTAGAAGACCCGGATGAGCATCAGTTCCAGGAGCAGGTTCGGCCGGGACAGCGGCCGGCGGTAGAGGCGCAGCAGCGGTACGTACCGGAAGCGGCTGCGCTCGACGTCGGCGCGGGGGGTGGGCCTCGGGGTGGCCCACAGCGGCGAGGTGCGCGCCAGGAACGGCATCAGCAGCGCGGCGGTGAGCGCGGCCAGCAGCGGCGCGTTGTCCCCGAGCACGTCGTACAGCCGGACGTCGGGCAGCAGCGCGGTGCGGTCCAGCGACATCACCATGATGACGATCACCGGCCACATCAGCCGGTCGGAGCGGTTCCTGCCGACACGGCCGACGGCGGCGAGCAGGATCCACAGCTGCTGGTGCTGCCAGGAGGTGGGCGACACGGCCAGCGCCACACAGCCGGTGACGGCCACCGCGAGCAGCGCCTGCCCGTCCAGGGCGTAGCGCACCGCGCGCCGCAGTCCCAGGGCCGCCACCGCCACCGCCAGCACCGCGAGCAGGGCCAGTTCCGGCGGTCCGTCCAGCCCCAGCCGGAGCAGCAGCCCGTGGAGCGACTGGTTGGACAGGCTGTCGGCGGGCTCGCCGAGCCCGGCCCCGCCGAAGTGGTGGAACCAGTACGTCCGCGAGTCCTCCGGCATCACCGCCCAGGCCGCCCCGGTGCCCACCGCGAAGGCGCCGCCGCCGAAGGCCGCGGCACGGCGGCGCCCGGTCAGCCAGTGGAGGGCGGAGAAGAGCAGCAGCGCGGGCTGGAGCGCGGCGGCCAGACCGGTGAGCAGGCCCGCCTGCCGGTCCGAGGTGCGGCGCAGCAGGGTGAGCAGTACCAGCAGGACCGGGATGATGCTCGCCTGGCCCAGTGTGAAGGTGCTGCGCACCGGCAGCGAGACCGCCATCAGGCTGATCGCCAGCGGCGCGGCCAGCAGCCGGGTGTGACGGGACACCTGGTCGGGCAGTGCGCGGGCCACCACCAGGCCGAGCACCACCAGCAGCAGCAGGGTGCCGAACGTCCACGCCACGCCCAGGCTCTCCTCGGCGGCCCGGGTCAGCGGCTTGAGGACCAGTCCGGAGAACGGGGTGCCGGTGAAGGAACCCCCTTCGTACAGCGAGCCGCTGACGTGCAGCACGCCCCGGTCGCCGATCCAGGTCTCCAGGTCGGTGAGGCGCTCCCCGGGCGGGCGCCGCAGCACCTCCGCGGCCTGACGGGCGGCCAGCAGGCCCGCGAGGAGCCACAGCGCGACCAGCAGCATGCCGGTCCGGGACGTCCGTGTACCCGTCACGGGTCTGGTTCCCGACCCCTCGTCCGGAGTCGTGCCCAGTCCGTTCCGCTCCACGTTCGCCACTCCCCGCCGCTCCCCGGCTCGTCCGTCGTCGTTCGTCGGATCCGCACCGGATGGATCAGACCCTGCTGGGCCTCCTCCTCGGTCGCGGAGCGTCCCTGCTTCACCTGAATGCCGCACAGAAACGGGACGATTCATACCATTTCACCGGGAACAGGACCGACCGACTCCGGCGCGGGCCCGACCGCGGCCCGGCCTTCACGCGGGGAACGAACAGCGACCATCACCCCGGAAACCGGCATTCCGCCAGGGCCCCGGTACGGTAACCGTGTTGTACACGTCCCGGTGCTCTCCGTGACAACGGCGCGCCCTGCGCGGTGGTCACGGTCGGCCCGCAGGACGGGCACCACCGGCCGGAGCCGGGCGTCAGGGATACGGGGCCGGCCCGGGGCGGGACGCGGCCGGGCGGTGGCCGCGGGTGGCACACGGGGTGGGCGGAGCGGCGACGCCGGCGGTCGAGCGGCACCGGTGGGCGGACGCCACCGGCGGGCGGGGCCGGGGCGGGCGGGCGCCGGGCGGGGGTACGGCAGGATGGGCGGCATGAGCATCGTGAAGATCAATGTGCTGACCGTGCCCGCCGAGCAGCGGGAGGTCCTGGAGCAGCGCTTCGCCTCCCGGGCCGGGGCGGTGGAGAACTCCGACGGCTTCGAGTGGTTCGAGCTGCTGCGCCCGGTGGAGGGCACCGACCAGTACCTGGTGTACACCCGCTGGCGCAGCGAGGAGGACTTCCGGGCCTGGATGGAGGGGCCCATGAAGGCCGCGCACCAGGGCGGCGGGAACGCCGGTGCGCAGGGCGGTGGTGAGGGCGGTGCGCAGGGCTCCGGTGAGGGCGCCGCACGCCCCCGGCCCGCCGCGACGGACTCCACGCTGTGGTCGTTCGAGGTGGTCCAGCAGGCGGCCCCGAAGACGTCCTGACCCCATCCGGCGCGGGCGGGGCCGGAATCTTCCGCGAAGTCCCCGGGCCCGTCCCGCCGGCCCCCGGCCGGGCACGGCGCGGGGGCGCGGGGGCCCGTGCGGCAGCAGCCTGGGCGCCGGGGCGCGCGCCCGTGCGGCCGCACTCCACCATCACCCGTTCGGAGTAGCCCGCATCGCCGGGCCCCTTCCGGCGGCGAACCCTGTGAAGGGGGTTCGTCCGAGCCGAGAAGAGTGATTCCCATGGGCCTGATGGACAGCATGAAGAACCTCATGAACAAGGTCAGCGGCACCGCCCGGGAGCACCCGGACCAGACCGGCCGGGGCATCGACCGGATGTCCGAGGAGGCCGACCGGCGCACCGGCGGGAAGTACTCCGGCCACATCGACAAGGGCGCCGACCGCGCCCGCCGGTCCTTCGGCGGTCACGGGGGCGGAGGCCGGCACGGCGGCGGCACCGGCGACGACCGGGGCGGCGGCCCCGCCGCATGACCCGCCGGCCCGCCGCGAGATGGCGGCCCGGGATGGCGGCCTGCCGCGGGACCAAGGCCCGCCGGACACCACGGGGCCGCCGCGCGGGCCGGCGCCTGCCCCGGGCCTGCAGCGCGGGCGGTCACCTGCCCCGATCCGGCCGCGCATGACGGAACCGCCACGGACGACCGGTCCGCGCGCACGGTGACGGCCCGGCTGCGGTTGCGGTTGCGGCTGTGGTCCCGGCTGTGGTTGCGGCCGTGGTTCCGCACCCCGGTGCCCCCGGCAGCGGCTCCGTACCCCGTGGACCCGGGCGGGGCGCCGGGCGCAGGCGCGGGCAACCGAACCGGGGACCGGGCACGGGATATCGGGGACCGGGACCGGGCGCGGAAACCGGGGTCGGCGGCGGACCACCCGCGGTCCCGGTGCGGAAAGCCGGGACGTTGGCACGGGCCTTCCGGGGTCCTGGCGGGCGGGGCCCGGGAAACGCCGGTGCGGGGGTGGGGCCCGGTTGCGAGGATGCGGCCATGACCGATCCCACCACCCGAGCCGGTCGGCACGCCCCCACCACTCTCGACCGTCCGGACCACCCGGACCTCGGGGACCTCCGGGGCCGGGCGGACCTGCCGGGCCCGGACGAGGGCACCGACCACCGCGCCGACGGCTCCTCCTGGACGGTCGCCGACGAGCCGGTGCACTCGCCGGGGGCGGCCATGCTGCTGCGCGAGTACTTCGTCGAGGTGGCCGACCGCTGGTACCGGCTGCACCGGGGACGCGGCGCCACCGCCGAGGAGATCGAGCAGGGCCTCGCCGAACACCACAGCGACGACCTGGTCCCGCCGCACGGGGTCCTCCTCGTGGGGCGGTACGGCGGTGAGCCGGCAGGCTGTGTGGGCCTGCGGCGCCGGGACGACGCCACCGCCGAACTGACCCGGATGTTCGTCCGGCCGGCCCGGCGCGGGACCGGCGGCGGGGCGGAGCTGCTCCGGGCGGCCGACCTGGCGGCCCGCGCGATGGGGGCACGGCGGATCACCCTGGACACCCGGCTCGACCTGCTGGAGGCGCGCGCGCTGTACGCCCGGCACGGGTACGCCGAGATCGCGCCGTACAAGGAGGACCCGTACGCGGAGTGCTTCTACGGCAAGGAGCTGGTCTGACGCCGCCCGGCCGGCCCTCGGGCCGGTATCCCTCCGGGCCGCGCCCTGCGGCACCGGCCCGCCCGTAGCCGGGTCTTCCTGGCGCGGCCGGGACTTCCCCGGCACGCGCCCGGTTCCACGGCCCGGTCGGCGGGAGAGGTGCGTACGGCGCGGCCGTCGAGGTGCGGGCCGCCCGCGGGCTCAGGCGTCGCCGTGGCGCGGGGTGGGCGGCCGCCGGTGGAGGTGGCCCCGCTCGCCGTCGCGCGGCTGCTCGCTGTCGGAACCGCACAGCTCGCGGTTGAGTTCGCGCACCAGCTCGGTCAGGTCGGTGGGGCGGTCGGCCGTCCACCAGTCGCCGAGCAGCTCGGCGAGCGTCTCCTCACGCGCCCGCAGCAGCCGGTCCGCCGCCTGGCGGCCCGGCCCGGTGAGCACCAGGGGCAGCCCCTCCCGTACCGCGAGACCGCGCTCCTCGACCTGCCGGGCGGCCTCGGTCAGCACCCGCAGCGGCACCGTGGTCCGTTCGGCGAGCAGCCGCGGTTCCGCCGATCCGTAGTGGTTGATCCGCAGCAGCAGCCAGCTCGCCGCGGGCAGCAGGTCGAGCCCGGCGCGGCGGGTGATGTCGGCGTACACCCGGCGGCGCCCCTCCCGGCTGCCGAGCAGGGACAGCGCGCGGGCGCACTCGTCGTGGGAGGAGCGTTCCACCGGGTTGCTGGAGTAGACCTCGCTGGTGTCGGGGGCGGTGACCGAGCCGCGCAGCGGTTCCTCGCGCAGGAACCAGGCGAGGACGAAGGCGATTAGCACCACCGGCACCGCGTAGAGGAAGACGTCGGTGATGGAGTCCGCGTAGGCCGTGAGCACCCCGGCGCGCTCCTCGGCCGGCAGCCGGGAGACCGCGCGCGGGTCGCCGCTGAGCTGCCCGGGGTCCACCCCCGGTGGCAGCGGCCGGTCCCGGAGGGCGTCGGCGATCCGGGGACCGAGCTGGTGGGCGAAGACCGTGCCGAAGATGGAGACGCCGAAGGACGCCCCGATGGAGCGGAAGAAGGTGGCGCCGGAGGTGGCCACGCCCAGGTCCTGGTAGGCCACGGCGTTCTGCACGATCAGCACCAGGACCTGCATGACCAGGCCCAGCCCGAAGCCGAACACGAAGAAGGACCCGCTGATCACGGCGTCGCCGCTGTCCACGTCGAGCAGATGGAGCAGCAGCAGGCCGACCGCGGTCACCGCGGTCCCGGCGATGGGGAAGAACCGGTACCGGCCGGTGCGGCTGACGATCTGCCCGGAGCCGGTGGAGGCGAGCAGCATGCCCAGCACCATCGGCAGCATGTGGACGCCGGACATGGTCGGGGACACGCCCTGGACGACCTGGAGGAAGGTCGGCAGGTAGGTCATGCTGCCGAACATCGCGAACCCGATGACGAAGCCGATCACCGAGCAGAGCGTGAAGGTGCGGGAGCGGAAGAGCCTCAGCGGCAGCACCGGTTCCACGGCGCGCCGCTCCACCAGGACGAACGCGGCCAGCAGCACCGCGCCCAGCACCCCGAGGCCGATGATCTGCGCCGAGCCCCAGGCGTAGCTGACCCCGCCGAGCGAGGTCATGAGGACCAGCGCGGCGGCCACCGCGGCGATCAGGAAGGTGCCGAGGTAGTCGATGGTGTGCCGGGTGCGGCGGGCCGGGATGTGCAGCACCGCCGCGATCACCGCGAGGGCCACCGCGCCGACCGGCAGGTTGATGTAGAAGACCCAGCGCCAGCTGAGGTGGTCCACGAAGAGGCCGCCGAGCAGCGGGCCGAGCACGCTGGTACCGCCGAAGACCGCGCCGAACAGCCCCTGGTACCGGCCGCGCTCCCGGGGCGGCACGAGGTCCCCCACGATCGCCATCGACAGCACGATCAACCCGCCGCCGCCCAGCCCCTGGAGGGCGCGGAAGGCGATCAGCTGGGGCATGTTCTGCGCCAGACCGCACAGCGCGGAGCCGACCAGGAAGATCAGGATGGCCAGCTGGTACAGCCGTTTGCGCCCGTACTGGTCGCCGAGCTTGCCCCACAGCGGGGTGGCGGCGGTCGAGGCGAGCAGATAGGCGGTGACCACCCAGGACAGATGGTCCAGCCCGCCCAGGTCGCTGACGATGGTGGGCAGCGCGGTGGAGACGATGGTCTGGTCGAGCGCGGCGAGCAGCATGCCCAGCAGCAGCGCGCCGATCGCCACCAGCAGGGAACTCCTCGGCTGCTCCGTTCCGGGGCCGGGTCCCGTCCCGGACAGGGACTGCCCGGCACCGGAGCCGTTCCGCTCGTCCTGCGCCATCGCCCCTCCTCGGGTCGTCTCCTCGCGGGGCCGGTCCGGAGCGGCCCCGCCCTCCGTACCGGCCCTCTCGCACCGGCGGACCGGCCCGTCCGTCCGCGACGGCGACGACCGGGCACGGAACCCCGCCAGGTACGGAAAACGACCAGGTGCGGAGGCCGACCAGGTACGACACGCCGGGGTCGGTCCGGCCGGATGCCCCGGGGGAGCGTCCCGTCCGCCGGATCCGTCCCGGCCCTCCCGCCATCCTCGCCGCAATACCCCGGCACGGCCCGCCGAGCGGGTCCGTCCGGCGGGCCCGGGTCGGGTGCGGGTCGGTCCGGGCCCGACCTGCCCGTACCGGGCGCACCGGTACGGGGGATCGCCTCACCCAGCGGTACGCGCCCGGGGGGCGTGCGCCGGGGCCGACGGCAACCGCCTCCGCGCCGCGGTCCCGGACGGCAACGGTCCCACGGACGTGGACGGCCACGGCGGGCCCGGACAGCGGACGCCCCACCGGGCCCCGCGCCTCCCACGACTCCTCGATTCCCACGGACCCGTACGGACTCCGGTCGGTCCCCGGACGGACTCGGACGGGTTCGGGGCGACTCCGGTCGCTCCTTCCGGACGGATCAGGGGGCGGCTTGCGGGACGGCTCCGGACCTCCTCGGACGGGCCGGGGCGGACTCAGGGGACGGACTGGGGCGGGCCCGGCCGGGCCGGTGGCACACCCGGCGGCCGGCCCGGCCGTGCGATCCGTTCGAGATCGGACTGGCGTTATCCCCCACCCCCTTTGTATCGTTGAGGAACAAAGTGGTTCCGCCCGCATTCCCTGACCGGCGGGCGGGGCCACCTTGCCTCTCGCGCGGTGCGTTCGACCCGTCCGGTCCGCGCCCACCCGAGCTCGCCCCGCCCCCTGCCGCCAGGAGCCCCTCGATGCCGCCGGCCGCCCCCACCGCTCTCACCATCCGCGCCCTGCTGCTGGACATGGACGGCACCCTGGTCAACTCCGACGCCGTGGTCGAGCGGTGCTGGCGGCGGTGGGCCGTCGAGCAGGGTCTCGACCCCGACCACGTCATGCGGCACGTGCACGGCCGGCAGGGCCACGCCACCATGGCGGTACTCCTCCCGGACCGCCCGGTGGCCGAGAACCTCGCGGACAACCAGCGGATGCTGGAGTGGGAGACCGCCGATGTGGCGGGTGTGGTGCCGGTGCCCGGCGCCCCCGATTTCCTCGCCTCCCTCGCCGGACTGCCGCACGCGCTGGTGACCTCGGCCGACCGCGGACTGTCCACGGCGCGGATGACCGCGGCCGGGCTGCCGATGCCTCCGGTGCGGATCACCGCCGAGTCGGTGGGCGCCAGCAAGCCGGACCCGGAGGGGTTCCTCAAGGGCGCCGCCGAGCTGGGCTTCGACCCGGCCGACTGCGTGGTGTTCGAGGACTCCGAGGTGGGCATCGCGGCGGGCCGGGCGGCCGGCTGCCAGGTGGTGGGGGTCGGGCCGCGCGCCGCCGCCCACGCCCCCGACGTCCATGTGCCGGACCTGACGGCGGTCCGCGCCGAGGGCCTGGCGGACGGCACCGTACGCCTGACCTTCCGGAACGCCACGGCCTGACCGCCCCGGGCACCACCCCGCCGGCCCATGCCCGCCCCGATCCACGGACCGGGGCCGCCCGGCCCGTGGCCCGGACGGCCATGGGGCGGGTGCCTCGATGGCCGGTGTCGCCCACCGTGACGCGCGGCTTCTGCCGTGAGGCCGCCGCGCCTGAGTCAGCCGAATCCGCCCCTCGGCTCCGGCACGCATCTCGGCTTGCCCGAGCGCGGGACCGCCCCTGCTCGCCGGCCCGACCGGTCGGCCGCGGGGGCGGGTCCGTTCCCTCCCGCCGCTCCCCGTGGCCACGCCCGGCGCCGGCGCCCCCACGCGCGCGTCCGCCGGCCGCCGGGAAGCCCCCGGCACGGTGCTCCCCCGTGACCGGCCCGGCCCCGGCCGCCCCTCATCCACACCCGCCTGACGCCACGTCATTCGCCGTGGCGCCCCTCGGGCCATCCACACGGACCGCCCCGTAGCCCCGCATTCCTCACACGATATGAACTGTGAACATCCTCTTGCCTTGACATGGCCGCGTCGTCACGCTGTTACCTGACGCCCACCCCCCAGCAACGTGGCGTCGCCACCATGGCCGGGCACCGCTGGCCATGATGTCCCCCCACTTCCAAGGGAGTTCACATGTTCCGACTCCGCGGCACCGCTGTGCGCCGTCGCCTCTACGCGCGTCGCGTCTCGGTCCTCGGCGGTCTGACGGCCCTCCTCGGCACCCTGTTCCTGGGCGCGCCGACCGCCCAGGCGGCTCCCCCTGCCCCGCCGAGCGCCTCCACCGCCCGTACCTACCTGGCCTCGCTGACCGTGCGCGCCGAGGGCAGCCTGGACGGCTACAGCCGCGACAAGTTCCCGCACTGGATCACCCAGTCCGGCACCTGCAACACCCGCGAGGTGGTCCTCAAGCGGGACGGCACCAACGTCGTCACCGACTCCAGCTGTGCCGCCACCAGCGGCAGTTGGTACTCCCCCTACGACGGAGCCACCTGGCGGGCCGCCTCCGACGTGGACATCGACCACGTGGTGCCGCTGGCCGAGGCGTGGCGGTCCGGCGCCAGCTCCTGGACCACCTCCCGGCGCCAGGACTTGGCCAACGACCTCACCCGCGCCCAGCTGATCGCCGTCACCGACAACGTGAACCAGTCCAAGGGCGACCAGGACCCGGCCGAGTGGATGCCGCCGCGCACCGCGTACCACTGCACCTACGCCCGTATGTGGGTCTGGGTGAAGTACTCGTACGGGCTCACCGTGGACTCGGCGGAGAAGTCCAAGCTCACCTCCGTACTCAACGGCTGCTGAGCCCCGCCGGGCCCTGCCCCGCCCCGGGCCCGCCGCACGGCCTCCCACCCCGGGACCGGCCACGGCGGGCCCGCATCCCCGCACGCGCGGGGAGCACATGCCCTCGTTCCACACGTGCTCAAGAACCCAGGGACCATCCCCGCACGCGCGGGGAGCACAGGTCGCGACCTGCGACTTTACCCGGCTCGTCCCCCCGTTTTCAGCACTTCCGCCGACTCCGGCAAACGCACCTTACGAAATGAACCCGGCACGTCAGGCACGTCGGCGGCCGAGAGTTCGGGACCGCCCAGCCACCCACACGACCGGCCCTCGCAGCACCGCCGCCCCGGGCGCCGGTCCTCCCCAGCGGAGCGTTCAGCGTCTCCGGTCGCGCACGGCTGCGGCGACCGTGAGGACCGTGCCGACGACGAACGGGGCCATCATCGCGCCGAACACCCAGCCGGGCACGTGCGGATCGGACGTGGAGCGCCACAGGATGCCGCAGCCCAGCAGCAGCGAAACGCCGATGAGGGCGTTGAAGAGCAGCAGCACCCGGGCGATCCGGTGCGCCGAGGCGCGGTCGCGGGGCCGGTTGACGAGGGACGCGGAGGCACCGGTGGCGAACGGCCGCGGGTCCGCCTCCGAGAGTTCGTCGCGTGGCGTCACCCGCAGGGTCAGTTCGGCGGAGCCGGCCATCAGCGCGGTCACCCCCGCGTAGACGAAGACCAGGACGAAGGCGCTGCCGATCGACCGGTCCGTCCAGGCGTCCACGCCGTCGACGCCGATGTGCTGGGGTATCCGGTCCGGCAGGTCGCCGTAACGCAACCCGCCCCAGACGCCCATGGTGAGCAGGATGACGGCACTGGGCATCAGCCACAGCCGGACGGATGAGGAGAAGACCATGGCACCGATCATCCGATGCCGAGGCGGGGGCGGAAAAGCAGGTCATCGGCCGTCACGCCGGGAACGGCCACCGTGTGCGGCGCGGGCCGCGCGCGTCGGGTGGGCCGTCACGGCGGTGAGCCACCGACCGACCAGGCAACCACCACGGCGGTGAGCCACCGGCCGACCCGGGAACCGCCGGCGCGGTGAGCCGCCGGCCGTCCCGCCGGCCACCGGCGCGGCGGGCCGAACGCCAACGGCACGGCCGGAGACGGCACCGGACACCCCCGCGATGGCGTGACGCGGCGCACAGTCGCCAACGGTCCGGCCCGGTTCCGGCCGTTCGGGGGGCGGCGGCATGATGGTGCCCTGCCCGGCACTCGGACTTCCGAGGCCGGAGCCCATTTCCTGCGGTGCGCCGGCGTTCCGGCGTGCGCAGCTGTACCCCGGGAGACCCCATCGTGGCCGGAGAGCACCACGCCGTAGCCGTCGTCGGATCAGGCCCCCGAGGCACCAGCGTGCTGGAGCGGTTGTGCGCTTCGGCCCCCGAGCTGGCGCCCGGCGCACGACTGACCGTGCACATGATCGACCCCGCGCCGCCCGGCGCGGGCCGGGTGTGGCGGACCGCCCAGCCGCCCGAGTTGCTGATGAACACCGTCGCCTCCCAGGTGACGCTCTTCACCGACGAGAGTGTGACCTGTGCGGGCCCGGTACGCCCGGGGCCGAGCCTGTACGAGTGGGCGGTGGCCCGGGGTGAGCCGCTGGGCCCGGACGACTACCCGCCCCGCGCGCTGTACGGCCGCTATCTGGAGTGGTTCTTCGACCAGGTGGTACGCGGCGCCCCGGACGGGGTGACGGTCCGGGTTCACCGGGCGCGGGCGGTCCGGCTGACCGAGGCCGCCGACGGGACCCAGCAGCTCGCGCTGGACGACGGGCGGCGGTTGGCCGGGCTGACCGCGGTGGTGCTCGCCCAGGGTCATCTGCCGGTGCGGCCGGACCCGGAGGAGGAACGGTTCGCCTCGTACGCGGACCGGTACGGCCTGCGCTACCACCGGCCGGTCAACCCGGCGGACCTGGACCTGTCGGACATCGCGCCGGGCGAGCCGGTGCTGCTGCGCGGACTCGGCCTCAACTTCTTCGACCACCTGGCGCTGCTGACCGCCGGCCGGGGCGGGGTGTTCGCCCCCGACGGGCGCGGCGGTCTGGTGTACCGGCCGTCCGGGCGCGAACCCCGGGTCTACGCCGGATCGCGGCGCGGGGTGCCGTACCACTCGCGGGGTGACAACGCGAAGGGGGCGTACGGGCGTCACGCGCCGCTGCTGCTGACGCCCGAGGTGATCGAGCTGTTCCGCAAGCGCGTGGAGGCCGGGGACCCGCCGGACTTCCTGACCGAGGTGTGGCCGCTGATCGCCAAGGAGGCCGAGACGGTCTACTACGAGGCGCTGCTGGCCCACCGGGCGCAGCGCCCGCCGGCGGCCGGGCCGGCCACCGACCCGGACCCGTCGGCCACCGGTCCGCGACGGACGGCCGACGCCCCGCACCGGCCCGGCACCGTCCCGCACCCGCAGGCCGCCGCCCCGCACCCGACGGCCGCGGACCCGCACCGGCCCACCGCCGACCCGGGCCGGCCGGTCGGCGGCCCGCCCGCCGGGCCCCCCGGGCCCGCCGGCGACGGATTCCGGCCACGGTTCCTCGCCGCCGCGCACCACAGTCCGGAGGAGGCGGCGGTGCTGGACGCCTTCCGGATTCCGGCCGCGGAACGGTGGTGCTGGGAGACGGCGGCCCGTCCCTACCGCGGACGCGAGTTCGCCGGGCGGGCGGATTTCCGTCACTGGCTGTTGTCGTACCTGCGGCAGGACGTCGCCCACGCCCGGCAGGGCAATGTCGCCGGGCCGGTGAAGGCCGCGCTGGACGTACTCCGCGACCTCCGCAACGAGCTGCGGCAGATCGTGGACCACGGAGGGCTGCCGGGCGCCTCCCGCCGCGCCCATCTGGACCGCTGGTACACCCCGCTCAACGCCTTCCTGTCCATCGGCCCGCCGCGCCGCCGGACCGAGGAGCTGGTGGCGCTGATCGAGGCGGGGGTGGTGGAGGTGCTGGGCCCCGGCCTGGTGGTGGAACCGGGAGCCCCCGAGCCCGGGATCCCGGAGCCGGTGAGCGGCCCGCCCGGGACGGAGCCCGGCACCCCCGAACCCGGCACCCCGGAGGCAGCGCCCCGCGCCCCGGGGACGGCGCCCGGGACCCCAAACCGGCCGGGCCCGGGATTCCTCGCCCGTTCCACGACCGTGCCCGGCCCGGCCGTACGGGTCTCCACCCTGATCGAGGCACGGCTTCCGGAGCCGGACCTGCGGCGCACCGCCGACCCGCTCCTGGCGGACCTGCTGCGTACCGGCGGGTGCCGACCGCACCGGGTGGACGGTTACCGCACCGGCGGGCTGGACGTCACCCCGGCGCCGTACCGGCTGATCGACGCGGCGGGCCGCCCGCATCCGCGCCGGTTCGCCGTCGGCGTGCCCACCGAAGGGGTGCACTGGGTGACGGCGGCCGGGGCCCGGCCCGGAGTGAACTCGGTGACGCTCTGCGACACCGACGCGGTGGCGCGCGCAGCACTCCGGACACCCGCCGGAGGGGCATCCGGACACTGTTGGCAGGAGCATGCCTTCACCGGTACCGCGCACGCGTGAGAGTGGCCTTCAGGGGCCGTTGGCAAGGCCGTCCGCTTCTTAAGAATGGCATAAACTTGAACTTGCAACAAAAGCTCAGGCGAACCTAACCTGGCGCTCTCGTCGTTTCTCGTCCCCGAAACCGAAACGAGGGTTCCGTCCCCATGCCATCCCCCAACTCCAGCACCCTTGAGGCGCGCCTGGACACGTTCCGGCCCTACGTCGTCTCCCTGTTCCGCATCGTGGTGGGCCTGCTGTTCTTCTGCCACGGGGCGTCGTCCCTGTTCGGCTGGTTCGGCGGCCTGATGGGCACCGGCACCACCGTGGACACCGGCTCCTGGCCCGGCTGGTACGCCGCGGTGATCCAGCTGATCGGCGGCGGCCTGGTGCTCCTGGGCGTGGGCACCCGCAGTGCCGCGTTCATCTGCTCCGGCTCGATGGCCTACGCGTACTTCGTCGAGCACCAGCCGGAGAAGCTGTGGCCCATCCAGAACGGCGGCGAGGCGTCCGCGATGTTCTGCTGGGCGTTCCTGCTGCTGGTCTTCACCGGCCCCGGCCCCTGGGCCCTGGACCGGTTCTTCGGGGCGCGCGCCGACGCCGCCGGCGTCACTTCCCCGGCGCGCACGCCCGTCGGCCGGACCACCTCGGTCTGACCCGCACGGCCGGGCGTCCGGCAGCCGCCGGCCCGCCGGGCCAGCCGCCCGAGACCCGGGCAGCGGCACCGGAGAGCCGGGCAGCCGTACCGGAGGACCGGTGCGGCGCCCGCCGCGGGCGGCCCCGGGCCGCACGACCGGACACCGCGTCATGCGGGGCCTCAGCGCCCCGCATGACGCGTTTCCGGGCTCGGGGGCGCGAATGTGACGTGAATGGAACTGCGCCCGCGCCCCCTGATCGATATCCTCGACATACACAGGCGTACGCTGTACGGCTGTAGAGGCCGCTCCTGCCGCTCCCTTGCGACATCGCGGCACGGGGGAACGGGACCGGGAGTAGCGTTGTTGGAACATGTGGGGTCACTGATCAACACCCCATGGATCTATGCCCTGATCGGGCTTTCCGTCCTTCTTGACGTATTTCTGCCCGTATTGCCCAGCGGTGTCCTGGTCATCACCGCTGCCACCGCCGCCGCCGGAACCACCGCCGACGTGGTGGGTGCCGCCCGCGCCCAGGCCGGGAGCGTCTTCCCGGAGATGCTGGGGCTGGTGCTCTGCGCGGCCACCGCGTCGGTGCTGGGCGACATGGTCGCCTACCGGCTCGCCTTCCGGGGCAGCGACCGTCTGGACCGCGCCATCTCACGCTCCCGCCGACTCACCGCGGCACAGGAGAAATTGGGCACCGCGCTGGTCAAGGGCGGCGGACCGCTGGTGGTCGTGGCCCGGTTCGCGCCGGCCGGCCGCTCGGTGGTCAGCCTCAGCGCGGGCGCCGCGCACCGCCGCGTCGCCGAGTTCCTGCCCTGGTCCGCGGTGGCGGGTCTGGTCTGGGCCGCGTACAGCGTGACCCTGGGGTACTTCGGCGGGCAGTGGCTCGGCGCCACCTGGCTCGGCACCGCCGTTTCACTGCTCCCGCTCTTCGCCGCGGGCGCCCTCGCGGTGTACGTGGTGAAGCGCCCGGGCGCGCAGGAGCCCGCGCAGCCCGCGGCCCAGCCCGGCGTACCGCAGACCACCGCCTGATCGCTCTCTCGATCGACGCTGATCAACGCCCGATCAGCGCTGACAACGCACGATCGACGCTGATCACCACCTGATCGCCCCGCCTGGCCGCGGCGCCCGGCTCCGGGCCTCCCCGACGGGAGGCCCGGGCACGCATTCAGGCCGTCCGACGGCCGGTTCGGGGGCCGTAGGGGCGGGACCGTTCCTTACGGCCCCGCCCCTACGGCCGCCCCCACGGGCCCCGCTCTCACGGGCCTCCAGGACCGCTACCCGGCCCCGGGCACGCCGGCGCGCACGCCCTTCCCTGCGCACCTCCAAGGCGCGACACCCGCAATCCGACGCGCCCCCAATCCGACGCCCACCGGGCCGAGAAGCCCCGTCCGGGGAGCCTGCGGCCCGAGGTGTCCGGGCGCCGGGACGGACGGGGGTCGACCGGGGCGGACCGGCGCCGACCGGGCGGACCGGCGCCGACCGGGCGGGCCGGGGCGCATCGGGACGGACCGGGGCCACGTCAACGCACCGGCGAGCGGGCCGGTGAGCGGATTTCAGTCCGGTCCGACTATGCGGTTACCGTCCCCCCATGCGGATCTCCCCTCTCCTGGCCCCGGCATGGTGAGCCGGCGCGCCGGCGGTGCGGTCGCCGGAACTCTGCTGCTGGCCGGTGGCGCCGTCCTCGTCACCACCCTGATGTCCGACGACGGGCCGCCGACCGTTCCCGACGAGTACCGCCCGGTCATCGAGGCGGCCGCCGGAACCTGCCGGCAGCTCAGTGTGCCGCTGCTCGCCGCGCAGATCGACGCCGAGAGCGGCTGGGACACCGACGCGGACTCCGGACACGCCCAGGGCATCTCGCAGTTCGCGCCGGTGACCTGGAAGGAGTGGGGCCGCGACGGGAACGGCGACGGCAAGGCCGATGTGTGGGACCCGCAGGACGCCATCCCGTCCCAGGCCCGGTACATGTGCCATCTGTACGACATGGTCCGCGAGGTGCCCGGCGACCCCACCGAACTGGCCCTCGCCGCGTACAACGCCGGGCCCAGCGCCGTCCGCCGGGCCGGCGGGATCCCCGACATCCGGGAGACCCGGGGCTATGTGCACCGGATCATCAACGACCTGCTCCCGGGCTACCGCGAGAGCGAGGCCGAGCGGGCCTCCGCCACCCCCCGCCACGCCCTCCGCCCCGTCACCTCGGCCCGGCGCCGCTTCCTCGACGGCTCCCGGCACCGCCTCCCCCGCGGCGACACCCTCCGCCACCCCGGCCGCCGGCGCGGAGGGGACGGACACGACGGGCGGCGAAGTGCCGGGGAGCACCGGGTAGCGGCGGAGGCGGGCAACGGCCCACGAGAGCGGGAGCGGGGCAACAGCCGCGCGAAGCAGAGCGGGCCGGGCGGGACGAGGTCCGCGACGGCGGGACACCGCACGGGAGCGGCCCGGGACAGCGCACGGGAGCGGCCCGGGACGACGACCGCGCGAGCAGGGCGGGACAGCGGCTCGGAGGCAGCGCGGGGCGACGGCCACGCGAACGGCGGCGGCACAACGGCCATGCGAACGGGGACCGGGGAAACGGCCGCCAGAGCGGAACGGCGCGCAGCGGTCACGCGAACGGGGACCGGGACAACGGCCGAGCGAATGGGGCCGGGGGAACGGCCGGGCCGCCGGCGCCCGGTGGATGCCGGCGGCCCGGACCGCCCGCTCAGGGCCCCATGGCCTCCGCGGTCCGGAAGACGTCCTGGGCGTCCGTCAGGCCCCCGGCGCCCGCCGCGGCGCCCGCGGCCGCGTCACCGTCCGCGGCGAGGAAGCCCTCCACGGCCCGGACGAGTGCCAGCGGGCTCTCGTCCGCCGGGAAGTGCCCCGCGCCGGCCAGCTCCACCAGGTCCACGTCGGTGTACCAGCGCAGCCAGGTGTCCCGCATCACCTCGGCGGTCAGCGCCGGGTCGTACGCGCCCACCACCAGCCGGACGGGTACGGTGCACCCCACCACCTCGGCGTGGAAGTCCTCCTTCGCCCAGGAGTCCAGCCAGGCGCGGAACGCCACCCGGTCGCTCTGCCGCTGGGACTGCCACACCATCAGGTCCAGCCAGGCGGCCGGATGGCGGTTGCCGGTGGTGAAGTCGATGATCGTCCGGCGGTTCTCCGGATGCTGCGCGGCGCCCGCGAACAACTCCCACTGGGCCCCCGCCAGGGGCGCCCCGTTCGCCGGTACGGGGGCCACCCCGACCAGCCGCCGGACCCGTTCCGGGGCGGCGGCCACCACCCGCTGGACGACCGAGGCGCCCATCGCGTGGCCGAGCAGGGAGAAGCGGTCCCAGCCCAGGTGGTCGGCGAGGGCGAGCAGATCGCGCGCGGCCTCCGCGGTGGTGAACTCGCCCGGCACGTCGCGGGCTTCGCCGTAACCGCGCAGGTCCGGCAGGGCGTAGGTGAAGGCGCGCCGGTCGAAGTGCGGCAGGACCGCCGCGTACGCCGCCCGGTCGGAGAGCCAGCCGTGGACGGCGATCACCCGGTGCGGGCCGTCGCCGACCAGCGTGTGCGGTGGAACGAAGGATGGTTCAGGGGGTGGCACAAGGGGTCCCATGGCGCCTCCGGTCCCAGTCGGGTACGGGCGCGCACCATGCGCCCGCGCGCACCACGGTGTCGCCAACCGGCCGGTACGGCAAGGCCGGTGCGCATATGCGCCATCCGCTCCGGTCCGCACGCCCCTGCGCCGCAGCAGGGGGCGTGAAATCAGCGCGGGGGCGCACGTCCGGCCGCCGGCGTATGGCGTGATTACGCCGCGGTGCCGATGCGACTACGGACGGCTCCCAGGTAGACCCCGAGCAGCCGCCGGTACTCGACCCGCTCGTCGGGCAGCAACGGCCTCGTCGTACGAGCCCGCAGGAAGTCACGGATCGCCTCGTTGGCACGGACCGCCGCGTCGGCGTCATCCGCGTCGGCACGCGCGGGATCGGGGGTCAGAGGTAACGGGGACATATGACAAGGCTACGTGTCGGCTCTGACAGCGAAAGACCGCAGGCGCTCGATCCAGACGTAATACCCGCCACATCACAGGCCGAAAGTGGTCGGAGATGAGCTTTTCCCGGTCGGCCGTGGGCTTGGCCCGCCACGTCCCACCCATCCCCGGACGCCTCCGCCGTCGCGACCGCCGCTCCCCGTACCGCCGACGGCCCACGGCCCCGGCCCCGGCCGGTGCCGCCGGCGGTCCGGTATCCGCCAGCGGGCACCGGGCCGTTCCGCGGCGGATGCCGCCGCGGAACCGCCGCACGGCCGGACCCGTCGCGCCCCCGCGTCACCGGCCGCACGCCGGCGTACGCCCCGTCCCGGCCCCTCCCGGCCCCGACCCGGTCTCACCCCGCGCCGTGTATGGCCCGGTTCGGCGGCCGGGAGCGCGGCCTCAGGGCCGGACCCGGCCGGCCGGACCGAACCGGCGCCGGACCCCCCGGGCCGGACCCGCACCGAGCGGGCACGGCCCCGGCCCGGGCGCGGTCAGGTGGTCCGGTCCCGCTCCGTGCCGTGTCCGCCGGGTGCGGCCACCGGCAGCACACAGACCGGGGAGGGAGTGGAGAAAGGTTTCCCCAGGGGGGTGAGCTTCCCGGTGCGCCGGTCCACCCGGAACACCCCGACGGCGCCGGAGTTCTGATTGCCGGTGAACAGCAGCTCGCCGGACGGGGCCAGGGAGAGGTGCCGGGGGAAGGCGCCGCCGCTGGGCACCGTGTCCAGCAGCCGCAGTCCCGCTCCCCCGTCGGTCACCGCGAACCGCGCCACGCTGTCGTGGCCCCGGTTGGACACGTACACGAACCGCCCGTCGGCGGAGACCACCACCCCGGCCGGGTAGTTCCGTCCGCCGGGGTCGGTGCCGGGCGGCAGGGTGGGCTGCGTGCCGCGCGTCACGAGTCGCCCCTGGTGGGGGTCGTACTCCGCCACGGTGATCGTGCTGTCCAGCTCGCCCACCACGTAGGCGAACCGCCCCTCGGGGTGGAACGCCAGGTGGCGCGGCCCGGAACCGGCCGCCATCCGGGTCTCCGAGACCTTCGTCAGCCGGCCGTGGGCGGTGTCCAGGCGGTAGGTGTACACCGTGTCCGTGCCGAGGTCCACGGCGAGCACGAAGCGGCCCCGGGGGTCCGGCACCACCTGGTGCGCGTGCGGACCCCGCTGGCGCTCCGGGTCGGGGCCGGAGCCGGTGTGCCGGACCAGGTCGGTCCGCTCGCCCAGGGCTCCGTCCGCGCCGATGGGGTGCACCGCCACGCTGCCGTCACCGTAGTTCGCGGTCAGCAGGTGGTGGCCGCCCGGATGCACCGCCAGATGGGTGGGGTGTTCGCCACCGGTGGGACGGACCGTGCCGAGCGGGGAGAGCCCCCCGTCCCGCCCGACCGCCAGCGCCCGCACCGTGCCCTCGGCCGTCTCGTCCACGGCGTACAGTGCCCGGCCGGAGGGCGCGAGGGCGAGGTACGAGGGATCGGCGACCCCGTCGAAGGTCCCGGTGACGGTGATCGCGCCGGTACGCGCGTCGAACTTGCCGATGGTGATGCCCGCACCGAACGAACCGATGTACACCGACCGCACTCCTGTCTGCCGTGTCCGCTCCCGCCGACCGGGACCGTCCGCCACCACCCGCCCGGAGTCACGGCCGGCGGGGTTCCCGCCCCCGGCGCCGGGCGGCGGTCCGCCCGTCTCCCGCGCCGCCGCCCCGGCGACCGCCGCGGCTCCGGCCACCACACCCCCGGCCCCGAGCGCGCCGAGGACCAGGCGCCGGCTCGGCCCATCACCGTTTCGTGGCATGTCCCACTCCCGTCAGGTAACGACCTCCAGAGTGCCGGTCCAGACCAATTACGGCAACGTCGAACCGCATCCCGTTTCACGGGCCCGTGCGCCGTCCGCCGGGTGGTCCACCGGCCGACCGGACGGTGTGCCGCTACCCGGACGGTGGGTCGTCACCCGGACGGCCGGCCGGGGCCGGGACGGCCGGTCGGCGCCCGGACGGCCCGCCGTGGCCCGGCGGCGGCCCGTCGCCCGGCCCGGCGGTCGGCGGTGGGCCGGCCGGTGCCGGGGTGGGCCGGGCACCGTGGCCGTGTGCCCGTCGCCCCGAACATGGCCTGCGGGCACGGCCTGCCGGGGCGGACGGCCCCGGCGGACGGCCCCGGCGGACGGCCCCGGCGGACGGCCCCGGCGGACGGCCCGCGGCGGACGGCCCGCGGCGGCCGCGGCGCCGCCTCGGTGCTGGTCAGCCGCGCGGCAGGACCGTGGCGAGCACCGACGGCAGCGGATGCCAGTCGGCGGTGGTGATGCTCGCGTGCCGGCCGGCCAGCAGCTCGACCCGGGCCCGCGCCTCGGCCTCTCCGGGGCTGGTGCCGTCGATCGCCGGCGGCACCAGGTGGGCGTCGGTCATGACGAGCAGGTAGTGGCGCCGGTCGTACCAGGCGGTGTCGATGCCGCCCTGCACGTACGCCGTCGCGTCACCGTCGAAGACCACGAACCACGGCCTGAGCGCGGGGTCGGCGTACCGGGTGGTCCGGGGGTCGCCGGCCTCCGCCTTGTGCACGGCCGGGAAGGCGGTCGCCTCGCGCAGCCGCCCGGACGCGGCGAGGTCGCGCAGCCGCCCGGCGTACTCCCGGTCCGTCCACAGCGAGTCGAACGGGTTGGCCTCCTCCACCGTGCCGGGGATCAGCTCCAGGACGAACCTGCCGGCGAGCGCGTCCCGGCCCGGCCAGCCGTCGGCCCGGACCGCTTCGTCCGGCGTCGCGTGGCCGCCCATCAGGTCGGCGGGCCGGAAGACCGCGTCCCCGAGCGCCCGGTCCACCAGGGCGTCGAACTCGTCCGGGCCGCGACCGCCCCGGTCGTTGAACCCGTCCTTCATCTCGATCTTGATCATGACGGGGCGGTGTCCCGGGTTGGCCTCGTGCCAGGCCCGGATGTCGGCGAGGCAGCCGGCCAGGCTCTGGTTCCGCGGCTTGGTGCGCAGCTCGGCGGGGGAGGCGGCGTTCTCACAGTTGTTGGCGTTGCCCAGCGGGTTGCTGTGCGAGACCCGCCACCCGCCGCCCAGCGAGTTGGTCCACACGTCGATCTCCAGCAGTCCGGCACCGGAGTCGAGCGCGTCCGCGAAGTACCGGTAGGCGCTCTGCTCGTAGGCGTTGTGGACCCCGACCGCGGTGGTGTCCGAGTACGCCGCGGTGGTGTCCGCGGCGGCCGCGGCGGTCTCCGGGTGGGCCGCGGTGCGGTCACCGTCCCGGGCCTGGGCGGCTCCCGGTACGGCGGCCAGGAGGGCCACCGCGGCGGCGAGGGCGAGCACCGGCCGGCCCGCCGCCGCCCGGCCGGACCGTCCGGCCCTTCCCGGCCGGCGCAACGGGCCGGGGCGGCGGGACGGGCCGGGGCCACCGGCCGGACCGGAGGGACCCGGGCGGCTGGTGGGGCCGGTGGGGCCGGAGAGGCCAGTGGGGGGCGGAGAGGCCGGGGTGGTCACCGGCCGGGCCGGGGACAACCGGCGTCGGCTCGGGGCCGCCCGGGGTGCCGGTGCGTTCCGCGGGGGGTGGCCGTGGGTATCCGTCGCCGCCGTGAGTGCCAGGGCATCCGTCGCCGCCTTGAAGTGAGTGAGGGTCAGGTCGGCAACAGCGTAGGTGGGTTGTGACAGGGGCGCACCGGCCCCGGGGACGCGCCGGGCCGGTCGTCCGCGCCGCGCTGCCGGTGCCCGATGCCGGGACTGGGGTCTGGGGGTGGGCGGCGGCGCCCGGCAGCCGGCGCCGGTGACCAGACCCCGCGGTCACCGGGCGCCATTCGGGAGCACCGCCGCTCGGCCGGCGCCGCTCGGGTGCCGCCCGGCCGGCCCGGGTACGGGTACGTCACCCGTCGCCGGCGCCGCCCGGCCCGCCCCACCGCCCCCGGGCGTTCCCCGCCGACCCCTGGCTGTTCCCCCGCCGCCCCCGGGCGCGGCCCCTCCCGAGCGGCGGCCCCATCCCCCCGCCGGCCCCGGCTCCGGGCGCGGCAGCCGTCGCCGGCCCTGGAGCGGTCCCGCCCGGGCCCCCCGCGCCTCCGCCTGCGCCCGTTCCCGTTCCGGCCGGTCAGTCGTCCAGGGCGAAGGACCCGAACGTCGGCCGTCCGGCGAGCCGGTACCGTTGCACCGCCACCCCCTTCCCGGTGGCCTCGTGACCCACCAGTTCGAACGCCGTCGGTACCGCGTCCTCGTCGAAGAGCCGCTTCCCCGTCCCGAGCACCACCGGGTAGACCATCAGCAGCATCTCGTCGATGAGGTCGTGCGCCAGCAGGGAGCGGGCCAGTTCTCCGCTGCCGTGGATCTGCAGTTCGCCGCCGACCTCGCCCTTGAGCTTCCGGACCGCGTGCGCCGCGTCCGTGACCAGGGTGGAGTTGTGCCACCCGGCCTCGGCGAGGGTGGTGGAGGCGACGTACTTCGGCAGGTTGTTGAGACGGGAGGCGATCGGGTCGGCGGGGTCGGTGACCCGGGGCCAGTAGGCGGCGAAGATCTCGTACGTACGGCGGCCCAGCAGGAAGCCGGTGACCCGGTCGAACCGCTCCTCCACGATCCGCTCCATGTCCGGGTCGGCGTACGGGACCACCCAGCCGCCGCACTCGAATCCCCCGCTGGTGTCCTCGTCCGGGGCGCCGGGCCCCTGCATGACGCCGTCCAGCGTGAGGAAGGTGGTCAGGGTCACTTTCGCCATGGTGTGCTCCGCTCCTGTGGGTCTCCGGCCCTCCAGGTAACTCGCCGCACGCCGCCCGGTGGATCCCATCGCTCCGGGACACGGCGTCATTGGGCCGACGGGGGGTCACCCGCCCGCGTCCCGGGACCGTGGCGTCACACCCGCCACCCGGCACCCGTGCCGCGGGCGGACGGGCCGGACGGCCCGCGGCACCGGGCCGGCCGGGAGCAGCCCCCACGCCGCGCCGGAGGCGGACGGGCCGGGGGCGGCCCGACCGGTGGCCCGCCCGGAGGTGGCCGGGCCGGGCGTTTGCGGACCGGCGCTCAGCCGGTGACCGGGACGTGCAGGCTGAGCAGCGCGTCGACGGAGGACTTGAGCTGTTCCGGGGTCAGGCCCCGGTCCCCCATGAGGTGGTCGAAGAGGCTAGGCACGAAGGGTGCGAGGAGCAGGTGTGCCAGGGCCCCCGCGTCGGTGTCCGGCCGCAGCCGACGCAGCAGCATCGCCACATGGGCGTGCATGGTGAGGTACGCCCCGTTGTGGTAGCGGGCGCCCGGCGACGCGGCCTCGGCGACCTGCATGATCCGGTGCTGCTCGACCACCCGGTCCACCAGGGCGTGCAGAAAGGCACGGAGCCGGTCGGCGGGCGGCGCGTCCGGTCCGAGCGGCGGCGGGCCGGACATGAACGCCTGCTGGAACGCCTGCTCACTGTGGTCGAGCAGGGCGTACAGCAGCCGGCTCACATCACCGAAGCGGCGGTAGACGGTGCCCACGCCCATGCCCGCCGCGTGCGCGACGGCGTTCATGGTGACGGCTCCGGCCCCTTCTTCGGCGACCAGCCGGGCGGTGGCGTCGAGGATCTTCCGCCGGTTGCGGGCGGCGTCCGCGCGTTCCGGCGGCGCCTGGCCCGCGACGGGGAGTTCGATGCGGCTCATACCCCGAGATTACCGGATAGCTATCCGGTTCAACCCTGGCACCGCTTGCCAAGCGGACAGCTATCCGGTTTACTCATTCAACCACGGAAGCGGATAGCGATCCGTTTCACCGGTGGCCTCCCTCGTGGTGCGCCGCCGCCCACCCCCGCTCTTCTTCCCGGAAAGGGGCCCGCCATGAGCGCCAAGGTCGCGGTCATCTACTACTCCTCCACCGGCAACGTCCACCGGATCGCCCAGGCGGTCGCCGAGGGTGCCGAGAAGGCGGGGGCGGAGGTGCGCCTGCGCCGGGTGCCGGAGCTGGCCCCCGACGCCGCCATCGACGCCAATCCGGCGTGGCGGGCACACCTCGACGCCACCCGTGACGTGGAGGTCGCCACCCTGGACGACGTGTCCTGGGCCGACGCCTACGCCCTGGGCTCGCCCACCCGGTTCGGCAACATCTCCTCGCAGTTGAAGCAGTTCATCGACACCACCGGCGGCCTGTGGCAGCAGGGCGTCATGGCCGACAAGCCGGCCACCGGCTTCACCAGCGCCCACAACCCGCACGGGGGCAACGAGTCCACCCTGCTCGCGCTCTACAACACCTTCCACCACTGGGGCTCGCTGATCGTCGCCCCCGGCTTCACCGACCCCGCCGTCTACGGCGCGGGCGGCAACCCGTACGGCACCTCGCACGCCGGTGGCTCCGGCGTACCGGGGGACGCCACCCTCGCCGCGGCCCGCCACCAGGGCCGGCGCCTGGCCACCATCGCGGCCCGCCTCCGCGCCACCGCCTGACCCCCGCCACGCGGCCGCGCCCCCGGCCGGCCCGCGCCGGGCACCCCCGGCCGGCGCGAGGGGCGCGGCCCGCGCCCGGCGGCCGGCCCCAGGCCCGGCACAGGCCTCTCTACGGAGAATCGGCATAAATAACAGATGCACGCAGAGCCCGGTGGAGGTGCCGCGCCCGGCGGCGGACTTCGGGCCCGGTGCAGCCGGGGGAACGGGCCGGAACCCGGGCGCCGGACCCCGGCTTCACCTCGGCGTACGCCAGGCGAACCAGGACGGGAAGCCGGCCACCAGTGCCGGGTCGCCGTCGATCCGGACCAGGCCGTCCCGGGCCGCGGCCCGCAGGGTCAGGGTCCCGGCCACCACCCGGTGCAGCGCGCCGAGGTCCGCGGTGACCCACAGGTCGCTGTCGTGACCGGGGGGCCGGCGGCACGCGCTGACGTCCTCCGGGGCGAGCACCAGCCAGCCCCGCTCCCCCGGCCCGCCCGGCTCGTCCGACGCACCGGGCGCACTCGGCGCACTCGGCGCGCTCGACCGGCTCGGCGCGTTCGGCCCGCCCGGCGCGCCGGGGAAGACGAACTCCACCACCACGCGCCGCTCGGGCAGGCTTCCCCGGCGTACGAACTGCCGCAGCCGCCACAGCAGCCGGCAGCCGTCGAGCTGGTCCTGCGCGATGTCGCCGAGCAGCCGCCGGCGCGCCCAGTCGCCCAGTTGCCAGACCACCGGCTCCAGTTCGGCGCCGGCCGGGGTCAGCCGGTACCGGGGGCGCCCGCCGTCGTCGGTCTCCCGTACCACCAGCCCGTGGGCCTGCATCCGGCGCAGCCGCGTGGAGAGCAGCGTCCGGCTGATACCCGGCAGCCCGCGGTGGATGTCGTTGAAACGGCAGGAGCCGAGGAGGAGTTCGCGGAGCACCAGCAGCGTCCAGCGGTCCCCCACCGCCTCGACCGCCGCCGTCACCGGGCAGTACTCGATGCCCCGTCCCGCCATGCGTCCGCCCTCCCGGTCCTGTTTCTGTACCGCCGACGCCGGTCCCGAGCCTAGACACTCGGCGAGGATCCACGACACCAGGGGAGTTCCATGACCGGCACCTCGGCCTCTCCGGCCTCATCAGCGTCTCCGGCCTCTCCGGCCTCTCCGGCCTCTTCGGCTTCGTCCTCTTCCTTCTCGTCCCCGGCCTCCTCGGCCTCTTCCGTCTTCTCGGCTTCCGCGGATTCCGCGGGTCCGGCGGACCGCTCCACCTGGGCGGCCGGCGACTACCCGGCCATGGCCCGGCGTCTGACCGGGGCCGCGGACCGTGTGGTGGCCGTCGCCGGGATCACCCGGGGTACGACCGTGCTCGACGTCGGCTGCGGCACCGGCAACGCCGCCCTGGCGGCGGCCCGCCGCGGCGCGCGCGTCACCGGGGCGGACCCGACCCCCGAACTGCTCTCCGTCGCCGAACACCGGGCCCGCGCGGAGGGCCTCACCGTCTCCTGGCGGAGGGCGCCGGCCGACGGGACCGACGGGCTGTACGAGCGGGTGCTCTCGGTGTTCGGGGCCATGTACGCCCCGGACCCGGCGCGCACCGCCGCGGCGCTGCTGCGGTGCTGCGCGCCGGGCGGGCGTGTGGTGTCGGCGGCCTGGACGCCGGACGGCTTCATGGCCGCCACCAACCGGGCCATGGGGGCCTTCCTGCCTCCGCCTCCGGCCGGGACCGTGCCGCCGACCCGCTGGGGGGACGCGTCGTTCGTCCGGGGCCTCTTCGCGGGCGGGGAGGTCGCCGGGGTGACGGCGGCCACCGAGCACGTGACCTTCACCTTCCCCTCTCCCTCGGCGGCCGCGGAGTTCTGGCTCCGCACCGCCGGTCACGTCCTGACCGAGCGTCCCCGGCTGGAGGCGGAGGGGCGGTGGGCCGCCCTGCACGACGCGGTGGCGGCGGTCTTCGCCGAGTGGGACCAGGACACCGGTCCGGGGATACGGGTGGCAGCGGCCTATCTCCTGGTCGTGGTGGCCCGCGAACCGGCCTGATCCGGCGGCCCGCCCGCCGCCCCGTCCGGTGCCTCGCCCGGCGGCCCGCCCGCCGCGCCGCGCGCGGCCGTACCGTCCGCCCGGGAGCCCACTGCCGGTGCGCCGTCCGCCCCCCGCCCGTACGGCCCTGCTCCGCACGCCCCGCCCGTACGGAACGGAGGACGAGGGTCAGGCGGAGCAGGACCACCAGGGCACCGGCGGCCGTCGCGGCCCACCCGGCGAGGTGGACGTCGGGCAGCCAGATGCGCACCGGGTCCAGGCCGGTACGGCCGGCGACCACCAGCAGGACCGCTCCGGGGGCCGCGCCGAGCAGGCACCACACCACCTGGAGCAGGATCCGCCGCGGCCGTCGGCCCGCCACCGCCGGGCGCCTCAGCAGCCAGGCCGAGCGCACCGCGCCGGCGACCAGGAGCAGCCCCAGGGCGGTGACGCCCCAGATGGTCAGGTGGTAGCCGGCCGCGGACGGACCACCCTCGGGGGCCGGGGCGCCGGCGAGCATCCGGGCGGCCTGGAAGCCGACGTCCATGATCGCGTCGTCCTGGAGGAGGCCGTAGAGGTTCTGCTGGAGCACCAGCGCGACGTTCCGCTCGGGGAGCAGGAACAGCATCGCCGAGTAACCGGGGGACCCGCCGGTGTGCCACACGGCGGTGTCGAGCGGGGCGGACAGACCGCCCACCCGCCAGCCCAGCCCGTAGCCGGTTCCCTCGCCGCCGGGCAGCGTGCCCTGCTGCCGCATCAGCCGCACGGATGCGGGGGTCAGGACGGCGCGGCCGTCGGCGGTCCGCCCGGAGCGGAGCTGGAACGCGGCGAAGGCCGAGAGGTCGTCGAGGTCGCCGCCCAGATAGCCGTAGCTCGCCCCGTGGTCGTCCACCCCGTCGGCGACGGCGGCGGGTATCCCCCACATCAGCTGGTGTCCCGGGGCCAGCTTCCGGTCGCGGGCCGACGCCCGGTCCACGATGGCGCCGTCCATCCCGGCCGGTTCGAGCACGCTCCGTCTGAGATGGTCGGTGAAGGGACGCCCGGTGACCGACTCCACCACGGCGGCCAGGGCGACGTAGTTGGCGCTGCTGTACGCGTACCGGGTGCCGGGCGGGCCGAGCGGCTCGATCCCGTCCAGCGCCCGGATCCGGTCGGCGGGGCCCGGGCAGCCGGCGTCGAGGCAGTCGGTGACCTCGGCGGTGGCGGACGCCGGTATGCCGGCGGTCTGCGTCAGCAGGTGCCGGACCGTGACCCGGGAGGCGTGCGCGGGGCCGCCGAACCGGAAGCCGGGGACGTGGTCGGTGACCCGGTCCTCCAGACGGAGCCGGCCGTCCTGGACGAGGGTCATCACCGCGGTCGCGGTGACCGGTTTGGCGACCGACCCCCACAGGAACGGGGTCCGCGGGGTGACCCGGCCGCCCCGGCCGTCGGTGCCCCAGGACCGCCGGTGCAGCGGCCCGTCGGGGCCCACCACGGCGTAGGAGAGGCCGGGCACCCGGGTCTCCTCCATCCGGTCCCGGACATAGGCGTCGAGGGCGGCGTAACGGTCGCCCGGGGCGGCGGCCCCGGAGGTCACCGGGGCGGGTGACGCGGCCGGGGCGGACGCCGCGGCCGGCGCGCACGGCGACAGGCAGAGCAGCAGCGCCACGGCGCCGGCGACGGCACCCCGCAGACGCATGGGCATGACGGTTCCTCACGGTCGTCGAACGGCATCCGCGGGCACGGCCGGCACGACGGCACGAGAGCACGTCGGCAGTCCCGGCAGGACGGGCACCTGGGTGCACGGCACGGCGGATAACCATATGGCGATACGGTTTTTACCGTACGCTGGTACGGTTATCAAGTGCCGAGAACCGCCGACCACGAACAGCGCCGCCGCCAGATCGCCGACGCGGTGTGCGCGCTGATCTCCGAACACGGCCTGGACGCCGTCACCGTCGCCCGGACCGCCGCCACCGCCGGGATGTCCGTGGGACTGGTGCAGCACTACTTCCGCACCAAGGACGAGATGCTGCTGCACGCCTTCCGGGAGGTCACCGCCCGCATCCGGGCCCGGGCCGAGGAGCACATCCGGGCCGGCACCGAACACCGGCGGCCCATCTCGGCGGTGCTCGTGGAGGTGATGGCCGAGTTCCTCCCGCTGGACGACAACCGCCGCACCGAGTTCCGGGTCACCCGGGCGTTCACCGGCCGCGCCCTGGACGTGCCCGCCCTCGCCGAGGTGGACGCGGAGACCGCCCGGCAGCTGCGGTCCGAGATCGCCCGGGCGGTCCGCAACGGCAAGGAGTGCGGCGAGGTCGCCCCCGGACTGGACCCGTGGCCGGCGGCCGTCCGCCTCACCGCCCTGACCGAGGGGCTGGCGGCACAGGTCTACCGCGACCCGGCCGGCGTGCGGGGGACCCCGGCCGCCGACCTGGCCGCCGGTCTCCTCGCCGCCGAACTCGCCACCGTCTTCACCGGCGAGTGCCGCCAGTACGCCCGCTCCTCCGGACCCTGACCGACGGCCCCGCCGGCAGCCGCTCCCCCGCAGCGCACCCCGGCCCACGGCACCCGGCCACGGCGTCGGACGGCCGGATGACACGCCCCGGCCACGGCGCCGGACGGCCGGGCGGTGGGCCGGACGACAGGGCGGCGGGCCGGGAACCGGGTCGCGCGGCACGGGCCCGCACTGGCACGCTGCCTCCCATGCAGAACACGGAGGAGAACGCGGAGGTGCTGCTGCTCGGCGGACGGGCCGGGGTGGGCAAGACCACGGTGGCGTGGGAGGTTTCGGCGCTGCTGCGGGCCGCGGCGGTCTCCCACGCCGTCATCGACGGTGACTTCATGGGGCAGGCGCATCCGGCCCCGGAAGGGGACCCGGACCGCTCGGGGATCACCGAGGCCAACCTCACCGCCGTGTGGGCGAACTACGCCCGGCGCGGCTACCGCCGGCTGATCTACACGAACACGTACAGCGTGCTGCCCGAGACGGCCGGCATGTTCCGGCGGGCCATGGGCGACCGGGTACGGATCGTGCGGGTCCTGCTCACCGCCTCCGACGCCACCGCCCACGAACGGCTGGTGCGGCGGGAGATCGGGTCCGAGCTGGCTCAGGAGCTGGCGAGCAGCGCCCGCAAGGCACGCGTCCTGGACCGGCGGGCACCCGCCGACACGCTGCGGGTGGCGACGGACGGCAGGTCCGTCGCGGACATCGCCCGCGAGGCCGTGGCCGCCACCGGCTGGGCCGACCCGCGCTCCACCGCCACGTCCTGACCCACGACGGCGGGCCCGCCCCCTCGGGCGCGCGCGGGCCCGCCGTTCCCCCGCTGCCGCGGATCGTCGTCCTCGCCACTGCCGCGGATCGTCGTGGGCCGCGCCGGAGTTACGCCGCCGGGCCGGCGGTCACGCCCTCCCGCCCCCACCGGCACGGCCGTGCGGTGCGGACCGCCTAAGGCCGCCACTCCTCGCGGTAGTCGGGGTGGCCCGCGTACGGCAGGGCGAGCCGGCGGAACACCGCGTCGAGCACCTGGCGCTGGGTGGAGGCGGTGAAGCGGTTGACCGACTCGGGCAACGCGTCGCTCCGCTCCGGCTGCTCGTACATCCGCAGCAGCGCCCGCTTGGCCTCGACCTCGGCGACCACCCGGGCCGGGTCGAACCGGGCGATGAACCTCGCGTCGGCGTCGTGGTCGGTCACGGCGACGCACCCGAACGGCATCAGGGAGTCGTCGCGCTCCAGCAGGGTCCTCAGCGACGCGTCGTACGGCTCGGCCTCCCCGAACCCCTCCGCCATGACGGCGCGCCGCGCCGGCACGTGCCACTCCACGATGCCGCCGGCCGACCTGGCGGCCGCCTCGTCCTCGTCGTAGCGGGCGTGCAGGAACGTCAGCAGGTCAGCGGCCATCGCGTGGGTCCTCCGGCACGGTCTCCAGCAGGTGCCGCAGTTCCTCCGCGGACCACCCGGTGATACGGGCCACGTCGACCAGCGCTCCGTCCGGCAGGTCGTCCCTCCGCAGCACGGCGACGGCTTCGGCCTGGAGGTCGACGCGGGCGGCCTCGAAGGCTTCCACGGCTTCCTGGTAGCGCTGGGCGGCGAGTTCGAGCTTGGCGGTGTCCATGGTCCCGAGCCTGCCACAGGACGGCCGGCTCCCCGCACGCCCGGCCTCCGCCACGGGCCGAAGCGGCCACGGAACGGCGGGGCGACGACGGGCGGCCGTGCGATGACGGAAGTCGGGGCGGGCACGCACGGCGGGGTGGGCGCGCACGGTGGGCCGGCGACCGGTCACGGGCCCGGGGTGCGGGCAGAGGCCAGAGCCGGCCAGGGGCAGGGCGGGCCACGGACAGGGCGGGCCACGGTGACGGCGGCGACCGCCCCACCTCGGCCCGGAGCGACGGGCGGCACGGGCACGGCGGGCCGCTCACCCATACCAAACACCCGTCGCCCGCAGGGCGGTTCGGCGTGCGCACCGCTCGTTCCGGCGACTGTCCGCCGGACCGCCGCACGCCCACCCGGAAGGCACCGCACGATGGCCGGTGCGGCGGCGCGGCCCGCGGCGGCTCCGGGCGGGTCCTGTTCCCGGCCACCACCGCTCCGTTGGGATCGATCCGGCGGGACCGGGCACACGAGCGGGCGGCACACGGCGCGGGCGGACGGTCCGCGGCGGCGGATGAGGGGGCGGAGGGCGACACCGGATGACCGACGACCACGGCGTTCCCTGCCCCGGCCCGCACCACACCTGCCGTGGCTGCGAGGGCCCCGGGCTGGTTCCGTCCAGCGCGCTGTACATCACGGCCGCCGGGGCGGCGGCGGAGATGTCCCGGACCAGCACGTGCCGGGCCTGCCGCGGCCGCGGCCACTTCTGCAAGGCCCCCGTCCCGTGCCCCGGCCCGCACCACGCCGGCACACCGGTGCTGCCCCCGGAGGCGCTGCCGCCGGTGTAGCGCCACGCCCCGGCGATTCGGCGGACGGGACGGTCACCGGTGCCGGGCGCCGCCATCCCAGGAACCGGCGGGAGACGGACGCCGAAGGCCCCCGGCTGATGGACTGCCGGGGGCCTTCGGGAGGGTGGGCACAGACGGATTTGAACCGCCGACATCTGCTTTGTAAGAGCAGCGCTCTACCGCTGAGCTATGCGCCCGGGAACGAGCTGACAGCCTACATCGTCCCGGCGGGGGTGGCCGCAAACACCTCACGGGGTGCCGCTTTCCCGCGTCGTCCCCCCCGCCCTCTTCTCCCCCCTTCTTCCCCGTCCCGTCCGGCCCCGTCCCGCCGCCGCCCGCCGCGACGGCCGTCGTCGCCCCCGCGGCGCCCGGCTCGCCCCCCGCCGGGTGCCTGCCCCCCACCGCGACGCCCGGCCCGCCCGGCGGCGGTCCCTGTCCCGTCCGGCCCCCTCCCGCGCCGCCCCCCACCGCTCGACCCTCGGGTCCCCCGACACCCGTCCCGCGCCGTCCGGTCCCGTCCCTGTGGTGCGGCCCGCCTCCGGGGGTGTCGCCGGGCTGTGATCCGTAGGGAGAAGAGGCGACCAGCAGCGGGGATGGGGCGGCGGTGAGTGACGGCGGCGGGGGTGGCGTGAACTGATCGGCCCGTGGGTTCGTCCTCCCGGGTGGGAGAATGGCAACCGGAGCTTGGCGATCTTTCGGGAGAGGGACGTGACGGGGACACGCACGTGGGGCCGGCCGGGTCGGCGAAGTCCTCGACGCTCCGTCGTCACGGTCCGTGGGCGAGGCGCCGCGCCGCCGGCCGGCGGCCGCCCGGCGGCCGGTGCCGGTCCCGGGACGGCCGGGGACGGCGGCCCGGTACCGCGTCCGGGGCGGTTCCTCCGGGACCTGGCGGGGCTGGTGCTGCTGCCGCTTCCGCTGGTCGCGGTGGCGGTCGCGGCCGTACCGGGGTCGCTGTCGGGCGGCGGCACGCGGCGCTGGTTCGGCGGCCGGGGTCAGCAGCAGCGGGCGGAGGCGCAGGCGGCCAAGGACGCCGCCGCGGCGGCGTTCTACGAGCTGGACACCGCCCAGCGCGACCTGCGGATCTCCATCGAGACCATCAGCGCGGTGGACGACTCCCCCGCCGGGCGGAAGGCCGCGGCCGACTTCGCGGCGCTGGGCCGCCGCATCGACGAGGTGAGCCACGCGTACATCTCCGCCGTGGACGCCCACGATCTGGACCGGGACAGTCTGGATCCCGCCACCGCCGACCGCGCCCGGACCGAGCTGCTCCGCGCCAAGGAGGCGCTGGAGCGGACCCGGGCCGAGCTGGAGCGGTTCGCCGAGGGGCTGGGTCCGGTGCTCCAGCGGGCCGAGTCGCAGCTGGCGCGGCTGGCACCGGCCGTGGAGCGGGCCCGGCAGGCGCTGCGGGACGCCACCGGGGCACTCGACGCGGTCCGCGACACGGGGCTGCGGGCGGACGACCTGGCGGCCCGGCTCGCCGCGCTCGGCCCGGAGCTGACCAAGCTCAACGAGGGCGCCGCCGAGCACGGGGTCCAGGAGACGATCCGGCGGGCCGACGACGTGCTGCGCCGGGCGGAGGCGGTACGGCAGGAGGCCGAGCGGCTGCCGGAGCGGGCCGCGGAGACCGACCGGCGGCTGGTGTCGCTGCGCACCCGGGCGGAGGCGATCACCACCCGCGCGGCCGGGGTCGAGCCGGTCCTCAGCGAGCTGCGGCGCCGGTACAGCGCCGCCTGCTGGCAGGACCTGCAACCGGTGCCGGGGCAGGCGGAACGGGACGTCGCCCTCGCCCGGGAGAAGCTGCGGGAGGCGCGGACGGCCCGCGCGGAGCAGCGCTGGCCGGACGCCACCGCGCTGCTCGCCACCGTCCGGGCGCTGCTCAACACCACCGACGAGGCGGTCTCCGCGGCGGGCGAGCGGCTGCGGCGGCTGGACCGGGTGTCGGCCGACCCCCGGGAGGAGATCGAGCGCACCCGCTTCGTGATCCGGGACGCCCAGCGGCTGGCCATGGACGGCCGCACCACCCCGACCCCCGCCACGCCCGCCCGCTGGACGAGGCGGTGGCCCGGGTCGACCGGGCGGTGGCCGGGCTGGAGGGCCGGCACCCGGACTGGTGGCACTTCCTGACCGAACTGGAGGCCGTCCGGCAGACCGTGGCCCGGGTGGTCCAGGACATCCGCGAGGAACGCGCCGCCGGCCCCCGGTGAACCCTCCCTCCGTCCCGGCCGGCCGATGGAGCCGGGCCGGGCGGCAGGCCGGGAGCGGAGCGGCAGGCCGTGGCCGGGCCAGAGCCGGGACCGGGCCGGAGGTCGGCGCGGGCGGGGGGCCGGGGGCGGGCCGCGGTCGCATCCTGTTGACCTGCGGCGCGCCTGGTTATGCTGCGGAGCATGCCTCGTTACGAGTACCGGTGCCGCGCCTGCGGATCAACCTTCGAGCTGAACCGTCCGATGGCCCAGTCCTCGGACCCCGCCACCTGCCCCGACGGGCACCACGACACGGTGAAGCTGCTCTCCACGGTGGCCGTCGGCGGCACCGCCGCCGCTCCCCGCGGTGGTGGTGGCGGCGGTGGGGGCGGCTGCTGCGGTGGAGGCTGCTGCGGCTGACCACCGCCCCGCCGGTGCCCCGGACCGCCCGATCCGTGACCCGGGCCCGCCCCGGTCGGTATCCCGTACCCCGATCTGTAGCCCGAACCATCCCGGGGCCGGTACCTCCGCCCGCCCGCCCATGGCCGCCCCCGCGGGCCCGGCCATGGGCGGGCGGTCCGGATCGCGGTCGGCCGGTCGCGGACCGGACCGCCGTGCCGCCCCGCGGATCAGGCGCGGCGACGGGCCAGGGTCACGCCGTCGGCGACGGTGAGCAGCACCGCCTCGGTGCGTGGATCGGCGGCCACGTGGTCGTTGAAGGCGCGGATGGCGGCCGCGTCGCCCTCCGCGTCCGGGTTCACGACCTCGCCCTTGAACAGCACGTTGTCCGCCACGATCAGACCGCCGGGGCGGAGCCGGGGGACCAGTTCGTCCCAGTACGCCACGTAGTTGACCTTGTCCGCGTCGAGGTAGGCCAGGTCGATGTGGGGCTCGGCGGGCAGCGCGCGCAGGGTGTCCAGGGCCGGGGCGATCCGCAGCTCGATGCGGTCGGCGACGCCGGCCTTCTCCCAGGCGGGCCGCCCGTACGCGGTCCACTCCTCGGAGATGTCACAGGCGATCAGCTTGCCGTCGGCGGGCAGCGCCTGGGCCATGGCCAGGGCCGAGAAGCCGGTGAAGGTGCCCACCTCGACCACCGTGCGGGCGCCGATGAGCCGGACCAGGAAGGCGAGCAGCGGCGCCTGCTCCCGCGCGGACTGCTTGCGGGCGACGTCCGGCAGTTCGGCGTGGGTGACCTCGACCAGTTCCCGCAGCACCGGGTCGAGCGGCGGGTTGTGCTCCAGGACGTAGCGGTACAGCTCATCGGTGACCGGGGTGGTCTTCAGCGGCGCGGCGGCGGGCTCGGCCGGGCCGTCCCCGGTCCGGTCGGTGTTCCTGCTCTCGGGCACGTGAATCGTCAACTCCCCAGATAACGGAGGACAGCGAGGACGCGGCGACTGTAACCCGAACTCGCGGGCAGTTCGAGCTTGTCGAAAATGGCGTTGATGTGCTTCTCGACGGCGCTGCGGGAGACGTGCAGCCGCTCGGCGATGGCGTTGTTGGCGTGGCCCTGCGCCATGGCGTCCAGCACGTCCCGTTCGCGCGGGGTGAGGCGGGCGAGGGGGTCGGCGTGGGTGCTGCGCACCAGCAACTGCCGCACCACCTCGGGGTCGAAGGCGGTACGCCCGGCAGCCACCCGCTCCAGGGCGTCGAGGAACTCGTCCACCTCGACCACCCGGTCCTTCAACAGGTAGCCGATGCCTTCGCCGGCCCCGGTGAGCAGTTCGGTGGCGTACCGCTTCTCGACGTACTGGGAGAGCACCAGCACCCCCACGCCGGTGTGCCGTTCGCGGATGCGCAGGGCCGCGCGGAGCCCCTCGTCGGTGTGGGTGGGCGGCATCCGGACGTCCACCACCACGGCGTCCACGTCGGGGTGCCGGTCCACCTCGGCGAGGAGCGCGGTGCCGTCGCCCACCGCGGACACCACCTCGTGCCCCTCCTCGGCGAGGAGGCGTACCAGTCCTTCGCGGAGCAGCGTGGAGTCGTCGGCCAGGATCAGTCTCATGGGCGGGGCGGGGCCTCTCCGGTGGTGCGGGCGGGACAGCGGTCCGCCCCGTCCGACGGTGCGGCCGGTGCGGCGGACGGCGACGGAGCGTCGCAGGGCGACGGTACCCGCCGGGGTGACGCGCCGTCCGGGCCCGGGGCCGGGGAGGCATACGTGACCGGGACCGGGGAGGTGTGCAGGGTGCGGCGGGGCGTCCCCGGGGGCGGTGGCCGGGTCGGGCCCGGGCCGGGATCGGGGAGTTCGGCGAGGACCGTGGTGGGTCCGCCGGGCGGGCTGTCCACCCGCAGGCGGCCGTCGAGCGCGGCCACCCGGCGGGCCAGACCGAGCAGTCCGCTGCCGGCCGGGTCGGCACCGCCGCGGCCGTCGTCGGTGATCCGCACCCGCAGGACCGGGCGGCCGGGGAGGAGGCCGGCCCCACCGGCGGAGGTGGTGCCGTCCGGGCCGCCGCCGGTGCGTGACCGGCTGTCCGCCCCGGTACGTGACCGGCCGTCCGGCACGGTACGTGACCCGCTGTCCGGCCCGATGCGCGGTCGGCTGTCCGGCCCGGTGCGCGGCCGGTCGTCCGTACCGGTGCGCGGCCGGTCGTCCGTACCGGGGCCACCGGTGGGTGAGCCGCCGTCGGCGCCGGACCGGTCCCCCGGCGGGACCGGCGCCGCACCCGCTGCCGGCCGGCCCGCCGGGGACGCGGTGGCCGGGGACGGGGTGCCGGCGCCCGTCCCGCGCCCGGCGCCGAACGGAGCGGCGGGGCCCGCACCGGCCGCCGTCCCCGCACCGACGACCGTCCCCGCACCGGCGGCGGCCCGGGCGGCCGGCACCACCGGGTCGCCCGCGGCACCCGTGCCGCCCCGGGTACCCGCGGCATCCATGGCGCCCGTCGTGCCGTACGGCGCCGTCGCACCGCCCGGGACCGCCGCACCGGATTCCGGTCCGGCGACGGTCCACCGACCCGTGGCGGCCCCGGGGGCGGCCCCCGGCCCGGAGACGGCGCCCGCACCCGGGGCGGCGGCCTCCGGCCCCGAGCCGCCCGGGGCCGCCGTGCGCCCGGGTTCCGGGGCCGCCGGGTCCCACCGGGTCAGTTCCACCTCGACCACCGATGCCCCGGAGTGCTTGATCGCGTTGGTCACCGCCTCGGAGACCACGAAGTACGCGACGGTGCGCAGCGCCGGGCCGGGTTCCCGCGGCAGCGCGTACCCCAGCCGGACCGGCACCGGGGAGCGTTCCGCCACCGTCTCCAGGGCGGCGCGCAGCCCGGCCTCGTCCAGCACGGTCGGGTACACCCGCCACGCCACCTCGCGCAGGTCGGTGAGCGCCTGCCGGCTCTCCGCGTGCGCCTGGGCGACCAGCGAGGCGATCTTCTCGGCGTCCTGGGCGCGGCGGGCACGGCCCAGCAGCATGCCGAGGGCGACCAGGCGCTGCTGCACCCCGTCGTGCAGGTCGCGTTCGATGCGCCGCCGTTCGTCGTGCACCGCCTCCACCACCCCGGCACGGGTGGTGGCCAGTTCCTCGATGCGCCGTTCCAGCGCGTCCCGCCGGCTGGGGCCGAGGAAGTGGTGGGCCAGCTGTCCCTCCAGGGCGGCGACGCCCACGATGCCCTGGAGGGCGAGGAAGAGCAGGAACACCCCGCCCAGTGCGGAGCCGAGGACGTTCCACCAGTTGCCGCCGTCCATCAGCAGCCAGCCCCAGGCCAGCAGGCTGGCGTAACCGCAGCCGGCCAGCACGGCCAGGAGCACCAGCGCGCCCAGCAGGCCCAGCGTCCAGCGGACCGCCAGGTACTGGGCGGCCCGGCGCCAGGTGTGCTCCGCGGCGACCTGGTGGCCGTAGAACCGGGCCAGGCGCCGCCGTTCCCAGCCGGTCAGCCACCGCAGCCCCGCGGCGAGCGGGCGCGGGAGGCGCTCCGGGGCGCGCCGCCGGGCGGTGAGGAACAGCAGCACGAGGCCGGTCGCCACGAGGAGGAGCAGCTCGGCCAGGGCGGTGGCGGTACCGGTCACCAGTCCGGCCGTGAGCCGCAGCCCCGCGCGGAACCACCGCCGCCCGCGGCCCGGCGCCCCCGGTCCCCGGGGCGTCCGCGGGTGGCTGCCGTCGGGCCCCTGCGGCAGCTCCGACGACCACCCCCACGACGACGACGTGCCCCATGACGACGGCGACGGCACCGGGGACAGCGGCATCCCGGACGGCACCGGGGCCGGCGGCGTCGTCCCCGACGACGGTGACGGGTGCATGGGCGGCGCGGGCCGGTCCGGCGCCGGCGGAGGCGGCGGTGACGGCCTCCCCGGCGGTGTCCACTCCTGCATGGCAGCCCACGCTAGCCGGGCGGCCCGGCCCCGGACACTGAGGATTTCCGCAGGATACGGCTGCGGCGCGTGCCCGTTGGGCCGGGCGGCGGACCTCATGGTCCGGTGCGGCCTCCGGTTCCTAGCGTTGCCGGACATGAGCGAACGGATCACCGACTGGGCCACCGGCCTGATGGACACCCTGGGCGCGCCCGGGGCGGGCGCGGCCATCGCGCTGGAGAACCTCTTCCCGCCGCTGCCGAGCGAGGTGATCCTGCCGCTGGCGGGGTTCGCGGCGGCGCGCGGCGAGATGAACCTGTACGCGGCTCTGCTGTGGACCACCGCCGGCTCCGTGATCGGGGCGCTGGCGCTGTACGGGGTGGGCGCGCTGCTGGGCCGCGACCGCACGGTGGCGCTGGCGGCCCGGCTGCCGCTGGTGAAGGTGAGCGACGTGGAACGCACCGAGCGGTGGTTCGCCCGGCACGGCACCAAGGCGGTGTTCTTCGGGCGGATGGTGCCGATCTTCCGCAGCATGATCTCGGTGCCGGCCGGGGTGGAACGGATGCCGGTACCGCTGTTCCTGGCCCTGACCACCGTGGGCAGCCTGATCTGGAACTGCGTGTTCGTGCTCGCCGGTTACCAGCTCGGGGACAACTGGGAGCGGGTCACCGACTACGTCTCGGTGTACTCCAAGGTGGTGCTGGCCGCCTCGGTACTGGCCGTGCTGGCGTTCGTGGTCGTCCGGGTGGCCCGGCCCGGCCGCGGCCGGCGGCGGGGGTGACGTGCCCGCCCGGCGGATCCCACCTCGGAGCACGGCCGGGCCACGGAGCACGCCCCGGACCACGACACACGCCCCGGCCACGGGCGACGGCCGTAGGACCTCGCCCCCGCGCCGGGCCCGCACCCGACCGCCGGACTCCGACCCTTTGCCCCCCGACCGCCGGACTCCGACGCTTTGGGCCCCCCCGACCGCCAGACCCCCGGACCCCGAACGCCGGACCCCGACCACCGGACCCCGGACCCCGACACCGCCGGACCCGGCCGCCGGACCCGTCGTCAGGTCCGGCCGTCGGCCCGGCCCCGGGACACCGCGCGGATGACCGCCTCGCTGCGGGCCCGGGCGCGGACGTCGGAGGCGTGCTCGGCGATGGCGCGGACGATCGCCTCGCCGGCCGCCACACCCCGCTCGGGGAGGGCCGTGACCTGCGGCGCGGTCCAGCCGGCGTCGGCGAGTTCGCCGTGGCCGGGCCGCCAGCCCTGGTCACCGGCGAGCAGCAGGTCGGTGTCGAGCAGCGAGTCGCCCGCGGTGAGCACCTCGGTGGCGCCGGTGCGGCGGGCCACCTCGGCGACGGCGGCGCTCTTGGTGAGCGGCCGCGGCACCGCGTAGAGCTTGCGGCCCTGGAGGGAGACGGTCCAGCCCAGCGGCTCGGCCCAGTCGGTGAGTTCCTTCACGTAGCCGTCCGGCATCCGCTCCCGGTCCACCACCAGGTACGCGAACAGGTCCTCGGCGACCCGCTCCTTGAGCACCCAGGAGGCGTCGGCGGTGCGGTTCAGGTGGGCGCGCACCTCGTCGAGCGGGGCGCAGCCGGAGTCCAGCGCGGCGCGCACCGAGGCGTGCCAGTCGCCGTCGGGTTCGCCGTCGACCAGCAGGTGCCCGCCGTTGGCGCAGATGGCGAACTTCGGCGCCGGCCCGGGCAGCCGGATGCGGCCGTACTGCTCACGGGTGCGGGTGGTGGTGGGGACGAAACAGGAGGTGCGGGCCACCTCGGCGAGCAGCGAGGCCGCCTCCTCCGTCATGTAGGACAGCGGTGCGTGGTGGTAGACCTCCACGCACAGCAGCCGGGGCGCCTCGGTGTCGGGCATCTCCAGGCCGAGGGCGGCCGCCGAGTAGATCAGGGTGCGGTCCAGATCGCTGGCCACCAGAACGGTCATCGTTCCCCCGCCTTTCCGCCGGTCGTCACGCCGGTCGTCGTCGCCCGAGTCGTGGTGCCGGCCGCCCCGACGGCCCTGCCGTCGGCGCCCGTCGCGCCCCTGGTGTAGCGCGGATGGATCAGGCCCACACAGGTGTACGGCAGCCCGTCCACTTCTTCAACCGGTACGCCGCGCTGTTCCGCGAGCAGCCGCACATGGTCCAGGTCCGCGCCGGCGCCGCGCTGGGCGAGGATCTTCCACGGGACGCGGCGCAGCAGCACCCGGGTGGTCTCGCCGACCCCGGGCTTGACGAGGTTGACGTCGTGGATGCCGTACTCCTCGCTGATCCGCTCCACGGCGGCCCACCCCTCCCAGGTGGGGGTGCGGTCGGCGGCCACCAGCTCCGCGACGTCGGCGGCCACCTGCCGGGCCACCTCCGGGAAGCGGGCCGCGACGGTGTCCAGGAAGAGCCCGGAGACGTCGGAGCCGGCGAGTTCCCGGTAGAACTTGCCGCCGTGGAAGTCGTCCGGGCCCACCAGGTCGGCGCGGAGCACGGTGCGCGAGATGAGGCCGGAGACCGTGGAGTTGAGGCAGGCGGAGGGGATCAGGAAGTCCTCCCGGGTGCCGTAGATCTCCACGCAGCGGCCCGGATCGGCCAGCACGGCGAGCCGGGGGTCGAAGCCGGGGTGGTCGGCGACCGCCTCGGCGAGTTCCCGGGTGATGGCCCCCTTGCCGGTCCAGCCGTCCACGAAGACCACGTCGGCCGGGTCGTGGTGGGCGGCGAGCCAGCGCAGCGCGGCGCCGTCGATGCCCCGGCCGCGCACGATGGAGACGGCGTAGTGCGGCAGGTCCAGGCCGTGCGCGTGGCGGGCCCAGCGGCGCATCAGGACGCCGACCGGGGTGCCGGCCCGGGCCAGCGACACCAGCACCGGGCGCGGCGACCGTTCGGCCAGCACCAGTTCGGTGACGGTGCCGACGGCGCGCGCGATCCGGGCGGCCGAGGCGTCGAGCGCGCCGCGGAACAGCGCCTGGTACGCCTCGCTCGGCTGGTACTCCACCGGCAGCGACTCGGCGTAGTGGGCGCCGCCGCTCTGGATGGCCTCCTCCCTCTCCTCGGTGGGCGCCTCCAGCGTGACGTCGGAGAAGTCCTGGAGCAGCCAGCCGACGTCCTCGGGGGCGTAGGAGGAGAACGCCGGCCCGCGCAGCGGTCCGGCCGGGCCGGCCGCCGGGGCACCGGCCGGCGGGGCCGGACGCGGCGCCGGCACACCGGCTTCCGGGGTGGCCGCCGCCGGGGCGCCGGTCCCGGCGGGGCGGGGAGCTGCGGTGCCGGTCCCGGGGGTGCCGGCTGCCGGTCGGGGCTGGTGCATGGGGGGAGCCTGTCGTTCGTCTGCGGTCGGTGGCGGTACGGGGGGCGCCGGGGCCTTCGGGGGCGGGGCCGGCCGGAGCGGTCGTGCCGGGGCCGGCGGACGCGGCCGCTGCCGGGCCGGGCCCGGGGACGTCCGAGGGGACGACCGCGAGCAGCACCCGGTCGGTGTGGCCGGCGAGCCGGGCCAGCAGCCCCTCGGGGGCGTGCAGCGGCGGGGTGTCGGCGACCGAGTCCACGACCGCGACGATCGCGTCGAAGCGGCGGCCCGGGTCGCCGCCCGGGGCGACGTTGTACGCGTAGCGCTCGCCCGGACCGTCGGCGGGGTCGTCGTGCGCCGGGAAGACCAGCCGGGTGCGGATCGCGTAGCCCGGCTCGTCCACCGCGAGCACCGGTGAGCGGGTGGTGGTGGAGTACCGCACCTCGGCGTCGACCGCCCGGTCCAGCGCCTCGGCGATCCGCAGTGGTGCGTACATCAGCTCCTCGAACCCGAGCACCAGCACCCGCCGCGGGGCGCGTGCCGGCCCCGCGGTGTCCCCGGACGGCCGGGGCGCGGGTCCGGGCGCGGAGGCCGCATCCGGTGCCGGCGCGGCGCCGAGCGCATCGGCGATACGTTTCGCCATGCCGGGCAGCGCGGCCTCCAGGCGGGCCCGGTGCTCGGGGGTGAAGCCGTGCCGCCCGCCGTCGGGCAGGCCCCGGGGCCAGCCGAGGTCCACCCGGATCACCGGGGCCGCGCCACGGCCGGCCCCCGCGTCCGCCCCCGTTCCGTCGCCCGGGACCGGACCGTCGCCCTCCCCCGGAAGCGCGCCGGACCCGTCCCCGAGAGCCGGACCGGCGCCGCCGCCGACGGTCACCGGACGCGGCACGGCCTCGGGGTGCGGGACGGCAGCCCGGACCGTGTCCCGCGCGGCGGCCTCCTCCTCGGCGACCAGCCGCTGCCCGCGCTCCAGCACCCCTTCCGGCAGCTCGGCCGTGCCCGTCGCCATGGCGATCAGGTCGATCCGCGCGCCGAGGCCGTCGGCGAACCGGCGCAGCCCCTCGCGGTCCCGCTCCGACCGCATGTCCACCAGCGCGACCACCACATAGCGGCGGCGCGGGTGGCGGGCGTGCAGCGCCGCGATGGTGTTCCGCACCGTGTTGCCGGTGGAGAACTCGTCATCGACCAGCACCAGCGGCCCGTCGCCGGCCAGCAGTCCGGGATCCCGGGGCAGCAGCAGATGGGAGGTGGCGTGGCTGTGCTCCTCCTCGAAACCGCCGACCGGCCGCACGGTGTCCACCGGGCGCCGGGTGGAGTGCAGGTAGGGCGCCGACGCCAGACCGTCGGCGACGCTGTGGCCCAGGCCGGTCGCCGTCTCGGCGTACCCGAGGACCACGGCGCGCGCCGACTCCTCCTCACCGAGCAGTTCCCGCACCCGCCGGCCCAGCCGCAGCCCGGCCCGGTACACCGTCTCCGGGCGCTGCGGCACGTGCTTGCCCAGCACGTTGGAGACGAGCAGATGCGCCCGCCTGGGGTTGCGGCGCAGCGCCAGGCCCAGCAGCGCGGTCAGCTCCCGGTCGCCGTGCAGCCGGATGCCCAGCCGGTCGGCGACCCACTGCCCCGACCACACCGTGCCGTCCCGGTCACCGTCGCCGTCCGGCCGCACGGTTCGGTCATCGCCGCCGTCGTCCGGCCGTACCGTGCCGTCATCGCCGCCGTCGTCCGGCAGCACCGGCCGTACCGGCCCGCGGTCGTCCCTCACCTCGGCCGCCGCCTCCGTCGTCCCTCTCGTCACGTCCGGTCCACCGCTCACGACGTCCCCAGTCCCGCGCCCAGCAGCTCCACGAAGCCGATGTCCTCCCGGGCCACTCCGAACGCCTCGGCCCGGAGCATGGTCCGCTCGGCCCAGGCGCGGTGCGGCTTCACCTCGTTCATCTTGTTGGTGTACGCCGAGCGCAGCACCCCGCCCCCGCTGCGCTCGGGTCCGAGGATGTCGCCGGCGTCGCTGAACTCCTCGTGGCTGACCACCGAGAGGGCGTGCACCAGCGCCACGTGGGTGGGGTGTATGCAGGTCTTGCCCTGCAGCCCGTTGGCGCGGTCGAGCTCGATCTCCCGCAGCAGGCCGTCCATGTCGTGCTCGATGAGCGCCGCGCGCAGCGCCTCGGCGCTGCCGGTGAAGGGGCTGCGCCGCAACTGCGGTTTGAACATCCGCTCGTGGGGCTTGAAGTACTCCCACACCGGCCCGGTGACGGTGAATCCGGTGCCGTCGGCCCGCCCGAGCATGTTCACCACGTCGGCGATGACCCCGGCGATCAGCTTCACGTCGTAGGCGGTGATGTCGGGGGCCCGGCGCAGCCCGTAGGCCGAGCAGAAGTCGGTGACGCCCAGCCGCAGGGCGAGGACCCGGTCGCGGTACTTGTCGACGGTGCGGGCGATGCCGCCGAGGGTGTCGGCGCGGGTCTCCAGGTGGAGCAGTTCGGGCGATTCCAGGACGGGCATGGCGAACAGCCGTCGCCCGCCGATGTGCCGGCGTATCTCGGGTGTCTCGGCGGCCGTGAGCGCCTCCAGGAACGGGACGCCGCTCTCCTCGGTGAACTTGGGGAGTACGAATCCGGACAGCAGGCGGACCGACGGACCCAGTCGCCGGACGAGCTGGAGGATCTGCCCGGGCGTGCGGACCCGGATGAAGAGGAGCGGCAGCGTGTCGTCGAGCGCGCGGTCCAGCAGGTCGGCGAACTGGCGCACCAGGTTCTCCTCGGCGTCCGCCACATCGGCGTCGTCGATGGAGTCCTCCAGGCAGAGCACCATGGACACCACGCCGCGACCTGCCTGTTTGACGATGTCGTCGGCGAGGCGGGGCCGGGTCGCGGGGCTGTAGAGGGTGGCGCCGAGCGCGGTGGCCAGCGTGCGGGCCGGCGAATGGACGGTGAACTCCCCGGGTTCCCGGTGGAACAGCTCCCTCCGCACCTCAGCCGGTAGGTGCCCGAAATGCCGCATGTATCTCCCTGTGCCGCGCTGACGTGCGGAATGACGTTCACGTACCGGACGGCCGTGCGTATGGCCGATAATCGTACGTCCGGGACCGGCTTCAGAGTTCCCGGCGCGCATGACGAACACGTTACTCGCACGCGTCACCCTGGTATCCGGGGGTGCCCGCCGCCCCGGCCGTCCCGTGGGCCGCGCCTACCCGCTACGGACGTCCCCACGCGGGGTGGTCCGGCGCGGCACCCTGCGTTGTCGTGAACGCCCGGGAGAGGGCAGGATTGCGGCCATGACGCACACCATGCTGAAGGGATCGAACATCCCGCTGGACGCCACGGCGGTGCGGGCCGTTCTGCGCTGGGCACCCGGCGCGGACGTGCCGGACGTGGACGCCTCGGCGCTGCTGCTCTCCGACGGCCGTGTGCGCTCGGACGAGGACTTCGTCTTCTACAACCAGCCCCGCCACCCGTCGGGACTGGTCCGGCACCTGCCCAAGAAGCGCGTGACCGAGGGGCTCACCGACACCGTCGAGGCGGACCTGGCGGCGCTGGAGGCCGGCGTGGACCGGGTGGTGCTGGCGGCGTCGGCGGACGGCGGACCGTTCGGCCTGGTACGGGATCTGACGCTGCTGCTGTACGACGCGGCGGCTCCCGCCGAACCCATCGCGCTCTTCCCGGTGACCGCCGAGACCGGCCGCGAGACCGCGATGATCTGCGGCGAGCTGTACCGGCGCGGCGAGGGCTGGAAGTTCCGCGCGCTGGGCCAGGGGTACGAGTCCGGACTGGTCGGCCTGGCCACCGAGTTCGGCATCTCGGTGGACGACGGTGAGTCGGCGGACGGGGCCACCCGCGCGGGGGAGCGCCCGGCCACCGCGCCGGCGCCGCCCCCGCAGCAGCCCGTACCGGCGCCGCCGGTACCGCAGTCGGCGCCGCCCGGGCCGCACGCCTCGGGTGTGGCCACCCGGCCCACGCCGCTGCCGCCGCCGGCGCCGCCGGGCCCGCCTCCGGTACCGCAGCCCACCGGCCCCGGCTACGGGGACGACCCGTGGGCCCCCGCCGCGCGGCAGCCGGCCGGCTCGGGGTACGGCTACCCGCAGATGCCGCCGGCCCCGCCGCCGCAGCCGCCCGCGGTCCCCGGCCACGGGTACCCGGCGCCCGCCGCCCAGCAGCCGGGGCAGCCCGGGCAGCCGCCGCAGGCCGGTTACGGCTACCCGCCGCACCCGCCGTACGGCTACCCCCAGCAGGCCCGGCCGGTGCCGGACCCGGCGTTCACCCTGCCGCCGCAGGGCCCGCCCGGTCAGACCTTCTGCTTGTATCCGCGCCCCCACTGCAGCCCCCAGCCGTAGAGCCGGTCCAGCTCCGACTGGAAGCCGTAGACGTACTTCACCTCGCGGCGCACCACCATCTCCCCCTTGACGTTCTCGATCAGCACCACGGCGCAGGAGCGGGCCTCCGGGGCGCGCTCGTCCAGGGAGATCTCCACCCGGGGGCCGCTGCTGGGGTAGAGGGTCACCACGGCCTGGGTCCGGTCGAAGGCCGGTGTGCCGTCGTAGATGTAGACGAACACCAGCAGCCGCTTGATGTCGTCCTTGTGATCCATGTTGACGAAGATGGTCTCGCCGGAGCCGGAGCCGAACCGGTCGTCGCCGCTGAGCTTCACGTACGGCGGGGAGTTGAGGTCGCCGAAGAAGTCGCCCAGCGGCTGCACCACGCCCTTGGCGCCGCTCTGCAGCTCGTACAGGCAGGCCAGGTCGAGGTCCACGTTGACCATCGCGGTGCCCTGGGCCTGCACCACCTCGGGCTTGAACATCTTCAGCGGATTGCGCCAGGAGTCGCGGCCGAAGCCGCTCCGCCCGGCGTTGAAGTCGGAGGTCCGCATCCGCCAGGAGAGGTTGACGCGGAGGTTGCCGCTCACCGCGCCCTGCTTGGTCAGCGAGATGCTGGGGCGACGCCTGGTCAGCTCGACCACGCCGGCCGTGCCCCCGCTGTCGAAGTCCTGTCCCCGGCCCCGCCCCCCAGTTGCTGAGGAAGCCCACTGTCATCCACCCCCACCGCCGGCCGCCTGCCGCCGGCCTCGTTCGTGTGTCGGAACCGCCGAGCGGGGCGGACCGGAGGGGAATCCTCCCGGCCGCCCCGCTGTGAGCGTTCCGCATTCGTGCCGCCGTCACACTCCCGGACGGCGGTCACCTCCCGGGGGCCGCTCAGACCCCCGAGGACACTTCCTTCCCGGAGTTCGCCGCCGCCTCCCGGCGGTTGCGGACCACCGACGACCAGTACGACAGACCGATCAGGGCCACACCGAGCCCGCCGGTGATCACCTCGTTGATCTCGTACTTGATGGTGACCAGCAGCAGGACGGCGAGCGAGCCGATGGCGTAGTGCGCGCCGTGCTCCAGGTAGACGTAGTCGTCCAGGGTGCCCTTGTTGACCAGGAAGACGGTCAGCGACCGGATGTACATGGCGCCGATGCCCAGACCCAGGGCCATCTCGAAGATGTCGTTGGTGATGGCGAAGGCGCCGATGACACCGTCGAAGGAGAAGGAGGCGTCGATGACCTCCAGGTAGAGGAAGAGGAAGAACGCCGCCTTGCCGGCGAGGCCGACGACGGTCGGGCCGCCCGGCTTCTTCGCCGCCTCGGCACCGTCCTCACCGCTCTCCTCCTCGGCCTCGTCCTCCTCCTCCAGCTTGCCCTCGAAGTAGCCGGAGATGCCGCCGACCACCAGGTAGGTGAGCAGACCGGCGACACCGGAGAGCAGCACCGTGGCGGACTTGTCCCCGCCGCCGTGCGCCACGTCCTCGGCGAAGGTGCTGGCGGTGAAGAGCAGCGCGCCCAGCGCCACCACGATGGAGAGGGTCTCCAGCTTGCCCAGCTTGGCCAGCGGGCGCTCGATCCACGCCAGCCACTTGATGTCACGCTCCTCGAAGATGAAGTCGAGGAAGATCATGAGCAGGAACATCCCACCGAAGGCCGCGATCGACGGGTGCGCCGCGGTGACCAGGTGCTCGTACTGTTCCTTGTCGTTGATGGCCAGGTCGATCGCCTCGATGGGCCCCATCTTCGCCGTGATCGTCACGATCAGGATCGGAAAGACGAGACGCATACCGAAGACGGCGATCAGAATGCCGATGGTCAGGAAGATCTTCTGCCAGAAGGCGTTCATCTTCCGCAGGATGCCGGCGTTGATCACCGCATTGTCGAACGACAGTGAGATCTCCAGGATCGAGAGGATCCCGACGATCGCGAGCCCCTTCCACCCCCAGAGGACTCCGGCCAGGGCCAGCCCACCCGCCGTGACGGCGAACGACCAACCAAAGGTTTTCAGGAGCACTGGCTACCCAATCCTTCTTCTAAGGTCTCCCCCGCGCCTGTACGCGGCTTTACGAAACATTGACCCCGAAGTCTAGAGCGATGCCGCGCAGGCCGGACGCGTACCCCTGCCCCACCGCCCGGAACTTCCACTCCTCGTTGTAGCGGTAGACCTCGCCGAAGATCATCGCGGTCTCCCCGGAGGCGTCCTCGGAGAGGTCGTAGCGAGCCAGCTCGACGCCGTCCGCCTGGTTCACCACCCGGATGAACGCGTTGCTGACCTGGCCGAAGGTCTGGCCCCGGGCGTCGGCGTCATGGATCGACACCGGGAAGACGATCTTGTCCACCTGGGCCGGGACGGCGGAGAGGTCCACCACGATCGACTCGTCGTCGCCGTCGCCCTCGCCGGTGAGGTTGTCGCCGGTGTGCTCCACCGAGCCCTCGGGGCTGGTGAGGTTGTTGTAGAAGACGAAGTACTCGTCCCCCAGGACGCGGCCGGCGCGGCAGAGCAGCGCGCTGGCGTCCAGGTCGAACGGGGCCCCGGTGGTGGAGCGCGCGTCCCAGCCGAGACCGACCAGCACCTTGGTCAGGTTCGGCGCGGCCTTCGAGAGGGAGACGTTGCCCCCCTTGGCGAGCGTGACACCCATGATCCTGATTCCTCCCCGATGTCGCGCACCGATCACGTCCCCGTGCGGTGCGACCGTTGTGGTGCGGCCGGTGATGCGCGGATCGACGCACGCCCGGCGCCGCACTCCCGATCGATCAGGTGTGCGGCGCCGGGGTCACGCGGCCGTGGCGGCGTACGGTGGAGCGACGGGTCAGACGTTGACGCCGAAGTCCTGCGCGATGCCGCGCAGGCCGGAGGCGTAGCCCTGGCCCACGGCCCGGAACTTCCACTCGGCGCCGTGCCGGTACAGCTCACCGAAGACCATGGCGGTCTCGGTGGAGGCGTCCTCGCTGAGGTCGTAGCGCGCCAGCTCGGTGTTGTCGGCCTGGTTGACGACGCGGATGAACGCGTTGCGCACCTGGCCGAAGCTCTGCTGACGGGTCTCGGCGTCGTAGATCGACACCGGGAACACGATCTTGGCGACGTCGGCCGGGACGGCGGCCAGGTTCACCTTGATCTGCTCGTCGTCGCCCTCGCCCTCACCGGTGATGTTGTCACCGGTGTGCTCCACGGAGCCGTCCGGGCTCTTGAGGTTGTTGAAGAACACGAAGTTCTGGTCGGTGGAGACCTTGCCCTCCGCGTTCGTCAGGATGGCACTGGCGTCGAGGTCGAAGTCAGTACCAGTGGTGGTACGGGCGTCCCAGCCCAGACCGACGATCACCGCGGTCAGGTTCGGCGCTTCCTTGGTCAGCGAGACGTTGCCGCCCTTGCTGAGGCTGACTCCCACGAGTCCTCCCAAAAAGGTTCGTCAGGAGCACGGTGTGCCCCCGTTGCGTTTACCGTCGGATCAACGAGTTGATCCTAGTGAGGGGTTCCCCACCGGGGTTACAGGCTTTCGAGAGCCTTCACGTAGTCGTTGAGGTCGCGGGCGTCCGGCAGGCCGTTGACGACCGTCCAGCGCACCACGCCCTCCTTGTCGATGACGAAGGTGCCGCGGACCGCGCAGCCCTTCTCCTCGTCGAAGACGCCGTAGGCGCGGCTGGTCTCGCCGTGCGGCCAGAAGTCCGACAGCAGCGGGTACTCCAGGCCCTCCTGCTCGGCGAAGACGCGCAGCGAGAACGGCGAGTCGTTGGAGACCGCGAGCAGCTGCACGTCGTCGTTGACGAACTTCGGCAGCTCGTCGCGGAGCGCGCACAGCTCACCGGTGCACACCCCGGTGAAGGCGAACGGGTAGAAGAGCAGCACGACGTTCTTCTCGCCGCGGAAGTCCGCGAGACGGACCGTCTCCCCGTGCTGGTTCTTCAGCTCGAAGTCCGGGGCCTTCGTACCGGCCTCTATCGCCATGGAAGCCATCCCTTCGCAGTGGTCGCTACGGATCGCGACCACCCTACGCGGGTGAGCCCCCCTCCGAGCGCCCCCGGGCCCGTCGGGGCCGCGGGGAGCACGCTCGGAGGGGGGCTCTCCGGACTTCTCACGCTCCCGGCGCACGCCGGCGGCCGGGGCTGGGCGGGGTCAGCGCCGGGGGGCGACCAGCCGGCTGCCGGCCCAGTCCTTGGCGGCGCTGATGCTCTTGGTCTGGGACAGGCCGGCGGTCTGGGCGGCGTCGCTGATGTCGCTCGGCTCGATGTAGCCGTCGCGCCCGGTCTTGGGGGTCAGCAGCCAGATGAAGCCGCCCTCGTCGAGCAGGCCGATGGCATCCACCAGCGCGTCCGTCAGGTCACCGTCCTCGTCCCGGAACCACAGCAGGACGACGTCGGCCACGTCGTCGTAGTCCTCATCGACGAGGTCCTGGCCGATGACGGACTCGATGCCTTCACGGAGATCCTGGTCGACGTCGTCGTCGAAGCCGATCTCCTGGACCACCTGTCCGGGCTCGAACCCCAGCTTTGCCGCCGGGTTGGTCCGCTCCTCCGCGTGGTCCGCGGTCGCGCTCACGGATGTCCTCCTGTCACGTTCATGAATGCGGTGTGCACCCCGCGCGTACGCGAGGCATTGGGCGTAGTCCACACGTGCCGGGCGGATCGCGCAAGTACCCGGCCGGTGAGACCGCCGAAACGGTGACGGATGGGGCGGTCTCACCGCAACTCGCATCGCTCCGTCGCGGCAGCGACCGCCTCTCCCGTACAGCGTGTAGTGATTCACGCCACAGCGTTATGCGGCTTTCGTGAACTTCTGTGGCCAGATTACGTCGCCTGCGGCCGAACGGCCGTACGCAGCCGACTCCCGTTGTGGGCGTATGGTTGCGATTTGGCCGTCGCCAGCCGATCGGCCGCGCAGTGCCGATCTCACAGAGTGGTGGTTACCACTCGGTAGAGATGACGTACCCCGTAACCGAGGTACACGATGGAGACCGGCGCGACACCAGAGCACGAACCCACCGTGTGCCCAGCACCACCGAAACCGAAGGAACAGCGTGGCTTCCGGATCCGATCGCAACCCGATCATCATTGGCGGCCTTCCCAGCCAGGTCCCGGACTTCGATCCCGAAGAGACCCAGGAGTGGCTCGACTCGCTCGACGCGGCCGTCGACGAGCGAGGCCGGGAACGTGCCCGCTACCTGATGCTCCGCCTGATCGAGCGCGCCCGCGAGAAGCGCGTCGCCGTGCCCGAGATGCGCAGCACGGACTACGTCAACACCATCGCGACCAAGGACGAGCCGTTCTTCCCGGGCAACGAGGAGATCGAGCGCAAGATCCTCAACGCCACCCGCTGGAACGCCGCGGTGATGGTGTCCCGCGCGCAGCGCCCCGGGATCGGCGTCGGCGGGCACATCGCCACCTTCGCCTCCTCCGCCTCGCTGTACGACGTCGGCTTCAACCACTTCTTCCGCGGCAAGGACGAGGGCGACGGCGGCGACCAGATCTTCTTCCAGGGCCACGCGTCCCCGGGCGTCTACGCCCGCGCGTTCCTGCTGGACCGCCTCAGCGAGCCGCAGCTGGACGCCTTCCGCCAGGAGAAGTCGAAGGCGCCGTACGGCCTGTCCAGCTACCCGCACCCGCGGTCGATGCCGGACTTCTGGGAGTTCCCGACCGTCTCCATGGGCCTGGGCCCGCTCGGCGCCATCTACCAGGCGCGCATGAACCGCTACATGGAGGCGCGCGGCATCGCCGACACCTCCCGCAGCCACGTCTGGGCGTTCCTCGGCGACGGCGAGATGGACGAGCCGGAGTCGCTGGGCCAGCTGTCGCTGGCGGCGCGCGAGGGCCTGGACAACCTGACCTTCGTGGTCAACTGCAACCTGCAGCGGCTGGACGGCCCGGTGCGCGGCAACGGGAAGATCATCCAGGAGCTGGAGTCGGTCTTCCGCGGCGCCGGCTGGAACGTGATCAAGCTGGTGTGGGACCGCAGCTGGGACCCGCTGCTCGCGCAGGACCGCGACGGCATCCTGGTGAACAAGCTGAACACCACCCCGGACGGGCAGTTCCAGACGTACGCCACCGAGACCGGCGCGTACATCCGGGAGCACTTCTTCGGCGACGACCACCGCCTGCGCAAGATGGTCGAGAACATGACCGACGACCAGATCCTCCACCTGGGTCGCGGCGGTCACGACCACCGCAAGATCTACGCGGCGTACGCGGCGGCCAAGGCGCACAAGGGCCAGCCGACGGTGATCCTGGCGCAGACGGTCAAGGGCTGGACGCTCGGCCCGAACTTCGAGGGCCGCAACGCGACCCACCAGATGAAGAAGCTGACCGTCGACGACCTCAAGCGCTTCCGGGACCGGCTGCACCTGCCGATCGCGGACAAGGAGCTGGAGTCGGGCCTGCCGCCGTACTACCACCCCGGCCGGGACTCCGAAGAGATCCAGTACATGCACGACCGGCGCAAGTCGCTGGGCGGGTACGTGCCCACCCGGGTGGTGCGGTCCAAGCCGCTGAACCTGCCGGACGACAAGACCTACGCCGCGCTGAAGAAGGGCTCCGGCCAGCAGCAGATCGCCACCACCATGGCGTTCGTGCGGCTGCTGAAGGACCTGATGCGGGACAAGGAGATCGGCAAGCGGTTCGTGCCGATCGCGCCGGACGAGTACCGCACCTTCGGCATGGACTCGCTCTTCCCGTCCGCCAAGATCTACAACCCGCTGGGCCAGACCTACGAGGCCGTGGACCGCGAGCTGCTGCTCGCCTACAAGGAGTCGCCGACCGGGCAGATGCTGCACGACGGCATCTCCGAGGCCGGCTGCACCGCGTCCCTGATCGCGGCCGGCTCGGCGCACGCCACGCACGGCGAACCGCTGATCCCGGTCTACGTCTTCTACTCGATGTTCGGGTTCCAGCGCACCGGTGACCAGTTCTGGCAGATGGCCGACCAGCTGGCGCGCGGCTTCGTGCTCGGCGCCACCGCCGGCCGCACCACGCTGACCGGTGAGGGCCTCCAGCACGCCGACGGCCACTCCCAGCTGCTCGCCTCCACCAACCCGGCCGTGGTGGCGTACGACCCGGCGTTCGGCTTCGAGATCGCGCACATCGTCCAGGACGGTCTGCGCCGGATGTACGGCTCGTCGCCGGAGCACCCGCAGGGCGAGGACGTCTTCTACTACCTCACCGTCTACAACGAGCCGATCCGGCACCCGGCGGAGCCCGACGGCGTGGACACCGAGGGCATCCTCAAGGGCCTGTACCGCTTCAAGCAGGGCGAGAAGGGCGCGATCCCCGCGCAGATCCTCGCCTCCGGTGTGGCGGTGCCGTGGGCGATCGAGGCCCAGCGCATCCTCGCCGAGGAGTGGAACGTCAAGGCGGACGTGTGGTCGGCGACCTCCTGGAACGAGCTGCGCCGCGACGCGGTCGCGACCGAGGAGTACAACCTGCTCCACCCGGAGGAGGAGCAGCGGGTGCCGTACGTGACCACCGCGCTGGCCGGCGCCGAGGGGCCGAAGATCGCCGTCTCCGACTGGATGCGGGCGGTCCCGGACCAGATCGCGCGCTGGGTGCCGGGCGCCTACCAGTCGCTGGGCGCCGACGGCTTCGGCTTCGCCGACACCCGCGGGGCGGCCCGCCGGTTCTTCCACATCGACGCGGAATCGGTGGTGCTGGCGGTCCTCACCGAGCTGGCCAAGGAGGGCAAGATCGACCGCTCCGCGCTGAAGCAGGCGATCGACCGCTACCAGCTGCTCGACGTGGCGGCGGCCGACCCGGGCGCGGCGGGCGGCGACGCCTGAGCCACCCCGCCGCCGGGCCGCGCGCCGCGGCGGCGGGAGACCGGCCCGAGCGGGCCTTAAGACACCACGGCCGGGGCCCCGGATCGCACACCTTTGCGATCCGGGGCCCCGGCCGTTCGGTTCGTCCAGCGCGACACGCCGGATCGGCCCGGCTCTCCTGATATGACCGGTTGTCGCCGCCGCCGGTCGAGGGCGGGGCCGGCGGGGCCGTAAGATCCGCTGGTCACGGCCCGGTCGCCGGTGCACGCCGGCGGTACCACGGGCCCATCAGGAGGGGAATCCAGTCATGACCAGCCAGTCCGTCCGAGGGGACGACGCCCACCGCACCGCCGCTGCCGCCGCGCCGGTGGTGACGGTGGACGACGTGGCGTCGCTGCGGAAGGCGCTCGCCGAGGCCCGCCCCGGTCAGCGCATCGAGGTGGCGCCGGGCCAGTACCGGCCGGACAAGCCGCTGCGGATCACCCGGTCCGGCACCGAGGACGAGCCGATCACCATCATCTCCGCGCGCCGGGGCAAGGCGGTGTTCGACGGGGAGAGCAGCTTCGACTTCGACGACGAGGCGCGCGTCGAGCACGTGGTGATATCGGGCTTCCAGTTCCGGCAGTCCACCATGCTCCGGATCCGGTCCGCCGCCCGGCACATCCGGATCACCCGCAACCTCTTCGAGTTCGACGAACCGTCGGGGAAGAACACCTGGCTGATGGTGGAGGCCGACGACACCCGGGTGGACCGGAACACCTTCCGCAACAAGGCGTCCGAGGGCGTCTTCCTGCAGATCAACGGCCCCGGGGACTCGGTGGCCAAGCGGGTGCGGGTGGACCGCAACCTCTTCCACGACCACACCTTCGACGGCGCCAACGGCGGCGAGGCGATCCGGCTCGGCTACGGCGACAAGGGCCCGGCGGTCGCCGGTGCGGTGATCTCCCAGAACCTCTTCCTGCGCTGCCACGGGGACGACGAGGTGGTGTCGGTGAAGTGCTCCGGCAACACCGTGCGCGACAACACCGTCGCCGAGGGGAAGCGCGGCTCCATCGTGCTTCGGGCCGGGAACGACACCGAGGTCTCCGGCAACTTCCTCTCCGGCACGGCCGGCATCCGGGTCTGCGGCGACGACCACCGGGTCTTCAACAACCACGTGCGCGGTACGACCGGGCTGGTGCTGGACTCCGGGGACGCCACCCACCAGCCCGCGCGCCGGGCACTGGTGGTGCACAACACGGTCGTCATCGACAGCGACCGGCCCGCCCTCAACGTCCGCGCCGACGCCACGCCGCCGTCCGAGGTGACCGTGGCGGCGAACATCCTGGTCTCCCGGGGCAAGGCGGTGCGCACCCCGGGCCGCCCGAAGAACTTCACCTGGCGGGGCAACGTGGTCGCCAAGGACCGCGGCGAGCTGCCGGAGGGCGGCGGCGTGGTGGCCGACCCGCGGCTGAAGGCCGACGCGGCGGGGGTGTTCCGGCTCACCGCCGACTCGCTGAAGGTGGACGCGATCAAGTCGGCTCCCGGGCCGTACCCGGACGTGGTGACGGACATCAACGGCCGGAAGCGGCCGGCGGTCGGGCACGCGGGCGCCGAGCAGTTCGAGACGGCCCCGGAGCAGACCCGCACCCCGCTGACCCCGGAGGACGTCGGCCCGTCCGCGGGCTGACGCCCCCCGGCCCGGCGGGCGGGTTCCCGGACCCGCCGGGCCTCCGGCGTCCGCACCGGACCCTCGGCGTCCCCGGTGGGGGCGGTGCTGCCGGCCCTATCGGGTCCCCGGCCCCGTCGGGTCTCCGGCCCCCGCGGCGGGTTCCGCGGCCCGCGCGCCGGGGCACATGGCCACCCGGCGGCCCGGTGGCGGCCGGTCCGCCGCTCCGGCCGGGCCCGACCGGAACCGGGCAGGTACCGGGGCGGGGGGCGCAGGTGGCGCGGCGGGGGGCGAGGGTGGCGCGGCGGGCACCACGACGAGGGAGGGCCATGCGGGACACCGAGGCACAGCGGCGCTGGGAGCACCGGACGCAGGGTCCGCTGCTCGGGCTGGCGGTGGTCTTCGCCGTCGCGTACGCCGTACCCATCGTGCTGCCGGAGGCCGGCCGCGGGGTGCACCGGCTGTGCCTGGTGGTGGAGTGGGTCGTCTGGGGCCTCTTCGCCGCCGACTACCTGGTACGGCTCCACCTCGCCCCGCGGCGGTGGCGCTTCGTCCGGAGCCAGCCGCTCTCGCTGCTGGTGGTGATCCTGCCGATGGTGCAGCCGCTCCGGCTGCTGCGGCTGGTCTCCACCCTGCTGCTGGTCGGGCAGCGGGCCCGGATGGCCTCACAGGTGCGGCTGACCACCTATGTGGTGGGGTCGTGCGCCGGGCTGCTGATGTTCGGCTCGCTCGCCGTCCTGGAGGTGGAGCGGGACGCACCGGACGGCAACATCCGCACCCTGGGCGACGCGGTGTGGTGGTCCTTCACCACCATGACGACGGTCGGCTACGGCGACCTGGCCCCGACCACCGGCCCGGGCCGGCTGCTGGCGGTGGGCCTGATGCTCTCCGGCATCGCCCTGCTGGGTGTGGTGACCGCGAACATCGCCGCGTGGTTCATCTCCCGCTTCGAGCGCGACGACGCCGGGGAGCACCGCCGGGCCGCCGCGATGGAGGCGCTGACGGCCGAGGTCAGGGCGCTGCGGGCGGAGGTCGCCCGGCTCACCTCGGCGCACGGCCCGGCGGTGGCCGGCGGCCCGGCCCCGGCCGACGGGGCGGTGGCCGGCGGGGCGGCGGGGCCCGGCGGCGCGGGAACCGGGGCCGGCCCCGGACGCGGACGCCCGGCTGACGGCGGGGCCGCGTACGGGTGCGGTCCCGCGGCCGGGGGCCGGGCCGGGGCCGGAGGCGGGGCCGGGGCCGGTACCCGGTAGGGGCGCGCCGGACACGGCCTCGGAAGCGCGGACGGGGCCGGGGGCGGCAGGGCCGGGGGCGCCGGCCACGGGCACGGCGCCGCCCGCCGCCGACCCGCCGGTCAGCTCTCCCAGATCTTGAACGCCCGGATGCGGTAGGGCGATTCCGGGGCCCAGGAGCCCGACGGGTAGGTGTCGAACTCGCCGGTCTCGGCGCACTCGGCGCTCTGGTACGTGGTCACCGGCCGCCCGGTGCGGTTGGCGAGCGAGGCGGCGCCGCCGCGGGGCAGCGGCACACAGCTCTCGATGTCGGTCCCGGCCAGCTCATGGATCCGCCGGGTCCCCTGGAAGCCGCCGCGCTCCCACAGGCACAGCTCTCCGGCGGAGCAGTGCCCCGCCCGGGGCGCGGCGGTCGCCGGGTCCGGGCTCAGCAGGGCGGCTGCCGCCAGCAGGGCCGTCGTGGCGGCGGTGGCGGCGAAGGTGAGGGTGGCGGTGCTGAAGGCACGCATGGTGATCGTTCTCCCCGTGTCCGGTCGTGGCGTCGTGCTGTCGTGACGCCGTCCTCTGGTGTCCGTCGTGACGTCGTGACGTGCTGTCCGTCGGGACGTCGCGCCGTGGTGTCCGTGGCCCGGTCGCCGGTGGCGTTCCGTGGCGCGGACCGGACGCAGCCTGGTCGGCGCGGCACCGCCCCCTCAAGACCGGCCGCCGGGGTCCACCCGGATAGGGGGCGCCCCCTCGGCCGTCCCCCAACCCGCTTTCTGCGCCCGAGGGTTGACGCGGCGCGCGGTCCCGGGGGCGGGCCCGGCACCGGGACCGCGGAAGGGGCCTCGCGGCGGCGCCCGGCTGGGTAAGGTGGCCACTTTCGTGGCGCGGCCCGAGGCAACCCGAGGAGAGTGGACATGGCGGCAGAGCGGCCCGCGGCCCGGGTGGGGCTTCGCGAGCACAAGAAGCGGCGGACCCGCGACGCGCTCATCACGGCGGCACTGGAGCTGTTCACCCGGCAGGGGTACGAGCGGACGACGGTGGAGGAGATCGCCGCGGCGGTGGACATCTCCCAGCGCACCTTCTTCCGCTACTTCGGCAACAAGGAGGAGGTCGCCTTCGCCGTGCAGGACGTCACCGAGGCGCACATACTCGCCTCGCTGTGCGCCCGGCCGGCGGGTGAGCCGCCGTTCACCGCGCTGCACAACGCCGCGCTGGACGCGTGGGAGACCTTCGGCGAGGCGATCGAGAGCGTGGTGCCGGTCGAGGTGCACCTGCGGATGTACCAGCTGATCGAGTCCACGCCGGCGCTGCTCGCGGTGCACCTGCGCCGCGGCGTCGAGCTGGAGGAGCGGCTGGCCCGGGAGATAGCCCGTCGCGAGGGGGTGGACGTGGACGCCGACCCCCGGCCGCGGCTGGTGGTGGCGGCGCTGAGCGGGGCGATGCGGGTGGCCGGGCGGCTGTGGGGCGAGGGTCCGGAGCCCACCCTGGAGTCGCTGCGGGCGATCGCGGCGGTACACCTGGAGCAGCTCGGCCCGGCGCTGCTGGCGGACTGGCACGGCCGGGACGCCGCACCGGCGGCGCCGGCGGCGGACACCCATCGGGGTCCCGGCGGCCGCCCCTCCCCCGCGGCCCGCGGGTAGACGGGAGGCCGGTCCGGCGGTGGACGGGCCTACCGCGCCGGGCGGATGGCCGAATAGGCGTTTTGACGCGCGTAGTGCACCAAAGGGGGACGGGCGGGCCGCCGCCGCATACGATGAGCCGCATGGGTGATGTGCTGGCGGGTTTCCACACCGTCTGGGAGTTCGACACCGACTCCGTGCTCATCCGCTTCGAACGGGGGATTCGCACGCCGAAGCTGCTGCAGACACTCGGTGAACGCCGGGTCCCGTACGAGGCCATCGCCGGGGTGGAGCTGTCCCCGGGCAGGCGCGGAACGGTGGTGCTGCGTGCCGTGCCCAGGCCCGGCGCGGATCCGCTGATGGACGTGGCCGACGGGCAGCTCAAGGAGGGCTGCGACCCGTACCGGATGGTGCTGCCGGTGCAGCGGGAGCGGCTGGCGGAGTACTACGCCGAGGAGATACGGGCGGTGCTGGACCCGCTCGCGGACCAGCCGGCCGAGGAGCAGCTGGTGGCCGCGCCCGCGCCGCCGCTGGCCTTCAAGGCGTACGACGGCAAGGCGTCCTTCGACGGCACCGCGGTGACCTTCCGCTGGTCCCGCACCGGGGCCTCCTCGGCGAAGTGGAAGGCCGGGGACCAGCGGTTCCCCGTCGCGGAGCTGTGCGGCGTGGAGTGGCGTTCGCCGGAGAGCCTCCAGGGCCATCTGCGGCTGGACCGGGCGGCCGGCCCGCAGGCGGCGTCCAGCCCGCGGACGCCGGTGGACCAGGACCCGGCCGCCGTGGTCTTCGGCATGGGCTACGGGCTCGTCCACGAGTCGCTGCCGTTCGCCGCGGCGGTGCTGGAGGCGGTCCGGGCCGCCGGCCGTACGGCTCCCGCGCTCACCCCCGAGCCGCCCCCGGTGCGGGTGGCGGTCGCGCCGCGCAGCGGTCCGGCGGAGATCGCCGACCGGATCCGCCAGCTGGGCGAGCTGCACACCGCGGGACTGCTCACCGACGACGAGTTCAGCGCGAAGAAGGCGCAGCTGCTCGCCGAGCTGTGACCGGTCCGGCGGCCCGGTCACAGCGCCGCCCGCCGCCGGCCTCCGGCCCGCCCCTCTCCGGCACCGGTCCCGGCAACCGCCCGGCCGCCGGGGCCCTTCCGGGCCGGCGGCGGTGCCGGACCCCCGTGGGCCGGCCGGGCCCGGACCGGCGGGGCCGGACGCCGGCCCCGGGACGGCGCGCCCGCGGGGCGCCCCGGGCGGCCGCTACTCCCGCCCCGCCGAGGTGAAGCCCATGTCGGCGTACCGGCCGCCCTTGACCCGGCCCGCCACCGGCTCCAGCAGGGCCAGTTCCGCGCCGGTCAGCCGCAGCCGGGTGGCCGCGGTGTTCTCCGCCAGCCGGGTGCGCCGGCGGGTGCCCGGGATCGGCACCACGGTCAGCCCGTGCACCTCGGCCCGCTGCTGCACCCAGGCCATCGCGACCTGGGCGAGGGTGACGCCCCGCTCCGCCGCGATGTGGCGCAGCGGCTCCAGCAGGGCCGCGTTGGCGGTGGCGTTCTCCCCGGTGAAGCGGGGCTGGGTGCGCCGCCAGTCGTCCGCCGTCAGCTCCTCCTCGGCCCGGGTGAACGCCCCGGTGAGGAACCCCCGGCCGAGCGGCGAGTAGGGGACGAACGCCACGCCCAGCTCGCGGGCCGCGCCCACCACGTTCTCCTCCACGTCGCGGCTGAACAGCGACCACTCCGACTGCACGGCGGCGATGGGGTGCACCCCGTGGGCGGCGCGCAGTTCGCCGCCGGAGACCTCGCTCAGCCCCAGGTGCCGCACCTTCCCCTCGGCGACCAGCTCGGCCATCGCGCCGACCGTCTCCTCGATGGGGACGTCGAGGTCGCGGCGGTGCATGTAGTACAGGTCTACGTGGTCCACGCCCAGCCGGCGCAGGCTGCCCTCGATCGACCGGCGGACGTACTCCCGGTCGTTGCGGATGTCCTGGTACGAGGGGTCGTCCTCGCGCCGCACGATGCCGAACTTGGTGGCCAGCACCAGCCGGTCCCGGTGGGCCCGGACGAAGGGGGCGAGGAACTCCTCGTTGCGGCCGAAGCCGTAGATGTCGGCGGTGTCGAAGAGGGTGACGCCCAGGTCCAGGGCGTACTCCAGGGTGGCCCGGGCCTCCTGGGCGTCGGTGGGGCCGTAGGCGTGGGCCATGCCCATGCAGCCCAGGCCCTGCACCCCGACCCGGGGGCCGCCGGCGCCCAGGGTGGCGGTGCCGATCGGTCCGGCGGCGGGGAGGGGGTGCTCCGGGGCCGTGGTGCGGCCGGCGGTGGTGGTGCCCCCGGTGCCGGTGTCCGGGGAGTCGGTGCGCGGGGATTCGTTGCGCGCGGGGTCGTTGTGCGTTGAGTCGGTCATCGGGTGTGCCTCATCAGGTTTCCCGCGACGCCCGGCGGCGGGCGTCGGCGTAGACGTCGATCTTGTAGTCGAGGACTTCGAGGGTGCTGTTCAGTTCGGCGATGCGGCGCCGCACCTCCTCACGGTGCGCGGTCAGCAGTTCCTCGCGCGCCGGGTAGGTGGCCGGGCCCTCCCGCACCAGCTCGGCGTAGCGGACCATGTCCGCGACCGGCATCCCGGTCAGCCGCAACTTGCCGACCAGGGCCAGCCAGTCCAGGTCGCGGTTGGTGAAGCGGCGCTGCCCGATGTGGTCGCGGTCCACGTGCGGCATCAGCCCGATGCGCTCGTACCAGCGCAGGGTGTGGGCCGACAGCCCGGTGAACGCGGCGACCTCGCTGATGGTGTAGCGGTCCTGGCCGGTGGGCCGGGGGTGCGCGTCCGGCGTCAGGCACAGGCTCAGCGGTACCGGCCTGTCCCCCGTCCCGGCCGGGGCCTGCGCCGGGCTCTCGGTCTCGATGACGGTCATGACCGCTCCCCCTTGTCGTTCGCGGGTCCGAAGGTCTGCTCCCTCATGACCTGATCAACGCTAGAGAGTTGGAGCGCACTCCAGGCAAGCGCGGATCCGGGGCCCGGGGCGGCACGCGTTAGGCTCGGGCCCATGGAGAGCCTGCGGATGATCGACGACTGGCCGGTGGAGAACGCGGCGGCGGCCGTGGTGCGCGCCGACGGAACCCTCGCCGGGGCGCACGGTGCCACCGCCCGCCGGTTCCCGCTCGCCTCGGTGACCAAGCCGCTCGCGGCGTACGCGGTGCTGGTCGCCGTCGAGGAGGGGGCCGTGGAGCTGGACGAGCCGGCCGGGCCGGACGGCTCGACCGTCCGCCACCTGCTCGCCCACACCTCCGGGCTCGCCTTCGACGAGCGCCGGGTGATGGCCGCCCCGGGGACCCGGCGGATCTACTCCAACGCCGGCTTCGAGGTGCTCGGCGAGCACCTCACCCGGGCGACCGGCATCCCCTTCGCCGACTACCTGCGGGAGGCGGTGCTGGAACCGCTGGGCATGGCCGCCACCGAGCTGGCCGGGTCGCCCGCGAAGGACGGGGTGTCCACCGTCGACGACCTGGTGCGCTTCGCGGCGGAGCTCCAGGCGCCGCGGCTGCTGGCGGCCCAGACCGTCACGGCGGCGGTCTCGGTGGCGTTCCCCGGCCTCAACGGCGTGCTGCCCGGCTACGGCAACCAGAAGCCGAACGACTGGGGGCTGGGCTTCGAGATCCGCGGCACCAAGTCGCCGCACTGGACCGGGGCCTCCTCCTCGCCGCGCACCTACGGGCACTTCGGCCAGTCCGGCACGTTCCTGTGGGTCGATCCGGGGGCGGGCGCCGCGTGTGTGGCGCTGGCCGACCGGGCCTTCGGGGAGTGGGCGGTGGAGGTCTGGCCGAAGCTGACCGAGGCGGTCCTGGCCGAACTGGGCTGACCGGGCGGCCCCGAGCGAACCGGGCCGGCCGCAGGGATCCCGGCGGATCCGGGCGTCCGGCGCGTACCCGCCGGACGCTTCGACGGGCCGGCGCCCGCGCGCCCGGCCCGTCGGACGTCCGGCGTGCCGTGCGGCCCTCTCCCGGACGGGCGGCCGTATCCCACCACCGCCCCGCCGTGCGCCCCGTTCCCGCCGCTCAGCCCAGGACGGGTTCCGGGCCCATCTCCCAGACCAGGTACTCCGCCGCGTCCCGGGCCAGGGCGGTCACGCCGGCCGGGTCGGTGAGGCGGGCCGCGTCACCGGGGCCGAGCAGCTCGCCGGCGACCTCCACCGTGCCGTGCACCACGTGCAGGTAGACCCGGGGCGCCGCCGGCAGCGCGGTGCCCGTGCCGGCCGCCGCGTGGTGCGTGTGGAGCACCGCGTCGGCCCCCGGCAGCCGGTAGGAGGCGGTGGCGGGCAGCCCGCGCACCACCTCGTAGCCGGGCTCGGAGCCGTACCCCGAGGGGGTCAGCCACATCTGCACGAACCGCAGCGGCACCGAGCCGGTGTTGCGCTCGGCGTGCCGCACCCCGCGCCCGGCGGTCAGCCGCTGGAGGTCGCCGGGGCGGACCCGGGTGCGGTGGCCGGTGGAGTCCTCGTGGGTGAGTTCGCCCTCCACCACCCACGTGACGATCTCCACATCGCGGTGCGGGTGCTCGTCGAATCCGGCGCCCGGGGCCAGCCGCTCCTCGTTGCACGCCACCAGGGGTCCGAACCGTACGTTGTCCGGGTCGTAGAAGCCGGAGAAGGAGAAGGCGTGGCGGGTGTCCACACCCGCTCCGTCGCCGCCCCGGAAGCGCTCACCAGCGCGTTGCACCCACATCACGGGGCCCACGGTAGTACCCGCCGGGCCGGGCCCCCACACGGGCACGGGTCGCGATGAGGCAGGCTTGTCCTCGTGCCTGAACCCGCGTCCCACCCCGCCCACCCGCACGCCGCGACCCTGCGCCGCCTGGAGAAGTCCTCCGGGAAACTGGCCGCCAGCGCCATCGCCCGGATGGACGAGCAGCTTCCGTGGTACCGCGCCATGCCCCCCGAGAACCGGTCCTGGATCGGACTGGTGGCGCAGGCGGGCATCGCCGCCTTCACCGAGTGGTTCCGGCACCCGGAGGCGCCGCAGGCGATCAGCACCGATGTCTTCGGCACCGCCCCGCGCGAGCTGACCCGGGCCATCACGCTCCGCCAGACGGTGGAGATGGTGCGCACCACGATCGAGGTCATGGAGTCGGCGATCGACGACGTGGCGGCGCCCGGCGACGAGTCGGTGCTCCGCGAGGCGCTGCTGGTCTACGCCCGGGAGATCGCCTTCGCCACCGCCCAGGTGTACGCGCAGGCGGCGGAGGCGCGCGGCGCCTGGGACGCCCGGCTGGAGTCGCTGGTGGTGAACGCCGTGCTCTCCGGGGAGGCCGACGAGGGCGCGCTGTCCCGGGCCGCGGCGCTGGGCTGGAACTCCCCGGAGCACGTGGTGGTGGTGCTGGGCACCGCGCCGGACGGCGACAACGAGCTGACCGTGGAGGCGATCCGGCGGGCCTCCCGGTACGCCAAGCTCCAGGTGCTCACCGGGGTGCTGGGCAACCGGCTGGTGGTGATCGCGGGCGGCTCGGACAACCCGCTGCAGACCGCGAAGGCACTGATCGGGCCGTTCGCCGCCGGGCCGGTGGTGGCCGGGCCGGTGGTCCCCGACCTGCTGGCGGCCACCCGTTCCGCGCAGGCCGCAGCGGCCGGTCTGCGGGCCTGTGCGGCGTGGCCCGACGCCCCCCGGCCGGTGCTGGCGGATGATCTCCTTCCGGAGCGTGCGATGGCGGGAGACCCTTCCGCACGCGAGCAGTTGGTGGAGGAGATCTACAGACCCTTGGAGGAGGCCGGCTCCGCACTACTGGAAACGCTCAGCGTCTACCTGGAGCAGGCAAGCAGCCTGGAGGGTGCCGCCCGGATGCTTTTCGTTCACCCGAACACCGTGCGCTACCGGCTGAGACGTGTGACGGACGTCACCGGATGGTCACCCTCCGACGTCAGGTCGGCGTTCACTCTGCGTATCGCTCTGATCCTCGGTCGGCTGACCGCGGCGGAGGCTCAGAGCTAGACATTTGTCGGACCCCAACAATTCCCTTCGCGGTTCTTGGTCCCTGTCCCCACGGGCGGGGCGGACCCCCCACAAGAGAGAGTGTGAAGGTGCTCGTACTCGTCGCTCCCGGCCAAGGTGCCCAGAAGCCCGGCTTCCTGTCCCCCTGGCTCGAACTCCCCGGTGTGGAAGACCGCCTTCGCGCGTGGTCGGACGCCATCGACCTCGATCTGATCCACTACGGCACGGACGCCGACGAGGAGCAGATCCGCGACACCGCCGTCGCCCAGCCGCTGCTGGTGGCGGCCGGCCTGGTGTCCGCGCAGGCGCTCTTCGGGGACGGGCTCGCCGGCGGTTTCGACGTGGTGGCCGGCCACAGCGTCGGTGAGCTGACCGCCGCCGCGGCGTCCGGGGCGCTGACCCCGGAGGCCGCGCTGGAGCTGGTCCGCAGGCGCGGCCTGGCGATGGCCGAGGCGGCCGCGGTCACCGAGACCGGCATGGCCGCGCTGCTCGGCGGCGAGCAGGAGGACGTCCTGCCGCACCTGGAGAAGCTGGGGCTGACCCCGGCCAACGTCAACGGCGCCGGGCAGATCGTGGCCGCGGGCACCGCCGAACAGCTGGCCGCGCTCGCCGAGGACAAGCCCGAGGGCACCCGGCGGGTGGTACCGCTGAAGGTGGCGGGCGCGTTCCACACCCACCACATGGCACCGGCCGTTTCCGCGCTGGAGGCCGCGGCCAAGGGTGTCGAGGTGGCCGCCCCGCGGGTGCCGTTCGTCTCCAACCGGGACGGCGAGGTCGTCCGGGACGGTGACGACCTGGTCCGGCGCCTGGTGAACCAGGTGTCCAGCCCGGTCCGCTGGGACCTGTGCATGGAGCGGTTCGAGGCCCTGGGGGTGACCGCGCTGCTGGAGCTGGTGCCGGGCGGCACGCTGACCGGCATCGCCAAGCGCGCCCTGCCGGACGTCGCCCGCCTGGCGCTGAAGACCCCGGACGATCTGGACGCCGCCCGCGCGCTGGTCGCCGAGCACGCCGTAACGCCCGCCGCCGTGTCCCCGGCCGAATAGGAGCGAGCAGAGCATGACCTCGAAGATCAAGCCCAGCAAGGGCTCCCCGTACGCCCGTATCCTCGGCGTCGGCGGCTACCGGCCCACCCGGGTGGTGCCGAACGAGGAGATCCTGCGGTACATCGACTCCTCCGACGAGTGGATCCGGTCCCGCTCCGGCATCGCCACCCGGCACTTCGCCGGGCCGGACGAGACGGTGGCCGCGATGTCCGTCGAGGCGGGCGGGAAGGCCATCGCCGGCGCCGGGCTGCTGCCCGAGCAGATCGGCGCGGTGATCGTCTCGACCGTGTCGCACTTCAAGCAGACCCCGGCCATCGCCACCCGGATCGCCCACGAGCTGGGCACCGGCAAGCCGGCCGCGTTCGACATCTCCGCGGGCTGTGCCGGCTTCGGTTACGGCCTCACCCTGGCCAAGGGCCTGGTGGTGGAGGGCAGCGCGGAGTACGTGCTGGTCATCGGGGTGGAGCGGCTGTCGGACCTGACGGACCGGGAGGACCGGGCCACCGCCTTCCTCTTCGGCGACGGGGCCGGCGCGGTCGTCGTCGGCCCGTCCGCCGAGCCGGCCATCGGCCCCACGGTCTGGGGCTCGGAGGGTGACAAGTCCGACACCATCACGCAGACGCTGCCGTGGGACGTGTACCGGGACGCCACCGCCGCCGAGGTGCGGTACCCGGCCATCCACCAGGAGGGCCAGGCGGTGTTCCGCTGGGCCGTCTTCGAGATGGCCAAGGTCGCCCAGAAGGCGCTGGACGAGGCCGGGGTGAGCGCCGAGGACCTCGACGTGTTCATCCCCCACCAGGCCAACATGCGGATCATCGACTCGATGATCAAGACCCTCAAGCTGCCGGAGCACGTCACGGTCGCCCGTGACGTGGAGACCACCGGCAACACCTCGGCAGCCTCCATTCCGCTCGCCATGGAGCGGCTGTTGGCGACCGGGCAGGCGAAGAGCGGGGACACCGCGCTCGTCATCGGCTTCGGGGCGGGTCTCGTGTACGCAGCGACGGTCGTTACCCTCCCCTAGGCAAGATCCTCCCCCGGCGCAGGCCGGAAGGTTCTTTCCACGCAGCCCGGCACAGCCCGGACGCTGCGTACTCCACCGCAACACACCAATGAAGGAGCGCCGCAATGGCCGCCACGCAGGAAGAGATCGTCGCGGGTCTCGCGGAGATCGTCAACGAGATCGCCGGCATCCCGGTCGAGGACGTCGAGCGGGACAAGTCCTTCACCGACGACCTGGACGTGGACTCGCTGTCCATGGTCGAGGTGGTCGTCGCCGCCGAGGAGCGTTTCGGCGTGAAGATCCCGGACGACGACGTCAAGAACCTCAAGACCGTCGGCGACGCGACCGACTACATCCTCAAGCACCAGGAATCCTGACCCGAGCGCCTGTCGCCACCCGCAAGCGGTGGCGGGCACCGCACCCTCGCACCGTCTAGACGCGGAGTAAGTATTCCGATGAACTCGACCAACCGCACCGTGGTCGTCACCGGTATCGGCGCAACCACACCGCTGGGTGGCGACAGCGCATCGACCTGGCAGGCCCTGCTCGCCGGCGAGTCCGGCATCTCGCCCCTCACCCAGGAGTGGGCGGCCGAGCTGCCGGTCCGTATCGCCGCGCAGATCGCCGTCGAACCGGGGGAGATCATCCCCCGGCCGCAGGCCCGCAAGCTGGACCGCTCGGCGCAGTTCGCGCTGATCGCGGCCCGGGAGGCGTGGGCCGACGCCGGCTTCACCGGCAAGGCCGGGGTGGACTCCTCGGTCGACCCGGACCGGCTGGGCGCCGTGATCGCCTCCGGTATCGGCGGCGTCACCACCCTGCTCGACCAGTACGACGTGCTGCGCGAGAAGGGTGTCCGAAAGGTTTCTCCGCACACCGTTCCGATGCTGATGCCCAACAGCCCGGCGGCCAACGTCAGCCTGGAGGTGGGAGCCCGGGCCGGTGTGCACACCCCGGTCAGCGCCTGCGCCTCGGGCGCCGAGGCCATCGGCTACGCCATCGAGATGATCCGCACCGGCCGCGCCGACGTGGTCGTCGCCGGTGGCACCGAGGCGGCGGTGCACCCGCTGCCGATCGCCGCGTTCGGCAACATGATGGCGATGTCGAAGAACAACGACGACCCGCAGGGCGCGTCGCGTCCGTTCGACACCGCCCGCAACGGCTTCGTGCTCGGCGAGGGTTCCGGCGTGATCGTGCTGGAGTCCGAGGAGCACGCCCGGCAGCGCGGCGCGCGGATCTACGCGGAGGCCGTCGGCCAGGGCGTGTCGGCCGACGCGCACCACATCACCCAGCCGGAGCCGTCCGGCAACGGGATCGCGCACGCGCTGCAGAACCTGGTGGCCGGCACCGACCTGAAGGCGTCCGAGATCGCGCACGTCAACGCGCACGCGACCTCGACCCCGCAGGGCGACGTGGCGGAGATCAAGGCGCTGCGCAAGGTGTTCGGCGACGACGTGGACCACATGGCGGTCTCCGCCACCAAGTCGATGACCGGTCACCTGCTCGGCGGCGCGGGCGGTGTGGAGACCGTGGCGACGGTGCTCGCCCTGTACCACCGGACGGCCCCGCCCACGATCAACATCGAGGAGCTGGACCCGGAGGCGGAGGCGGACATCGTGCGCGACAAGCCCCGGGAGCTGCCGCAGGAGGGCACCATCGCGGCCCTCAACAACTCGTTCGGTTTCGGCGGGCACAACGTGGTGCTGGCCTTCCGCACCGTCTGACCCACCGGTTCCGGGGCGCTCCCCGGCCGGCGCGCCGACCGGGGACGCACACCCGCCCCGGCCCGACGCACAGCACGACGCCCGCCCGGTCCTCCGTGACCGGGCGGGCGTCGGCGTGCCGGGAGCACCACGGGCACGGGTGCGCCGGTGATACGGGGAGCGCCGGGGGGCCGGGGGCGGTGGCGACGTCCGGTGGCTGATGGCCGGTGGCCGGTGGCCGGACCGTCAGACGACCTGGTGCAGCCAGCGGACCGGGGCGCCCTCACCCGCGTAGCGGAACGGCTCCAGCTCGTCGTCCCAGGGCTTGCCGAGCAGCTTGGCCACCTCCGCCTCCAGCTCCGTCTCACCGCGGGCGGACCGCGCCAGGGCGGCGCGCAGCCGGTCCTCGGGGATGAGGATGTCGCCGTGCATCCCGGTGACGGCGTGGAAGATGCCGAGGTCCGGGGTGGCGCTGTAGCGCTCGCCCTCGGCGGTGGCGCACGGCTCGGCCGTCACCTCGAAGCGCAGCAGATGCCAGCCGCGCAGCGCGGAGGCGAGCTTGGACGCCGTGCCCACCTGGCCCTGCCAGGAGAATTCGGCCCGCCAGGTGCCCGGAGCGGCGGGCTGTTTGATCCAGTCGAGGGTGACGCGCACGCCGAGGACGCCCGCGATGGCCCATTCGACATGGGGGCACAGCGCGCGCGGGGCGGAGTGCACGTACAGAACTCCACGTGTCGTCACCGGGACCTCCAGTGCGGTTCGAGGTTCGCCTTCCCCAGCGGCCTCGTCTCCGTACCGGTCGCGTCCGGGACAGCAAGAGACATTCTGCCCCAATGATCACTCCTGCACCAGCTCCGAGGTTACATGAAGTAAACACCATCGAGCTTAATTCTGTACAAAAGGGACAGGATGTGACGCGGTGTGATGCTCCGCTCCCGGTGCGCGCCGTCCGTCGGGTCGGAGCCCAACTAGCACGGGAAAAAGCTACCGCGCCGCACGGACACCGGAGTGACGTACCGTCGGTCCTGGAGAGATATCACCCATCAGTCGGAGGGGGAACAGCCATGCCGGGACCGAATCGGCACCCACGACGCGGAATTCCGGTCCCGACGGCCGCCCCGCCGGCCGCTCGACGGGGCCGCCGCCCGGCCGTATCCCCAGGTGGCGGCCGGGTCACCGGGGCCTGGCGGGGCGGCGCGGCGCTGCTGTCGGCGGTGGCGCTGCTGGCCGGCTGCACCGACGGCTCCGAGGTGGAGCGGGCCGCCGGCAGCGGGCCCGCCGCGGCGAAGCGGCCCCCCGCCCGGCCGGCGCAGCCCTGGGACACCCGCCCGGCCTCCATCGCCTCCGTCGGCGACTCCATCACCCGTGGTTTCGACGCCTGTTCGGTGCTCTCCGACTGCCCCGAGGTGTCCTGGTCCACCGGCCAGGAGGTGAACAGCCTGGCCCGGCGGCTGCTGCCGCTCACCGATCCCGCCGACGGCCGGGCCCGCAGCTGGAACTACGCCAGGACCGGCGCGGTGGTGGCCGACCTCCCCGGCCAGATGCGCCAGGCGATCGCCCGGAAGCCGGAGCTGGTCACGGTGCTCATCGGGGCGAACGACGCCTGTCGCGACTCGGTCGAGGAGATGACCCCGGTGGAGGACTTCCGGTCGGATTTCGCCGCCTCCCTGTCATCGCTGCGCAAGGCCCTGCCGAAGACCCAGGTGTACGTGGCGAGCATCCCGGACCTGAAGCGGCTGTGGTCGGAGGGGCGCAAGGACCCGCTGCGCAAGCACATCTGGAAGCTGGGGATCTGCCCGTCGATGCTCAAGGACGCCGACGCCACCGACTCGGACGCGGTCGAGCGCCGCCGCCGGGTGGAGGTGCGGGTGGACGAGTACAACCGGACGCTGAAGGAGGTGTGCACCGCCGACCGGCTCTGCCGGTACGACGGGGCGGTGCACGAGTACCGGTTCAGCGAGGACGAGTTGAGCAAGTGGGACTGGTTCCACCCGAGCAAGGAGGGGCAGCGGGTGCTGGCGGACCTCGCCTACCGGGAAATCACCCGGAAGGAGCCCGCCACCTGAGTCAACCTCGGCCACCGGCACACCCCCGCCCGGGTGGCCTTCCCGGGTGGCACACCCCCGCCCGGGAGCCCCCGGCTCGCGGGCGGCGCGCCCCCGTCGGGGAGGGCGCGCCCCGGTCAGTGGCCGGCCGGGCCCGCCGGGGTACAGGGGCCGGCCGCGGCGCGGGAGCGCGCGGCGGCCGGTGCGGTACGTCGCCGGGCGCGGCGCCGGGGTCAGGGAGCGGGCGGCGGGAAGGCGGGGCCGTGCGGGGCCGCGCCGAGTGAGGGGTTGCCGTCCGGGGTGCCCGGCGCCGGCGGACTCCCGCCCGGCGGGGCGGCGGCCGGGCCGCCCGTGGCGCCGCCCGATCCGGCACCGGCCGTGTCATCGTCCTCGGGGTCGTCGTCCTCACCGGTCAGGTCACGCACCAGCAGGGTGGCGCCGGCCACCGCCCCGGGCATCAGCACCACCGCGACGAACGGGATGAGGAAGAGCAGGGTCAGCGGCACGCCGAAGCCCAGCGTGAGCATGCGGCGGCCGCGCAGCAGCCGCAGCCGGGTCTTCAGCGGCACGCCGCGCCGGGCGAGCGCCACCGCGGTCAGCTCCTCGGCGAGGAAGAAGCCCGAGATGCAGAAGCCGAGGACCGGGATCACCGTCTGGCCCACGAACGGCAGGAACCCGAGCGCGAAGACCAGCACCCCCCACAGCGCGACCCGGAGCACCACCGCGAGGCTCTCCCGGGCGGAGATCAGCAGTTCCTTCCACAACGGCAGTCCGGACTCCGGCGCGGTGCCGGCCACCGAGCGGTCCACCTGCTCGGAGAGCGACTCGTAGAAGGGCTGGCCCACCAGCAGGGTGACCGCGGTGAAGGTGATGACCGCGAGCAGCAGGCAGGTGCCGACCAGCAGCACGGCGAGCCCGCCGCGGAACAGGCCCACCCAGGGCGAGGACCAGTCGTCGGCGAAGGGGGTGGCCCAGGCGATGAGGTCGTCGGTCCACAGCGCCAGGGCGACCAGCGCCGCCGCGTACCCGACCAGGGTGATGAGGGCGGGCAGCATCCCGAACCCCCACCACCGCCCGTGCCGGGCGACCCAGCGCTGCCCCTTCACCAGATAGCCGAACCCCGCGGCAAGATCACGCATGGCCCGCAGCCTAGTGGCCGCGGGCCGTGCGGAACCGGGCGGGCGTACCGGCGGGGGCCGGCGGCCGCCGGGCCCGCGGGGCGGACGACCCGCGGGCCCGGGGCCGGTTCCCCGGGTCCGGGCCGCGGCCGGTTTCCCCGGGCCCGGTCGCCCGGGGTGCGGTTCAGTTCTCCAGGGTCACCAGCATCTTCCCGGTGTTCTCACCGCGCAGCATGCCCATGAAGGCGTCGGCGGTGTTCTCGATGCCGGTCACGACGGTCTCGTGGTACTTCAGCTCGCCGGAGCGGACCCAGGCGGAGACCTCCTCGACGAACTTCGGCTGGAGGTCGTAGTGGTCGCCGACGAGCAGCCCCTCCATCCGGAACCGCTTGGCGATGATCTGGGCGAGGTTGCGCGGCGCCGGGGACGGCTCGGTGGCGTTGTACTGGGAGATCATCCCGCACACCGCGATCCGGCCGTGGAGCTTGATGGACGCGATGGCGGCCTCCAGGTGCTCGCCGCCCACGTTGTCGAAGTAGACGTCGATGCCGTCCGGGGCAGCCTCGGCGAGCTGCTCGCGCACCGGGCCGTCCTTGTAGTTGAAGGCGGCGTGGAAGCCGTACTCCTCGGTGAGCAGCCGGACCTTCTCGGCGGAGCCGGCGCTGCCGATGACCCGGGCGGCACCCTTGAGCCGGGCCAGCTGGCCGACCTGGCTGCCGACGGCGCCCGCCGCGCCGGAGACGAAGACGGTGTCGCCCTCCTTGAGCCCGGCGACCCGCAGCAACCCGGCGTAGGCGGTCAGGCCGGTCATGCCCAGCACGCCCAGGTAGGTGCTCAGCGGAGCCAGCCCGGGGTCCACCTTCACCGCGGAACGGGCGTCGAACACCGCGTACTCGCGCCAGCCGAAGTGGTGCAGGACGTGGTCGCCCTCGGCGAACCCCTCGGCCCGCGAGGCGACCACCGTGCCCACCGCCCCGCCGAGCATCGGCTTGCCCAGCGCGTACGGCTCCACGTAGGACTTGGCGTCACTCATCCGGCCGCGCATGTAGGGGTCCACGGAGAGGTGCAGGTTGCGCACCAGGACCTGGCCCTCGGCCGGTTCGGGGATCTCCACCTCCCGCAGCGCGAAGTCCCGCTCGGGGTCCGGCCAGCCCTCCGGGCGGGCGATCAGGTGCCATTCGCGGCTGGTGCCGGGCAGTGCCATGGAAGTGCCTCTCCTATTGCTTCACATCCTGAAACAAGGGTCACCTTGATAGTTAAGGATGTCAAGTATCTCTCCTGTCCCACCGGTCACCCTCCCCCCGGCCGTCACGGCCCATGCCCGGCGGTGTGGCGTCCGGGTGGCTGGCTAGGGTGGCGGCATGACACCACCGACATCCGACCCCGTGACCGCCGAGGTGGTGGAGCTCATCGGGGCGGTGGTGGCGCGCTACCACCAGGCGTACGAGAAGGCGGCGGCCCGCCAGGCGCTCACCGGCGCCCAGGCCCGGGTGCTGGCACTGCTGGCCGGGGAGCCGGTCCCGATGCGCCGGATCGCCGACCGGCTGCGGTGCGAGCCGTCCAACGTGACCGGCATCGTGGACCGTCTGGAGGCCCGGGGGCTCGTCGAGCGCCGCCCGGACCCCGCCGACCGGCGGGTCAAGCTGGCCGCCGTGACCCCGCTCGGCGAGGAGACCGTGTCCCGGCTGCGGGAGGCGCTGGACTTCGCGGGGCGGCCACTGGCGGCGCTGTCGGCCGGGGAACGGACCGTGCTGCGCGATCTGCTGCGGCGGATGGTGGACGACGCGGAGCCGCCCGAGGGTCCCGCTGCGGCGGGTGCGTAGCGCCCGGGGCACCACCGCGGCGGCGGATGCGCAGCACCCGGGGCTCCGGCCGGCTCCGCGGGCGGGGTGACCGGTGTCGTGCCGGCGACGTCAACGGGCGGACGCCGTCGCGCCGTTCCCGTGTGACGGCCGGGGCGGGCCGGGACGGCGGCGCGCGGGCCCGGCTGCGGCGCGGGCCGGTGGGGGGGCGCGCGGGCGCGACGGGGGGGCGCGAGGTGGCCTCTTGCACACGATCCTCACACGGCTACGCCACGCGACACCTGATCCATCACATAATCTGCCCGCGTCATGGACTACTGCCCACCGTGTCGTCGGCATCTCAACGGAGCCTTCTCCTGCCCGGGATGTGGCACCGCCGCCGAGGACCTCATCACCCAGCCCGCCCCGCCGGCCCCCGAGGCCACGGCCGGGCCCACCGCCCGGTCCCGGGCACCGCGGCGGCCCCGCGCCCAGGATCCCGGACACGGCCGCCGGGCCCGCACCCCGGACGTGCCGGAGGCTACCGTCGAACCCGCCGCCCCCGGTTCCGGAGGCCGTCGCCGGGCCGGCCGGGGCCTCCCGCTCCGGGCCGGCCGGCTCGCCGGGTGCGGCACCCGGCGGGGGGCGGCGCGCCACGGGTCGCGGACGCCGGGCCAGGCGCCGCCGGAGCCGCCGGATCACCGTCCTCGCCGGTGTGCTCGGCCCCGTCCTCGTGGCCGTGTGCGTCGCCGGACTCACCGGCGAGGACGGCGTGTTCGGCGGTGCGGCCGACGCGGCCGGCGGCACGCCGCCGGCGACCCGCCCGGCCCCCCGCGGACGTGCCGGAGCTACCGGACGCGGACGGTACCCGGCCCGGCGCCGGCCCCTCCGCCTCCCCGGCGGCCCCCGCCCGGTCCGGCGCGACCGGCCCGGCGGCAACACCGTCCGGGCCCGCCGCGGAGCCCGGAGCCACGCCGGAGCGGGACGCCGCGCCGGACGCGGACGAGGCGGAGCGGCGGCGGAACGGGCGGGGGAAGGACAAGGAGGACCGGGGCACGGACCGGAACGGCACTCCGGACGGCGGCGGGCACCAGGGGCGCCCGTCGTCCCCGCCCGGATCCGGCCCGTCGGCGGGGGACACCGCACCGGCGCCGTCCGCCTCCCCGACCGGGCCCGCGCCGAGCGACTCGCCCACCGGCCCGGAACCGACCCGTACCTCCCGGCCACCGGCGGAGCCGGCCCCGGAGCCGAGCGACTGCGACTGGTTCCTGTGGTGGTGCGTCTGACGGGACGTACCGGGCCGGCACCGGCCGCCGGCCGCCGGCCGCCCGTCACCCGTACCCGGGCGGGCCGCCCACGCGTCAGCCCCGCCCGGGCGGGTGCGGCCCCACCCGTCCGCACGCGTGCCCGGAGGCGCGGGGCCCTGCCGGGGTCACGGCAGCGGCCGGGGCATGCCGGGGCCCGGGACGCGGGAAGGGCCGGGCCGGGGCGCCGGAGGCGGATGCCGGAGCCCCGGCCCGTTTCGCGGAGCCCGGCCCGGTTGACGGATCCCCGGTCGGTTCACGGAGCCCGGTTCACCGGGCGCGCGGCTCCTCGGCGCGGTCCGGGTCCTCCGGGCCGCCGGCGCACCCGGCGCCGAAGCCGCCGCGCAACCGCCGGGCGCGCAGCACCAGTTCCAGCTCGAAGCGGGTGGTCGGGTCGGACAGCTCCTCGCCCCACAGTTCGCGGATCTGCCGCAGCCGGTAGCGGACCGTCTGCGGGTGGACGCCCAGCCGCGCCGCCACCTCGGGGGCGCCGGCCCGGGTCTCCAGCCAGACCAGCAGCGTCTCCGCCAGGCGCCGGCCGTGGGCGGGGGCGCAGGCGGCGAGCGGGGCCAGCACCCGCCGGGCGAGGGCGTCGATGAGTTCGCCCGGCGGGAGCAGCACCAGCGCCTCGGTGTGCTCGGAGCAGTCCAGCACCTGCCCGGCGGGCAGCAGTCCGCGTTCCATCAGCCCCACCGCGACGGTGGCCCAGCGCAGCGAGGCGGCCGCCTCGGCGAGCGGTACCGAGGGGCCGAGGGCGCCGGTCCACCCCGCGGTGGTGCGGCGCAGCAGTTCCGCGCGGCCGGGTGCCTCGGGGTCGGGCACCACCATCCGGGGCCGTTCCCGCTCCATGTCGAGCAGCACGTCCTGGCCGACCGGCGGGGCGAGCGCGTCACGGGCCGGGCGCAGCAGCACGGCCACCGCCACCCGCTCCGGCAGCGGCCAGCCGATCCGGGCGGCCCGTTCCGCGACGGCGTCGGCGGAGTCCGGCCGCGCGGTCTCGTCGAGCAGGACCTCCAGCAGCCGGCGCTGGAGCCGGAGCCGCTCCCCGGCCTCGCGGGCGGCGGCCTCCGCGTAGCCGAGCATGGACTCGGCGACCAGGCCGTCGAGGTACTCGAAGCCGGTCTCGGCCAGTTCGTACATGGCGGGTGCCGGGATCTCGATCATCTGGCCGATCTCGGCCATCCGCCGCCAGGCCAGGCGCACGCCCAGCCGGTACATGCCCTGGAGAGAGTCCAGGCTGCGGCCGTACTGCAGCTGTCCCCGGCCCAGCTCCTGGAAGACGCTGGGGTGGGCGCGGTCGTGGCCGGTCTCGGAGGTGACCTGCTGGACGAAGTGCTCCAGCGCGCCCCGGATGGCGGTCAGGGCCATCGGCTCGCCGCGCTCGACCGGGTTGCTGGAGAGCCGGGGGTACTCGTGCTGGATCGCCCGGAGGATGTCGTGGGCGAGCGAGGGGATGCCGGCCACGAACCGGTCGGCGAACATCCGCTTCTGCTCCGGCGGCACCCGTGCCCACTCCGAGCCCGGCGGGGACACCGCTAGCGCTCCGCCGGCGCGGCCCCGGCCGGCTCCCGGCCGGCCTCGGTGTCCGCGCCGGAGTCGGTGCCCGCGCCACGGTCGGCGTCCGTGCCGCGGTCGGTGCCGGTGTCCGCGCCGGAACCGGTGGGGGTGCCGGAGCCGGGCGTGCCGGCCGGGGTCCGGCCGGTGGCGTCCGGTGCGTCCTCGGCACCCGCCTCCCGGTCGGCACCGGGACCGGCCTCCCGGTCGGCGTCCGGTCGGGCCGTCCCGCTGGGGAACGTGACCAGCGGGACGTTCGGCTGCTCGGGGGTGTCGTTGAGGATCGCCACGATTCCGATCGCGGCTCCTACGGCGAGCGCCGCGGCGACCACGGCGGTCACGGCGGCGAGGAGAAACCTGGGCATGGCGCGTCTGGCCCCTTCCACATGTGGCAGCGCACCGGCCCGGTCCGGATTGACGGCCAGCATGCGGGGAGCATTGACACAAAGTCAAGCCTTTGCCTACGGTCCCGGCTCAACAGAGAACTCGTCAGTAGGTTCCGTCGGCCTCCGCCGCGATCACCGCTGACCCCTTCCCCATGAGACGGAGTGCACGCCATGCGCCGCTCTGTATCCCCCCTTGCCCTGATCACCTTCGGTTTCGGCATATTCCTCCTGGTCCTGGCCCCCATGCTCGCCTGGTACGTCGAGCCACGGGCCAAACGGACCCCGATCGACACCGACGTGACCACGGTCTTCACCGGCCCGGGCAGCTACTTCGACACCGAGGCCGTGGAGGTCCGGCAGGACCAGCGGCTGACCATCACCCGCCATGTGCTGGGTGACGTGGGCGACAGCGACCGCGACACGGCGGTGTGGGACGTGTCCACCACCATTGACACGCCGCGCAGCCTGCCGCTGAAGGACCCGCGCAAATCGCTGCAGTGGACCACCGAGCGGTGGGTCACCGACCGGCGCACCAACGCGCCCGTGCACTGCTGCGGCGAGGCGCCCCGCCCGTTCCAGGGCGAGGCGTACCTGAAGTTCCCCTTCGACGTGGAGAAGCGGTCCTACCGCTGGTGGGACAGCACGCTCAAGGGCTCGGTGCCGCTCCGGTTCGCCGGTACCACGGAGATCCAGGGCTACCGCGGCTACCGGTTCACCGGCAGCGTGCCGCCGACCGAGATCGGATCCCGGCAGGTGCCCGGCCGGCTGGTCGGGGCCGCCCAGGGCCAGGTGCACGCCGAGGAGTGGTACTCCAACGGACGTATCGAACTCGTCGCCGACCGGCGCACCGGCCGCATCATCCACGCGAGCGTCTCCCCCCGGCTGGCGCTGCGCGCGCCCGGCGGGAAGGGCGGCGACAAGGTCGTCCTGCTGCACGGCAAGGGCCTGGAGTTCACCCCGGCCACCCAGCGGTCGCAGGTGGCGCTGGCCAGGGATGACAACGACCGGCTGGAGCTGGTGGGCCGCACCGCGCCGATCGCGGCGGCGGTGACCGGCGGTGTTCTCACCGCGGCCGGTGTCTGGCTGCTGGTACGCGGCCGGGTGCGCGGCGCCCGGCACTGAGCGGGGTGACGAAGCGGTGTCCTCTTCGCATCCGGAAATTGTCATCCCGGTGAGTAGCCGGATGCGGACAGGACGGCGAAAACTGGGGCTCCTCACGAGCACCCTCCCCCGGTCCGCTCCCCCCAGTCTCCGTCCCTGAGACGAGAGTCTCCGTCCCTGAGACGAGTTGGAGCACTCATGTCCCAGCACGTGAAAGCCTCTTCGCCCATGGCGCCGTCCCCGCCGCGCCGCCCTCCGCAGGACCCCGCGGCCACCCACCGCGCGGCGCCGGCGGTGCCCCGCCGTGTCGTCTTCCTGGCCCGGCGGGACCTGGCCAACCCGGCGGCCGGCGGCTCCGAGCTGCTGATCGACCGGATCGCCGAGGGGCTGACCGCGCACGGCCACGAGGTCACCCTGGTGTGCGGGGGCCCGGCGGCCCGGCGCGGCTACCGGGTGGTGTCGGCCGGCGGCGACGCGGCGCACTACCTGCGGGCGCGGCGCACGCTCGCCCGCCGCGTCGGGGAGTGCGACCTGCTGGTGGAGGTCAGCAACGGCATGCCGTACCTGGCCCCGCTGTGGCACCGCGGGCCCACCCTGTGCCTTGTCAACCACGTGCACACCGACCTGTGGGGGATGCGGCTGCCGGCGCCCGCCGCCCGGATCGGCCGGCGGCTGGAGCACTGGGCGCTGACCGGCCCCCACCGGGAGAACCTGATGGTCGCGGTCTCCGAATCCACCGCCGCCGCGCTGCGTGCGCTGGGTGTGCCGCGGGACCGCATCCGGGTCGTGCACAACGGCGTGGAGGAGCCCGGGCCGCTGCTGCCCAAGTCCCCCGAGCCGCTCTTCGTCGCGATGGGCCGGCTCGTCGAGTACAAGCGGATCGACCTGCTGCTGCGGCTGTGGGAACGGGTCCGGCCGGTCACCGGCGGCCGGCTGGTGATCGTCGGCGACGGCCCGGAGCGGGCCCGGCTGGAGGCGATGGCGGGACCCGGGGTGACCTTCGCCGGGCACGTGTCCGAGGCGGAGAAGCACCGCCTGCTGTGCGCGTCCTGGCTGCTGCTGCACCCCTCGCTGGTCGAGGGGTGGGGCCTGGTGGTGATGGAGGCCGCGGTCCGGGGCACCCCGGCGGTCGGCTTCGACATCCCCGGGCTGCGCGACTCGGTGGAGGACGGCCGGACCGGTGTGCTGGCACCCGGGGAGAGTTCGTTCGCCGCGGCCTGGTGCGCGCTGGCGCTCAGCCCGGAGCGCCGGGCGGCGCTGGGCGACGCGGCCCGGCTGCGCGCCGAGCGGTTCCGCTGGAGCGGCACCGTCCGCGCCTTCCGGGACGTGGCGGCCGAGGCGTACCTGACCTCGGCGCGGCGGCGGTGAGCCGGGCGATGCGCGACGAGACGACACCCGACCGGGCCGCACCCGGCACCGGCGTCCCGACCCCCGGGGCGCCGGCCCCCGTCGTACCGGGCACCACGGCACCGGAGGCCGGGACACCGGAGGCCGCACCGGCCGCCGCCACACCCGGCACCACGGAGCCGGAGCCGGGGACACCGGCCGGAGCCGAGCCGGAGCCCGGGACACCGGACACCGCCGTACCGGGTGCCGGAGGCCGGGACACCACCGCGCCGAACGCCGCCGTACCGGACACCGCCGTACCGGGCGCCGGCACACCGCGGCCCGGGGCGCCGGATCCGGTGCTGCGCGACCCCTCCTTCCGGCGCTCGGCCGCGCTCTTCCGCGCCTTCCTGCGCGAGCAGTCCGACCCCGAGCACGTCTACTCCCTGCTGGCGCGGGACGCCGTGCGGCAGGTGGAGCGGTACGTGCCGCTGCGCGACCGGGTGGTGGTGGACGTCGGCGGCGGCAGCGGCCACTTCACCGAGGAGTTCCGGCGGCGCGGCGCGCAGGCCTACCTCTTCGAGCCCGACCCGCGGGAGCTGCTGGCGCACGGCCGCACGCCGAGCGGCGCGGTGCTCGCGGACGGCTACCTGCTGCCGCTGGCCGACGGGGTCGCGGACGTCTGCTTCTCCTCCAACGTGCTGGAGCACGTGGCGGACCCGTACACCTTCCTCAGCGAGATGGTGCGGGTCACCCGTCCCGGCGGCTTGATCTACGTCTCCTTCACCAACTGGCTCTCCCCCTGGGGCGGCCACGAGACGGCACCTTGGCACTACCTGGGTGCGGGCCGGGCGCGGGAGCGCTACCGGCGGCGCACCGGCCGTGCTGCCAAGCACACCGTCGGGGTGAACCTCTTTCCCCTCCACATCGGGCCCACGCTGCGGCACGTGCGCGGACGCTCCGACGTGACCGTGGTCCGCGCGCGCTCCCGGTACTGGCCGTTCCTCGCCGGAGCGGTCACCCGGATCCCGGGGCTGCGCGAATTCGCCACGTGGAACCTCCTGCTGATCCTGAGGCGGTCGTCGTCATGACCCAGGTGCTCCCTTCCCGTCCCCCCTCCCCGCCCGCGCCCGGCGCGGTGCCGGCCGCCGCGCCGCCCGGGGCCGGCCCGCCCCGGTCGCGGCGCTGGCTGTTCGGCTTCTGGGCGCTGGCGCTGGTGGCGTTCCTCGCCAGGTCGCCGGGGAAGATGACCTTCGACACCAAGCTGCCGGTGGCGCTCGACCCGCTCCGCTTCCTCGGCGACCTGGGCGACCTGTGGCACGACCGGGCCGGGTTCGGCGGCATCACCGACCAGTACGTCGGCTACGCCTTCCCGATGCTGCCGTACTACGCGCTCGCCGATCTGCTGCACGTGCCGGTGTGGCTGGCCGAGCGGCTGTGGCTGTCGATCGTGGTGACCGCCGCGTTCTGGGGCGCGCTGCGGCTGGCCGAGCGGCTGGGCGTCGGCTCGTCCGGCACCCGGCTGCTGGCCGCCGCCGGGTACGCGCTGTGGCCCACCTTCTCCATGGTGGTGGGCTCCACCTCCGCGGCGGCACTGCCCGGCGCGTTGCTGCCGTGGGTGATCCTGCCGCTGACCGACCCGGCGGTGAGCGCCCGGGTGGCGGCCGCCCGCTCGGCGCTGCTCATCCCCTTCATGGGCGGGGTGAACGCGGCCTCCACGCTCGCCTCGCTGCTGCCGGTGGGCCTGTACCTGCTCTCCCGGCCGGCCGGGAAGCGGCGGCGGCAGCTGCTGTGCTGGTGGCTGCCGGGCGTGGTGCTGGCCACCGCCTGGTGGACGGTGCCGCTGCTGCTGCTCGGCGTGTACGGCGAGGACTTCATGCCGTACGTGGAGCAGGCGGACACCACCACCGCCACCATGTCGGCCACCGAGCTGCTGCGCGGCACCGGCAACTGGGTGGGGTACCTCAACTTCGGTGAGGCGTGGCTGCCCGGCGGCTGGACCGCCGCCACCTACACCCTCGCGGTGCTGGGTTCGGCCGCCGCCGCGGCGCTGGGCCTGGCCGGGCTGGCCCGCCGGGACCTGCCGGAGCGCCGCTGGCTGCTGCTGGTGGTGCTGAGCGTGGTCACGGTCACGCTGGCCGGCTACGGCGGCGCGCTGGGCGGCCCGTTCCACGGCACCGTGCAGGAGTGGCTGGACGGCTGGCTGCGGCCGTTCCGCAACATCTACAAGTTCCAGCCCGGACTCGCCCTGGCGCTGGCGTTCGGCATCGCGCACGTCACCGCGTGGGCGGGCCGCCGGCTGCCGCTGCCGGCACCGGGCCGCCGGGCGCTGCCCGGGGTGGCGGCGCTGCTGGTGCTGCCCGGGCTGGCGCTGCCGTACCTCAACGGCACGGTGCTCCAGCCGGGCGCTTTCGACAAGCTGCCCTCGCACTGGGACCAGGCCGCCGACTGGCTGGAGGAGAACGCCGAGGACAGCCGGGCGCTGGTGGTCCCGGCCACCGCGCACGGGCTGTACACCTGGGGCTCCCCCGTCGACCAGCCGCTCGACGTGCTCGCCCGGTCCCGGTGGGCCCAGCGCGACTTCGTGCCGTTCGGCACGCCCGGGTCCCGCCGGGCCCTGGACGCCGTGGAGCAGGCGCTGCTGACCGGTTCCGAGGTACCCGGCCTGCGGGACTTCCTCGGCCGGGCCGGTCTGCACGACGTGGTGGTCCGCAACGACCTCGACCCCGACCAGCTGGGCTACGTGCCGCCGCAGACGGTGAAGCGGACGCTGGAGGCGTCCGGCTACCGCAAGGTCGCCGGGTTCGGCCCGCTGCTGACCGCCGGCCGGATTCCCGACAACGCCCCGCTCCAGGTGCAGGGGCTGTACCCGCGCCTGCAGGCGGTGGAGGTCTACGAGCCGGCGGACACCGAGCGGCCGGGCCGCGTCGGGGCGCGCGCGGTGGACGCCACCGCGCGGGTCAGCGGCGGGCCCGAGGCGCTGCTCCAGCTCTCCGCCGACCCGTCGATGCGCGACCGCCCGGCGGTGCTCACCGGTGACGCGCACCCGGGGCTGGCCCGGCCGCCGCTGCTGGCGGTCGCCGACGGCATGCGCCGGACCGACACCCGCTTCGGCCTGGTGAACGCCAACACCTCGTACACCTACACCGCCGGGGAGCGGAACCACCCGGACAGCCTGCAGAACCCCGGCGAGAAGCCGAAGCAGATCCTGCCGGTGGAGGGCGTCCGGCACCAGACGACCGCGGTGCTGCGCGGCGCCTCGGAGGTGACCGCCTCCAGCAGCGGCAGCTGGCTTTTCCACCTGCCGCAGTACGACCCGGTGAACGCGTTCGACGGCAACCCGGGCACCGCCTGGGCGGAGGGCAGCGCGGGCGAGCCGGCCGGGCAGTGGCTGCGGATCGCCTTCGACAAGCCGGTCACCCTGCCGGAGTCGCTGTCGCTGACGCCGCTGGCCGGTGACGGCCTGCGCGGGGCACCCACCGCGGTGCGGGTGGAGACCGACCGGGCCGCCGTGGAGAGCCCGTTGCAGCCCAACGGCACCCCGCAGACGGTGCGCGCGCCGGCCGGGCCCGCGAAGTGGCTGAAGATCACCATCACGGACGCGCAGAAGCCGCGGCCGGGCATCTCCGGCGCCGGGTTCTCCGAGGTGTCGATCCCCGGGGTGCAGGTCACCCGGCTGCTGGCGCTGCCCGCCGACGCGGAGAGCGTGGACGCGCCGGCCGCGGTGTACTCGCTGCACCGCGGCAGTGACCCGGGCGGGCTGTCGCCGGCCGCGGCGGAGGTGGGGCTGCACCGCCAGTTCCACACCGGTGCGGCGGCCGACTACGCCGTCACCGCGCGGGCGCTGGCGGTGCCCGGACCGGAACTGGACGCCCTGCTGGACAAGGTGGCGCCCGGTCAGCGGTCGGGGGTCACGGTGAGCGCCGACTCCACCAGCCGGGCCGGCACCGGGCTGAGCCCCCGCAACCTGCTGGACGGCGACCTGACCACCGCGTGGATCGCCGGGGACCGCCCGGTGCTCCGGCTGAGCTGGCCGAAGAAGACCGCGGTGGACGAGATCGTGTTCGCCGCGGCGGGCGGTGTCTCCACCCGCCCCGAGCAGGTGTTCATCAGCTCGCCGCACGGCTCCACCACCGCCGGGGTCGATCAGAACGGCCAGGCCCGGTTCGAGCCGATCACCACCGACCGGATGGACATCACCATCTCCAGGACGGCGCCGCTGACCCTGCACAACCCGCTGGCCGGCCAGGACCTCCAGCTGCCGGTGGGCCTCAGCGAGGTGTACATCCCGGCGCTGGACGCGCTGCGCGGCAAGCCCGCCGACCCCCGCGTCCGCTTCTCGCTGCCGTGCGGCGAGGGCCCGCCGCTGGCGGTGGACGGCACCCTGCACGCCACCCGGGCGTCCGGCCTGGTGCGCGACCTGACCGAGCGCCGGCCGGTGACGGTGAAGCTGTGCGCGGGTGACGCCGCGGACGGCGAGGTCGCGCTGGGCGCGGGCCGGCACCGGGTGGAGGCCGGGGACGCCGGGCCGCTGGCGCTGACCGAGGTCACCCTGCGCCGGGGCACCGTGCCGGCGCCGGCCGCCGCGGACCGGACGGTGCGGGCCACCGACTGGTCCGGCGACGACCGCACGGTGGAGGTCGGCCCGGGCAAGGCGGTCTACCTCCAGACGTACCAGAACCACAACGAGGGCTGGCGGGCCACGCTGGACGGCCGGGAGCTGACCCCGGTCCGGCTCGACGGCTGGCAGCAGGGCTTCCTGGTGCCGGCCGGGGCGAGCGGCACCGTCCACCTCAGCTACGAGCCGTCCACCTGGTACCACGCCGGGCTGTTCGGCGGGGCGGCCGGCGTGGCGCTGCTGCTCGGCCTGGCCCTGGTCCGCCGCAGGGCGGGCACCCCGGACCTCGCCGGGACCGCGGCGGTGCCGCCGGCGCCGGGCCGGGTGCTGGGCACGGTGGCGCTCACCGTGGTGCTGGTCGCGGTCGCCGGTCCGGTGGCGCTGGCGGTGCCGGTGCTCGCCGCGATCGCCTGGTGGCGGCCGGCCTGGCCCGCCGCGATCGCGCTGGTCGCCATGGCCGCCGCGGGCGTCGTCGCCGCGGTCGACGCGGGCGAGCCGGTGCGCGCGGAGGAGGGTGCCTTCAGCGGCTGGGCGCAGCTCCTGGCGCTGGTCGCGCTCACCGCCGCGGTGGTCACGGTGCCGGTCCGTGCCGGCCGGCACGCGGGTCCGCCGTACGGCGGGGAGTCCGCGGCGGGCGGGCAGCCTCCGTACGGCGGGGACCCTTCGTACCGCGGGGAGCCGGGTGCCGGTGACGGCGAGGTGCCCTCGTCCGGTGCGCGGCCCGCGGCCGGCGGGGAGCCGGGTGACGGCGGGCGGCCGGGAGGCGGCACGCCGGTGACCGGTGGCCGTGCCGGCGACGGCGGTGACGGCGACGCCGGGGCGCGGTCCGGCACCGCCGGGGCACAGGCCCCGGCCGGGACGGCGCCGTCCGGCGGGCCGGCCGCACCCGCGGCGCCCGGCGCGCCCGCGCGGCCGGAGGGCGGACCCTCCATCGGCGACGAACCGCCCGCCGGCGGGCCGCGGCCCGGCACCGGCACCGGCACCGGCGGGGAACCCGGCCGATGAGCACCTCCGGCGACGGCCGCCCCGGCGGCCCGGTCCCGACCCCGGTCACCGGGTCGGGACCGGGCCCCGGGGCGCGCCCGGGCCCCGGCATCGGCTCGGGACCCGGGGCGGGCTCGGGGCTCGGTACGCGTCCGGGCGCCGGGACCGGCTCGGACCTCCGCGTGGATACCGACGACGCGGGCGGGTCGGGTCCCGGGACGGACGTGGGCCCCGGGAACGGGTCGAGCAGCGGAGACGGCTTCGGCTCCGGGGCAGACTCGAACTGCCAGGCCGCGCCGGGGCCCGGTGCCGGCGCGGACCCCGGAGCGGGGACCAGCCCCGGCGCGGGCCCGGGCCGCGCGGCCGGGCCGGGTCCCACGACAGCTCCCGGCCCCGCGGCCGGCTCGGGCTCCGGGGCGACGGACACGGCCCGCCCGGCCGGGACGGGCCGCGCCGGGAAGAGGCCTGCGCGGGTGCCGTTCCCGACCATCGACGAGATCTCGCGGCACTTCCTCCGGGACGACGAACCGGAGACCGTCCACGTCGAGGTGCACCTGCCCGGGCAGCCGGACCCCGAGCGGCTGCGGGACGCCTTCCACGCGGCGCTGCGCGCCCACCCCCGGACCCTGGTGCGGCAGGCGCCCGGCACCTGGTGGCGGCGGAGGTACGAGTGGGAGCTGGCCGACGGACCGGACCTGGACCCGGTGGCCTTCCCGGCCCCGGCCGCGGACGCGCTCGCCCGGGCGCGGGCACGCTCGCTGGCCCGGTGCCCACCGCTGGACGCGGCTCCACCGGTCCGGCTGGAGCGGGTGGTCACCCCCGGAGAGCCGGGCTGTGTCCTGGTGCTGACGGCCCATCACACGGCACTGGACGCCCAGTCCTGCATGCGCGTCCTGGCCACCACCGCCACCCTGTACGGCGGTGCGGACAACCCCGCGGCGCCGCCGCCGGTCCGCGCGGCGGGCGGCGGCCCGGCCGCCCCGGCCCGGCCGGCACCCGGCGCCCTGGCCGGCCTCCGGGACGCCCTCACCCCGTCGGCCCGCTTCGCGCCCGACACCCGGACGCCGGGCGCGGGGGGCAACGGCATGGTGCTGCTGGACCTGCCGGTCCCGGCGCGGTGGCCCCGCCCGGCGGACGGTTCGGCCCGGCCCACCGTCAACGACCAGCTGCTGGTGGCGGTCCGGCTGACCGCCGCCCGCTGGAACCTGCGGCACGGCCGTCCGCCGGCCCCGGTCCGGGTGACCATGCCGGTCGACGACCGGACGCGTGCCGCCCGGATGGCCATCGGCAACGGCACCCGGCTGGTGGACGTGGACTTCGCCGAGCTGGAGCGGACGGAGCCGGGCCCGGCGGCCGACCGCCCGGACCCGGCGGCGGTGGCCCGTCTGGTGCACCGCACCGCCGCGCTGACCCGGGTGCTCAAGGCCACCCCGGCCGCCCCCATGCGGGCCGCCGGCACCGTGCTCACCGCTCCGGTGCTGCCGGTGGGGGCGCGCGCGGTACTGGCCCGGGCGGTCCGGCGGGCGGCCGGACCGTGGACCTCGACCACGCTGCTGAGCAACCTCGGCCGGATCGCCTTCCCCCTGGACTTCGCGGACGCGGGCCGGGCCACCGCGGTGTGGTTCTCGGCCCCCGCCCGCATGCCGCGCGGGCTCGCCCTCACCTGCGCGTCCACCGCCGGCCGGCTCCACGTGGCGCTGCGCTGGTCCCGGGCGCTGCTGGACGACGCGGGCGGCGCCGCGCTGGCGGACCTGTTCACCCGTTCGCTCGCGCTCACCTCGCCGGCCGGCCCGGACGCCGGACCGCCGCCGGGGCCGGGCGCGACGGACCCCGTACCCCCCACGGGTGGAGGAACATGACCACCGGACACCCCACCGGAGCGGCCGGCGCGGAGACCGCCCCGCACCGCACCACCCCCGCGCCCCCACGGCCACCCCCGCCCCGGCCCCCGGAACACCCTCCCCGGCCCGGCCGGCGGGAGTCCCAGGGACCACCGGCCCGACCGACGCGACCGACGCGACCGACGCGACCGGCAGCCGCCGTACCCGCGCCGACCGCCCGCCCTCGCCGCGGGCCCCGCGGTACCCGCGCCGGGCGCCGCCGCGTCGGACCGCGGGCCGGCCGGCGCCACCTCCGCCACCGCGCGGCCGGGCCCCGGGACGGTCCGGACCCCCGAGGGCAGCAACACCCGCCGAGGCCGCACCAGCCGTGCCCCCGACCGGTCGCCCGGCCGGCACCGCCGCCCCCGGCACCACGGCCGTACCCCCGACCGCCGCCCCGGACGGCACGGCCGGTGGGTCGTCCGCCGCCGGGGCCGGGCTGCGGGGGTTCTACGAGAACCCCGCGGTGCCGGTCGCCTCGGGCGCCGAACGCAGCCGCCGCCAGGCCCGGATGCTCGCCCGGGCGCTGGGCCCGGCGCACCCCGGCGCCCCGGCGACGGTGCTGGACGTCGGCTGCGGGGACGGTTCGGCCATGGCCCTCGCGCTGCCGCTGCTCCGCGGCCACCGGGTGGTCGGCGTGGACTGGTCGCGGGACGCGCTGCGCCGGGCCGCGACGCGGCTGCCGGCCGTGGTGCGCGGCGACATCTCCGGCGGCGGACTGCCGTTCGCCTCCGGCAGCGCCGACGCGGTGGTGTTCGGCGAGGTGATCGAGCACCTGGTGGACCCGGACGCGGCGCTGGACGAGCTGCGCCGGGTGCTGCGGCCCGGCGGCCACCTGCTGCTGTCCACCCCGAACCTGGCGGCCTGGTACAACCGCGGGCTGCTGCTCGCCGGGGTGCAGCCGGTGTTCTCCGAGGTGAGCCTGCGCGGGGTGCACGGCCGCCCGGGCGAACAGGTGGTGGGGCACCTGCGGCTGTGCACCGCGCGGGCGCTCCGCTCCCTCCTCACCGCCTCGGGGTTCGAGGTGGTCCGTACCGCCGGCGCGCCGTTCCACGGGGTGCCGCGTCCGCTGCGCGCCCTGGACCGGGCCGCCTGCCGGCTGCCGTCGCTCGCCTCCATCCTGCTGGTCCACGCGAGGCGGGTGTAGGCGGTGCTCTGGGGTGTCGCGGGCGCCCTGCTGGCGAACGTCCTCTACAGCGCCGGTTTCGTGCTGGAGAAGCGGGCCCTGGCCCGGATGCCCCCGCTGCGCGCCACCAGTCCGGCGCGGCTGCTGCGGCACGTCCTGGGCAGTCCGCTGTGGCTGGGCGGCGCGGTCGCGCTGGCGCTGGGGTTCGGCGCCCAGCTGCTGGTGTACCGGAAGCTGCCGATCGCCGCCGCCCAGGGCCTGTTCGTCTCCGGGCTGGTGCTGCTGGTGGTGCTCTCCTCGGTGGTGCTGGGCGAACGGATCGGCGCCCGGGAGCGGCGCGGGGTGGCGCTGATCCTGGTGTCCCTGGCGATGGTGGTCGCCTCGCTGCGCGGCGGGGAGGACATCGGCCGGACGGCGCCCACCGGCGTGCTGCTGGCGGTGTGCGGGCCCTCGCTGGCCGCCGCGCTGGGGGTGTACGCGGCGGCGGAGCGCCGGGCCGCGCGGCGGCACCGGCTGCCCACCGCGGGGGTGGCGTACGGCGTGGCCATCGGCCTGCTGTACGGGGTGAGTTCGCTGGCCATCAAGGGGGTGTCGGGGCTGCTGGGGGACGGCGGCCCGACATCGCCGCCCGCCGCGCTGGCGGCGTCCCCGTACCCGTACCTGCTGCTGGTCACCGGCGCCACCGGGCTGGTGCTGTCCCAGGCCGCGCTCCAGCGCTGCCGGGCCTCGCTGCTGGTGCCGGTGTGCACCACGGTCACCTGTGTCTTCACCGTCGTCTGCGGCACCGCGGTGTTCGGTGAGCCGCTGCCCGCGGACCCGGTACGGCTGGCCCTGCGGCTGGGCGGCACCGCGCTGGCGGTCGGCGTGCTGCTCACCCTGCCCCGCCACGAGGAGGAGACCGGGCCGCCCGGCTCCACCGGCCCGGCTCCGGGTCCGTACGCCCGGGAACCCGCCCCTCACGCCCCGGGCGCCGGGGACACCGGCGCGGGCGCCGGGGACACCGGCGCGGGCGGCCCGCTGCCGGCCCGTCGTCCGCTGTCCCCCGCGCACACCCTGGGCGCGGCCTCCCCGGGGCCGCCCGGCCCTGCCCCCGTCGCCCCGCGACTCCTCGGAGCCTCCTGAGCCCGCGTCCGCCGCCCGCGCCGAGGGGCCGGCCCGCCACGCCGTCCCCGGCTCCCCCGCCCCGCCCCGAACTTCCCCCGCCCCCCGACCGTGAAGGACGCCGCCATGAACCCCGACGACCCGCTGCTGAGGATCCTCGCCTGCCCGCTGGACAAGGGGCCGCTGCTCCTGATCCCGCCGGGGGACGCGCTCTACAACCCCCGTCTGCGGCTGCGGTATCCGGTGCTGGAGGGCGTTCCGCGGCTGCTGCCGTCCTCCGGGGAGCGGGTCGGTGCCGAGGAGCACCGGCGGCTGCTGGAGCGGGCGGGCGGCGGGGCCGGCCCGGACGCCGGGCCCGGGGTGCGCCGGTAGGGTGGACGCTCCCCGCCGCCGGCCGGCGGCACACCGCCCCGTCCCGGGCAGCGGGTTATCCACCCCTCGGACATCGAAACATGCCGGGTCGGCTCACCCAGCGCGACATCGTGGTGACGGTGGGATGAACCGGCGGCCCGATCAGGGACCCCAAAAGGGGACGACACCCACCAACCGGCGCATTCCGCTTCGCCCGAGAGGGAGTCTATCTCCTCATTGAACGGAATGCCCTTTTTCCGCTGCACCATTGACGCGGTTCTCTTCTCGGTGTGCAATCTCGCCAGCTTGTTTCTGCGAAAGATCCGCACCCCGCGCAGGCGCGTCCCGGCCCGGAGATGAACCGGACCGACCGGCGGCGGAGCGGCTCCGACGCGCATTCCATGTTCGCCAGATCGTTGTATTGCACAACTTCAAGCGGCCAGAACGCATACGCCCCACCGGGCGGAGCGCTGCCGACAGGGGGGTGAAGGATGCCGGAAAACAGAGACGCGACGCATTCCTTACCGTCGATTGTTCACACTCCCGTCCTTCCGAAGACATCCCCACCCTTTTTCATTCGAACGCGGCGGACTGCTTCCAGCCAGCGGTCCGCCGCGATCGTGTGCCGCCCGGACGGGCGCGGGACCCACCGGTAGAAAAAACGGGAAAAGGTCCGCCCGCCGGACATGACGGGGGTGGTCCGTGGCATGCGTGAAGACTTTTGGCACTGATTCCGGAGCGAGACGTTGCGCATTCATGAAGAAGACGCCGATTCGACACCATCGAGCGGCACATTCGAGCCACCGTACGCTTCCGGTACCGATGACGAGACGCTTGTCGGGCATTTCCGTACCGTTTTCCAGACGCATCCCGAAAAGGTGCTGTACCGCTTCCTGGCGAATGCCGACGGGGCTCCGTCGGAGCTCACCGGGCGGGCGCTGGACGTTCGCGCGCGGGCCATTGCGGCGACGCTCGGGCGGCGGGTCGCGCCGGGTGACCGGGCGCTGATCGTCTGCCCGCCGGGGCTCGACTACCTCGCGTCCTTCCTGGGCTGCCTCTACGCGCGGGTCATCGCCGTCCCGGTGTACCCGCCGGACCCGCTGCTGATGAAGCGGACCCTGCCCCGGCTGGCCGGGGTGGTGGCCGACGCCCGGCCGGCCGCCGTGCTGGCCACCGAGGAGATCGCCGCCTCGGCCGGGGAGTTCGCCCGGCACGCGCCCGGCCTGGAGGGCCTGGACTGGCTCGCGGTGGACCGGATCGAGGACGCCGCCGCGGACGGCTGGCGGGACCCGGCCGCGCGGCCCGCGGACCCCGCGTTCCTCCAGTACACCTCCGGCTCCACCGGGCGGCCCAAGGGCGTGGTGGTCGGCCACGGCAACCTGGTGCACAACCTGCGGTGCATCAACGACCGGCTGTACGGGCGGGAGCCGGACAACCACATGGTCACCTGGCTGCCGCCGTACCACGACATGGGGCTGATCGGCGGTCTGCTGGCCCCCGCCTTCGGGGCGTTCCCGACCACCTTCATGTCACCGGTCGCCTTCCTCAAGCAGCCGCTGCGCTGGCTGCGCGCGATCTCCGAGTACCGGGCGACCATCAGCGGCGCCCCCAACTTCGCGTACGACCTGTGCGTGGAGCGGATCTCCGAGGCCGAGCGCCGCGAACTGGACCTGAGCGGCTGGCGGGTGGCGTTCAGCGGCGCCGAACCGGTGCGCGCCGAGACCCTCGACCGGTTCACCCGCGCCTTCGCCCCCAGCGGTTTCGGCCGCTCGGCGTTCCTGCCCTGCTACGGGCTGGCCGAGGGCACCCTGTGCGTCTCGGCCGGCAGCCGCACCGCGGAACCGGTGCTGCGCGAGCTGGCGGCGGATGCGCTGGCCGGCCACCGCGCCGAGGCCGCCACCGGCGACGGGCCCGTCCGCACCTCGGTGGGGTGCGGCTGGTCGGTGGACGACCAGCGGATCGAGATCGTGGACCCGCGGACCCGGACCCGGGTGCCGGCCGGCACCATCGGTGAGATCTGGGTGGCCGGCCCGAGCGTGGCGCAGGGCTACTGGGAACGCCCCGAGGAGAGCGCGGAGGTCTTCGCGGCCCAGCTGGCGGACTCCGCGGAGGGTCCGTTCCTGCGCACCGGGGACCTGGGCTTCCTCGACGGCACCGAACTGCACGTCACCGGGCGGGCCAAGGACCTGATCATCGTGGCCGGCCGCAACCACTACCCGCAGGACATCGAGCGGACCGTGGAGGAGTGTGACCCGCTGCTGCGCCCCGGCAACGGGGTGGCCTGCGCCTACGACGCGGACGGCGAGGAGCGGCTGGTGGTCCTCCAGGAGGTCACCGGACGGCCGGAGCCGGCGGTGGCCGCGGGGATCTTCGACGCGGTCCGGGCACGGCTGGCCGAGGAGCACGGGCTGCGTCCGCACCACATCGTGCTGCTGCGCCGGGGCAGCATCCCCAAGACCTCCAGCGGCAAGCTCCAGCGGTCCGCCGCGCTCGCCGCCTTCCTCGCCGGCGACCTCAAGCGGCTGGCCTCCTGGGACGCCCCGGCGGCCGGCGGGACGGCGGCCTCCGGAACCACCGGAGCCGGCACCGGCACCGCGGACCCCGCCGCCGGCCCCCGGACGGACGCCGGCCCGGACACCGCCGGCCCGGACCCCGCCGGCCCGGTTCCCGCCGCGGCCCCGGACGGGCACGCGGCCACGGCCCCCGCCGCGCGGGCCGCCGCGCCCGCCGGTGACCCGGCGGCCCGGGCGGAGCTGGAGGAGTGGCTGGCCGGCCGGCTGGCCGACCGGCTCGGCATGCCCGCCGCCGAGGTGGACACCCGCCGCCCGCTGGCCGGCTACGGGCTGCGCTCGGTGGACCTGATCGGACTGGTGGGCGAGGTGGAGCAGCGGCTGGGCCGGCCGGTGCCCACCACCGCGGTCTGGGAGTACCCCACCGTCGAGGCGCTCGCCGGCCACCTGACCGACCCGGCCGGCACCGGCCCGGCCGGCCCGGCGGGCGGACCGTCCGGCGAACCGGCCGAAGGCGCCGGGGCCGGACCACGGGACCCGGAGGACGACCTGGTCGCGGTGGTGGGGATCGGCTGCCGCTTCCCGGGCGGCGCGGACGGCCCCGAGGCGTTCTGGCGGCTGCTGACCGAGGGCCGGGACGCGGTCACCGAGGTGCCCGAGGACCGCTGGCGGGCCGCCGACCACTTCGACGAGGACCCGTCCGTACCGGGGAAGACCACCACCGCCTGGGGCGGGTTCGTGGACGGCGTGGACCGGTTCGACCCGCACTTCTTCGGCATCTCCGGGCACGAGGCGAGCCGGATGGACCCGCAGCAGCGGCTGATGGCCGAGGTGGCCTGGGAGGCGCTGGAGGACGCCGGGGTGGCGGCCGAGGAACTGGCCGGCTCCGCCACCGGGGTCTTCGTGGGCATCGCCACCAGCGACTACCTCCAGGAGCAGTTCCGGGACCTGACCGGGATCGACGCCTACTCCGGCACCGGCAACGCCTTCAGCATCGCCGCCAACCGGCTGTCGTACCTGTTCGACCTGCGCGGGCCGAGCATGGCCGTGGACACCGCCTGCTCCTCCTCCCTGGTCGCGGTGCACACCGCCGTCCGCAGCCTGGCGCGCGGCGACTGCACGATGGCGATCGCCGGCGGGGTGAACGTCATCCTCTCCCCCGCCCTCGCCGTCAACTTCAGCAAGGCCGGGGCGATGGCCGCGGACGGGCGGTGCAAGCCCTTCGACTCCCGCGCCGACGGCTACGTGCGCGCCGAGGGCGCCGGCGCGGTCGTCCTCAAGCCGCTGCGCCGCGCGCTCGCCGACCGGGACACCGTCTACTGCGTGATCCGTGGCGGCGCGGTCAACCAGGACGGCCGCAGCAACGGCATCATGGCGCCCAACCCGCAGGCCCAGGAGGCGGTGCTGCGCGCCGCCTACGCCGACGCCGGGGTCCGGCCGGAGCGGGTGGACTACGTGGAGGCGCACGGCACCGGCACCCTGCTCGGCGACCCGATCGAGGCGAAGGCGCTCGCCGCCGTGGTCGGCGACGGCCGGGAGCCGGACCGGCCCTGCCTGATCGGCTCGGTCAAGTCCAACCTGGGCCACCTGGAGGCGGCGGCCGGCATCGCCGGGCTGATCAAGACGGCGCTGATGCTGCGCCACCGCACGGTGCCGCGCACCCTGCACTTCATCCGGCCCAACCCGCACATCCCGTTCGACGAACTCCCCCTGGAGGTCGCCGACCGGCAGCGCCGGTGGCCGGCGGCCGACCGTCCGGCACTGGCCGGCGTCAGCTCGTTCGGCTTCGGCGGCACCAACGCCCACCTGGTGGTCGAGGAGGCCCCCGCCGGCGCCGCCCCCGGGGCCGAAGCGGAAGCCGGCGGGCCGCACCTGCTGGCCGTATCCGCCCGTGACGAACAGGCGCTGCGCGAGCTGGCCGCCCGCTACGCGGGTCAACTGGAGGGCCCGGCGGGCCGGGCCGGCACGGCCCGGCTGTGCGCCGCGGCGGCGCTGCGCCGCACCCACCACGAGCACCGGCTGGCCTGCACCGGCGCGGACGCGGCGGAACTCGCCGCGGCGCTGCGGGCGTTCGGCGAGGACGCCGAGCGGCCCGGGCTGTCCGCCGGCCGCCGCCGGGTGGGCCGGCGGCCCCGCACGGTGTTCGTCTTCGCCGGCCAGGGGCCCCGCTGGTGGCCGCTCGCCGCGGACCTGCTCACCGCCGAGCCGGTGTTCCGCGAGGTGATCGAGGAGTGCGACCGGATCCTGTCCGGGCACACCGACTGGTCGCTGGGCGAGCAGCTCGCCGCCGACCGCGGCGCGTCGCGGCTGGCGGACCCGGCGGTCGGCCAGCCGGCGCTGATCGCCGTGCAGGTGGCGCTGGCGGCGGTGTGGCGCTCCCGGGGGGTGCTCCCGGACGCCGTGGTCGGCCACAGCGTCGGGGAGATCGCCGCCGCCCAGGTGGCCGGCGCCCTGAGCCTGCCGGACGCGCTGCGGGTGGCCCTGCACCGGGGCCGGGTGATCCGCTCCGGGAAGGGCAACGGCCGGATGGCGGTGGTCGGGGTGCCCGAGGAGCGGGCCCGGGAACTGCTCGCCGAGCGCGGCGTGGAGCGGGTGTGGGTGGCCGCCGGCAACGGCCCCGCCACCACCGTGCTCTCCGGCGCCACCGGGCCGCTGGAGGAGCTGGCGGCGGCGCTCGACGCGGAGGGGCTGTTCTGCCGCGTCCTGGAGTCGGTGGACTTCGCCTCCCACTGCCCGCTGATGGATCCGCTGCGCGAGGACCTCGTCGGGGCGCTGGAGGGGCTGCGCCCGGGCCCGGCGGCGGTCCCGGTGTTCTCCACCGTCACCGCCGGGTTCGTGGCGGGCGAGCGGCTGGACGCCGGGTACTGGGGCGAGAACCTGCGCCGGCCGGTGCTCTTCGACCGGGCGGTGACCGCGCTCGCCGACGCCGGCCACGACGTGTTCGTGGAGATCTCCCCGCAGCAGATGCTGGGTGACGCGCTGACCGAGCGGCTGTCCCTGCAGGGCGCGCGGGGCGCGGTGGTGGCCTCGCTGCGCCGCGACGACCCGGGCCGCGCCGGGCTCCTGGGCGAGCTGGGCCGGCTGTACGCGGCCGGGTTCCCGGTGGACTGGAGCCTGCTGCACGGCACCCGCACGGTGCCGATGGTGCCGTTGCCGTCCTACCCCTGGCAGCGGCAGCGGTACTGGCACGACGACGTCACCGGCCGCCGGCGCCGCCCGGACCACCACGGGCACCCGCTGCTGGCGGACCGGCTGCGCTCGGCGACCGAGCCGGGCACCTGGCACTGGACCGCGGCCGTGGACCTTCACGGGTTCGGCTACCTGCGCGACCACCGGGTGGACGGCGCGGTGGTGCTGCCCGCCGCCCTGGTGCTGGACACCGCGCTCGCCGCCGTCCGGGCCACCGCCGGCGGCGGGGCCGCGCTGGAGGACGTGCGCTTCACCGGGCTGACCGTGGTGCGCGAGCGGGCCCAGGAGCCCACGCTCCAGCTGGTGCTCACCGGGGACGGCTCGGGTGCCGGGACGTTCCGGCTGTTCAGCCGGGGCGGCGACGGCGGCCCGGAGGAGGCCTGGACCGAGGTCGCCACCGGCGGCTTCCGGACCCCGGACGGCGCCGGGGACGGTACGGCGGACGCCACGCACCGCACGGGGAGCGCCGCGGAAGCCGGAGAAGCCGGCACCGCCCTGGACGACTCCGGCGCCGCGCACCCCGGAGGGGCCGCAACCGCCGGTGAGGCGGACGCCGCAGCGGCCGGGACCGCCGGTGACGGCGCCGGCGCGGCCGGGGAGCTGGCGGCGGTCCGGGCCCGCTGCACCCGGGAGGTGGACCGGAGCGAGCACTACGCCGGGCTGCACCGGGCGGGGCTGGAGTACGGCCCGGCCTTCCAGGGCCTGGACGGGCTGTGGCGCGGGGAGCGGGAGGCGGTGGCGCGGCTGCGGGTCCCGGAGGACGTCGCCGCCGACCGGGACGCCTACGGCGTCCACCCGGCGCTGCTCGACGCCTGCCTCCAGGTGCTGGCGCAGGCGCTCGCCGCCGACCCGGACGCCGGGACGGCGATCCACCTGCCGGTCGGCGCGGGCGCGTTCCGCCTCACCACCGGCCGGGCGCGGCCGGTGTGGGCGCACGCCGACGTGACCGGCGCGGTGCGCGCCGGCGAGGAGATCACCGGCGGCCGGGTGGTGCTGTTCGGCGAGGACGGGCAGGAGCTGGGCCGGGTCGAGGGGATCACCCTGCGCCGGCTGGCGGGGGTCGCGGACCGGGTCGGCGAGGCGCTGCTGGAGATCGGCTGGCGGCGCGCGGACGCCGCTCCGGCGGGCGCCGCCGTCCCGGCCGGCCGGTGGCTGCTGCTGGCCGACCGGGACGGGGTGGCCGAGGCGCTGCGCGCGGCCCCGGCGGCCCGCGGCGCGCGCTGGGTGGTGGTGACCGCCGGCGACGGGTACCGGCGGCTGGACGCGGACCGATTCGAGGTCCGTCCCGGCGTCGCGGAGGACTTCGCCGCCCTCTTCGCCGACCTGCGCGCCGCCCACCCGGACGGCTGCGCCGGGGTGCTGCACGCCTGGAACCTCGACGCCGCGCTGGACACGGCACCGTACCCGGGCGCCCCCGCCGGACCGGACGCCGGGACCCCCGCCGGATCCGGGGGCACCGGGACCGGCACCGGACCGGGGACCGGCGGTGCCGGCGACCCGCTGGCCCCCGGCCGCGACCTGGGCACCGTCTCGGTGCTCCACCTGGTGCGGGAGCTGGCCGCCGGACCCTGGCCGCGGGCGCCCCGGCTGGTGGTGCTCACCCGGGGCACCCAGCGGGTGCCCCGGGCCGGCGGCGGATCCGGGACGGCGGCGCCGCTGCCGGCCGCCGCGGTCGCCCAGTCGGCCGTCTGGGGCCTGGTGCGGGTGGCCGCGCTGGAACACGCCGAGCTGCGCCCGGTGGTGATCGACCTCGATCCGGCCCGCCCGGCCGGCGAGGCGGCGCAGCTCGCCGCGGAGCTGGCCGCGCCGGTCGCCGGCAGTCAGCTGGCGCTGCGCGGCGGGGCCCGGTACGTGCCGGAGCTCCAGCCGTGGCGCCCGCCCGCCGCCGAGCCGGCGGCCTGGCCGCGGCGCGCCTTCGACCCGGCCCGGGACGGCAACCTGCGCCTGCTGGCCGAGCGGCCGGGCATTCTCGGCAGCCTCACCCCGACGGTGTGGGACCGCGTCCCGCCGGGCCCGGGCCAGGTGGAGATCGAGGTGGCCGCGGCCGGGCTGAACTTCAGCGACGTGCTGAAGGCGATGGACATCTGCCCCGGGGTGCCGCCGGGCATCACCCCGCTGGGCGCCGAGTGCGCCGGCCGGGTGGTGGCCGTGGGCGAGGGCGTCACGGACGTCCGGGTCGGTGACGAGGTGATGGCGGTGGCCCCGTCGGCGATGGCCGCGTACGCCACCACCCGGCAGGAGCTGGTGGCCGCCCGGCCCGCCGGTCTGGACGCGGCCCAGGCGGCGGCGCTGCCGATCGCCTTCCTCACCGCGGTGTACGGGCTGGAGTACCTGGCCCATCTGGGCGAGGGCGAGACGGTCCTGATCCACTCGGCGACCGGCGGGGTGGGCCTGGCCGCGCTCCAGGTGGCGCGCCGCAACGGCGCGGAGGTGTTCGCCACCGCCGGCACCGAGGAGAAGCGGGAGCTGCTGCGGAGCCTGGGGGTGCGCCATGTGATGGACTCGCGCTCGCTGGACTTCGCCGACCGGGTGCGGGAGCTGACCGGCGGCCGGGGCGTGGACGTGGTGCTCAACTCGCTGACCGGCGAGGCGCTGCGGCGCAGCCTGGGCCTGCTGGCGGCCAACGGCCGCTTCGTGGAGATCGGCAAGCAGGACGTGTACAAAAACAGCAGCCTGGGGCTGCTGTCGCTCAAGCACAACCGGTCCTTCCTCGCGGTGGACCTGGAGCGGTCCTTCGCCGAGCAGTTCCCGCTGATCCGGCGGCTGTTCGGTGAGGTGCTGGCCGGTTTCGCCCGTGGTGAGTTCACCGCGCTGCCGGTGACCTGCTTCGACTACGCGGCGGCGGACGCGGCGTTCTCCCACATGGCGCAGGCGAGGCACACCGGCAAGGTGGTGCTCCGCCCGACCGGGGCGGAGACGGTCGCGGTGCGGCCCCGCGAGGCGGCGGTGCGGCCCGGTGCGACGTACCTGATCACCGGTGGTCTGGGCGCGCTGGGTCTGCGCACCGCCCGTCACCTGGCCGACTCCGGCGCCCGGCACCTGGTGCTGGTGGGCCGGGGCGGGCCGGGCGAGCGGGCCGGGCGGGAGCTGGCGGCGCTGCGCGAGCGGGGCGTGACGGTGGCGGTGCGGTCCGCGGACGTCTCCGACGGCGGGCAGGTGGCCGCGCTGGTGGCGGAGATCGACGCCACGATGCCGCCGCTGGCCGGCGTGGTGCACTCCGCCGGTGTGCTGGACGACGGGGTGCTGGTGGGCCTGGACCGGGAGCGGTTCGCCTCGGTGGCCGCGCCCAAGGCGCTGGCCGCCTGGCACCTGCACCGCGCCACCCTCGGCCACCGGCTGGACTTCTTCGTGCTGTACTCCTCGGCGGCGGCGCTGCTGGGCTCCCCCGGCCAGGGCAACTACGCGGCGGCCAACGCCTTCCTGGACGGGCTGGCGCTGCACCGCGCCTCGCACGGGCTGCCCGCGCTGAGCGTCAACTGGGGCCCGTGGACCGAGGCGGGCCTGGCGGCCTCCCCGGACCGGGGCGGGGCGCTGGCCGGGCGCGGCATCGTCGGCATCGACCCGGACGACGGGGTGGCGGCGCTGGGCCGGCTGCTGCCGACGGCCACCGCGCAGGCCGCGGTGCTGCCGCTGGACCGGGCGGGGCTGCGCGCCGCGGCCGGCTCCGGGATGCTGCCGCCGCTGCTCACCGGGCTGCTGGACGAGCCCGCCGCGGCGGCCGGGGAGACCGGGCCGGCGGCCGGGGCGGTGCGGCGGGAGCTGCTGGCGGTCGAACCCGGCCGGCGCCGCCGCGCGGTGCTGGTGCGGCACTGCACCGAGCAGGTGGCGCGGGTCCTCAAGTGCGACGAGGCGAAGGTCGATGTGACCGCCCCGCTGGCCGGGCTGGGCTTCGACTCGCTGATGTCGCTGGAGCTGCGCAAGCGGCTGGAGAGTTCGCTGGGGGTGGAGCTGCCCGCCACCGTGGTGTGGCGCTTCCCCACCGTCGAGGCGCTCGTCCCCTTCCTGGCCGAGCGCATGGAGATCGCGCTGGAGGCCGGGCCCGCCGTCGGTGCGGAGGAGGCCGCCGCGGACGAGCGGCCCGCCGACGGTACCGGAACCGATCTCGACGACCTGAGTGACAGCGACGTCGAGGCGCTCCTCCTGGCCAAGTTGACCGAGCTGGACGAAGGGGAAGAGTGATGACGTCGCTGGACGAGGCGCAGCGCGGCCCGCGGGAGCAGGCGGGGACCGGCGCGACCCTGCGCCGGGCCTTCGCCACGGTGGAGCGGCTGCAGCGCCGGCTGGAGGAGTCCGAGCGCGCCCGCACCGAGCCGGTCGCGATCGTCGGGGTGGGCTGCCGGTTCCCCGGCGGGGTGACCGACGCCGACAGCTACTGGCAGCTGCTGGCGGACGGCACCGACGCCATCGGGGAGATCCCGGCGGACCGCTGGGACGGGGCCGCGTTCCACTCCGCCGAGCCGCAGACGCCGGGCCGGATGAGCACCCGCTGGGGCGGCTTCCTGGACCGGATCGACCACTTCGACCACGAGTTCTTCGGCATCTCGCGGCGCGAGGCGCTGGCCATGGACCCGCAGCAGCGGCTCACCCTGGAGGTGGTCTGGGAGGCGCTGGAGCACGCCGGGCAGTCCCCGGCCGGGCTGGCCGGCAGCCGTACCGGGGTATTCATGGGGGTGTGCAGCAACGACTTCGCCTCCCGCACGCTGCGGGACCCGCTGGACGCCACCGCGTACGCCTCCACCGGCACGGCGCACTCCATCGTCACCGGCCGGGTCTCCTACACGCTGGACCTGCACGGCCCCAGCGTCGCGGTGGACAGTGCCTGTTCGGCCTCGCTGGTGGCGGTGCACACCGCGTGCCAGAGCCTGCGCGCCGGGGAGTGCGACCTGGCGCTGGGCGGCGGGGTGAACGTGGTGCTCTCGCCCATCCCCAGCATCGCGTTCTCCCAGTTCCCGGGGATGGTGGCGCCCGACGGCCGGTGCAAGACCTTCGACGCGGCGGCCAACGGCTACGTCCGCGGCGAGGGGTGCGGGGTGGTGGTCCTCAAGCGGCTGTCGGACGCGGTGCGCGACGGCGACCGGGTGCTGGCGGTGATCCGGGGCAGCGCGGTCAACCAGGACGGCCGCAGCGCCGGGGTCACCGCGCCCAGCGGCACCGCGCAGCGCGACGTGCTGCGGCGGGCGCTGGCGGCCGGCCGGGTGGCGCCGGAGGAGGTGTCGTACATCGAGGCGCACGGCACCGGCACCACGCTCGGCGACCCGATCGAGGTGGAGGCGCTGGCCGAGGTGTACGGCCGGCCGGAGGGCCCGACCGTCTACCTGGGCTCGGGGAAGCCGAACATCGGCCACCTGGAGGCGGCCTCCGGGATCGCCGGGCTGATCAAGGCCGCGCTCTGTGTGAACCGCGGCGCCATCCCGCGCAACGTGCACTTCAACGAGCTGAACCCGCACCTGTCGTTCGACGGCACCACGTTCGCGGTGCCCACCGAGCTGACCGGGTGGCCGAAGGTGCCCGGCCGCCGGCTGGCCGGGGTGAGCAGCTTCGGCTTCAGCGGCACCAACGTCCACATGCTGGTGGAGGAGCCGCCCGAGCGGCCCGCCGCCGATCCGGACGACCGCCGCCCGCTGGCCGCGCTGGCGCTGTCGGCGAAGAGCGACGCGGCGCTGGTGGAGCTGGCCGGGCGGTACCACCGGTTCCTGACGGAGAACCCGTCGGTGCCGGCCGGGGACGTGTGCTTCTCCGCGAACACCGGCCGCTCGCACTTCCCGCACCGGCTGGCCGCGGTGGGCTCCGACGCCCGGGAACTGGCCGCCCGGCTCGACGACTTCCTGGCCGGGATGCCCGCGGTGGGGCTGGCGGCCGGGCGGGCCGGGACCACCGAGACGGTGTTCGTCTTCCCCGGGCAGGGTCCGCAGCGGGTGGGCATGGCCCGCGGGCTGTACGAGACCCAGCCGACGTTCCGCCGGGTCATCGACCGGTGCGACGAGATCCTGCGGCCGATGCTGGACATCCCGCTGCTGACGCTGCTGTACCCGCCGGACGGGGACGGGGACGACGGCACGCAGCCGGTCTACCGCACGGAGTACTCCCAGCCGGCGCTGTTCTCGGTGGAGTACGCGCTGGCGGAGCTGTGGCGCTCCTGGGGCGTGGAGCCGGCCGCGGTGCTGGGGCACAGCTTCGGCGAGTACGCGGCGGCCTGCTTCGCCGGGGCGATGAGCCTGGAGGACGGGCTGAAGCTGGTCGTGGCGCGCGGCCGGCTGATGCGCGAGTCGGGGCGGACCGGGGCGATGGCGACGGTGTTCGCCCCCGAGGAGGAGGTGGCCGCGGCCATCGCCGGGTACGAGGACCAGGTCTCGATCGCGGCGGTCAACGGCCCGGCGAACACCTCCGTCTCCGGTGACCGCGCGGTCATCGACGCGGTGTGCGAGGAGTTCACCCGGCGGGGGGTGCGGGCCAAGGTGCTGCGCATCACCACCGCCTCGCACTCCCCGCTGATCGAGCCGATCATCGAGGAGTTCCGGGCGGTGGCCCGGGAGATCACCTTCACCCCGCCCCGCATCCCGCTGGTGTCCAACCTCAACGGCCGGCTGTGGGAGTGGGAGCAGGCGCCGGACGCCGACTACTGGTGCCGCCACCTGCGGCAGCCGGTGCGGTTCGCGGACGGGGTGGCCACCGTGCTCGGACTGGGCCACCGGGCGTTCGTGGAGATGGGCCCGGCGCCCACCCTGCTCGGTCTGATCAGCGACGGCCTGCCGGCGGACACCGACGCGCTGCTGCTGCCCAGCCTGCGCCCCCGCCAGGACGACTGGGAGGTGATCCTGGACTCGCTGTCCCAGCTGTACGTGCGCGGCGCGGACCTCGACTGGCGGGCGTTCGACGCCGACTACACCCGGACCCGGGTGACCGTCCCCGGGTACCCGTTCGCCCGTACCCCCTGCTGGCAGGAGCCGCCCCCGGTGGGCTCGCCCGCCGCCGCGGCCCTGCCCGGGACCGCCGGTACGGCCGGGGCCGGCACGGTGCCGGAAGGCGGCGAGGCGGACGGTGCGGACGCGGAGTTCCCGGACGCGGAGCTGGTGTACGACCTGGCCTGGGAGGAGGCCGGACCGGCCGGCGGCGGGCTGCCCGCGGCCCCGGCCGCCGCCGACGGCGCGGCCTGGCTGCTGCTCGCCGACACCACCGGCGTGGCGGACCGGCTGGCCGGCCTCCTGACCGGGCAGGGCGCCCGCTGTGTGTCGGTGGACCGCGGCGAGGCGTACGCCTTCGCACCCGGCGCGGCGCGGGCGGTGGTCCGCCCGGACTCCGCCGAGGACTGGCGGCGACTGGTGACGGACCTGGCCGTGCCCGGGGACACGGCGCTGCGCGTGGTGCACCTGTGGGGCCTGGACGACCGGGGGCCGCACGGCGCCTCCCCGGACGGCGGTGAGAGCGGTGACGGCGACCCGGTGGCGCGGCTGCTGGACGCCCAGCGCGCCGGGTTCCTCGGCGCGGTGCGGGCGGTGCAGGCGCTGGCCCGGGCCCACTCCGGCGGCGCGGCCCCGGCCCGGCTGTGGCTGGTCACCCGGGGCGCGGTGCGGCCGCAGGGCAGCGCCGGCGACCCGTCGGCGACCGGCCAGGCGACGCTGTGGGGGCTGGGCCGCTCCCTCCAGCAGGAGCACGCCGGGCTGTGGGGCGGGCTGGTCGACCTCGACCCGGACCCGGCCGCGGACGCCGGGGCGCTCGCCGAACGGCTGCTGGCCGAGGCGGTGTTCGAGGACGGCGAGGACCAGGTGGCGCTCCGCGGCGAGCGGCGGCTGGTGGCCCGGCTGGTGCGCCGGGAGCTGCCCGCCGGGCCGGCCGCGGCGGTCGCCTGGCGGACCGACGCCAGCTATCTGATCACCGGCGGCCTGGGCGGGCTGGGCCTGGCGGTGGCCCGGTCGATGGTGCTGGCCGGGGCGCGGCACCTGGTGCTCGCCGGGCGCACCCCGCTGCCGCCGCGCGGCGAGTGGGCGGCGCTGCCGGCGGACACCGCGGCCGGCCGCCGGGTGGCGGCGGTCCGGGAGCTGGAGGCGCTGGGCGCGCACGTCACCGTGGAGGTCCTCGACGTCGCCGACGAGGGGCGGGTCCGCGCCTTCCTGGAGCGGTTCGACCGGGAGGCCCGGCCGCCGGTGCGCGGCGTGGTCCACGCGGCCGGCGTCGGCGAGGTGGTGCCGGTGCTGGAGCTGGGACCGGCGGAGCTGGAGCGGAGCCTGCGCGCCAAGGCGGGCGGCGCGGTGGTCCTGGACCGGGTCTTCGAGGGCCGGGAGCTGGACTTCTTCGTGCTGTTCTCCTCGGTCAGCTCGCTGCTCAGCTCGCCGTTCGTGGCCGGTTACGCGGCCGCCAACGCCTTCCTGGACGCGCTGGCGCACGCCCGGCGGGAGCGCGGCCGTCCGGCGGTGAGCGTCAACTGGGGCATCTGGCGGGAGCTGGGCATGGCCGAGCGGGGCGCCGAGGCGACCCCGGGCCTGAGCGCCGGCATGGGCACCCTGGACCCGCGGCAGGCGCTGCGGATGTTCCACCGGCTGCTGGGCCACGCCGGCCCGCAGGCCGCGGTGGTGCCGGTGGACTGGGACGAGTGGGGCCGCCGCTACCAGGAGGTGTCCGGCTCGCCGCTGCTGACCCGGCTGCTTGCCGAGGCCGCCCCGGCGGGCGGCGCGCAGCCGGCCCGGACGGCGGCCGGCCGGACCGGGACGCTGCCCGGCCGGGAGGAGCTGCTGGCGCTGCCGGAGCCGGAGCGGGCCGAGGTGCTCGCCGAGCGGCTGCGGGTCGGGCTGGCGGCGACGCTGCGCGCCGAGCCGGAGACCGTCGGGCTCGACCAGTCGCTGTACGAGCTGGGCCTGGACTCGCTGATGGCGGTGGAGGCGCGGAACGAGATCGAGGGCCGCACCGGGGTGTTCCTGCCCATCTCGGTCTTCCTGGGCGGGGCGTCCGTCCGGGACCTGGCGCGGGAGATCGTCGCCGGGCTCGGCGGCGACGGCGCGCCGGCCGGCCCGGACGCGGCGGCGCCGGCGGAAGCGGAGGCGGCCGTGGCCGCCCCGGACGGCGGCGCCATCCGGCGGGTGGAGCGCGCCGAGGACGACCTGGTGGGCCGCCTGCTGGCGGAGCTGGACGCGCTGCCCGAGCCGGGCGCCGGACCGGAGGAGGGAGCCGGTGTCTGAGGACCGTGAAGAGCTGGAGCGGCGGCTGGCGGCCCTGTCGCCGGAGAAGCGCGCCCTGTTCGAGAAGATGCTGCGGGAGCGGCAGCCGGCCGAGGACGTCTTCCCGCTGTCGGTGATGCAGCAGGGCATCTGGTTCCTGGAACAGCTGCGCCCGCACAACCCGGCGTACGTCATCCCGGCCGCGGCGCACATCCGCGGGCGGCTGGACACCGGGGTGCTGCGCGCCGCGGTCCAGGAGATCGTGCGCCGGCACGAGGCGCTGCGCACCACCTTCCAGGTGCGCGACGGCCGCCCGGTGCAGGTGGTGCGCCGGGAGCTGGCGGTGCCGCTGACGGAGACCGACCTGCGCGGCGGGCCGGCGGACCCGCACTCCCGGATCGCCGAGGCGCTCGCGGTGCCGTTCGACCTGGCCGCCGGGCCGCTGCTGCGGCTGGAGCTGCTGCGCACCGGCGAGGAGGAGTACGTCCTGCTGGCCGCCATGCACCACCTGGTCTCCGACGGCTGGTCGGTGAAGGTGCTGCTGTCGGAACTGTCCGCGCTGTACGAGGCGTTCGCCGCCGGCCGGCCCTCGCCGCTGCCCGCGCTCGCCGTCCAGTACGGGGACTTCGCCACCTGGCAGCAGCGGGAGCTGGGCCGGGAGGCGCTCGCCGCGGACCTGGCGTACTGGCGGGAACACCTGGCCGGGGCGCCGGAGGCGCTGGCGCTGCACACCGACCGGCCGCGCCCGGCGGTGCAGGGCTTCAACGGCGGCTCGGTGCCCTTCGCGCTGACCGCGGAGCTGATGGCGGCGCTGACGGCGGTGGGCCGGGCGCGCGGCGCCACCCCCTACATGGTGCTGCTGGCCGTCTTCGCGGTGCTGCTCCACCGGTACTCCGGCCAGGACGACGTGGTGGTCGGGGTGCCGACGGCGGGCCGCGGCCGGGCCGAGGTGGAACCGCTCATCGGGTTCTTCGTCAACACCCTGCCGGTGCGGGCCCGGCTGCACGGCGAGCCCTCCTTCGCCGAGGTGCTGGACCGGGTGCGCGAGGCGTGCCTGGGGGCGTACGCCCACGAGCGGGTGCCGTTCGAGCGGATCGTGGAGGAGCTGCGGCCGCCGCGCGACCTGAGCCGGCCGCCGGTGTTCCAGGTGAGCCTGTCCTACCAGGGCGACCCGCTGCCGGTGCTGGACATCGCCGGGCTGGAGTTCCGGCGGATGAACCTGCTCGCCGACGGCGCCCGGTTCGACCTGGAGCTGCAGTTCTTCGCCACCGCCGGCGGCGGGCTGACCGGCTGGTTCGAGTACGACCGGGACCTGTTCGACCGGGACACCATCGACCGGCTGGCCGGGCACTTCCGGCGGGTCGCCGAGCTGGTGGCGGCCGACCCGGCGGCCCGGGTGGACGGTCTGCCGCTGCTGGACGAGGCCGGGCGCGCGGCGGTGCTGGCGGCCGGCCGCGGTCCGGAGCGGGAGTGGCCGGAGGCCGGCTGGGTCCACGAGTGCGTCGCCGAGCGGGCCCGGCTGGCGCCCGACGCGCCCGCGGTGCGCTTCGAGGGCACCACGGTCACCTACCGGGAGCTGAACGCCCGCGCCAACCGGCTGGCGCACCGGCTGCGCCGGCGGGGCGTGGGCCGGGACGTGCCGGTCGGGGTCTGCCTGGAACGCTCGGTGGAGCTGGTGGTGAGCCTGCTGGCGGTGCTCAAGGCGGGCGGCGCGTACGTGCCGCTGGACCCCTCGCACCCGCCGGCCCGGCTGGCCCGGGTGGTGGGGACCGCCGGGATGCCGGTGGTGCTGGCCGCGCCGGACACCCGCGGCGTGCTGCCCGGGACGGCCGAGGTGCTGGACGTGGTGGGGTCGGCCGCCTCCTGGGCGGACGAGCCGGACACCGACCCGCAGGTGGTGGTCGGCCCGGAGGACCTGGCGTACGTCATCTACACCTCGGGCTCCACCGGCGAGCCCAAGGGCGTGATGAACGTCCACGCGGCGATCCGCAACCGGCTGCTGTGGATGCAGGACGCCTACCGGCTCGGCGCGGACGACCGGGTGCTGCAGAAGACGCCGTTCTCCTTCGACGTGTCGGTGTGGGAGTTCTTCTGGCCGCTGATGACCGGCGCCACGCTGGTGGTGGCGCGGCCCGGCGGGCACCGGGACGCGGGCCACCTGGTGGACACCATCCGCGCCGAGCGGATCACCACGGCGCACTTCGTCCCCTCGATGCTCCAGGTCTTCCTCCGGCAGCCGGGCGTGGACCGGCTGCCGTCGCTGCGGCGGGTGGTGTGCAGCGGTGAGGCGCTGCCCCGGGAGCTGCAGGACCGGTTCCTCGCCACCTGCCCGGCGGAGCTGCACAACCTCTACGGGCCCACCGAGGCGGCGGTGGACGTCACCGCCTGGGAGTGCGTCCGGGACGGGGACCCGCGGCCGGTGCCGATCGGGCGGCCGATCGCCAACACCCGGGTGTACGTGCTCGACCGCCACCGGCGGCCGGTGCCGTTCGGGGTCCCCGGCGAGCTGTACCTGGCCGGGCGGCAGCTGGCCCGGGGCTACCTGGGCCGGCCGGACCTGACCGCCGAGCGGTTCGTGGCCGACCCCTACGGCGACGGCCCGGCGGACCGGATGTACGCCACCGGGGACCTGGCCCGGTTCCGCGCCGACGGCACGGTGGAGTACCTGGGCCGGCTGGACCACCAGGTGAAGCTGCGCGGCCTGCGGATCGAACTGGGCGAGATCGAGGCCCAGCTGGCCGGGCACGACCGGGTGCGGGAGGCGGTGGTGACCGCCCACCGGCACGGCGCGGACGACGTGCGGCTGGTGGCGTACCTGACCGGTGACCCGGTGCCGGAGCCCGGCGAGCTGGCCGCGTACCTGCGCGAGCGGCTGCCGGAGTACATGGTGCCGGCGGCCTTCGTGGCGCTGCCGCGGATGCCGCTGACCGCCAACGGCAAGGCGGACCGGGCCGCGCTGCCCGCGCCGGAGTTCACCGCCGCGCCCCGGGCCGCGTACGCCGCGCCCCAGGAGGGGCTGGAGCGCACCCTGGCCGAGGTGTGGCGGTCGGTGCTGGGGGTGGAGCGGGTCGGCCGGGACGACAACTTCTTCGAACTCGGCGGCCACTCGCTGCTGATGTCCCGCCTCCAGGCGGAACTGGCGGCCGGCCACCACATCCAGGTGTCGATGGTGGAGCTCTTCCAGCACCCCACGGTGGGGGCGCTCGCCGCCCACCTGCGGCGGCCGGCCGGCGCCGCCGGCCGGGAGCGGGACGGCGCCGGGCGCGCCGAGACCCGCCGCCGGTCGCAGAACCAACGTCAAGCAGCAGCGGCGCGCCGGACGCGCTCACGGAACGGTAGGTGATCTCGTGTCGGACGCGTACAGGTCGGACGGATACGGGCCGGACGCCCCGGTGGCGGACGGGCCCGGCGTGCCGGAGGGGGACGGGGGCCCGGAGCGGATCGCCGTCACCGGGATGGCGGGCCGGTTCCCGGGCGCGCCGGACGTGGAGACCTTCTGGGCGAACCTGGTGGCGGGCCGGGAGTCCATCTCGGTGCTGACCCCGGAGGAGCTGGCCGCGTCCGGGGTCACCCCGGAGCTGCTCGCCTCGGACTCCTACGTGCCCGCCAAGGGCGTGCTGCCGGACGCCGACATGTTCGACGCGGGCTTCTTCGGCTACAGCCCGCGCGAGGCGGAGGTGATGGACCCGCAGCACCGGGTGTTCCTGGAGTGCGTCTGGGCGGCCCTGGAGTCGGCCGGCTGCGACCCGCGGACCTTCGAGGGCCGGATCGGGGTGTTCGCCGGGTCGAGCATGAACTCGTACCTGCTGTTCAACGTGATGGCCAACGAGCGGGTGTACCGGGCCACCGGCCCGTACCAGACGCTGCTCGCCAGCGACAAGGATTTCCTCGCCACCCGCGTCGCCTACAAGCTGGGGCTCAAGGGCCCGGGCCTGACCGTGCAGACGGCGTGCTCCACCTCGCTGACCGCGGTCCACCTGGCCTGCCAGAGCCTGCTCAACGGCGAGTGCGACATCGCCGTCGCCGGCGGGGTGTCGGTCAGTTCGCCGCTGCGCGCCGGCTACGTGCACGAGACGGGCGGCATCCTCTCCCCCGACGGGCACTGCCGCGCCTTCGGCGCCGGCGCCGCCGGCACGGTGGCCGGCAACGGGGTGGGCGTGGTGGTGCTGCGGCGGCTGGCCGACGCGGTCGCCGCCGGGGACACGGTGGACGCGGTGGTGCTGGGCACCGCGGTGAACAACGACGGCTCGCTGAAGGCCGGTTACACCGCGCCCAGCGTGGAGGGCCAGGCCGAGGTGATCGCCGAGGCGCTGGCGGTGGCCGAGGTGGACGCCGCCACCATCGGCTACGTGGAGGCGCACGGCACCGGCACCGCGCTGGGCGACCCGATCGAGGTGGCCGCGCTGACCCGCGCCTTCCGGGAGCACACCGAGGACACCGGGTACTGCGCGCTGGGCTCGGTGAAGTCCAACGTGGGCCACCTGGACGCGGCGGCCGGGGTGACCGCCCTGATCAAGGCGGTGCTGGCGCTGAAGCACCGCACCATCCCGGCCACCCTCCACGGAGAGCGGCCCAACCCCGCGCTCGGCCTGGACGACAGCCCGTTCCGGCTCAGCTCCGCCACCGAGGAGTGGCCCGCGCGGCAGACCCCGCGGCGGGCGGGGGTGAGCGCCTTCGGCATCGGCGGCACCAATGTGCACGTGGTGCTGGAGGAGGCCCCCGAGCCCCCCGCCACCCCGGCCGCGGCCGGCGACGGCGGCGGTGCCGCACGGCCGGTGCACCTGCTGCCGCTGTCGGCGCGCGACGGGCAGGCACTGGCCGAGCGGGCCGCGCTCCTCGCCGACCACCTGGAGCGCCACCCCGGCACCGACCTGTCCGACGCCGCCCACACCCTGGCGCACCGCCGGACCGCACTGGAACTGCGGACCTCGGTGGTCGCCGCCGACCGGGCGGAGGCGGTGGCGGCGCTGCGCCGGATCACCCCGGCCGACGCGGTGACCGCCGCGGACCCGGCGCCGGTGGCGTTCTGCTTCCCCGGCCAGGGCTCCCAGTACCCGGGCATGGCGCGCGGGGTGTACGCGGCCGAGCCGGTGTTCGCCGCCGCGCTCGACCGGTGCGCGGAGCTGTTCGCGCGGGAGACCGGTGAGGACCCGCGGCGGCTGCTGTTCCCCGCGCCCGCCGACGCGGAGGCGGCCGAGGAGCTGCTGCGGCGCACCGAGCACACCCAGCCGGCGCTGTTCACGGTGGAGTACGCGCTGGCGGAGCTGTGGCGCTCCTGGGGGGTGGTCCCGCGCGCGATGGCCGGGCACAGCGTCGGCGAGCTGGTCGCGGCCTGCCTGGCCGGGGTCTTCACGCTGCCGGACGCGGTGCGGCTGGTGGCCGCCCGCGGCCGGCTGGTGGCGGGCATGCCGGAGGGCGCGATGCTCGGGGTCTTCCTCTCCGAGGAGGAGACCGCTGCCCGGCTGGGCGGCGGACTGGAGCTGGCGGCGGTCAACTCCACCGGTCTGACCGTGGTCTCGGGCCCGGCCGGGGCGGTGGAGGAGCTGCGGCGGGCGCTGGTGGCGGACGGCGTCGGCTGCCGGCCGCTGCACACCTCGCACGCCTTCCACTCGGCCGCCATGGACGCGGCGGTGGAGCCGTTCACCGAGCTGGTCCGCACGGTGGAACTGAGCGCGCCGGAGATCCCGTTCTGCTCCGGGGTGACCGGCACCTGGATCACCGACGAGCAGGCCACCAGCCCGGAGTACTGGGGGACGCAGCTGCGCGCCACGGTGCGCTTCTCCGACGCGCTGGCCACCCTGTTCGCCGACGACCCCGGGACGGTGCTGCTGGAGGTGGGCCCGGGCGCGACGCTGACCGGCTTCGCCCGCGCCCACCGGGACCGGCCCGCCGGCGGCACCGCGACCGACTCGCTGCCGCACCCCAAGGACGCCCGGGACGACCACCGCCATCTGCTGGGCCGGCTCGGCGAGCTGTGGAGCGCCGGGGTGCCGGTGGACCGGACCGCGCTCCACCCGGACACCGGTGGCCGGGTGCTGCGGCTGCCCACCTACCCCTTCCGGCGGCAGCGGTTCTGGGTCGACCCGGACCCGGCCACCGCGGGCGGCGCGCCCGCCGCGGACACCGGCGCCCCGCCGGCCGTCCCGGCCGAGGAGTGGTTCCACACCCCCGGCTGGCGGCGGCTGCCCCCGCACGGCGGCCCGGCGGCGCCCGCGCCCGATCAGGTGTGGCTGCTGCTCGGTGCGGAGCTGCCGCTGGGCCGGGAGCTGGCGGACCGGCTGGCCGGGCAGGGCGCCCGGGTGGTGCCGGTGACCGCCGGCGAGGAGCTGCGGCGCCCGGCGGCGGACGGCGCCTGGACGGTGGACGTCACCGACCGGGAGCACTACGCGGCGCTGCTGGCGGAGGCCGGCGCGGCGTCCGGGGAGACCCTGCGGGTGGTCCACCTGTGGAGCCTGACCGACGTCCCGGACGGCCCGGACGGCGGCCCGGACGGGGAGCTGACGCCCGGGCGGCTGGCGGCGGCCCGCCGGACCGGGTTCGACAGCCTGCTGGCGCTGGCCCAGGGCATCGGCGACGCCCGGCCCGCCGGCCCGGTCGCCGTCGACGTGGTGTGCCACGGGGTGCGCGCGGTGACCGACGAGGAGGTGCTGCGGCCGGAGAACGCCCCGCTGCTGGGCGCCTGCACGGTGATCCCGCAGGAGGTCCCGGGCACCGGCTGCCGCACCCTGGACATCACCGGCGCCGACCCGTACGCCCCGGCGCCGGACACCGTGGCGGCGCTGCTGGCGCTGGTGTGCCGGCCGACCGAGGAGCCGGACCTGGCGCTGCGCGGACGCCACTGGTGGGTCCGCGACTTCGACCCGGTGAAGCTGGGCGAGGCGGCCGGCACCCGGCTGCGCGACGGCGGCGTCTACCTGATCACCGGCGGCCTGGGCGGTGTCGGCCTGGCCCTGGCGGAGCGGATCGCCGCCGAGGTCCGGCAGCCGGTGATCGGCCTGCTGGGGCGGTCCGGCTTCCCGGCCGAGGAGGACTGGGACGCCTGGCTGGCCGGGCACGGGGAGCGGGACGCCACCAGCGTGCGCATCCGCCGGCTGCGGGAACTGCACCGGCTGGGCGCCCGTACCGTGCTGCTGCGGGCGGACGTCACCGACCGGGCGGAACTGGCCGCGGCGGTCGCCCGGTTGCGCGAGCTGGGGCCGCTGGCCGGGGTGGTGCACGCCGCCGGGGTGCCGTCCAACGGCATGATCGCGGGCAAGTCGCCGGCCGACGCCGGCCAGGTGCTCGCGGCCAAGACGGTGGGCACCGTGCTGCTCGACGAGGTGGTCGCCGCCGAGCCGGACTGCGCCTTCCTGCTGCTGTGCTCCTCGCTCACCGCGGTGCTGGGCGGGCCGGGGCAGAGCGACTACTGCGCCGCCAACGCCTTCCTCGACGTGTACGCGCAGTCCCGGCGCGGCCGGCCGGGCACCCCGGTGTGGTCGGTGGCCTGGGACACCTGGCGCGGGGTGGGCATGGCCGCGGGGCTGGCCGAGCGGCTGGGCGGGGAGCCGGAGGGCGAGCCCACCGGGCACCCGCTGCTGCGCCTGGTCCGCTCGGCGGAGGACTCCCGTACGTACCGCACCACGCTGTCCACCGCGGACAGCTGGATCGTGGACGAGCACCGCATCATGGGGCACGGCCTGGTGCCCGGCACCACGTACCTGGAGCTGGTCCGGGCCGCGGTCGCCGGACAGGCCGCCGGGCGCGACGTCGAGCTGCGCGACGTGCTGTTCATGATGCCGGTGGTGGTGCCGGACGGGCAGACCCGCGAGGTGTACACCACCGTGGAGGGCGACGGCGAGGAGCTGCGGTTCACCGTGCGCAGCCGCGTCCCCGGCGGTGGCGGGGCCTGGCAGGACCACGCCGCCGGGACGGTGCGCTTCCTGGCGCCGGAGCCCGCCGAGCCGCGCGACCTGGCCGAGGTGGTGGCCCGCTTGGAGGTCACCGAGGTGCTGGAGACCGAGGCGGACATCCACCGCCGGCTGAAGCTGGACAAGGCCGCGCAGGGCGGCCCGATGACGTTTTCCTTCGGCCCCCGGTGGCGGTGCCTGCGGCGCATCCAGGCCGGCGGCGACCGGCTGCTGGTCACCCTGGAGCTGGACGAGGCGTACCACGGCGACGTGGCGGAGTACGGGCTGCACCCGGCGCTGCTGGACGTGGCCGGGGCCTCCGCCCGGATCCACGCCCAGGACGTGTACTACCTGCCGTTCACCTACCGCAGCCTGCGGGTGCTGGCCCCGCTGACCGCCACCGTCCACTGCGACGTGGTGCTGCGGGAGTCGGCGGACGCCACCGGCGAGACGCTCACCTGCGACGTGGAGATCCTGGACCCGGCGGGCCGCCCGCTGGTGCGGATCACCGACTTCACCATCAAGCGGATCAACGACGTGGAGGGGCTGCTGGAGCAGGTGGCGCGGGCCGCCGAACCCCCGGAGGGAGACCGGGAGGAGACCGGGGTCTCGGTGCTGCGGGCGCTCGGTGAGGGCATGGACGAGCGGGACGGCGCCGGGGTGTTCGCCCGGCTGCTGGCCACCGCCGCGGTGCCCGAGCAGGTGGTGGTCTGCGCCCGGGACCTGGGCGCGGTGCGGCGGCTGGCCCGCTCGATCACCCCGGAGCTGCTGGCCCGGGAGATGGCGGCGCTCGCCCCGGCGGCCGGCTCCCACCCGCGCCCGGACCTGCCCACCGCGTTCGTGGCGCCGTCCGGGGAGCGGGAGCGGGCCGTCGCCGAGGTATGGCAGGAGGTGCTGGGCATCGACCGGGTCGGGGTGCACGACGACTTCTTCGCCCTCGGCGGCCACTCGCTCGCCGCGGTGCGCATCGGCGCGCAGCTGCAGAGCCGGTTCGGCGTCGAGCTGGATCTGCGGAACTTCTTCGACTCCCCCACGGTGGCCGGCACGGTGGCCCTGCTGGAGACGGCCGGGGACCGCGCGGACCGTGCCGAGGAGGCCATCCCGGTGCTCCGCCGGGACGAGCCGGACGGACCGTACGGACCCTACGGACCTGCCGGTGCGGCGGACGTCGCGGAGCTGTCCGACGACGAGGTGGAGGCCGAGCTGCTGGCGCTGCTCGCCCTGGAGGACGGGGACGGGTCGGACGGCTCCGGCGACGGCACCGGTGACGCGGCCGGCGCGGGGGCCCCGGCATGATCCGCGGCACGACCCCCGTCCCGCCCGGGCCCGGCACGACCCCCGTCCCGCCCCCGGCCCGGCGCCGCCCCCTGACGCGTCCTGGGGCCCGCGCGCGCCGCCGCCGGGCCGCGCCCCCGCCCCGGCCGCCGCCCCGCCGCGGCCGGCCGCGGCGAGGGCCCCGCCCGGCGCCCGTGCCCCACGCCGCCACCCCCGCCGGCCGCCGGGCCGGCACCGCACCGACCAACGGCACCGACGCAAGGAAGAAGCTCCCGTGAGCAAGGTAGACCTGTCCGGCCTCACCGCGGCCGAAAAGCGCGCGCTGCTCGCGGAGCACCGCCGCCGCCGGCAGCGGCCCCGCCGGTTCCCCGCCTCGTTCTCCCAGGCCCGGATGTGGTTCCTGGAGCAGCTGACGCCCGGCAACGCCACCTACAACCTGCCCGGCGCGATGCGGATGCGCGGCACCCTGGACCTGGGCGCGTGGCAGCGGGCGCTCAACGAGATCGCCCGCCGCCACGAGTCGCTGCGCACCACCTTCGAGGAGGTGGACGGCTCCCCGGTACAGGTGGTCGCGGACCGGCTGGACCCGGAGTTCACCGTGGTGGAGTGCGGGCACCTGCGCGGCCCGGAGGGCGGGGCGGCCATCGAGGCGCTGGCCCGCGAGGAGTTCGTCCGCCCCTTCGACCTGGGCACCGGCCCGCTGCTGCGGGTGCGGATCCTGCGGCTGGCGCCGGACGAGCACATCCTGCTGCTCACCATGCACCACATCGTCGGCGACCTGTGGTCCACCTCGGTCGCCTTCGCCGAACTGGTCGAGCTGTACGGGGCGTTCACCGCCGGCCGGGACGCGGACCTGCCCGAGCTGACGGTCCAGTACGCCGACTACGCCGACTGGCAGCGCAAGCGGCTGGCCGGCGAGGCGCTGGCACCGGAGCTGGCGTACTGGAAGGAGGCGCTGCGCGGCGCCCCGCCGTCGCTGGACCTGCCGGCCGACCGGCCCCGCCCGGCGGTGCAGACCACCCGGGGCGCCTCCTGCCCGTTCGAGCTGCCGGCCGCGGTGATGGCGGAGGTGCGCGAGCTGAGCCGGGCGGAGGGCGCCACCCCGTTCATGACCGTGCTGGCCGCCTTCGAGGTGCTGCTGCACCGGTACAGCCGGCAGGACGACATCGTGGTCGGGGTGCCGGTGGCCAACCGCAACCGGCCGGAGATCGAGCGGCTGATCGGGCTGTTCACCAATGTGCTGCCGCTCCGTACCGACCTGTCCGGCGCCCCGTCCTTCCGGGAGCTGCTGCGCCGGGTCCGCCAGGTGTGCCTGGGCGGGTTCGCCCACCCGGAGATCCCCTTCGACCAGCTGGTGGAGGAGATCCAGCCGGAGCGCGACCTGTCCCGGTCGCCGGTGTTCCAGGTGTCCTTCCTCTACCAGAACATCGACCTGCCCACCTTCGAGAGCGTGGGCCTGCGGCTGGAGCCGATGACCGTCGCCTCCAGCACCGCCCGGTACGACCTGGAACTCCAGGTCTTCGACCGGCCGGAGGGGCTCAGCGGCTGGTTCGAGTTCAACACCGACCTGTTCGACGCCGCCACCGTGGAGCGGATGGCGCGTCACCTGGGCACCCTGGTGCGCGGACTGCTCGCCGACCCCGACCGGCCGGTGGGCGCGGTGCCGATGCTGGATGCGGCCGAGGAGCGGGAGCTGCTGGGCGACGGGGCCGCCACCGCCCGCGTCTGGTCCGGGGAGCTGCTGGCGCACCGCCGGTTCGCCGAGCAGGCGGCGCGCACCCCGGCGGCGGAGGCCCTGCGCGGCGCCGGACAGGTGCTGACGTACCAGGAGCTGGACCGGCGCTCCGAGGCGCTGGCCCGCCGGCTGCGGCGGGCGGGCGTGGGCCGCGGGGTGCTGGTGGGTCTGTGCCTGGAGCGCACCCCGGAGATGGTGGTGGCGCTGCTGGCGGTGCTCAGGGCCGGCGGCGCGTTCGTGCCGATGGACCCCGGCTTCCCGCCGGACCGGCTCACCTACACCCTCACCGACTCGGGGCTGTCGGTGCTCGTCACCCGCCGCCCGCTGCTGGACCGGCTGGGGCCGGTCGCGGTGGAGACCGTCTGCCTGGACGAGGAGCCGGCCGCGGACGGCACGGACGGCGGAGTGCCGGACGCCGCGGGGCCGGGCGCGACGGGCGCGACGGACGACGGGGTGGGCCCGGAGGACCTGGCGTACACCATCTACACCTCGGGCTCCACCGGCCGCCCCAAGGGGGTGCAGGTGCCGCACCGGGCACTGGGCAACTTCCTGCGGGCGATGGAGGAGCGGCCCGGCCTCACCGCCGACGACACCCTCTTCGCGGTCACCACCCTGGCGTTCGACATCTCGCTGCTGGAACTGCTGCTGCCGCTGGTCACCGGCGCCACCGTGGTGCTGGCGGACCGGGAGACCGCCACCGACGGCGAGCGGCTGGCCGCCGCGCTGACCGCCTCCGGCGCCACGGTCATGCAGGCCACCCCGGCCACCTGGCGGATGCTGCTGGACGCCGGCTGGCAGGGCGCGCCCGGCTTCCGGGCGCTCACCGGCGGCGAGGCGCTGCCGGCCGAGCTGGCGCAGCGGCTGCTGGCCACCGGCGTCCCGGTGTGGAACATGTACGGGCCCACCGAGACCACCATCTGGTCCTCGGTGGCCCGGGTCGGCGCCGGCCCGGTCACCCTCGGCGAGCCGATCGCCAACACCCGGCTGCTGGTGCTGGACGAGGAGGGCCGGCTGGTGCCGCCGGGGGTGCCCGGCGAACTGTGCATCGGCGGCGCCGGGCTGGCCCGGGGCTACCTGGGCCGCCCGGACCTGACCGCCGAGCGGTTCGTGCCCGACCCGTACGCGGACGCGTCCGCGGCCGGGTCCCCGGACCGGCGGCTGTACCGCACCGGTGACCTGGTGCGGCGCCGCGCGGACGGTGCGATCGAGTTCCTGGGCCGGCTGGACCACCAGGTGAAGCTGCGCGGCTACCGGATCGAGCTGGGCGAGATCGAGTCGGTGCTGGAGCGGCAGCCGGCCGTGGAGCACGCGGTGGTGACGGTCCGCGAGGACGTCCCCGGCGACCAGCGGCTGGTCGCGTACGTGGTGGCCGGCGAGGAGCCGGCGGACCCGCCCGGCCAGGCACCGGCCGGGGGTCCGTCCGCGGTCCCGTCCGTGGCCCCGGACCCCGCCGGCGGTCCGGCGGCCGGCCCGGCGGACGGCGGGATACCGGTGCCGGCGCCCGGAGGCGGCACCACGGCCGGACCGGGCGGCCCGGCGGACGGCGCGGTCGGGGCTGCCGCCGACGACGGCGGAGAGGGGCCGGCCACGGTCGGCGCCCCGGGCGCCACCGCCACCCGCGGACCGGGCGCTTCCGGGCCGGACGCCACCGGCCCGGAGGCGCCGGCGGACCTGCCCGAGCAGGTGGCGAACTGGCGCGGCATCTGGGACTCGGCGTACGACCAGGAGCCGGGCGAGGACGTGGACCCCGCCTTCGACATCCGCGGCTGGGGCAGCAGCTACACCGGCGCGCCGATCCCGGCCGAGGAGATGCGCGAGTGGGCCGGCGCCACCGCCGACCTGGTGCTGGACGCGGCCCCCCGGTCGGTGCTGGACATCGGCTGCGGCACCGGCATGCTGCTGTACCGGGCCGCGCCGCACTGCGAGCGGTACTGGGGCACCGACATCTCCTCGGTGGCGCTGGAGCGGCTGCGGCGGAACATCGCCGCCCCGGGCCGGTCGCCGGCGCAGGTCGAGCTGTTCGAGTGTGCCGCGCACCGGCTGGCGGACCTGCCCGAGCAGCTCTTCGACACCGTGGTGCTCAACTCGGTGGTGCAGTACTTCCCCGACGAGCGGTATCTGCTGGCGGTGCTGGAGGGGGCGCTGGCCCGGGTCGCGCCGGGCGGCCGCCTGGTCGTCGGCGACGTGCGCAGCCTGCCGCTGCTGGAGGCCTTCCACGCCTCGGTGGAGCTGTACCGGGCCGACGAATCGACCACCGCCGACCAGTTGCGGGCCCGGGTCCGGCAGGGGGTGGCCGACGACTGGGAACTCGTCATCGACCCCGCGTTCTTCGGTCATCTCGCGGCCCGCGTGCCCGGGGTCACCGACGTCCGGATCACCCCCCGGCGCGGCCGGTGGGGCAACGAGATGACCCGCTTCCGGTACGACGCGGTGCTCACCGTGGGCGGGCCGGCCGGCCACCCGGCCGCTCCGGCCACCGCCGCCCCGGCTCCCCGGGCCGCCGCGGGCGCCGCCCCGGCCGCGGCCGGCGAGGACCGGGACTGGCGCGCCGCGGGGCTGACCCTGCCGGCGCTGCGGGAACTGCTGGCCGCCGAGCGGCCCGGGGCGCTGGCGCTGCGCCGGGTGCCCAACGCCCGGCTGACCCGCCCGGTCGAGCTGCTGCGGCGGCTGGCCGAGGGCGCCGGCGGCACCGTGGCCGAGCTGCGCGCCGCGCTCGACGCGGCGGAGCGGGAGGCCGGCGCGGTGGACCCCGAGGAGCTGCGGGACCTGGCGCGCGAGGCCGGGTACCTGCTCGACCTGGACTGGACCGGGCACGGCCCGGACGGCGCCTTCGACGCGGTGCTGCGCCACCCGGACGCGCCCGTCCCGGCCCCGGAAACCGCCCCCCGCGACCGCCGCCCCGGCCCCGGAACCCCGCTGGGACCGGCTGGTGGGCGGCGCGGACCGCCGCCGGGCCGCCCGGCTCACCCCCCTGCTGCGCGCCGCGCTGGCCGAGCGGCTGCCGGACTACATGGTCCCGTCGGCCTTCGTCTTCCTCGACGCGTTGCCGCTCACCCCCAACGGCAAGATCGACCGGAAGGCGCTGCCGGCCCCGGACGGCGGCCGCACCGAGCCGCGCGCGGCCTACGTGGCGCCGCGCGACGCCACCGAGGAGCGGCTGGCCGCGGCGTTCGCCGAGGTGCTGGGCGTGGACCGGGTCGGCGTGCACGACAGCTTCTTCGACCTGGGCGGCCACTCGCTGCTCGCCACCCGGCTGATCCACCGCGTGCGCTCCGCGTTCGGCGTGGAGCTCCAGGTCCGCGCGCTGTTCCAGACGCCCACCGTGGCGGGGCTCGCCGGGCAGCTGGGCCGGGGCGCGGCGGGTCGCCCGCCGCTGAAGCCGGCCGACCGGCCCGAGGTGCTGCCGCTGTCCTTCGCCCAGCGCCGGCTGTGGTTCCTGCACCAGCTGGAGGGGCCGTCGGCCACCTACAACATCCCGGTGGCGCTGCGGCTGACCGGCCCGCTGGACGTGGCCGCGCTGGGCGAGGCGCTGGCGGACCTGGTCACCCGGCACGAGGCGCTGCGCACCGTCTTCCCCGACGACGCCGGGGTGCCGCGCCAGCACATCCTCACCCCGGAACGGGCCCGGCCGACGCTGCCGGTGACCGAGGTCGCCGAGACCGGGCTGGAGGCGGCGGTCGCCGAGGCGGCCGGCCACACCTTCGACCTGACCGCCGACATCCCGCTGCACGCCCGGCTGTTCGCGGTCGGACCGCGGGACCACGTCCTGGTGCTGGTGGTGCACCACATCGCCGCCGACGGCTGGTCGCTGGCGCCGCTGGCCCGGGACGTGGCCACCGCCTACGCCGCCCGCCGGGCCGGCCACGCCCCGCGCCGGGCCGGGCTGCCGGTGCAGTACGCCGACTACACGCTCTGGCAGCGCGAGCTGCTGGGCGACCCGGCCGACCCCGGCAGCCTGCTCGCCACCCAGCTGGACCACTGGCGCACGGTGCTGGACGGGCTGCCGGAGCGGATCGCGCTGCCGACCGACCGCCCGTACCCGGCGCGCGCCTCGCACCGCGGCGAGCTGCTGGAGTTCAGCTGGGACGCCGAGCTGCACCAGGGCCTGACCCGGCTCGCCCGGGGCTGCGACGCCAGCGCCTTCATGGTGGTGCAGGCGGCGCTGGGCGCCCTGTTCAGCCGCCTCGGCGCCGGCTCCGACATCCCGCTGGGCGCCACCGTCGCCGGCCGGTCCGACCAGGCCACCGAGGAGCTGATCGGCTTCTTCGTCAACACCCTGGTGCTGCGCGTGGACACCTCCGGCAACCCCACCTTCCGGGAGCTGGTCGGCCGGGTGCGGGAGCGGAGCCTGGACGCCTACGCGCACCAGGACGTGCCGTTCGAGTACCTGGTGGACGCGCTCGACCCGGACCGCTCACCTGCCCACCACCCGCTCTTCCAGACGCTGCTGGCCTGGCAGAACACCCCCGAGGCCACGCCGGAGCTGCCCGGGGTGACGGTGCGGACGCTGCCGGCGCCCACCGGCACCACCCGGCTGGACCTCACCCTCTCCCTCACCGAGCGCCCGGCCGGCCCGGGGGCGGGCGGGGTGACGGGCACCGCCGAGTTCCGTACCGACATCTTCGACGCCGCCACCGTCCGCACCCTGCTGGGGCGGCTGGAGCGGCTGCTGCGCGCCGTGGTCGCCGACCCGGACCGCCGGCTGGGCGACATCGGGCTGCTGGGCGCCGACGAACGCCACCGGCTGCTGGTGGAGTGGAACGGCGCCGCCACCGACCCGCTGCCCGCCGCCACCTGGCCGCGGCTGTTCGAGGAGCGGGCGGCCCGTACCCCGGACGCCCCCGCGGTGGTCTCCCGCGGCGGGGAGCTGACCTTCGCCCAGCTGGACGCGGCGGCCAACCGGCTGGCCCGGCTGCTGATCGGGCGCGGCGCGGGCCCGGGCACGGTGGTCGCGGTGGCGCTGCCGCGCTCGGTCCGGCTGGTGGTCGCGGCGCTCGCCGTGGTCAAGGCCGGGGCCGCGTACCTGCCGGTGGACCCGGACTACCCGGCCGGGCGGGTGGAGTTCATGCTGCGGGACGCCGCGCCGGCGCTGCTGCTCAGCCGCCACCCGGACACCGGCGGCCTGCCGGACACGGACCTCGCGGTGCCGCGGCTGGACCTGGACGACCCGGCGGTGGCGGCGGATCTGGCGGCCGCCGCGGCCACCGCGCCGGACGACGCCGACCGCACCCGGCCGCTCACCCCGGCCGACCCGGCGTACGTCATCTACACCTCCGGCTCCACCGGCACCCCCAAGGGGGTGGTGGTCACCCACACCGGCATCCCGTACCTGGTGGCCGCGCAGTCCGAGCGGTTCGCGGTGGGCCCCGGCGACCGGATGCTGCAGTTCGCCTCGCCCGGCTTCGACGCCTCGGTCGCCGAGATGTGCGTGGCGCTGCTCTCCGGCGCGGCGCTGGTGGTGGCCGCCAAGGAGCGGCTGCTGCCCGGCGAACCGCTCGCCGCGACCTGCGCCGGGCTGGGGGTGACCCATGTGACGCTGCCGCCCGCCGCGCTGGCGGTGATGGATCCGGGCAGCCTGCCGGCGCCGCTGACGCTGGTCACCGCGGGCGAGGCGTGCCCGGCGGAGCTGGTCGCCGCCTGGTCGCCCGGCCGCCGCATGATCAACGCGTACGGGCCGACCGAGACCACGGTGTGCGCCACCATGAGCGAACCGCTGACCGGCCGCGCCACCCCGGCGATCGGCCGGCCGATCGCCGGTGCCCAGGCGCACGTGCTCGACGCCTGGCTGCGGCCGGTCCCGGTCGGGGTGCCCGGCGAGCTGTACGTGGCGGGGGCCGGCCTGGCGGCCGGCTACCTGCGCCGCCCGGGGCTGACTGCCGAACGGTTCGTGGCCAACCCCTACGGGCCGCCCGGCTCCCGCCTGTACCGCACCGGTGACCTGGTGCGCCGCCGCCCGGACGGGCAGCTGGAGTTCCTGGAGCGGGTGGACGACCAGGTGAAGATCCGCGGCTTCCGGATCGAGCCGCGGGAGGCCGAGACCGTCCTGCTGGGCCACCCGGCGGTGGCCCAGGCGGCGGTGGTGGTCCGCGAGGACCGGCCCGGCGACAAGCGGCTGGTGGCCTACGCGGTGCTCTCCGGCGCGGCGGACGGCGCGCCCGCCGCGGAGGTCCCGGCGCTGCTGCGGGCGCACGCGGCGGAGCGGCTGCCCGGCTATCTGGTGCCGTCGGCGTTCGTGGTGCTGGACGCGCTGCCGCTGACCCCCAACGGCAAGGTGGACCGGGCCGCGCTGCCCGCCCCCGCGGTGTCCCGGTCCGGCCCGGGCGCCCCGTACACCGCCCCCCGGAACGACCTGGAGCGCTCGCTCGCCGCGCTCTGGGCCGAGCTGCTGGGGTGCGACGCGGAGCGCATCGGCGTGCACGACGGATTCTTCGACCTGGGCGGGCACTCGCTGCTGGCCACCCAGCTGTCGGCCCGCATCTCCGCGGAGTGGGGCGTGCGGGTGCCGGTGCGCGACCTGTTCGACCACCCCACCCTCGGCGCGCTGGCGGCCCGGATCGCCGCGGGCGGCGCGGACGGCGGGCCCGCCGCCGACCCGATCGGCACGGTGGACCGCGGCGCCGGGGTCCCGCTCTCCTTCGCCCAGGACGACCTGGTGCTCCACCACCCGGTGGACACCGCCGACCCGTACCACAACGTCCTCACCGCGCTGGTGCTCACCGGCGACCTGGACGAACCGGCGCTGCGCCGCGCCCTGGACCGGGTGGTGGCCCGGCACGAGGCGCTGCGCACCCGTATCGTGCGCGGGCCCGCGGGCTGGGTGCAGCGGGTCGAGGAGACCGGCGGCTGGCCGCTGGCGGCGCTGGACCTGCGGGACGAGGAGGAGGAGATCCGCACCGCGCGGCTGCGCGCGGCGCTCCGGGAGCTGGAGCGGTACTCGTTCCGCGTCGGCGCCGAACCGATGGTGCGCGGCGCGCTGATCCGCACCGCGGACGACTCCTGGGTGCTGGCGCTGCTCCTGCACCACCTGGTCACCGACAACTGGTCCTACGGGGTGCTCTTCCGGGAGCTGCGCGAGTTCTACACGGCGCAGCTGCTGGGCCGCGCCCCGCGGCTGCCGGAACTGACCGCCCAGTACCCGGACTTCGCCGCCTGGCAGAAGCGGCGGCTGGCGACGGGCGCGCTGGACGGGCCGGTCGCCCACTGGCGGGAGCGGCTGGCCGGCCTGCCCGCGACCCTGTCCTTCGGCGCCCCGGCCCACCAGCTGACCGAGGAGGCCACCGGGGCCACCCGGGGCTTCCGGCTGGACGCCGCCACCGCCGACGCGCTGCGGGAGGTCGCGCGGGCCGAGGGCGCCACCCTGTTCATGGTGCTGCTGGCCGCGTTCGACCTGCTGCTGTCGGCGTACGCGGGCACCGACGACGTGCCGGTCTCCTTCCCGCTGGCCGGCCGGGAGCACCCGGAGACCACCGAGCTGATCGGCTTCTTCGTCAACCACGTGGTGGTCCGCACCGACCTCTCCGGCGACCCGGGCTTCCGCGAGGTGGTCCGGCGGGTGCGCCGGGAGACCCTGGACGCCTACGCCCACCAGGGCGTGCCGCTGTGGTCCTTCGACTGGGCCCGCGGCGCCGGACGTGACCCGTTCGCGGTCTCCTTCAACCTGCTCAACGCCTCGGTGCCGGCGCTGGACCTGCCCCAGGTCTCCACCGCCCCGCTGGACCAGAAGCTGGGCGACGACTACGTGTTCTCCGAGGTCGTGGTGAACATGGAGGCGTCCGCGGTGGACCTGGCGCTCATCATGCGCGAGGAGGACGACGGCGGGCTGCGCGGCATGTGGCTGTACGCGCTGGACCGCCTCGACGCCCGGGTCGCGGCGGCGATGATGCGCCACTGGCACCACCTGGTGGGGCTGGTCGCCGCCGACCCGGACCTGGGCGCCGACGCGCTGCGGCACGCGGTCCGCGCGGCGGCCCCGGCCGGGCCGCCGGCCACCGGTGACGTGCCGGGGGCCGCCGCGGGCCGGGCGCCGGCCACGGGCGGCCCGGAGTCCTCCGCTGATGCGGTGTCCACCGGCGGTGCGGCGTCCACCGGCGGTGCGGCGTCCTCCGGTGGTGCGGCGACCGGCGCGGGCCGGGCGGACGGCGCGGGCGCGTCGCCGGCCGACAGCGGGGCCGGCCGGCCCGGGGGGCGGTGAGCGATGCGCGACGCACACCCCGGGCCGCGCCCCGGACGGCTCCTTCCCACGGGCCCGGCGGGCCCGGTGCCGGGTGACGCTCCGGCGGGCCCGGTGCCGGGTCGGATCCCGGCGGGCCCGGCGCCGGGCGGGGTCCCGGCCGGTCCGGCGCCGGGCGGGGCCCCGGCACCTGCCCCGCATGACGGGACGGCCACCAGCCGGCCCTCCCCGGAGGCCGGCACCGCACCCCGGTACCCGGTCCCGCCCCGCCCGACGTCCGGCGGCATCCACGCCAACGCCGCACCCGGTGACGCCCCGGCGGGCGCGGCCCTGGGCGGGGTCCCGGCGGGCCCCGGGCCGGGCGGCGACCCTGTGGCCGGCCGGTCCGCCGGGGAGCGCCACCGGGCGCTGTTCGGCACCGGGCCGGCCCCCGGCGACCGCCTGCGGCTGTTCTGCTTCCCGTACGCGGGCGGCAACGCCGCCGCCTACCGCGGGCTGCGGGCCGCGGCGCCTACCGGACTGGGCGTGTACCCGGTGGAACTCCCCGGCCGGGGGCGCCGGATACGGGAGGTGCCGCACACCGCGATGGCCTCCCTGGTGGCGTCCCTCGCCGACGATCTCCAGGGCGCGCTGGACCGCCCGTACGCCCTGCTCGGCCACAGCCTGGGCGGGCTGATCGCCTATGAACTCGCCGTCGAGCTGCGGGAGCGCGGCGCGCCCCCGCCGGCGCACCTGTTCCTGTCGGCGATCGCCGCGCCGCAGTGGCCGCGCACCGGCCGCCCGCTGCACCGGGCCGGCGAGGCCGAGGTGCGGGCGGCGCTGCTGGCCATGGGCGGCACCCCGCCCGAACTACTGGCGAACGAGGAGATCATGGCGCTGGCGCTGCCGGTGCTGCGGGCCGACCACAGCGTCCTGGAGACCTACCGGTACCGGCCGCGGCCCCCGCTGCCACTGCCGGTCACGGTCTTCGGCGGGTCCGCGGACGAGGTGGCGCCACCGGAGGTGCTCGGCGGCTGGCGCGAGCACTCCGACCGGCCGGTGGCCATCCGCCTCTTCCCCGGCGGCCACTTCTTCCTCACCACCGCCCCGGCGGAGGTGATGCGGGGGATCGCGCACGGCCTCGGCCTGCTCAGGCCGGCCCGGTGAGGCCCCGCGCCGCCCCCGGCCTCCCGGCGGCCGGGGCGGCCGGCACCGCTCACCGGCCGGCCCGGCCCTCCGTACCCGTACCGCCCGAAGACCGCCCGCACCGCGACCACTCGCGGACCGACCACCCGTACCACGACCCGACCGCACCGCGACCGCTCGTAGAGCGACCGCTCGTCGACCGACCACCCGTACCGCGATCCGACCGCACCGCCGCTCCGGCCGTCCGTACCCCGCCCGGGGACGCCGGCCGGGCCCGTCAGGAGTGATGTCCATGGAGACCCAGCAGAACCCCACCGCCGCGGCCGGGACGCCCGGCGCCGAAGGCCGGCCGGACGTCACCGGCGCCCTGGTGTCCGGGTTCGGCCTGGTCCGGATCGACCACGTCGGGATGGCGGTCGCCGACCTCGACGAGGCGATCGGCTTCTACCAGCGCACCTTCGGCATGGCCTGCGTGCACGTCGAGGAGAACGCCGAGCAGGGCGTGCGCGAGGCGATGATGGCCGTGGGCCCGGACCCGGCGGGCGGTCACCTCCAGCTGCTCGCGCCGCTGGACTCCAGCTCGATGATCGCCCGCTTCCTGGACCGTAGCGGCCCGGGGGTGCAGCAGATCGCGTACACCGTCACCGATCTGGAGGCGGCCTGTACCGAACTGCGCGCCCGTGGCGTGCGGTTGCTCTACAACACCGCCAAGCGCGGCACCGCGGGCTCGAAGGTGAACTTCGTCTTCCCCGCGGACGCCGGCGGCGTGCTGGTGGAGCTGGTCGAACCGGCCCCGGCCGGCTGATGGTGGAGGAGTACCGGATGCCGCCCACCGACACCCCGCCGGCCGGTGCCGGGCCCGCGCGCCCGGCCCGGCGGGCCGCCCCCGCACCGGCCGGCGTACGGCCGTCCCCGGACCCGGACCCGGCTCCGGGTGCGGGACCGGACGCCGGACAGGCCGTCGGACCGGACGCCGCGCCGGGGCGTGCGGCGGTGCTGTGCGGCCTGGGCACCTGGCTGCCGCCGCGCTCGGTCTCCAACGAGGAGCTGTCACAGGAGCTGGACACCTCCGACGAGTGGATCCGCAGCCGTACCGGGATCGGCCGCCGCCATGTCGCCGACCCGGCCACGGCCACCTCGGACCTCGCGGTGGAGGCGGGCCGGCGGGCGCTGAAGTCCGCCGGTCTGGAGGCCGTGGACGCGGTGGTGCTCGCCACCACCACCCCGGACCGGCCGTGCCCGGCGACCGCCCCGCTGGTCGCCGCGCAGCTGGGTCTGGGGACGGTGCCGGCGTTCGACGTGGGCGCGGTGTGCACCGGCTTCCTGTACGCGCTGGCCGCGGGCAGCGGGCTGATCGCGCTGGGCACGGCGCGCACCGTGCTGGTGGTGGGCGCGGACAAGTACTCCGGCATCCTCGACCCGCACGATCGCTCGACCCGGGTGATCTTCGGCGACGGGGCCGGGGCGGTGGTGCTGCGGGCCGGCGACCGGACCGAGCCCGGCGCCCTCGGCGCGCCGCTGCTGGGCAGCGACGGCACCGGCGCGGACCTGGTGACGGTGCGCTCCGGCGGATCGCGGGAGCCGGTGCGCGCGGACACCGCCGGCGCGGCCGACCCGTACTTCCGGATGGACGGCAAGACCGTGTTCCGGCGGGCGGTGGAGCGGATGGCGGACACCTCGGTGGCCGCCGCCGGGCAGGCCGGCTGGGCGGCCGGGGACGTGGACGTCCTCGTGGCGCACCAAGCCAACCTGCGCATCCTGTACGCCGTCGCCGACCGGATGCGGCTGCCCCGGGAGCGGTGTGCGGTGCACCTGGACCGGGTGGGCAACACCGCCGCCGCCTCCATCCCGCTGGCCCTGGCGGACGCGGTGGCCGCCGGCCGGCTCCGGCCCGGCCACCGCACCGTGCTGACCGCCTTCGGGGGCGGCCTGACCTGGGGCGCCTGTGCGCTCCGGTGGCCGGAGCTGGCCCCCGCCTGACCCCCCGGGCGCGGCCCCGCGCCCCGCCCGTCGCCCCCCGCCCGTCGCCCCCCTCCCGAGACCCGCCCCACCCGACCGACGACCCGCCACGACGACCCGCTCCACCCTGACCGGCCGGCACGCCCCGACCGGCCTGTACGACCCGCACGACCGACCCGAACCAACGACCCGGACGACCGACGTCCCGATCGCACCGAGGAGTGACACGATGAGCAGCACCTACGACCGTCTGGTGACCCTGCTGACCAACGGTTTCGGCATCGAGCCCGGCGAGGTCTCGCCGGAGACCACCTTCGAGGAGCTGGACCTGGACTCGCTGGCCCTGGTGGAGCTGACGCTGGCGGCCCAGGACGAGTTCGGCATCCAGCTCGCCGACGACGACCTGCACGCCGCCAACACCCTGGCCCAGACGGTCGAGGTGCTCGACTCCAAGCTGGTGACCCTCTGATGGGCGGGGCCGCGGCACCCTTCGGCGCGGCGGTCACCGGCATCGGCATGGTCACCCCGGCCGGGGTGGGGACCGAGGCGGCCTGGGAGCGCATCCGGGCCGCCGAGGGCACCGCCGCCGGGCGGGTGCCCGCGCTGGACGGCATCCCGGCCGATGTCGGCTGCTGGATACCGGAGTTCGACGCCGCCGCCACCCTGGGCCGGCGCAAGGTCTGGCGGCTGGACCGCAGCACCCAGCTGGCGCTGGCGGCCGCCGCCGAGGCGCTGGCCGACTCCGGCCTGGACCCCGCCACCTGGGACGACGCCCGGGTGGGCGTGGTGCTGGGCAACGGCGTCGGCGGCACCGCCACCTGGGAGAAGAACCACGACGTACTGCGGGAACGGGGTCCGGAGAAGGTCTCCGCGATGCTGATCCCGATGCTGATCGTCAACATGTCCGCCGGGTACATCGCCATGGAGTACGGGGCCCGGGGCCCCAACTTCGTCACCGCCACGGCCTGCGCCTCGGGCACCACGGCGGTGGGCGCGGCCCGGGACCTGCTGCGCAGCGGCGCCTGCGACGTGGTGATCACCGGGGGCACCGAGTCCTGCCTGACCCCGTCGATCATCGCCGGCTTCCAGCAGATGGGCGTGCTGTCCAACCGGCGTGACGATCCGGCGGCGTCCTCCCGGCCGTTCGACGCCCACCGGGACGGCTTCGTCCCGGCGGAGGGCGCGGCCGTCCTGGTGCTGGAGCGGCCGGAGGACGCCCGGGCACGCGGCGCCCGCATCCGGGCACTGGTCAGCGGGTACGGGGCCTCCGCCGACGCCTACAACGCCACCGCCCCCGACCCGGAGGGCGCGGGCGCCGAACTGGCGTTGCGGGCGGCGCTGCGCGACGCCGGGCTGGGCCCGGACGCGGTGGACCACGTCAACGCGCACGGCACCTCCACCCCGCTCAACGACCTGGCGGAGGCCCGGCTGATCCGCCGGGTGCTGGGCGACCGGCCCGCGGTGACCTCGGTGAAGGGGGTGACCGGGCACGCCCTGGGGGCGGCCGGGGCGATCGAGGCCGCGGTGACCGCGCTGACGGTGGAGCAGGGGATCATCCCGCCCACCGCCAACCTGGACAGCCTCGATCCGGCGATCGAGCTGGACGTGGTGGCCAAGGCGGAGCGGACCGGGCCGGTGGAGGCCGCGGTCAGCAACTCCTTCGGCTTCGGCGGCCAGAACGCGGTGCTGCTGATGACCCGCCCCTGACCCGGCCGGCCCGGCGCGGGGCCCTTGTTCCGGGCCGGCGGGGTCCTTGTTCCGGCCCCGGCGCGGGCCGGCCCGCGTTCCGGCACGGGCCGGGCCGTCGTCGGCGGCCGGTCCGGGCCCCACCTGCCCGACCCGCCGGGACCGGGCCGGACCGGGACCCGTTCCGGCCCGGCCCGGCTCGTGTTCCGGCCCGGACCATGCTCGCTGTGTCCAGATCGGGCCGGGGTTGTCTGCTCGGCCCGCCCGGGCTCGCTGTGCCCGTGCCGGGTCCACCCACCCGGTCCTGAGGTGCACCGGGCCGCGTCCCGGCCCGGGCGGGACCCGGTACAGCCCCGCCGGGCCCGGTACGGCCGGGGGCCCGGTACGGGCGGAGCGGTTCCGGCGTCCGCCTGGTGGCCCCCGGCCCCGTCCGGCCCGCGTCGGTCCGACGGGTACCGGCTCTGGCGCCGGCCGGGTCCGTGCCGGCCCCTTCACCTGCGGCCCGCCCGGTCCGGGCGTCCATCCATCGGACGGCGTCCGCCCCCGTCCCGCGTCGGAGGGGCGACGCGGGACCCGCCGGCCTCGTCGGCACCGGCATGCCGGGCCCGTCGGCGGTCCGTCCGGCGGGGCACCACCCCACCGGGCCCGAACTCACCTGCCCAGGCCGACCTGCACCCGTCCGCGACCCCGTTCCGACCCGGCCAGGTCGGTGGGCGGACCTGTTCACCTGCGGCCCATCCGGTGGTCGGCCACCCACCGGGCCGACGTCCGCCTGCTCGATCCGCCTCCGCCCGTCAGGCCCGCCCCGCGCCGGCCGAGCGCGCGGCAGCTGCCCGCCTCGTCGGCACCGGCCGACCGGGCCGGCCGACGGCCCGTCCGGCGGGGCAGCACCTGCCAGGATCCGCGTCCGCGAACCGGACATCCACCACCTTCCGCGTCCGCGGACCGGACACACCGGGTCCCGGCGCCCACCGGGCCGCTGCGCTTACGCACCGCGCACGCGTCCGGCGCGGTCGCTCCCGCCGGCCACCGGAGGCTTGGACGGGCCCGTACCGGCCTCCCGGTCGCCGGACCACCAGAACCGGCAGCCGGGCACCGGCACGCGAACGGCCCCGCCCCGGCGCACCCCCGGGCACGCCGGGCCGCCGCTCCAGCGGGACGACGCCCGGACAGACCCGGACGGCCCCGGCGTGCACCCGGACGGCCCGGGGGGCGGGACCCGGACGGACGGCATCCGGACGACACGGGTGGGGACCCGGACGGCACCCGGACAACGCCCCACCACCGCGGCGCCGCACCCCCGGCACGCCGGGTCCGCGAACCGCGCGGGCGCCGGGCCACCGGGGCGCGCGGAAGCGCCCCGGCGCCCCGGCGCCCGGGAGGGCCGCCGTGCGGCGGCCCGGGGTCAGGCGAGCTTCGCGCTGAGCGTGATCTCGGTGCCGGAGAGCGCCTGGCTGACCGGGCAGTTCTTCTTGGCGTCCTCGGCCGCCGACTGGAACGCCGCCTCGTCCACGCCCTCGACCTGGCCCTCCACGCTGAGGTGGATGCCGGTGATGCCGGTGCCCGGCTGGAAGGTCACGTCCGCCTGGGTCCGCAGCTGGGTGGGCGGCGTACCGGCCTGGGTGAGGGCGTGCGAGAGGGCCATGGAGAAGCAGCTGGAGTGGGCCGCGGCGATCAGCTCCTCGGGGCTGGTCTTGCCGTTGGCCTGCTCGGCGCGGGACGGCCAGGAGACCGGCTGCTCCCCGATGCCGGAGGAGTCGAAGGAGACCGTGCCCTGCCCCTGGGTCAGGTTGCCGGTCCAGACGGTGTGCGCGGTGCGCGTCGTTGCCATGCTCGATGCCTTCCTGGATGACCGCTGGTCGATACGGTTGCCGACGGCGAGAGTTCACGTACGCACCGGTGGTGCGTCACCCGAACGGCGCCGTCCTGGCGATCACCCGGGCGGTGCGGGGCCGGTCCGGCCGCGCACCGCCCGGTGATCTACTCCGAGCCTACGTTCCACGCGAGCATCACCGGGCGTCCGTGCTCGGTTCCCAGCCGGGAGAGCGTGCCGGTCTCCAGCCGGAACAGCGCCCCGGCGGCCGGCGGCAGACCGAGCCGGCGCGCCGTCAGCACCCGCAGGAAGTGGGAGTGGGCGACGAGCACCACGTCCCCCTTCCCGCCGTCCGGCCCCAGCAGCGGCCCGATGCGGGCGAGCACCCGGTCGGCGCGCTCCCCCACCTGCTCGGGTGACTCGCCGGGGTGCCCGGGCGGGCCGGGCACCACCCCATCGGTCCACAGCTGCCAGCCGGGTCGGGCGCGGCGGATGTCGGCGGTGGTGATGCCCTCGTAGCCGCCGTACTCCCACTCGTGCAGCGCCGGTTCGGTCCGGGCGTCGTCCAGCCCTGCCAGCCGGGCCGTCTCCTGGGCCCGGGCCAGCGGGCTGACCAGGGTCAGCGCGCGCCGGCGGGCGGCGAGCAGCGGGCGCAGCGCACGGGCCTGGCCGCGGCCGTGCTCGGTGAGCGGCAGATCGGTGCGGCTGGTGTGCCGGCCGTCGCGGCTCCACTCGGTCTCGCCGTGGCGGACCAGCAGCAGCTCACCCACGGCCGCCCGGCCCCCCGGACGGCTGCCCGCCGTCACCGCCCTGCGCCACGTTGTCACCGCCCTGCGGCCCGCCGTCCCCGGCCTGCCGCTGGGCCTCGGCGACCGAGGCGCGCACCTCGTCCATGTCGAGCTCCCGGGCCTGGGCGATGACGCTCTCCAGGGCCTTTTCGGGCAGGGCTCCGGGCTGCGCGAACACCGCGATGTTCTGGCGGACGATCATCAGGGTCGGGATGGAGCTGATGTCGAAGGCCGCGGCCAGTTCGGGCTGGGCCTCGGTGTCCACCTTGGCGAAGACCAGGTCCGGGTGGCGCTCGGCGGCCCGCTCGTAGACCGGGGCGAACATCCGGCACGGGCCGCACCACTCCGCCCAGAAGTCGATCAGGACGAAGTCGCTCCCGGAGACGGTCTCGTCGAAGTTGTCCTTGGTGAGTTCCACCGTGGTCATGGCTGACATCCCTGCTTCCGGTCGGGTGGCGGGTGCCCGGCCACGGTAACCGGCCGCGGCCGGGCGGTATTCCTGAGCGGCGCGCCGCTCACAGGTCGCCGGTGCTGACCAGCAGCGGGGGCGTGCCGGTGGGGGCGCCGGAGCGGCTGGTGTCCATACCGCCGGTCGCGTTCCGGGTGAGCCAGGACGCCAGGGTGGCGTACGGGGCGTCGCCGCGGGCGTCCTTGTACAGCGCGGCGACGCCGGTGACGTGCGGCGCGGCGGCGGAGGTGCCGCTCAGCTCGCGGAAGGTTCCCTTCAGGTGCGCGGAGCGGATGTCCACGCCGGGCGCGTTGATCTTCACGCAGCGGCCCCAGTTGCTGAACGGGGCCCGGCGGTCCCGCCGGTCGACGGCCCCCACGGTGAAGCCGCTGCGCGCGGCGGCCGGCGAGACGGTGCAGGCGTCGGCGTCGGAGTTGCCGGCGGCGACCACCGGGAACACCCCCGCCCCGGCGAGGTCCTCCACGGCCCGGTCCACCGCGGCCGACCGCGGGCCGCCCATGGAGAGGTTGGCGACGGCGGGCGGGCGGGCGTGCTCGGCGACCCAGTTCACCGCGGCGATGACGGTGGAGTTGGTGGTGAGTCCGGCGCAGTCGAAGACCCGTACCGACACCAGGGTGGTCCTCTTCGCCACCCCGGACCTGGCCCCGCCGACCGTACCGGCGACGTGGGTGCCGTGGCCGGCGCAGTCCCGCGCCCCGCGGCCGTCGTCCACGAACCCGGCGCCCGCCACCGCCCGGCCGCCGAACTCCGGGTGCTCCAGCTCGATGCCGCTGTCGATGATGTACGCGCGGACCTTCGCCCCGGTGGCCTTGACCGAGTAGCCGACCCGGCCCGCCTCCCGGCCGTCGATCCGGGACAGGTTCCACGGGACCTCCGCGACCTTGGTCACCGGGCCCGGCCGGGCCGGGGCGGCGCCCCGCATGTCGCGCGGCATGGTGACGGTCGCGTCCTGCTCCACCGCCTCCACACCCGGCTGGTCACGGATCACGTCCAGCTGGGCCGGGGTGAGCCGGGCGGCGAACCCGGGGTGGGCGCGGGTGTAGGTGTACATCGGCTTCACCCCCGCCCGCGCGGTCATCGTGCTCGGGCTGACGCCGGAGGACAGCGAGACGATGTACTGCCCGGGAATCGCGCCCGCCACCTTCACCAGCGGGGGCGGGGCCGGGGCGGGCGGGGCCCGGGGCCGGGGGCGGCGACGCCGCGGCGGACGCCGGTACGGCGGTGACCGGAACCACGGCTATCAGGGCGGCGGCGGCCGCCAGGGGCAAGGCAGAGCGCATGGGCGGGTCCTCTTCATCCACGTCACCGGGACGCTCCCCGGCACGTCCGGTTTATCGACGGCGGCCGGTGACGGCACGGCCGGTTGGGCCATCCGGCCGCACCCGGCACCGCCCCGGGCCGCCCCGGCCTGCTCCCGGCCCGCCCCGCGCCCGGCGGCACGGCGGCGCCGGACCGCCCCGGCCTGCCCCGGCCCGCCCCGCGTCCGGCGGCACGGCGGCGCCGGACCGCCCCGGGCACGGGTGCCTCACCCGCGGCAACGGCCGGTGCGCCGGCACCGGCGGGGGCGGCGTGCCGGCACACCGGTCCTGGGGTGCGGGGACGGACGGGGGTCGGTGGCCGGTGGTCGGACACGGGCGCGGGCACGGGCGCGGGCCGACGTCCCTGCGCGGCCGCCGGGCCGGTGGCCCGGTACGGGCGGAGGGCGATGTCCGGTACGGGCGGGGCCCGGTGGCCCGGGCACGGCCGGGGGCGGCACCGTACGTCCGGACGATATAGGGCCATCCGGGTGGTATGCCCCTGTGTGCCGGACACCTCCACGCGCTCCGATCGTTCACCAGGCGACCGCAGTTACCCACTGAATTCAGCGAAAGGGAGAGCTCGTGAAGCGACTCTCGAAAGCCGTCGTCCTGACCGCCACCGCGGGGATCACCGTCCTCGGTGCCGCGGGCGGTGCCGTGGCCAACGATGGCGGTCACGGCCACCACGGCAAGAAGCCCCAGGGCAAGCACCAGACCGAGAACAAGAGCAAGGACAAGAAGCAGAAGGACGTGAAGTTCTCCGCCGATCACAAGGGCTCCGGCGCCAAGGCCGACGCCGTGGCCGTCGGTTCGCCCGGCGTCATCAGCGGCAACGTGATCCAGGTCCCGGTGAAGGTTCCGGTCAACGTGTGCGGAAACACCATCGCCGTCCTCGGCGCGCTGAACGGCTCTGCGGGCAACGTCTGCATCAACCACTGACGTCAGGCTCCCTGAAGCGGCCGTCCCGCACCCCGCGGGGCGGCCGCTTCCGCATGTCCGCGCACCGGATGCGGAGCACGGGCCCGGCCACCGTGCCGCCGGGGGCGGCGACGGCGGCGCCGGGTGCCGGAAGCGGTGACGCGGTGACGCGGTGACGCGGTGACGCGGTGACGCGGGAGGACGCTCGGGCGCGGTGACGCGGGACGGTGCCGGGAACGGCGGTGCGCGCGCGGCGAGTCGGCACGTCCGGTACGGGCCACCGCCGCGCGGACGGCGAGGCGCCAGCGGGCGGTGACGGCGACGCTTCCACGGATCGCCGCCCGGCCCGTCCTGATGAGCAACGGGACTCGAACCCGCGACATTCACGATTGGCGGTCCGGGGCCCGGCAGTTCCTGGGCACCGGCCGGCGGCACCACGCTGCTCCGCCCGCCGCCGTCCGTTCCCGGACGGCGAGAGGCCCTGTCCCCGGACGGCGCCGGCGGACGGCGCTCCGGCCGTCCGGAGGCCCTACGTTCGCCGTCCGGGGGCCGTACGCCCGGGAGTTCACGCGTCCGGGGACCGTGCGCCCCGCGAGCACCGGGCGCCCGGTGCTCAGGTGCTCAGGTGCTCAGGTGCTCAGGTGCTCAGGTGCTCAGGTGCTCAGGTGCTCAGGTGCTCAGGTGCTCAGGTGCTCACCAGCGTCACCTCGGTGGCCTTGACGCTCACCCACACCGGGGTGCCGTCGGCCAGCCGAAGATCGGCCGCCGCGGCCGGCGTGATCTCGGCGACCAGGTCCGGGGTGTGTCCGGTGGCCACCAGCACCCGGAGCCGGCCGCCCAGGGCGGTGATCTCCCGTACCCGGCCGGGCCAGTTGTTGCGCGGGCTGCCGGCCGGCCGCCCTCGGTGCAGCGACACCGCCTCCGGCGGAATGACCGCCAGCGCCGGGGCGCCGGGGGGCAGCGGGTCCGCGGCCACCACCAACTGCCCCCCGTCGGGCAGCCGCAGACCGTCCTCGGCGGTGGTCCCGGCCCAGGCGTTGCGGCCCAGCATCCGGGCCACCCACACGGAGCGGGGGTGCCGGGTCACCTCGGAGGGCGGGGCGTCCTGCACGGCCCGGCCGCCGTCCAGCACCAGCACCCGGTCCGCCAGCGACACCGCCTCCACCGGGTCGTGGGTGACGATCAGGCACACCCCGCCGAACCCGCGCAGATGGGTGCGGAGGGTGTGCCGCACCTGGGCGCGGGTGGTCTGGTCGAGGGCGGCCAGCGGCTCGTCGAGCAGCAGCAGCCGGGGGCGGGCCGCCAGCGCCCGGGCCAGCGCGACCCGCTGCGCCTGGCCGCCGGAGAGCTGGGCGGGCCGGCGGTGGGCCAGCGCGCCCACGCCGAGCCGGTCCAGCCACTCCTGCGCCTCGGCCCGGGCCCGGGCCCGCGGCACCCCGCGGGCCCGCAGCCCGTACGCGGTGTTGGCCAGGGCGGTCAGGTGCGGGAAGAGCGCGCCGTCCTGCGGCACCCACGCCACCTGGCGCCGGTGCGGCGGCAGCCCGGTGATGTCGGTGTCGCCCAGCCGCAGGGTGGCGTGCGCCCGGTCGGTGAGCCCGAGCAGCGCCCGCAACAGGGTGGTCTTGCCCGCCCCGTTGGGGCCCACCACGGCGATGGTGGTGCCCGGCCCGGCCTCCAGGGTGAGCCGGTCGGCGCCGGTGACCTCGGCGCGCATCGCCCAGCGCCCCCGCGTCCGGCGCGGACTGCCCGCCGGCCGCCGCCCCGGCGCCGCCGCCCGCGGCGGCCACCGCGCCCCCGCCCGGCCCCGGCCCGCCCCCCGGCGCCCCCGGTGTCTCCGGGCCGCCGTCCCGCTCGCCTTGCTCGGCCGGGGCCGGACCGTCCCCCCTCGGCCGCAGCCGGCCCGGCGTCCACCTCGGCCGGGGCCGGACCGCCGTCCCCGGCCCCGGTGCCCGGCCCGTCCGGCGCGGCGGCCTCCTCCGGCCGGCGGCGGGGCATGCCCCGGGCGGGGCCCAGGAAGCGCCCGCGCAGCGCCACCAGCACCACGGCGGCGATGGCGAGCAGCAGCAGCGAGACGGAGGTGGCGGCCTCCGGGTCCTCCTGGAGCAGCAGGTAGACCTGGAGCGGCAGCGTCTGGGTGGTGCCGGGGAGGTTCCCGGCGAAGGTGATGGTGGCGCCGAACTCCCCCAGCGCCCGGGCCCAGGTGAGCGCGGCCCCGGCGAGCAGTCCGGGGGCGACCATCGGCAGCGTGACGGTGCGGAAGACCCGCACCGGGGAGGCCCCCAGCGAGGCGGCGGTCTCCTCGTAGCTGGGGCGCATCCCGGCGAGCGTGCCCTCCAGGCTGATCACCAGGAACGGCATCGCGACGAAGGTGGCGGCGAGCACCGCGCCCGAGGTGTGGAAGGGCAGGGTGATGCCGAAGGTGTCCTCCAGCCACGGGCCGGCCACCCCGCGGCGGCCAAAGGCCAGCAGCAGCGCGACCCCGCCCACGGTGGGCGGCAGCACCATCGGCAGCAGCACCAGGGAGCGGACCAGGGCCTTGCCGCGGAACGGGACGCGCGCCAGCAGCCAGGCCAGCGGCACCCCCAGCAGCAGCGACAGGCCCAGCGACCAGCAGGAGACCACGAGCGAGAGGCGGAGCGCCTCGGTGACCTCCGACCGGGTCAGGTGCCCGCCCAGATCGCCCCAGGCGGTCCGGGAGACGATGCCCACCAGCGGCAGCAGCAGGAAGGCGATGGCCAGCAGCGCGGGCAGCGCGAGGGCGAGCGGCGTGCGCGCCCGGGGCGCGCCGGAGCGGATACGTCTCATCGGTCTCCCTGTCTGTCACTGCCCGCGGTGTACCGCTCCGTACTGTCACCCACCCGCGCCCCGCGAGCCCCCCGCGCCCCTGCCGGTCACACCCGGCCCGCCGGCCCGGGCACCCGGTTCACCGGCCCGGCGGCCGTCCGCGCCGGGCAGCGGACCGCGCCCGGCGCGGGGACGGCGCCCGACGGGACGACCGTGCCCGGGGCAACCGCTCCCGCCGGACCCGGCGCGCCCGGCGGCGGCCCGGTACGGGGAGCGGACCGGGTACGGGCGGCGGGCGGGGTCCGGCGGGCGGGGTGCGTCATGGCTGCTGGAACCCGGCGTCGCGCAGGATGCGCTGCGCCTCGGGCCCGCGCAGCCAGGCCACGAAGTCCGCCGCCTCCTTCGCGTGCGGCGCCTCCTTGAGCGCGGCGGCCGGGTAGGAGGCGATGGCGTTCCGCTCGTCGGGGATGGCCACCGCGTCCACCTTCCCGGGCTCGGCCGCGGCGTCGGTGGCGTACACCAGGCCGGCGTCGGCCTCGCCGAGGGCGACCTTGGAGAGCACCGCGCGCACGTTCGGCTCCTCGGAGACCGGCCGGACGGTGAGCTTGGCGGCGTCGAGGACGCGCGCGCTGTACCGGCCGGCCGGGACCTGGGGCGCGGCGAGCACCACCTTCAGCTTCCGGTCGGCCAGGTCCTCCAGGGCGTCCACCCGGTGCGGATTGCCCTCCTCGACCGCGATCACCAGGCGGTTCCTGGCGATGACGGCGGGGGTACGGGTGTCGGCGCGCAGCCCGTCCATGGTGGCGGTGTCGGCGGTCACCAGCACGTCCGCGCCGATGCCCTGCCGGACCTGGGCGGCCAGCTCCTGCGAGCCGGCGAAGGAGAAGGTCACGGTGGTGTCCGGGTGGCTGTCCCGGTAGGCCCGCCCGGCGGTTTCGAAGACATCGGTGAGCGAGGCGGCGGCGAGCACCGTCAGCTCCACCCGGTTCCCGCCGTCCGCGTCCCCGTCCTTCCCGCCGTCGTCACCACCGCAGGCGGTCAGCGGGACGAGCAGCGCGGCGGCCAGCAGCGCGACCAGGGCGCGCCGGCGGCGGACGGTTCGGGGCATGGGAGTCCTCCTCGGGTACGGGTACGTGCGCGGGGGTACAGGGGTGCCGGGTACGGGTCGGGGGGCGCCCCCCGGAACGCGGCGACGGCAGCGCCCGGCGGCGCGGAACGACGGACCGCCGGAACGCCCCGGGCGGACGCGGCACCGGCGGCGCCCCCGGGCCCACCGGACAGGACCGGCCCGCGCCCCGGGCCCACCGGACACCGACCGGCCCGCACCCGTCACCCGGAACGGCACCGGCACGGCGCCACCGGGGGCGCGCACCCGCGGGGCCGCGGGCCGTCCCGCCGGCCGGAACCGGCAGCCCGGCCGCACCGTCACGGCGGCACCCGCAGCGCGGCAAGCCGTCCCGGCACCCGGGCCGGCACGGCGGCATCCGGCGCCGGGACCTCCCGCGGTCGCGGCGGCCCTGCCGGCGTGGCGGCCGGCGGGAGCGCCCGGGCCTGATGCGGCGGCGGTGGCCGCACGGGGCGTCAGACGCGGTCGATGTGCACGCTGGTGGCCTTCACCCGGGCGGTGGCCTCCATACCGACCTCCAGCCCGAGGTCCTCGACCGCTTCCCGGGTGAGCAGCGACACCAGCCGGTGCGGCCCGGCCTGGATCTCCACCTGGGCCGCCACATCGCCGAGCCGGACGGCGGTGACGATGCCGGGGAACGCGTTCCGCACCGAGGTGCGGGGCTCCTCCCCGTCCTCGTCCACGGCACCGGACCGGGCCAGCGCCACCGAGAAGGCGGCCAGGTCACGGCCGTCGATGAGGCGCCGGCCGGACTCGTCGCGGTGGGTCGCGATCCGCCCGGCGTCGGCCCACCGGCGGGCGGTGTCCGGGCTGACGCCCAGCAGCCGCGCCGCCTGACCGATCGTGTATTGCTGCATGTGCGGCACAGTAGGCGGGAACACCTCGCAGCTACAACCTCAGCTGACTTTTTTCATGGCAAACGCCAACCCGCTCGGATGAACGTACGAACCCCCTGCCCCCCGGCCGCCACCGGCCGTGCCCGCGACCCCACCCCCCTGACGCCCGCAGCGCCGGCGGCCCGCGCGGGCCCCACGGGCGGAGGGCCGGAACCGGCCCCGGACACGACGAAGGCCCCCGCCGGGGCGGGGGCCTTCGCGATGGTGACGCGGGTCATGTCAGGTGCGGTGACGCGACCCGGGTGGGGCGGGTGGGACTCGAACCCACGACCGACGGATTATGAGTCCGCTGCTCTAACCGGCTGAGCTACCGCCCCGAAACGGCGCGTCGCGTACATCTGTACGCGCCGTCTGCCGCAGCATAGCCGCTCATACGATCTGCTGCCCCGGCGGGCGGCAGTCATCCGGCATGCTCGCCTTCAAGGACTTCGATCATCGCGATCCGGTTCCCGGCGGCGCCCGGGAAAATGAAAAAGGACCCCGGACGGGGTCCTTTTCCCTCTGCTCCCCCGACTGGACTCGAACCAGTAACCCTCCGGTTAACAGCCGAATGCTCTGCCAATTGAGCTACAGGGGACCGAGCTCCCCCGACTGGACTCGAACCAGTAACCTGCCGGTTAACAGCCGGCTGCTCTGCCAATTGAGCTACAGGGGATTGCTCCGTGTGCCTCGAATGCGCCCCTCTCCGGTCCCCCGGACGGCGCGCGCTCGCTGCGACACATACATTAGCGCAAGCAGGGGGGTGCTCCGCCAATCGGTATGCCACCGGTGACCCGCGCGTCGCCGGCGGGTGAACCCCGGCCGCGCGGGGTAGGCGGAGCGCGGTCCCCCAGAGGTACCCCAGGTGTGGTCTAGGGAAGGCAGAGCGATGCGCTACCGACTGACGTTCATGACCGGTGTGGCTGTGGGATACGTCCTCGGCGCGCGAGCCGGACGCGAGCGGTACGAACAGCTGTGCAAGAAGTTCCAGCGGTTCACCGAGAACCCGGCGGTGCGCAACACCGCGGAGGCCGCCGCGCTCGGCGGCCGCAAGGCCGCCACCAAGGCGTTCGGCAAGGTGGAGGAGCGGCTGCCGGACTCGGTGTCGGACCGGGTGCACTCGATGCGCGGGCAGCGCGGCGGGACGGACGACGGCTGGGGCACCTCCAACACCTGACCTGCCCCTCGCCACCGCCCTCGATAGGGCATCATCGTGGACCATGGGCATAGTCGCCGGATTGGACAGTTCGTCCGAGAGCACGCGCATCGTCGTCTGCGACACGGACACGGGCGCGGTACTCAGGCACGGGTACGCCCCGCACCCCATGACTGGCAGCGATGTGGACCCGCAGGCGTGGCTGCTGTCGCTGGGCGAGGCCGCCGAGGGCGGCCTGCTGGAGGGCGTGGAGGCCATCGGCGTGTCCGCGCAGCAGCACGGCCTGCTCGCCCTGGACGCGGGTGGTGTGACGGTACGCCCCGCCATGATCGGCAACGACCGCCGGGCGCAGGCCGCGGCGGCCGACCTGATCGACGCGCTGGGCGGGCGCGGCGCGTGGGCGCAGGCCGTCGGCGCGGTCCCGCAGCCCGGGCTGGCGGTGGCGAAGCTGCGCTGGCTGGCCCGGAGCGAGCCGGAGTCGGCACGGCGGGTGGCGGAGCTGCTCCAGCCGCACGACTGGCTGGTGTGGCAGCTGCTCGGCCGGCCGGCCCGGCGCACCACCGACCGGGGCGCGGCGTCCGGCACCGGCTACTGGTCGGCGGCGACCGGCCAGTACCGCACCGACCTGGTGGAGCTGGCCCTGGGCCATCCGGTGCGCCTGCCGGAGGTGATCGGCCCCGCCGAGCCCGCGGGGCACACCCCGGAGGGGCTGCTGATCTCCGCCGGCACCGGCGAGACGATGGCGGCGGCCTTCGGGCTGGGGGTCGGCATCGGGGACGCGGTGGTGTCGCTGGGCGCCTCCGGCTCGGTGTTCGCGGTGCACCACGAGGCGCTCGCCGACCCCGGCGCCACCATCACCGGGTACGCGGACGCGACCGGGATGCACCTGCCGGTGGTGCACACGCTCAACGCGGTGCGGGTGCTGCGCGGCACCGCCGAGATGCTCGGCTGCGACCTGGAGGAGCTGTCGGCGCTCGCCCTGAAGTCCACACCGGGCGCCTCCGGGCTGGTGTTCCTGCCGTACCTGGAGGGCGAGCGCACCCCCCACCTGCCGCACACCGCGGGCACGTTGAGCGGTCTGCGCCGGGAGAGCATGAAGCCCGAGCACCTGGCGCGGGCGGCCTTCGAGGGCATGCTGTGCGGCCTGGCCGACGCCCTGGACGTGCTGCGCGGGCGCGGCGTGGAGGTGCGCCGGATCTTCCTCCTCGGACCCTCGGCGGACCTGCCGGCGGTCCGGGCCATCGCCCCGGCGCTGCTGGGCGCGCGGGTCGTGGTGCCGCAGCCGGCGGAGTACGCGGCGCTGGGCGCCGCCCGGCAGGCCGCGTGGGCGCTGGGCGTCTCGCGCGGCACGCTGTCCCCGCAGGCGCCCCCGGTCTGGCCGGCGGCGGCCAGCCAGGTCTTCGAGCCGGGCGACGAGCTGCCGGTCGGCCAGGCCGTCCGGCAGCAGTACGCGGCGGTGCGCGACCAGACCCATCCGGGGGCCTTCGACCACGGACCGGCGGCCGTCTGAGCCGCTCCCCGTGACGGGGGCGCCGACGGTCCGGGGCAGGGGCGGGTTCGGTGGCCCGCTCGTGGCCCAGCTGGGCCCGGGACCGACCGTGGCGGATGCCGCGGGGGTAGGGGTCACGTGCGCGGTGGGTCACGGCCGGTGCCCGGTCGGCCCGCCCGGCCGGTGCCCGGTGCCCGTCCGGCCCGCGTCCGGACGGCCGCGGTGGCCGGGCCGTGCGCCCGGGCCGGCGGTCACCCACCGCGGGTCCTTCGGCCGGGCGGCCGTACGTAGGCCCGGCGCGCGGCCGCCCGGGCAGGGCGCCGACGGTGGCCGTACGGTCCGCTCGGCGCCGGCTACGGTTCGGCGGAGCGGCGGGCCCGCGGTGGCCTCGGTGGCCGCGGGGCGTCCGGTTCACCGTCCAGCTCGTCGGCGGTCCCGGACAGCTCCCCCGCGGCACGACCCGGCTCTGCGGCGGCACCGGACAGCTCTCCGCCGGGCAGATCGTCGAGGATCCGGGAGAGCGGCAGCGGCCCGCTCAGCGTACGGGCGGCCACCAGGTCCGTGAAGCACGGGTCGCACAGCCCGTAGCGGACGCGCAGACCGAGGTCCCGCACCGTCGCGTCACGGTGGCCGCACTCCCCGCACCTGTCCCACCGCCGGCCCTCCGGCCCCTGCTCGCCCCGCTGGTGCACGTGCTCCCCACGCCCTTCGTTCGCCCGGGACGCCGGATGGCGGCGTCCCCCATGTGATCAGAGTGCGGGACGAAGGGCCCCGCAGGCCAGGGCGCCTGACGATCTGTTGGCCCGGGTCACCGCGGGCGGCACCGCGGGCGAGGCCCGGCGCGCCCGTTCCCGCCGCCGTACCGGGCGTACGCGGGGGGCCGGGACCCGGGGCGGTCGGGGGCCGGGTCGCCGGGAGCGGGGGGCCGGGCGCCGGGGCGTCGCGGGGAGCGGCAACGGCGGGCCCGGTGCGCCCGCCGCCGGGCCGGGTGGGGCGGGTCCGCACGGGTCCTCCACCGGTCGCCGCGCCCGGCGCAGGGCTACCGCACGCCCCAGGCGCTGACGGCCTGGAGCGACACCCGGAACACCTCGCCGAACGGTTCGGGCAGCGCTCGCGCCCCGGACAGGACCAGGCAGTCCCGCAGGTGGAGGAAGACCGGCGGGTACGCGCGCGGTTCCGCGGCCTCCCGTTCGAAGTCCTCCGCGAAGCGCTCCGCCTCCGGATCCGAGTCCCGCAGCCGCTCGGCGATCCGCGCCGCCCACTCCTGCTGCGGCGTGATCCGGCCGGTGATCACCGTGCCGTGGGCGACGACCGTGACGCGCGGCCCGGACCCCTCGATCTCGGTGCGGTTGATCAGGTCGATGAGGAGTTCGTCCGGGGCGTTCATGGCCGAGAACCCTAGCGGCGGGCGCGGCACCACCGGACGCCGGGCCGGGCGGCGGGCCCGCGGAACTCTGCCCGGAGCGGGGTGCGCCGCCTGCGGGCGGCGGGCGTGTGGCGGTCCGGGCGGCGGGCCCGTGGCGGTGCGGAGCAGGGGGTGGCGCCGCCGGGCAGGGTCGGGCACGGGCCCCGGGTGTCGGGTGACCGGACCCGGCGGGACCGCCCGGTGAGGGGCCCGGCCCGGAGGCTCAGCCCGGAGGCTCAGTCCAGATAGCCGCGGAGCTGGTCGGCGAAGGTGTGGTCGCGCAGTTTGTTCAGCGTCTTGGACTCGATCTGGCGGATGCGCTCGCGGGTGACCCCGAAGATCCGGCCGATCTCCTCCAGGGTGCGCGGGCGGCCGTCCACCAGCCCGTAGCGCAGCTGCACCACCTTCCGCTCCCGCTCGCCGAGGGTGGAGAGCACCGCCTCCAGGTGCTGTCTGAGCAGCAGGAACGCGGCGGATTCCACGGGCGAGGCGGCGTCCGCGTCCTCGATCAGGTCGCCCAGCGCCACGTCCTCCTCCTCGCCGACCGGGGCGTGCAGGGAGACCGGTTCCTGGGCCAGCCGCAGCACCTCCAGGACCCGTTGCGGCGTCAGGTCCAGCTGGGCGGCGACCTCTTCGGCGGTGGGCTCGTAGCCGCGCTCCTGGAGCAGCCCGCGCTGCACCCGCACCACCCGGTTGATCAGCTCCACCACGTGCACCGGGACGCGGATGGTGCGGGCCTGGTCGGCGAGCGCCCGCGACATGGCCTGCCGGATCCACCAGGTGGCGTACGTGGAGAACTTGTAGCCGCGGGCGTAGTCGAACTTCTCCACCGCGCGGATCAGTCCGAGGTTGCCCTCCTGGACCAGGTCGAGCATGGTCAGCCCGCGGCCGATGTAGCGCTTGGCGACCGAGACCACCAGCCGGAGGTTGGCCTCGATGAGACGGCGCTTGGCCATCCGGCCGAGCACCACCAGCCGGTCCAGGTCCAGCGCCAGCTGCTCCTCCAGGTCCGGGTTGTTGCTCAGCTTCTCCTCGGCGAACAGCCCGGCCTCGACGCGCCGGGCCAGCTCCACCTCGTCGGCCGCGGAGAGCAGGGGTATTCGGCCTATCTCCCGCAGGTACTGGCGGAACAGGTCGGAGGAGGGGCCGCCCGCGTCCAGCCGCACCGCGGGCCCCGGCGGCCCAGGTTCGTCCGGCACCTCCGGGACCGGCAGGTCCGGGACGGGCAGCTCCTGGGCCGCCAGGTCCGGGACCGGCAGGTCCGGGGCGGGCACGTCCCGCGCGGGCACGTTCCCGCCGGACGGTTCCCCGGTCCGCGGGTCCGGTCCGGCGGCCGGGGCGTCGGGAGGGGTGTGCGCCTCCGCGGCCTCGGGGCGGCGCGGCGCACGCGGCTGCCGCGGCACCGCGGGCAGGGCTTCGGCGAGGTGGGCGAGGCTCTGGGTCTGCACGGGGCGACCTCCAGGGTGATCGCTGCTGACGCGGCAGGACGATCGGGAACGGCTGGGGCGGCCGGGCCGCCGTCCGTCCCGTACACGGTGAGCGGATCCGCGGGGGATCCCGGCCCGGCCTGGCCACACACCGCCGCGCTGACGGGAACTCGGACACCGCACCCCAGTGTGGGGTACGACACAGCCTCGCCACGAGGGTCGTGCGCGCACTTTTTGCTATGCGCGGCGTGACGGACCGGTTACGGACAGGTCGCCGGGTGCCACGCCGCCGTTCCGGGGCACCGGGGTCGTCATCTGGCCGAACCGCGTCCCCGCGCGGGTACTTGGAGGGCGGCGGTGCGCCGGAGGGTACGTGCCGCGCCCCGGCGGCGCCCTCGTGCGGCCCTGGGGGCGGAGGGAGAGCAACCCGGGACGCGTGCGGGGCGCCCCCCGGCGGCCGGAGCTGCGTGGGAGAGCCGAGGGAGCGCCGGAGGCGAAGGGGTGCGGGACGGCGAGGGGGGCGCGGGAGGGTGCAGGGCCGGAGGAGGGTGCGGGGCGCGGCACGGACGCCCGGCCGCACCGTGGGCCAGGCCGCTGCTCCGGAGCGGACGGCACACGACGCCGGGGGGAGAGGCCCCGCGGTGGGGAACGGTGCGGGAACGACGGCGGCCCGGCCGGCGGGCGGACACCCTCGTCGCCGAGGGTTCCGCGCCGCGCGACCGGGCCGCCGGGTGGTCAGGACTTGCGGAGCACGCCGCCGTACTCGTAGATGCCGGTGTTCCGCTCGGTGGCGCCCAGGTACGGCTGGAGCTCCGGGGTGACCGGGGCCAGCGGCGGCTGGTCGCTGTCGGGGCGCCAGTGGATCAGGTTGCACATGCCCGGCTCGACCGGCTCCAGCCCGTCGAGGAACGCGTCCACCTCGGCGGGGGTGCGGGTCTGCCAGGGAATGCCGAAGTCCGCGATGTGCCGCGTCATCTCCGCGCCGCGCGCCGGGTCGTCGGCCACCACCTGGGACAGGCCGAGGTAACTGCCCGGCGCAGCCTGGTCGATGATGGTCCGCAGCACCCGGCGGGGGTCGTCCGCATCGGCGAGGTGGTGCACCACGGAGAGGAAGAGCACCGCCACCGGCTGGTCGAAGTCGATCAGGCGGCGCACGTCCGGGCGGTCCAGGAGCTGCTGCTGCTCGCGCATGTCACCGGTGATGACGGTGGTGCTGGAGTCGTCCGCGAGAAGGGCCCGGCCGTGGGCGAGCACGATCGGGTCGATGTCGACGTAGACGACCTTGGCGTCGGGGGCGAAGCGCCGCGCGACCTGGTGCACGTTGTCGTCGGTGGGCAGCCCGCAGCCCATGTCGATGAACTGGCGGATGCCCGCCTCCCGCGCCAGGTAGCGCACCGCGCGGAAGAGGAACTGGCGGTTCTGCCGGGCGATGTCCACGCACTCCGGGAAGTGCGGCAGCGTCCGCATCAGGAACTCGCGGTCGATCGCGTAGTTGTCCTTGCCGCCGAGCATCCAGCCGTAAGCCCGGGCCGAGGTCGGCTTGTCGTTGAGCTTCAGCGGCATCTCGGGCCGGTTCTCACTGCTCATGGCGCACTCTCCGTTGTTCTCCCGCCGCGGCCTCACCGGGCCGCTCGCCAGGGCCGAGCCTACCGGGGCGCCCGCGGCGGCGAACGGCGCCCCTCACCGGCGACGGCCTCGGCGTCCGGGTGAACTCACCCGGCGGGCCCCGAGGTTGCCGTCGGGTGAACGACCCCGGCACGCCGGGCTGCGGCACGGACCCACGGGTCGAGGGGCGACGGGTTGACGCAGGCCGACGGTGACGGTGCGTCGGGGTGACGGAGTGTCGGCACATGGGCTTCGGGGTGACGGCGCGTCGGCAGCGGTGCGGCGTCGGAGTGACCCGGGCCGGAGCGGCGCGGGCCGGAGTGACGCGGAGCCGGCACGGGTCCCGGCGGGCGGCACGGGCCGGGCGGGGCGAGGTCGGGCGGGGGCTGGGCCGGGAGGCACGGGCCGGGCGGGCGGGACGGGCGAGCGGGGCGGGGCGGGGGCGGGGGCGGGGGACCGGCCGTGGACCGGCCGCGGCGTTCAGAGCGCCGCCGCGCCCCGCTCGCGCAGCGACTGCCCGTACTGCTCCAGCACCCACAACTCGTTCTGCACGGCGGCCAGTTGCTGCGGATCGGCGTTCCGGCCGAGCCGGTGCAGGGTGCCGTGGACCTCGGCGATGCGCTGGTTGACCGCGGCCAGCCGGACCCCCACCAGCTGCACACCGGCGTACGCCTCGTCGGGGTCGCGGCGGGTGTGCAGCGGCTCCACGGCCAGCTCGGTGACCATGGCGCGCACCGTGTCGTCGGGGGCGGCGTCCCGGACCCGGGCGAGGTAGTCCCGGTCGGCCGCCGCGGCCCCGCCGGCGTCCTCGATGGCGCGGCGCACCGCGGCGTACGGCGGGGCGGTGAACTCGTCCACCCCGTACGCGTCGAAGGCCGGGGAGACCAGGTCGGGGCGCTGGAGGGCGAGCTTGAGCAGCTCCCGCTCGACCCGGTGGGCGGGGCTGCGCAGGTGGAGCGCGGGCCCGCGGGGGCCGGCCGGCGCCGGTGCGGTGGCCGGGGCGGACGGACGGCCGGGGGCGGCGGTACGGGGCCGGCCGTCGGCGCCCCGCCGGCCGGGGGCGGCGCCGCGCTCACGCGCCCGGCGGGCGAGCGTGGCGACCCGGTGCACCACGAACTGGGTGTCGAGGATGCCCAGCATGCCGGCGAGCGCCACCGCGTACCCGTGGCGGATGGCGGGGTCCTTGATCTGCGCGACGATCGGCGCGGCCTGTTCCAGCGCCGCCGCCTGGCCCTCCGGGGTGCCGACCTCGTGGTCGCCGACCACCGACCGCAGGGCGAACTCGAACAGCGGGGTGCTGGTCTCGATCAGCTTGGCCACGGCCTCGTCGCCCTGGTCGAGCCGGAGGTCGCACGGGTCCATGCCGCCGGGGCTGACCGCGATGGAGGTCTGCGCGGCGAACTTCTGGTCGTCCTCGAAGGCGCGCAGCGCGGCGCGCTGCCCGGCCGCGTCGCCGTCGAAGGTGAAGATCACCCGGGCCCGTGAGTTGTCCATCAGCAGCCGCCGGAGAATCTTGACGTGGTCCCCGCCGAAGGCGGTGCCGCAGGTGGCGATGGCGGTGGTGACCCCGGCGAGGTGGCAGGCCATGACGTCCGTGTAGCCCTCGACGACGACCGCCCGGCCGGACTTGGCGATGTCCTTCTTCGCCAGGTCGATCCCGTACAGGACCTGGGACTTCTTGTAGATCGGGGTCTCGGGGGTGTTGAGGTACTTGGGGCCGTTGTCGTCGTCGCGCAGCTTGCGGGCGCCGAAGCCGACGACCTCCCCGGAGATGTCCCGGATCGGCCACATCAGACGGCCCCGGAACCGGTCGATCGGGTTGCGGCGGCTCTCCTGGGCCAGGCCGGAGACGATCAGCTCCTTGTCGGTGAAGCCGCGTCCGCGCAGGTACCGGACGAGGTGGTCCCAGCCGGCCGGGCTGTACCCGACGCCGAAGTGCTGGGCGGCGGCCTGGTCGAACCCGCGCTCGGCGAGGAAGCGGCGGCCGATCTCGGCCTCCGGGCCGTCCAGCTGCTCGGCGTAGAACCGGGCCGCGGCCTTGTGCGCCTCGACGTAGCGGGTGCGGTCCCCCTGCTGGCGGCCGGGGGTGGCGCTGCCCTGCTCGTAGCGGAGGGTGATGCCGGCCTGGGAGGCGAGCCGTTCGATCGTCTCGGCGAACGACAGGTGGTCGACCTTCATCACGAAATCGACGGTGTCGCCGCCCTCCTGGCAGCCGAAGCAGTAGAAGAGTCCCTTGCTCGGGCTCACGTGGAAGGAGGGGGACTTCTCGTCGTGGAACGGGCACAGGCCCTTCAGGTTGCCGCCGCCGGCGTTGCGGAGCTGGAGGTACTCGGACACGACGGCGTCGATCGGGACCGCGTCCCGGACCGCCCGCACGTCGTCATCGTTGATCCTGCCTGCCACGGGTGAATTCTACGGCCGGGTCCGGGCGGGCGCCGGAGCGGATGAGCCGCTGGATGGACCCGGTGACCTCCCACACATTGACGTTCATGCCGGCCAGCACCCGTCCGTCGCGGGTCCAGAACGCGATGAACTCGCGCTTGCCCACGTCACCGCGGCAGATCACCTCGTCGTAGCTGCCGGGCGGGGCGTAGCCGGAGTACTCCATGCCCACGTCGTACTGGTCGGAGAAGAAGTAGGGCACCCGGTCGTAGCTGACGTCCTGGCCGAGCATGGCGCGGGCCGCCGCCGGACCGCCGTTGAGGGCGTTCGCCCAGTGCTCGACGCGCAGCCGGGTGTCGAGCATCGGGTGGTCGGCGGCGGCCACGTCACCGGCGGCGAAGATGTCCGGGTCCGAGGTGCGCAGGGCGGCGTCCACCACGACGCCGCCGCCGTGCCGGGGGTCGGCGGTCTCCAGCCCGGCGGCCTCGGCGAGCGCGGTGCGCGGCGCGGCGCCGATGGCGGCGAGCACGTCGTGCGCCGGGTGCTCCTCGCCGTCGGAGGTACGGGCGGCGAGCACCAGGCCGTCCTGCCCGACGATCTCGGTGAGCCGGGCGCCGAAGTGGAAGCGGACGCCGTGGTCCCGGTGGATCTCGGTGAACAGGGCGCCGATCTCGGGGCCGAGGACGCCGTGCAGCGGGGTGGGCTCCGGCTCGACGACGGTGACCTCGGCGCCGTAGCCGCGGGCCGCGGCGGCCACCTCCAGGCCGATCCACCCGGCCCCGGCGATCACCAGCTGGCCGTTCTCCCGGCCCAGTGTGGCGAGCACCCCGCGCAGCCGCTCGGCGTGGGCCAGCCGGCGCAGGTGGTGGACGCCGGCCAGGTCGGTGCCGGGGATGTCCAGCCGCCGGGGTTCGGCGCCGGTGGCGAGGAGCAGCCGGTCGTAGTGGATGCGGGTGCCGTCGCCGAGGATGACCGCCTTGGCGGCGCGGTCCAGCCGGACCGCGGGCTGGCCGAGGTGGAGCTCGATGTGCGCCCGGGCGTACCAGGCGGGCTCGTGGACGAAGAGGCTGCCGCGGTCGCCGTCGCCGGTCAGGAACCCTTTCGACAGGGCGGGACGCTCGTAGGGGTGGTCGCGTTCGTCACAGATGAGTATCACCCGGCCGGTGAAGCGCTCCGCCCGGAGGGTTTCGGCCGCCTTGGCTCCGGCCAGGCCTCCTCCGACGATGACGAATGTCCGGTGTGCGTCCACCACGTGTTGCCTCCTCGCCGCCGCGCGCAGTCCTGCGTACGGCCTACCGGCTGGTCATGTGTTCCCTCGTGAGCGTCCCGCACCGGACGGGCCGGAAGGAAGAGGCCGTACCCCGGATGGGCCAGGGGCCACGGGTGCGACCGAGCCTGCTGTGAGGGGTGGTGCAGGGTCGGGGACGGGTTCGGCGGGGGGCATGGTGGTGGGTTCGGCGGGGGGCGTGGTGGCGGGTTCACCGGGGCGTGGCGGGTTCGGCGGGCTTGGCGGGTTCGGCGGGGGGCGTGGCGGGTTCGGTGGAGGCTCGTGGGTTGACCTCGTGGCGGGTTCGGCGATGTGGCCCGGCCCCGCGCGGTGGCCCGACCGGCGGGGAGCCGGTGCCGGTGCGGCCGGCCCGCCGCTGCCGCTGCCCGCCCCGGGGCACGACCGGCCGGAGGAGGAGAGGACCGGTACGGCCGGGGCACACGGACCGGTACGGGCAGGACGCGACGGCCCGGGCAGGGCCCCGGGGCCACGGACCCGTACGGCCCGGGGCCCACGGACCCGTACGGGCCCGACGCGACGGCCTCGGGGGCGGGCCGGAACCCACCGCCCGGGGGCGGGTCAGCCGCTCGGGGGCCGGGTGAGGCGGGCGTGCAGGGAGCGGGCCGAGGCGTCGGTGAGCGAGGCGATCTGGTCCACGATCACCCGCAGCCGCTCGGCGTCGCCGCCGGCCCGGGCGTACAGGGTGCGGAACTGCGGGTCCAGCCCGTCGGGGGCGCGGGCCACCAGCCGCTCGCCCAGCTCCGCGATGATCACCCGCTGTTCCGCCCGGATCAGCTCCTGGTCCTCGCGCTGCATCACGTACCGGTCGGCGACGGCTTTCAGGACCGCGCACTCCAGCCGGGTGGCCCGCGGCACCACCAGGTCGGCGCGGTAGCGGGTGAGCCGCCCGGTGCCCCAGACGGCGCGGGTGGCGGCCTCGGCGGCGAGGCAGAAGCGGCCGATCAGCTGGCTGGTGGCGTCCTTGAGGCGGGCCTGGGCCACCGCGGTGCCGTCGTAGCCGTGCGGCCACCACTCCTGGTCCAGCAGCCGGTCCAGCGCCTCGGCCAGTTCCTCCGGGTCCGCCCCGGGCGCGTACCGGTGGGCGGCGACCGCGAACACCTCGCGCCGCTCGGGTTCGGCGAGCAGACAGGCCGGGTCCAGGTGGCCGGCGTGCAGGCCGTCCTCCACGTCGTGCACCGAGTACGCCACGTCGTCGGCCCAGTCCATGATCTGCGCCTCGAAGCAGGTGCGTCCGGCCGGCGCCCCCTGCCGGACCCACCGGAAGACCGGCATGTCGTCCTCGTAGACGCCGAACTTCCCCGACGCCGGGTCGGTGGGGTGCCCGCCCCGGGGCCAGGGGTACTTGGTGGCGGCGTCCAGGGCGGCCCGGGTCAGGTTCAGGCCCACGCTCACCGGTTCGCCCGTTTCCTGGTCGGCGATGAACCGCTTGGGCTCCAGCCGGGTGAGCAGCCGCAGCGACTGAGCGTTCCCCTCGAAGCCGCCGCAGCCGGCCGCGACCTCGTGCAGGGCCCGCTCGCCGTTGTGCCCGAACGGCGGGTGCCCCAGGTCGTGGGCGAGGCAGGCCACCTCCACCAGATCCGGGTCACCGCCCAGCGCGGCACCCAGCTCCCGCCCGATCTGGGCGCACTCCAGGGAGTGGGTCAGCCGGGTCCGGGGGGTGGCGTCCCAGGAGTGCGGGCTGGTGCCCGGCGTGACCACCTGCGTCTTCCCGGCCAGCCTGCGCAGCGCGGCGGAGTGCAGCACCCGGCCGCGGTCGCGCTGGAAGGCGGTGCGGCCCGGCCGCTTGTCCGGTTCCGGCGCCCAGCGCTCGACATCGGAGGCGTGGTAGCCCTGCGGGCCGGGCCCCCACGGCTCCTCGGAGACGAACATCTCGGTGGCCGCCACGGCCGGTGCGGGAGTCCCGGCGGCGTCGGCCGCAACGGCCGCAACGGCCGCGCCGGTTCCGCCGTTCCCGCCGTTCCCGCCGGACGGTGCCGGGGTCCCCGCCCCGCCCGTCCCGCCGGCCGCTGCGGGGGAACCGGTCCCGACGGCCCCGGGGGCTCCGTCGCTCCCACCGCCCGGTACCGCCGCGGTGCCCTCCGCTCCCCCACCGGTACGGGTGCCGGCCGGCCCGGTACCCGTACCGGTGCGGGTGCTGCCGGTGCGGGCGGTGCCTGCGCGGGCGCCGGTGGTGGTGCTGCCAGTGACGGTTGCGCCGGGTGTCTCGGCCGCCCCGGTCGCCCCGGTGGCGCCGGGCCCCGCGGCCGCGTCGGTGCGGGTGGCGTCCGGCCCGGTGCCGCCCTCGCCCTCCCCGGCAGGGGCGGTGGCGCCGGGGGCGGTCCCGGTGTCGCTGGTGGCCAGCGTGCCGGTGAGGTCGAACGTCGGCGCCGGCTCGTCCGGCCGGGGGCCCGTGGACCGCGCCGGTCCCGGCGGGACGACCGGGCCCGGAACCTCCGGGTCCGCGGCGCCACCCGGGCCGCCCGGCTCGTCCGGTCGGTCCGGGGCGTCGGGGCCGGCGGGTCCGGGACCGGGGCCTGCCTCGGGGGCCGGGCCGCCGGGAGCGGCGCCGGCCCGGTCCGTTCCGGTACGGCCCGGGCCGCCGGCCTCGGGGCGGGTGCGGCCCGGGTCACCGGTGCCGTTCCGGCCGTCGGGTCCGCCCCGGCCGCCGGATCCCTCGCCGTGTCCGTCGTGTCCTGCGGGATCGGGTGCCGTCGGTGAAATCCCGTTCATGCACCGACGGTAACCGGCTCTCCGGCAGGTATGCCGGTGAGCGCCTCCGTGTAGCGGTGCAGGACGAGCCGGGCGAGCGCCGGGTGATCACCCAGCGGTGCGGCGGCGGTGCCCGGCGCGGCGGCGGCGCACCGGGCCGGGAACCACCCGGGGGCGACGAAGCAGGAGGCCACCGCGATCCGGGTGCGGCCGAGGGCGGTGAGCGCCCGGACCGCACCGGCGACCGTGGGGGCGTCCGGCCCGCCGGCGCTCGCGTAACCGGGGAGCACCGGGACCCCGCCGAGCCGCCGGGACAGCAGCGCGGCGGTGGCGGCGGTGTCCCGGCCGGACTCGGGGTCCCGGGACCCGGCCGCCGCCAGCACCACCCCGGCCCCCGGCGGTGCCGGGTCCGGCCAGCCGGCCTCGGCCAGCCGGGCGTGCAGCGCCTCGGCGAGCAGCGGGTGCGGCCCGAGGGGGCGGGCGGTCCGCAGCACCAGGCCGCGGTCCGCCCCCGCGGCGAGGGCCGCCGCCGCGAGGGCCGGCAGGTCCCGCTTGACGTGGTGCCCGCGGGAGAACAGCAGCGGCACCAGGACCGCCTCGCCGCGCAGGGTGGCGAGGGTGTCCGCGAGCGGCGGCCGGTCGATCCCGAGGTGGCCGAGGCGTACCGGCAGGCCGGGGCGGAGCGCCCGGACCCGCGCCAGCAGCGCGGTCACCGTGCGCAGCGCCCGCGGGTCGTGGCTGCCGTGGGCGACGGCGACCAGGACCGGGGCGGGCCGGCGGCGGCCGGGCGGGGGCGGGGCGGCCGGGAGCGGCGCCGGGCCGCGCGCCGGCCGGGTCCGCCGGGGGCGCGGCCGGGCGGCGTACGGGGCGGCGGGGGGCGGGGGTGGGGCGGGGCCGTCATGGCGGGCGAGCCTGGCAGCGCCGCGTTGCCCGGCGGTTGCGGCCGGGCTGCCGGCACGTTTCGCGCGCTTCACAGCGGCTCCGGGGCCGCGCTGAGGCGCATGTACCGGGCACGTAACACGGCCGGGCGGCGGGCGTAACACGGGCGGCGCACGCTGCCGGGCATGAGCGAGGTCACCGACACCCACTGCCCGTACTGCTCCCTCCAGTGCGGGATGTCGCTGCGCCCCTCCGGGACGGCCGGCAGCGGGCCGGGGGCGGTGCCGCTGGAGGTGGTGGAGCGGCCCTCGTTCCCGGTCAACCGGGGCGCGCTGTGCGGCAAGGGGCGCACCGCCCCGGCGGTGCTCGCGGCCGGGGCGCGGCTGACCCGGCCGCTGGTCCGCCGCGCCGGCCGGCTGACGCCGGCCACCTGGGAGGAGGCGCTGGCGGCGGTGGCCCGGGGGCTGCTGCGGACCCGCGCCCGGTACGGGCCGGACGCGGTGGCGGTGTTCGGCGGCGGCGGGCTGACCAACGAGAAGGCGTACGCGCTCGGCAAGTTCGCCCGGGTGGTGCTGCGCACCTCGCAGATCGACTACAACGGCCGTTTCTGCATGTCCTCGGCGGCGGCCGCGCAGACCCGGGCGTTCGGCCTGGACCGCGGGCTGCCGTTCCCGCTGGCGGACGTCTCCCGGACCGGGTGCCTGGTCCTGGTGGGCTCCAACCTCGCCGAGACCATGCCGCCGGCGCTGCGCCACCTCACCGAGCTGCGGGAGAACGGCGGCACGCTGGTCGTGGTGGATCCGCGCCGCACCCGCACCGCGGAGCAGGCCGACCTCCATCTGGCGCCCCGGCCGGGCACCGATCTGGCCCTGGCGCTGGGCATGCTCCACCTGGTGGTGGCCGAGGGGCGGGTGGACGAGGCGTTCGTGGCGGCGAGGACCCGCGGCTGGGCCGCCGCGCGGGCGGCGGCGATGGCGCACTGGCCGGAACTGGTGGAGCGGATCACCGGGGTCCCGGTGCCGGACCTGCGGCGGGCGGTGGAGCTGTTCTGCGGCGCCGGGAGCGCCATGGTGCTCACCGCGCGGGGGCCGGAGCAGCAGTCCAAGGGGACCGACACGGTGGGCGCGTGGATCAACCTGTGCCTGGCCACCGGGCGCGCCGGCCGGCCGTACTCCGGTTACGGCTGCCTGACCGGCCAGGGCAACGGGCAGGGCGGCCGGGAGCACGGCCAGAAGGCCGACCAGCTGCCCGGATACCGCAAGCTGACCGATCCGGCGGCCCGGGCCCACGTCGCCCGGGTGTGGGGGGTGGACCCGGCGGCGCTGCCCGGGCCGGGGCGCAGCGCGTACGAACTGCTGGACGCGCTCGGCGGTGACCCGGCGGCCGGGGGCATCCGGTCGCTGCTGGTGATGGGCTCCAACCCGGTGGTCTCCGCGCCCCGCGCCGCCCATGTGGAGGGGCGGCTGCGGTCGCTGGACCACCTGGCGGTGGCGGACGTGGTGCTCTCCGAGACGGCGGCCCTGGCGGACGTGGTGCTGCCGGTGACCCAGTGGGCGGAGGAGACCGGCACCATGACCAACCTGGAGGGCCGGGTGGTGCTGCGCCGCGCGGCCCTGGCGCCGCCGCCCGGGGTCCGCTCCGACCTGGAGGTCCTGCACGGCCTGGCGGCGCTGCTGGGCCGGGCGGAGGGCTTCCCCACCGATCCGGAGGAGGTCTTCGAGGAGCTGCGCCGGGCGTCGGCGGGCGGACCGGCGGACTACTCGGGGATCACCTACCGGCGGATCGCGGCGGAGGACGGGGTCTTCTGGCCCTGCCCGGCGACGGCCGGCCCGCCGGACGAGCCGGGGGAGCCGGGGACGCGCCGGACGCGCCGGACGGGCCGGGGGACGGGCTGCCGGGCGGCGGGGCGGACCGCCGGCCGCCGCAGGCACCCGGCGGCGCGGTCGGCGCCCCCGGCGGGAGGCGGCCGCACCCGGGCACCCCGCGGCTGTTCCTCGACCGCTTCGCCACCGAGGACGGCCGGGCCCGTTTCGTCCCGGTCGGCCACCGCCCGGCGGCCGAGGAGCCGGACGCCGACTTCCCCGTGCTGCTCACCACCGGCCGGGTGCTCGCGCAGTACCAGTCGGGGGCGCAGACCCGCAGGGTGGCGGAGCTGAACGCCGCCGCGCCGGGCCCGTTCGTCCAGCTCCACCCGCTGCTCGCGGAGCGGCTCGGCGCGGCCGAGGGGGACCTGGTGGCGGTGGTCTCCCGCCGCGGCCGGGCGGTGGGGCCGGCCCGGATCAGCCGGGACATCCGGCCGGACACGGTGTTCATGCCCTTCCACTGGGCGGGCGAGGGCCGGGCGAACAACGTCACCAACCCGGCCCTCGACCCGACCTCCCGGATGCCGGAGTTCAAGGTGTGCGCGGTACGCCTGGAGCGGGTGGCCGGCGGCTCCTGAGCGCCCACGGGCCGCCCCGGGCCGTGGCGCGCGTCCGGCGTGACCGGTACGCCCGGTGGCGGGCCGTCCGTCACCCGCCGGTGCCCGGCCGCCGGGCCGGGAAGCCGTGGGCGCGGGCGCCGGCCACCACAGCCAGCACCGGGATCAGCAGCGCCACCACGGACCAGGGCAGCGAGCGGGGGCCGAACCCGTCGAGCAGGACGCCGCCGACCACGCCGCCCGCGGCCATGGCCACGTTCCACAGGGTGACCAGCATGGCCTGGGCACCGTCGGCGGCCTCCTCTCCGCCGGCGTCGCCCGCGGCCGTCTGGAGCAGGGTGGGGATGCCGCCCCAGCCCAGGCCCCACAGCACCACCGCGGCGTACACCAGGGCGGGGGTGCCGGCGTCCACCGCCAGCAGCCCGGCCGCGACCGCGACCAGCACCGTGCCGGCGAGGGTCAGCGCCCGCAGCCCTCGGTGGATGCCGGCGCCCACCACCCAGATGCTCACCAGCGACGCCGCGCCGAAGGCGAGCAGCACCAGGTCGGCGGAGCCGCCCATGCCCATCCGCTCCAGGAAGGTGGCGATGTAGGCGTACAGCACGGTGTGGGCCAGGACGAAGACCAGGGTGACGAGGAGGACCGGCACCACGCCCGGGACCCGCAGGGCCCCCAGCATCGGGGCCCGGCCCTCCGGGCGCTCCCCGGGGCGGTCCGGGACCGCCGCGGCGATCCAGCCGAGCAGGGCGACGGTGAGGGCGGTGGTGCTCCAGAACGCCGCCCGCCAGCCCACGGTCTCCCCGAGGAAGGTGCCTGCCGGCACGCCCAGGGAGAGGGCGACCGGGATGCCGGCCATGGCGACCGCGATCGCCCGGCCCGCCAGCCGGTCCGGCACCAGGCTGCGGGCGTAACCGGCCAGCAGCGCCCAGGCCACGCCGGCCGCGACGCCGGCGAGGAACCGGGCCACCATGGTCAGCGCGTAGGCGCCGGAGACGGCGGTGACCGTGTTGGCGACGGCGAATCCGGCCATCGCGGTCAGCAGCAGCCGCTTCCGCCGCCAGCCGGCGGTGGCCGCGGTCAGCGGGATCGCGGTGAGGGCGGTGCCCAGGGCGTAGACGGTCACCGTCTGGCCCGCCGCGGACTCCCCGACGCCCAGGTCGCCGCTCATCCCGGGCAGCAGACCCGCGGGCAGCGTCTCGGTGAGGCTGGTGACGAAGACGGCGGTGGCGAGCGCCGACAGCGCCGCCATGGGCAGCCGGGCCTCACCGTCGGACGTACGGTCGTTCGCGCCCGCCGCGGCTCCCGGCTCTGAACCGGCGGACGGGTGCTGCGAGATGGTGGTGTGAGTCGTCATGTCGCGTATGCTCAAACCCTCACACTGATGTGAAGGTCAAACCCTCTGGATGTGAGGTGGCGCACATGCGCATCGGTGAGCTGTCGGAGCGCACCGGCACTCCCCGCAGGCTGCTGCGGTACTACGAGGAACAGGGGCTCATCGTCGCCGAGCGTGCCCCCAACGGCTACCGCGAGTACGAGGAGTACAACGTGGACCGGGTGCTCCAGATCCGGGGCCTGCTCGACGCCGGGCTGCCCACCCGCATCATCAAACAGATCCTGCCCTGCCTCAACAAGCCCCGGGTGATCCACTTCCAGGACGCCACCCCGGAGATGCTCGCCACGCTGGAGCACGAACGCGACCGGATGACCGAGCGGATCCGCTGTCTGGAGCGGAACCGGGACGCGATCTCGGAGTACCTCGACGTGGTGCGTGCCAACCGCCGCCCCGAGACCGGGTCCGTGACCATCCCCGAGACCGTCGCCGGACTCCGCAGCGCCTGACGGCCCGGGCCACCCGGCGGCCCCGGGGCGCCCGGACGGAGTGCCCGGCGGGCCGGGCGCCCGGCCGGGACGGCCCACGGTCCCGGGCGCCCGGCGGGACGCCGGCGGTCCCGGGCGCCGCGTCCGTCGTGCGCGGGGCCAGGGACCGTGGGGTCACGCCGGTTCGGGTTGCGGTTCCGGCCGCGGCACCGGGGCCGCCTCCGGCTGCCAGGCCCGGGTGGTGCGGAGGTAGGCGTGGATCACCGAGGCCATCGCCAGCAGCATCAGCGGTCCGGCCAGCCACGGGTGGTCGGCCATCTCCACCGGCAGGAAGCGGTACGAGACCAGCAGCGCGGCGAAGACCACCGTGCCGTGCGCGACCAGCTGGATGCCCGACCGGTCCCAGCCGCGGTCGTACGCGCGCAGGGCCGCCTCGACGGTGAGCGCGAAGACCACGCCGGCGATCAGGTCCACGCCGTAGTGGTAGCCGAAGCCCAGCGTCGCGCCGAGCGTGGCGACCAGCCAGAAGGTTCCCGCGTACCGCAGCAGGCGGGGGCCGGTCCGGGTGTGGATGAAGATCGCCACCGCCCACGCGGTGTGCAGGCTGGGCATGCAGTTGCGGGGGGTGAGTTCGTCGTAGGGCACCGGGCCGGGGGTGCCGATCACCGGCAGCGTGTCCGGCCACACGTTGACCACGGCCCACTCCACGCCGCCGGTGCCGGAGGTGCCCGGGCCGTAGGCGAAGATCGGCCCGACCACCGGGAAGATCATGTAGAAGGCCGGCCCCAGGAGGCCGATCAGCAGGAAGGTGCGCACCAGGTGGTGGCGCGGGAAGCGGCGCTCGGTGCCCACCTTCCGCAGCTGGTACAGCGCGACGACGACCGCGGCGACCGCCAGCTCGGCGTAGACCCAGTCGAGGAGGTGGGTGCCGATCGGTTCGGTGGCCCGGAGCAGCCGGCCGGCCACCCAGGACGGGTTGCCCAGGGCGTGGTCGGCGGTGGCCAGGTAGGGGTCGAGCACGTCCGGGCGGGTCTTGGCGGTGATCGCCAGCCAGGTGTCACCGGTCTTGCGGCCGGCCACCAGCAGCAGGCCCAGCCCGACGCCCTTCAGCAGCAGCATCCGCTCCCGTCCGGTGCGGCGGGTGACCGCGATGACCCCGCAGCCGAGCATCACCCACAGCGCACCGTTGCCGAAGAGGTGGTCGGCGTCCATCCCGGTGCCGGCGGCCCACCGGCCCAGCACGAAGACGATGTCGATGCCGATCGCGGCCCCCGCGGCGATGAACCGCTGCCGCCAGGTGAGGACCACCATCATCAGCGCCAGTCCGCCGTACAGCGGCCCGGGCTTAGGCGGGAAGACGATCTCCCGCACCTGGGTGGTGACCGGCCCCGGCACCCCGGCGTGGCGGCGGGCGACGACCTCCAGCGCGATCATGAACCCCAGCGTCACCACACCCACCGCGATCCAGAGGATGACCCGCGGCTCACGCCAGGCGACGCCTTTTATTCTTCGGTTTATTCGCGAAAACACCCGCGATGCTATAGGTATCAATTCTCTGGCCGATTGTTAGACGGTGGCTGGGCAGGTCACTCCCCCCGCCGGAGAGCGGACTCTCCGCTTCTCCCGGTGGAGGACTGCGGTGAGGGCGCTTGTTCGACGTCCGATCATGCCATCGTCCGCCGTACCGGCGGTCCGGCCGGTCGCGGTCGGTACGCGGGCCGGGCCCGCCGGTCACGGAGGGTTGCGCACCGGGCCCGTTCAGCACCCCGCCCGTGCCGCCCCGGTGCCGCACGGCCGGCGTCGTACCCCGCACCCCGCCGGGAGGTGCCCCGGCCCGGGACCCAGGATCCGGGGGGAGCCCCGGTCAGGGGGCGTGCCCGTCCGGGACGGGGATGCCGAGCTGGGTGAGGAAGGCGGTCGCCGCCGGGGTGCGGCCGAAGCGGCTCCAGACCGCGTACTCGACGCGGGCCGGCGCGTCGGAGACCTCGACGGTGACGACGCCGGCGAGCTGCGGCACATAGGCCGAGGGCAGCATGGCCACGCCCAGGCCCTGTCCGACGAGCCGGGCGATGAAGTCCGCGTTGGTCACCTCGAAGGCGACGTCGCGGCTGAGGCCGGCGGCGGCGAACGCCTGGTCGGACTGTTCGCGCCCGGCCGTCCCGGCGGGCAGGTCCACGAACACCTCGCGGGAGAGGCGGCGCAGGTCCACCACCGGTTCGCCGGCGAGCGGATGGTCCGGCGCGACCACGGCGACGAGCCGGCCGCGGGCGAGTTCGTGCGCCGCCACCCCGCCGGGCCGGGCGGTGGTCGGCAGCCCGAGGAACGCCACGTCGAGGGCCCCCTCCCCCACCTGCTCCATCAGGTCCTCGCTGGCGCCCACCCGCAGGCTGATCCGCACCCGCGGGTACCTGCCGCGGAAGTCCCGCAGCGCCCCCGCGACATCGACCGCCGCCACCGTGGGGATCAGGCCCACGGCGAGCCGCCCGCGCACCTCCCCCACGGCCGCGGCGACCTCCGCGGCGGCGCGCTCGGCGGCGTCCAGGCACTGCCGGGCGGCCGGCAGGAACGCCGCGCCGGCCGGCGTCAGCCGCACCCGCCGGCTGGTGCGCTCGAAGAGCCGGGCGCCCAGCTCCTTCTCCAGCCGGGCGATCTGGTGGCTGAGCGCGGACTGGACGACCAGACACCGCTCGGCGGCCCGGGTGAAGCTGTTCGTCTCGGCGACGGCGATCACGTAGCGCATCTGCTGGAGCTCCATGGATCCATCGTGATACGTGATCGATGAGCTGACAAACATGTGTTGGACTCATTGATCGTCCGGACCCGAGACTGCGTGCATGACACGTCCACCAGCGCCGGAGGTCTCCGGCGGAACCGGCGGCGGCGCGCTCCGGGGAACTGCGGCCCGCACCGCCGCGACGGCATTCGCCCCCTTGGCGTGGGGCACCACCTACCTCGTCACCACCGAATTCCTCCCGTCCGGGCACCCGTTGTTCGCGGGGCTGCTGCGGGCGCTGCCGGCCGGGCTGGTCGCGCTGGCGATCTCCCGGACGCTGCCGCGCGGGGCCTGGTGGGGGAAGGCCGCGGCGCTCGGTGTGCTCAACATCGGGCTGCTCTTCCCCCTGCTGTTCATCGCGGCCGAACGCCTGCCGGGCGGGGTGGCCGGGACGCTGGCGGCGGCCCAGCCGCTCGCCGTCGCCCTGCTGGCCGCCCCGGTCCTCCACCAGCGCCCCTCGGCCTGGCACCTGGCCTGGGGGGTGGCCGGGATGGCCGGCGTCGGCCTGGTGGTGATCGGCCCGGAGGCGGCGCTCGACCCGGTCGGGGTCGTGGCGGGCCTGGGCGGCGCCGCGTCGATGGCCCTGGGCCTGACCCTCACCAAGCGGTGGGGGCGGCCCGCGGGGGTCGGCCCCACCGCGTTCGCCGGCTGGCAGCTCACCGCGGGCGGCCTGTTCCTGCTGCCCGTCACCGCCCTGGCGGAGGGGGCCCCGCCGTCGATCGGGCCGTCCGCCGCGCTGGGGTACCTCTGGCTGGGCTCGGCCGGAGGGCTGATCGCCTACGTGCTGTGGTTCCGCGGCATCGGCTCCCTGCCGGTCAACTCCGTGGCGGTCCTGGTGCTGCTCTCCCCGCTGGTCGCCGCCGGGCTCGGGGCGGCCGTGCTGGGCCAGACGCTCGGGCCCGTCCAGCTCCTGGGCTTCGGACTCTCGCTCGCCGCGATCGGCGCGGGACAGCTTCCCCCGCCGACCCGTTCCTCCCGTTCCGCCTCACCCCCACCGTCCTCAGCGCCCTCCACACCCTCAACAACGTCCTCACCGTCCTCAACGTCCTCAACGTCCTCAACGAAAGGAACGTCCTGATGAAGATCGTCGTCGTAGGAGCCGCGGGCATGGTCGGCTCACGAGTCGTCGGCGAGGCCGCGCGCCGGGGCCATGACCTGCTCGCGGTGTTCCGCCGCACGCGACCGGCCGAGCTGCCGCCCGGCGTGACCGCCGTCGAGGGGGACGCCGACGAGCCCGGCCGGCTGGCCGAGGTCTTCCGCGGCGCCGACGCGGTCGTGGCCGCGACCCGCCCGGCCCCCGGGGACGAGCACACCTTCCCCGCGACCACCACCGCGCTGCTCGACGCGGCCGCCGCCGCCCGGACCCGCGTCCTCGTGGTCGGCGGCGCCGCCCCGCTGGAGATACCCGGCGACCCCGGCCGCACCGTCCTGGACAGCCCCGTGTACGTACCCCGGCAGTACCGGGACATCGCCGCGGCCAGCGCCGCCCAGCTGGAGACCTGCCGGGCCCATCCGGCCGCCGATTGGGTCTACCTCAGCCCGCCCGCCGTCCTGGAGCCGGGTGAGCGCACCGGCGCGTACCGGCGCGGTACCACCACCCTGCTCACCGAGGCCGACGGCACCTCCCGGATCTCGGCCGAGGACCTCGCGGTCGCCGTCCTGGACGAGCTGGAACAACCGAGCGGGGAGCGGCACTTCACCGTCGCCCGCCGGGACCCGGCCGGCGGCTGACCACGGCCGGGGCGCACGGACCGGCGGGGCCGCGGTACGGGGCCCGGCACCCCGCCGATGCCGACGCCGGTACCGGGAACGCGGGACGGCACCAGCGCCCGGTACGGGCCCGTGCCGCGGTACGGCACCACGTACCGATACGGCACCCGCGCCCCGGGACGGCTCCGCGCCGCGGCGGCGACGGCCTGCCCCGGTGGCGACGGCCCGCCACGGCGCGGGACGGCACCGGCGGCGCGGGCGCGCGGCGGGGTTCCGGGATCAGTCGCGGTGCGCGTCCACCTCCGCCAGGTACCGGGCGCGGGTCTCCTCGTCCAGGAAGGAGGCGCGGAAGGAGTTGCGGGCCAGGGTCCGCAGCGTTTCCGCGTCCAGGCCGAGCGCGTCGCGCACCGCGGTGAAGTTGTCGTCCACGTAGCCGCCGAAGTAGGCCGGGTCGTCGGAGTTCACCGTCACCAGCAGACCGGCCTCCAGCATCGCGGGCAGCGGGTGGTCGGCCAGCCGGTCCACCACCCGCAGCCGCAGGTTGGACAGCGGGCAGACGGTCAGCGGCACCTGGTCCGCCGCCAGCCGGGCGACCAGCTCGGGGTCCTCCATGGACCGCACCCCGTGATCCACCCGGTCCACGCCGAGGACGTCCAGCGCCTCCCACACGTAGGCCGGCGGCCCCTCCTCACCGGCGTGCGCCACACACTTCAGTCCGGCCTCCCGGGCGCGCCGGTACACCTCCCGGAACGCCGCCGGCGGGTGGCCCACCTCGGCCGAGTCCAGGCCCACGGCGGCGATGCGGTCCAGGTACGGGCGGGCCGACTCGAAGGTGGCCAGCGCCGCCTCGGGGCCCTCGTCCCGCAGGAAGCACATGATCAGGCGGGTGGTGATGCCGTGCCGCCGGGGCGCCGCGTCCAGCGCGCGGGTGAGCCCGTCGACGACCGTGCCGACGGGCACGCCACGGGCGGTGTGCGCCTGCGGGTCGAAGAAGATCTCGGCGTGCCGCACGCCCTGCCGCCGGGCCCGGGCCAGATAGGCGTCGGCGAGGTCGGCGAAGTCGTCCTCGGTACGGAGCACCGCCATCAGCGCGTAGTACAGGTCGAGGAAGGACTGCAGGTCGGTGAAGGAGTACGCGGCGCGCAGCTCCTCCTCGGTCGCGAACGGCAGCACCACGCCGTTGCGCTCGGCGAGCGCGAACGCCAGCGACGGCTCCAGGGTCCCCTCGATGTGCAGGTGCAGTTCCGCCTTGGGCAGGACGGCGGCCGGGGAGCCGGCGGGCTCGGGGGCCGTGCCGGGGGGGCGGCTGCGGGGGGCCGTGCCGGGGGGCGGCGTCGGGGGGCCGCGGGGGTCGCGTCGGCGGGGGCTTCGGGGGTGGAGGGACACGGCGGGCTGCACCTGTTCTGCGGGGTCGTCGGACCGGCCGGGGCCGGTCGCCGGTGGGGCGAAAGCCCAGGATAGGCGGGCTGCGGCGGTGCACCCCGGTCACCCCGGGCCCCGGCGCCCCGAGCCCTTGGGCACCCCCGGGCCGCCCCCGGCCGGGAGGCGCCCTGGCGTCCCGCGCGCCCGCCCGGTGCGGTCCGGCGCCCGGTCCGCCCGCACCGTGCCGCGTGCCCCTCGGCGCGGCCGGGCGCCCCGCGACGGTGCCCCCGGCCCCCTGCCCCCGTCCGCGCCCGGCTCCCGCTGCACCCCGGCCACCTGCGACACCCGACACCTGCGACCGCACCGCGGCCGCGCGTCCGTCCGGTGTGCGGGGAGGGAGACCCGGGACCGAGGGCAGCCGCGTGCCCGCCCGGTGCGGTCCGGCGCCCGGGTCCGAGCCGCGCCCGGTACGGGCCGCGCCGGGTCCGGGCCGTGGGGTTGGCTAGGCTGCCGGCCATGAATCCGGCCCTGACCAGCGGTGTGAACGGTGGACCCGCCCTCCTCGACGCGGAGGCGCTGACCTCCGGCCCGGAGCGGGAAGCCTGGTTCGCGGAGTCGGCGCACCGGATCCTGGCGGATCTGGTCCGGGGCGGTGCCGCGCTGGGCTGGGTCGAACCGCCCTCGCCGGACGAGGTGACGGACCTCCTCGGCCGGGTCCTCACCGCGGTACGGGCCGGGGACGCGTCCCTGCGCGCCGCCTGCCTCGGCCACCGGCTGGTCGGGCTGGGGTACTGGCAGCGCTACACCCGGCCGACGCACCGGCCGCACGCCGACCTGGAGAAGCTCGCGGTGGACACCGCCGCCCAGGGCCGTGGGGTCGGCCGGGCGCTGACCGCCGCCCTGATCGCCGACGCCCGGGAGGCCGGGGTCGAGGTCCTCACCCTGGACGCCCGGGGGGACAACACCGGGGCCCTCCGCCTGTACCGGTCACTGGGCTTCACCGAGTACGGCCGGCTGCCCCGCTTCGTCGCCGTCGGCGAACGCCGCTACGACAAGGTCTTCTGCATGCTGGACCTCCGCCGGCCCGCCTGACCGCCGTCACCGCCGGACGCCCTCCACCCCGGCACTCCGGCACCTCGCACCCGCACCGGGCACCCCGGCAAGCCCCGGCATACCGACGAGCGCGTCCCGGCGCCATGTACGGCGGGCCGGCGCTCGCCACCCCGTACGGCAGGCCACCGGCCCGCGCGGTGGGCGGTGGGCCGGCGGACCACCGTCTCCCGGACACGGTGAGCGCGGCACGCGCACCGGCCACGGGCCGCCGGGCGGGTTCCGCCGACCGCCGGTCGGGGCCGGCCGGCCGCGGGACGGGGTCGGCCGGCCCGGGCACGGTCCCGCGACGGCACGGGCACCCCTAGCTGATGGTGGTCTGCTCCACCACCCAGCCCAGGTATGCCTCGCTGCCGTGTGTCACCGGCAGGCCGATGATCTCCGGGTTGTCGTAGTCGTGGGCGTCGCGGATGTGCGCCTCCAACTCGTCGTAGCGGGCGGTGGTGGTCTTGAACAGCACCTGCCACTCCGACTCGGTCTCCACGATGCCCTGCCACCGGTAGACCGAGGTCACCGGCTGGCTGATCTGCGCACACGCCGCGAGCCGCGCCTCCACCGCCCCGCGGGCCAGCGCCTCCGCCTTCTCGGGACTGTCGGTGGTGGTCAGTACGGCCAGGTAGTCCGCCATGCCGTTCGTCCTCTCCTCCCGTGCCCGCGCGCCGTCCGGCCGGCGCGTCCCGGCGGCTCCCACGCTAGCCCGCCGCCGGCCGGTCACCGGCCCCCGCGGCGCGTGGCGGTGTCCGGCACGCGCCGGAACGCGGCGGCACCCGCCCCGGCGGCCGGCGCGCGGGGTGGTGGCCCGGCCCCGCGGTGCGGCGGCACCTGCTCCGGCGGACCGGCCGCCGCACCGGGCCCCGGCGGACCGGCGGCCTCGCCCGTCTCACCGGCCACGGCCCCCGCCCGTGGTTCACGCGGCGGCACCGGCGGTGCGACTGGCGGGGGGCACCCCGGCCGGTGACCATGGGAGAGGTACCGCAGACACGAGGGGAGGCCCATGGACGACCTCACCAGGCTCGCCCGTCACCATCTGGATCTGGCCCATGACGACCCGCACGGCCGCAGCGCCCGGCTCTTCCTGCGCAGCGGGCCGCTGCGGCAGAGCGTGATCGCGCTGACCGCGGGCACCGAGCTGGACGAGCACAACGCGCCCCCGGCGGCGAGCCTCCAGGTGCTGCACGGGCACGTCCGGCTGACCACCCCGGGCGGCGAGCAGGAGCTGATCGCGGGGCAGGTGCAGCTGATCCCCCCGGAGCGGAACGGGCTGCGGGCGGTGCAGGACTCGGTGGTGCTGCTGACCGCGGTGACCGCCACCACCGGCTGCCCCACCCCGGGCGAGGAGGGCGCCGCCGTCCGGGGCGCCACCGCCTGACGGCGCCCCCGGCCCGGCCGGCCGCCACCGCCTGACGGCGCCCCGGTCCGCCCGGCCGCTCCGCCGCTCCGGTACGCCCCGGGGGCCGGGCGACGGCCGCCCCGGGAGCCCGCCGACGCGCGCCCCGTACGCCCCCCGGAGCCGGCTCACGCGCCGCACGGACGGCCCGGGTGCTCCGCCGGCGCGCGTTACGGCTACCGGGCGGCGGCGAGTCCGAAGGTGGCGCCGAGCCGTCTGCGGTCCGGCTTGCCGACGGCGGTGAGCGGGATCTCGTCGAGGAAGTGCAGCGCCGCGGGCGTGTACATCGCGCCCTTGTGCTCGGTGACGTACTCCTTGAGGGTCCGGGCCAGGTCGTCCCGCGGACCGTCGGCGGCGGGCCCCGGGGCGGGCACGACCGCCGCGTGCACCTCCTCGGCCGCGTCCGGCCGGACCACCTTGAACACCGCGCAGTGCGCCACGGCGGGGTGGCGCAGCAGCAGTTCCTCCAGGTCGGCCGGGTACACGTGGCCGCCCATCACGATGATCAGGTCCTTGATCCGGTCGACCAGGAAGAGGTACCCGTCCTCGTCCCGGTAGCCGACGTCGCCGGTGCGCACCCAGCCGTCCTCGCGCAGCACCCGCCGGGTCAGCTCCGGCTGCTTCCAGTAGCCGCTCATCACCATGCCGGAGCGGACCAGCACCTCCCCCGGCTCGCCCGGCGGCAGGCGGTCGCCGGCCGGGCCGACGACGGCGATCTCCACGCCGGGTCCGGGGCGGCCCACGGTGATCTGGCCGCCGCTGCCGGTGACCGTGTGGTCCTCGGGCCGGGCGTCGGTGATCCAGCCGGCCTCCATCTGCCCGTAGGTGCAGTGCAGTACGGGCCCGAAGAGCCGCGCGGCGCGGCGCAGCCGGGCGGCGGAGGAGGGGCAGCCGCCGTAGATGATCCGGCGCAGGCTGCCGGTGTCGGGGGCGGGGGCCGTGGGGTCGGCGGGGTGGTCGAGCGCCTCGATGAGCCGGTAGAGCAGCGGCGGCAGCAGCCACAGGTCGGTGATCCGCTCGCGCTCCACGGTCGCCAGCACCCGGTGCGGGTCGAAGGCGCGGTGCAGGACGACCTGGCCGCCGGCGAGCAGCGTGGTGTCGGCGAGGATGCCGGCCAGGTGGGCGAGGGGGGTGCAGGCGAGGAACCGGGGCGGTGCCTGGCGCTGTTCCGCGGCCCGCACCGACAGCCCCCAGCTGTACGCGCCGTGCGCCATCCGGACGCCCTTGGGGGTGCCGGTGGTGCCCCCGGTGAACCGGATGCACCAGTCGTCGTCGGGCCGGGCGGCGGCGGCCGTCCGGGCGCCCCGGTGGCGGGCGGCGGCCGCGGTCAGGTCGGCGCCCAGCGGGCCGGGGCCGAAGGAGAGCACCTCCGGGGCCCCGCCGGCGGCCCGCAGCCGCTCCAGCACCGCCTCGGCCGTCCCGTACGCCTCCGGCTCCACCAGCAGCAGGTCGGTCTCCACGCTCGTCACGATGGAGGCCAGGGTGGGCGCCGCCATGCCCTCGTAGAGGGAGACCGCCCGCGCGCCCAGCAGGTTGGCGGCGTACCGCGCGGTCAGCGTCTCGGGCCGGTTGCCGGTGAGCAGCGCCACCGTGGCGCCCCGGCCGATGCCGCGTCCGGCGAGGACGGCCGCGGTGGCGTGCACGGTGTCGATCAGGTCGGCCGCCGGGATGCGCTGCCCGTCGGAGGCGACGAGCACCGGGCGTCCCGGGTCGCCGGCGAGCTGATCGAGGATCAGTTCCACGTAACTGGTGAAGGGCGGCTCGGCACCGGGCTCGGCGGTTGGCTCAGTCATGGGGACGACGCTAGGCGGGACCGCGCACCGCTTCCACGATGCCGATCCGGACATCCGGTCATGCCTCATACCGTATGAGCGCCGACGGGCCCGGCGCGCCCGGTCACCGGCCGCGCACCAGGGCGCGAACCCCGGCGCGGGACCCGCGGTACGGGGCGCGGGCGCACGGCCCGTACCGCGCCGTGCTTCGACCGCTCCCCCGGGCGCCGGGCCCGCCACCGTCCGCCGGGGACCGGCGCCGTACGCCAGGGCCCGGCGGCGAGGGGCCGGACCCGGCACCGGCCGCCGGGCGGCGGGGGCCCGGCGGCCGGTGGGGTGACGGTCCGTGGGATCCGGCGGGGCGGCCGGTCAGCGGGTGAGCGGTATCCGCAGCTCCTTCACCCACCGGTCGCGCAGGTAGTCACGCGCCTTGACCACGATCTCCTTCTTGCCGACCGTCACCCGCAGCCCGCTGTTCTCCTTGCCCGACAGCGCGGTCTCGCCGCCCTTGCCGTCATCGGTCCACTGCGTCTGGACCGCTCCGGTGTTGACCACCGTGAAGCCCCGGAGATTGCCGGTGCCGGGCACCACCTTGCGGACGGCCCAGTCCGAGAGGCCGAGGTCCCAGTGGGTGTGCGAGGTGAAGAGCACCGCGTCCTCGTGCCGGCCGAGGATCTTCAGCAGCCGGTCGGCCTGGAGGTAGTCGCCGCTGTAGAGCCTGTTGCGGGTGCCGGAGACGGTGTCGGGCAGCACGTGGTGGGAGAAGACCAGCACCGGCTTGCCCTGGCGCTCCCAGTGCTCCAGGCGGGAGGCGAGCCAGTTGAGCTGCTCGTCGCTCATCCACACCTCGTCCCACTTGGTGGCGTCGTGGTACTTCATGTACTTCTCGGTGCCGAGCATCAGCATCGGCACCCCGTCCACCACCCGCTCGTAGTAGACCTTGTCCAGGCCGGTGAAGTCGTAGAAGTTCTGGAACAGCCGGGACTCGGGGGTGCCGTTCGGCCAGGTGCCCTGGCACAGCTTGCCGGGGTCGCAGTACTTCGGCACGTAGAACTCGTGGTTGCCGATGGTGAAGAAGGTCCGGCCCGGGTGCGGGTGGGCGTCGAGGGTCGCCCGGACCTCGGCGTACTCGTGCGGATAGCCCCGGTTGGTGATGTCGCCGTTGACCACCAGCGCGCTGCTGGAGCCCGGCAGGCCGCGCATCTGGTCCAGCGCCCGGCCGAAGTCCCCGGTGTCCCCCTGGATGTCGCTCACCACGTCGATGGTGACGGCCTTGCCGCCGCCGCGTCCGGCCCCGGCCGGCCCGGCGGGTGCCGCGCCGGCGGGCACCAGGGCGGCGGCGGCGAGACCGAGCGCCGCGGTGAGGACGGCGGCGATGGACGATGCGGTGCGTTTCACGGTGGGCTCCCGAGGGTGCGGCGGACGCGGCCCGGACCGGGCGGCGACCGGGGGTGGACCGTCGCGTCCCCGGGCACGCCGCCCGGGGCCGGACAGCAGGCAACCGGCCGGAGCCGAGCGGGCCCCGACGCACCGCCGAGCGGAGTGTGACCGCTGCGTGAACATCACGAACGGGTCACCGGTCTGGACCGACCGGCCACCACCCCCGAGCGCCGCCACCCTCCCGGGCCGCCGCCCGGGGCCGGGCCGTTCGACTGACCCGGGGGCGCCGGGCCCTTCAGATTGCCCCGGGGCGCCGGGCCGTTGTCCCGCCGGCACCCGTCACCCGCACCCCCGAGCGTGGGAACCGCGAGACGGGCGGCGGACGCCGCGCGGCGAGGAGGGCGGGTGGCGAGGGCGCCGGGCGGTGAGGAGGGCGGGCGCTACCGCGCGGGCCCGGCGGGGCGCCGCACCCACCGGTCCCAGTGCAGGACCTGCTCGCGGGGGATCCGGCGGGCCGGCCGGAAGTCGGTGCCGATGGTGTAGGCGAGCGGGATGAACGCGGCGAGCATGATGTCGTCGTACGGAACGCCGAGCACCTCGGCCAGTTCCCGTTCCAGCGGCCCTTGCGCCGTCGTCCAGGTGGTGCCCAGGCCGCGCGCCCGGGCGGCCAGCATGAAGCTCCACACCGCCGGCAGGATGGAGCCCCACGCCCCCGCCTGCACGGTCACCGGAGCGTGGTCGGTGCGCCCCTCCACCCCGGGGATGACGAAGGCGGGCACCCGGTGGATGTTGGCGGCCAGGTGGCGCAGCCCGTCGAAGACCCGCCCGGTGGAGCCCTGGTGGTAGTTCATGCGCCAGGCGTCGCGTTCGGTCAGCGGGTGCCCGGCGGCCAGGGGCAGGGCGCGCAGGAAGATGTCGGCCACGGCCCGCCGCCGACCGGGGTCGGTGACGACGATGAAGTGCCAGCGCTGCCTGTTGCGGCCGGTCGGGGCCTGGGTGGCCAGGTCCACGCACTCCTCGATCAGGGAGCGGGGGACCGGGCGGTCCAGGTCGAGGCGCTTGCGCACGGCGCGGGTGGTGGAGAGAAGCTGGTCGGGGGTCAGGTCCAGGGTCACGGTCACGTCCTCTGCGTCACGGTACGGATGGGCGGTCGCCGCGGGCGGCCGTCGCGGCCGGCGCGGCGGGCCGGGCGGTGGGTCGGCGCGGTGGGTCGGCGTGGCCGGCGCGGGTGGCCGTCACGCCGGCCGAGGTCGACCGACGGGTGACCGTCACCGCCGGCCGAGACATGGGCCGGCGCGGCGCCGGCGAGGGAGAGGCAGCCCGCGGGGTGCCCGCGCACCCCGGCATGAGCCGCCGGCGGCGTGAGCCACCGGTGCGCGCCCCCGACGGCGACGGGACCTTCCGACGACAGGCCGGTTCCGACGGCAGCGCCGCGTCCGGGGGCGACCGGGTCGCGTCCGAGGACAAGCCATGCCCGGAAACGGGTCGCGTCCGCCGCACGGCACGTCCGACGACGGGCGGGGCCACCCCCCGCCGGCCGCCGGACCGGCCCATCGGGTGCGGACACACCGCGGCGCGGAGCAGCACCGGGGGCAGGATCCGGGGCCGGCCGGCCGCGGCCCGTCGGGCTCCACCATGGCGCACCTCCATCCGCACTCCTCCGTCTCCACGCAGATCATCTGCCAGCAGATGATTGGCGAGCATACAAATGCGATGGGTGGAGCGCAAACAATCTGTGGGCAGATCGAATCCGGGTAGAATCGGCGCGTGACCGCCCCACAGGCACAGGCAGAGGAGGTGGGCCGCATGCCGCCCAGGACCGGGGACCGCGAGACCGTCTACTTCCCGACGCTCGCCGCGGAGCGCCTGGACATCGCGCTGTGCCGGGCCTCGACCGTCGTCGCCCGCGCCGCGGAGGCCCGGGCGGCCGAGTCCGGGATCGGCGTCGGGCAGCACCTGGTGCTCAAGATGCTCGCCGAGGTCGGCCCCAGCTCCCAGCGGGTCCTGAGCGACCAACTGCGCATCGACCGCAGTGTCATGGTCGGCATCTGCGACGGCCTGGAGCGGGCCGGGCAGGTGCGGCGCGAACGCGACGCGGTCGATCGCCGCGCCTACGCCGTCACGATCACCGACTCGGGCCGCCGGCTCCTCGCCCGCGCGGAGGAGGCGGTACCCGCGTTCCTCGACGACACCTTCGCGGACCTCACCCCGGCCGAGCGCGCGCAACTCTCCACGCTGCTCGCCAAAGTGCTGCGCCTTCACCCCTGACCCCGCTTCCGCCGGACCCTCACGGCCCGGCCGGCGCCCCACCGGGCGCGGGCCGCACACCGGGCCGCACGGCGCGACGGCCCCGCGGAGGGCCCGCGAAACGGGCCGAAGACCGTGTGCGCGGGTCCGCCCGCGACCGTCCGGCGCTGAGCCGGTCTCCCCGTCGGTGCGCCAGCTCCCGGGCGGCCGGTCCACACTGGTGCGATGGAGTGGACGTCGGTGGTCGGTGACGGTGCGGCGGACCAGGTGCGGCAGGCCCTGGCACTCGTCCGCGAGGTGCTCGGCGAACAGGTCGAGGGCGTCTGCCTCCACGGCTCGGCCGTGCTCGGCGGCCTGCGGCCGGCCAGCGATCTCGACCTCCTCGTCCTCACCCGGCGGTCCATGGACGACGCCGAGCGCCGGACGCTGCGGGACGGGCTGCTCGCCGTCTCCGGCCCCGGCGGACGGCTCCGCCCGGTGGAGCTCACCGTCGTGGTCCGGTCGGAGGTCCACCCGTGGCGGTTCCCGCCCACCGGTGACTTCCTCTACGGCGAGTGGCTGCGCGAGGAGCTGCGGGCCGGCGCGGTGCCCCGGCCGGAGCCGATGCCCGATCTGGCCGTGCTGCTCACCACGGCGCGGGCCCACGGGGTGCCGCTCGCCGGCCCGCCCCCCGCCCGGCTGCTGGACCCGGTCCCGCACCCGGACCTGGTCCGGGCGAGCCTCGCGGGCGTCCCGGAACTCCTCGCCGGCCTCGGCGACGACACCCGGAACGCGGTGCTCACCCTCGCCCGCGTCTGGACCACCGTGGCCACCGGCGAGATCCGGCCGAAGGACGCCGCCGCCGACTGGGCCCTCGGCCGGCTCCCGCCGGAGCACCGGCCGGTGCTCCGGCACGCCCGCGAGCTGTACCTGGACCACCACTACGCCGAGGAGAGCTGGACCGAGGAGCTGACGGCGCGGGTGGTGCCGTACGCGCGTGCGGTGCTCGACGGGATCGACCGGCACCGCGACGCCTGACCCGGGGGCCGGAACGCCCCACGGCCGCGGCAGCGGCCCGCAGCCCGCCCCGGTGGTCGCACCCACGCCGCCGGCCGCTCCGCCGCACGCCTACGCGGGTGCCGGTCCGTCAGGCCGCCGGCGGCCCCGTACGCGCCTGCCCGATCCGGCCGATGGGCCCGTACGCGCCTGCCGGAGCCGGCCGGCGGACGCGCACGCAGGTGGCGGGACCGGCCGATGGACCCGTACCCCGCCTGCCCCATCCGGCCGGTGGACGCGCACGCATGCGGTCGAGCCGACCGCGCATGGTCGGCCGCCCCGCGCGCCGGTTGACTTACGGGCATGACAAACAACGGCTCGATAAGCGACACCATCACCGGCACCACCGGCACCACCGGCGACACGGTCCTGGTCCTGGGCGGCAGCGGCAAGACCGGGCGGCGGGTGGCGGCGCTGCTCGCGGAGCGCGGCGTCCCCGCCCGTACCGCGTCCCGCGGCGGCGCCACCCGGTTCGACTGGCTGGACGCCACCACCTGGGGCCCCGCGCTGGACGGCGTGACCGCCGTCTACCTGGTCTACCTGCAGGACCTCGGCAGCGCCCGGGCTCCCGGCCACATCGAGGAGTTCCTGCGGCTGGCCAAGGAGCGCGGGGTGGCCCGGGTGGTGCTGCTGTCGGCCCGCGACTGGCCGGCCGCCCGCCCGGTGGAGGACGCGGTGCGCGCCTCCGGGCTGGGGTGGACGATCCTGCGCCCCACCTGGTTCGCGCAGAACTTCAGCGAGGACATGTTCCTCCCGTACCTCCAGGCCGGTGAGTTGCGGCTGCCGACCGGTGACGGGCGGGAGCCCTTCATCGACGCGGCGGACATCGCCGAGGTGGCGGTGGCCGCGCTCACCGACGACCGGCACCACGGCGAGTCGTACGACCTGTCCGGCCCCCGGCCGATGAGCTTCGGGGAAGCGGTGGCCGCCATCGCCGGGGCCACCGGCCGGGACCTGCGCTACACCCCCGTCTCCCACCAGGAGTTCCGCGCCGACCTGGTCGCGGCCGGGCTGACCGAGGCGGACGCCGGGATCGTGGACGGGCTGCTGCGCACCATCGAGGAAGGGTCGAGCGCGTACCTCTCGGACTGCGTGCGGCGCGTCCTGGGGCGCGAGCCGCGGGACTTCGGCGCGTTCGCGGCACGGGCGGCGGCGGAGGGGGCGTGGCGGGTCTGACCGCCCGCCGGCGGGACCGGGCGGCACACCACCACGGGAACGGAAAAGGGAACGGGAGCGGGCCGGCGGGCCGGGACCGGCGCCGGGCGGCGCGGGCGGGCCCCGCCGAACGGCGGCGGCCGAACGGCGGCCGGACCGGGCGGAGACCGGGCTACGGGAGCCGGTCCGCGATGGCCGGGCCACGGAAGCCGGGCCACAGGGGCCGGTCCCCGGAGACCGGACCACGGCGGCGCGGCCGGGCCGGGCGGCGCGGGCGGAGGCCGGGCCGGGCGGCGCGGGCGGGCGGAGGCCGGACCGGGCCGGGGTGTCCCGCGGACCCGCCGGCCCCCACGGGTCACCGGCTCAGCCGGCCAGCCACTGGTCGTACGCCAGCTTGCAGACCAGCGAGACGACGACCACGACCAGCACCGCCCGGACGAAGCCGCTCCCCCGCTTCAGCGCCATCCGGGCCCCGATGGTGCCGCCCGCCAGGTTGAAGACCGCCATCAGCGCGGCCAGCCGCCACAGCACGGTGCCCTGGTGGGCGAATGTGACCAGGGCGCCCAGGTTGGTGCAGACGTTCACCACCTTGCTGGTGGCGGAGGCGGTCACCAGGTCCAGTTGCAGGGTGGCGACGAGCGCGATCACCAGGAAGGTGCCGGTGCCGGGGCCGATGAGCCCGTCGTAGAAGCCGATGCCCGCGCCCGCGATCAGGATGCCGGCGATGACCCGGGCGCGGGTCGGCGGACCGACGGCGCCCGGGGCGGTGCCGAAGGAGGGCCGCAGCAGCACGAAGGCGAGCACGGCGAGGAGCACGACCATGATCAGCGGCCGGAGCACCGCGCTGTCGATCCCGGCGGCGAAGAAGGCTCCGGCGAGCGAGCCGAGGGCGGCGGCGATCCCGATGCGCACGGCGGCCCGGACGTCCACCAGTCCCTTGCGAACGTAGGTGAACGCCGCCGCGGTGGTACCGACCACCGAGACCGCTTTGTTGGTGCCGAGGACGTAGGCGGGCTGCACCCCGGGGACGCCGACGAGCAGTGCGGGGAGCTGGAGCAGGCCGCCGCCGCCCACCACGGCGTCGATCCAGCCCGCCGCGGCGGCGGCCAGACAGAGCAGCACGATCGCGGTCATGGATATGTCAGGCATGATCGCGACCCTAAGGCCGCCCCTCCGGGACACCGGAGGCCGGTCGGCCCCGGCCCCCGGGCGGGACCACCGCCACCACAGGGGCCGTCAGCCGTCCAGCGCCGCCGGGAGGCCGTTCAGCCGCAGCCGGGTGGCGCCGCGCAGGTGCGGGAGGTCGTGCTCGGGCTCCGCGGACGGGGTCAGGAAGGCCGCCTGCTCGGTCCACCGCAGCTCGGTGCCGCCGGCCCGCGGGCGCAGTTCGACGGTCACCAGCGACGCCCACCGCACGATGTCGTCCACGCGTGAGGTGTAGGTGTAAACGATCCTGGCGCCCGGCACGATGTCGAGGTACCGCGAGGCGTACGCGAGCCGCTCCGGCGCGGCACCCGCGACCGTGAAGACGCTCGACGCCGTCTCGCCGCCGGTGACCGTGAAGTCGTGCTCGTACGAGACCGGGCGGCCGGGCAGCCGGAACCACCGGCGCCGTGCGGGCGTGTCGGCGAACGCCCCGAAGACCGTGCCCGGGGCCGCGGCCAGGTGGGATTCCACGGTGAAGGTGTCGTGCCGCACCCCCGGGGCCGCGCCGTCGTGCTGCCCGTCGGTGGCCTCATCCGGTGCGGCGGCTCCCAGGGTCATCTTTCCCTCGCTCGGATCGGGGCGGATCGGGCGGACGCCCGTTGGTTACCATCCGTATGTAACGGGGGTGCGGTCGTCGCGTTCAAGGCCTCGCGCTCACGCACTTTCATGTCAGCTACGCACCCGGAGGGAACCGGCCCGTGGATTCCGAGCTGCGTTCCCGGCTGGTGGCGGCCGGGGTCGCCCCGGAATGCGCGTCCACGATCGAACTCGTGCGCGATCTGCTCGCCCGGATGGGGGACAAGTGGACCGTACTGGTCGTGACCACGCTCGCCGAAGGGCCGCTCCGCTTCACAGCGTTGCACGAGCGGATCGCCGGGGTGTCCCAGCGCATGCTGAGCCGGACGCTGCGAGCGCTGACCCGTGACGGCCTGGTGACACGGACGGCCTACGCCGAGGTCCCGCCCCGGGTCGAGTACGAGCTGACGCCGCTGGGCCGGTCGCTCAACGACACCGTCACCCACGTCGTGCACTGGGTGCGGGAACACCGGACGGAGATCGTGCGGAACCGCGACGCCTTCGACGGGGACGGTCCCGCGGCCCGGTGAGGTGACGGACCGCACCGCCGCGCCGCCCCCTCCCGCGCGGCGGTGCGGCGGCACAACCGGCCGCGGTGGCCGCCGGCGCGACGGAGCCGGGACGCGCCGGTGCCTCGCCCCGGGCGTCGGCCGCGCGGGCGCGCCACGTCGACCGGACCGGTCCGGGACCCCGGGGCCGGCCCGCGGCGCGGCCGTGGGTCCCCGAAAACCCCGGCAGTCGGCCGAGCGACCCTCCGCACGGCCCGCGGCTCGCCGTGACACACCCGCTCGCCGTGGCACAACCGCTCCCCGCGGCTCCCGGGCCGGGCGGGAAGCCTTCCGCCCGGCCGGCGGTGAACCGGGGCCCGGGCGGCGGCGCCGCCGTCGCGACGGCCTTCGGCACCGCAACCGATGCGGTCAACCCAGGTTGACGAATGGGCCCGAGTCAACCAAGGTTGACTCATGACCGGAGTTGACCTTTCCTCGATCACCGAGAACGCCGATCCCCTCCAAGCGCTGCGTGAGGCAGCCGCGTTGCGCCACCGCCTGGAAGGGCAGGAGGAGATTCTGGTGTACCGGGCGCGGGCTGCGGGGACGACGTGGGCGCAGATCGCCGAAGCGCTGGGGGTCTCGAAGCAGGCCGTGCACAAGAAGTACGGCGGCCGGCGCCTGTTCGGCCGGACGGAGGCCTGACGGGTCATGACCTCACGCCTCGATGAACTGGTACGGCTGACGGCGGAGCGGCTGGGCGCCCGGCAGCGGGGCTCCGTCGTGGTGGGAGCCGTCCGGGGCGGGCGGTCCGCTCTGCACGGCGCGGACCCCGGCACGCTGTTCGAAATAGGTTCCGTCACCAAGACGTTCACCGCGCTGCTCCTGGCGCGGTTCACCGTGCGCGGCGCCGTGCGGCTGGACCAACCGCTCCGCGACCTGCTGCCCCGCGACATCACGGCTCCGGAGCGCGGCGGTGAGGTCATCACGCTGGGCCACCTGGCCTGCCACACCTCCGGCCTGCCCCGGTTGCCCAAGGGCCTCCTGCCGCGGGGCCTGTTCCGGTCCGACCCCTACGCCGGCTGCACGGGCGAGTTCCTGCTGGACGGACTGCGGCGGACCCGCCTGCGGTCGGTGCCCGGCACCCGCTTCCACTACTCCAACCTCGGCGCCGGCCTGCTCGGACTCGTCCTGGCACGCCACGCCGGCACCGACTACGACACGCTGGTGCGGTCCGAGATCTGCGAGCCCCTCGGCCTGGCCGACACCAGGGTGGTGCTCGACCCCGGACGCGCCGCACGGCTGGCCGGGGGCCACTCCCGCACCGGCCGCCCCCGCCCGCCCTGGCACCTGGCCGCCCTGGCCGGCGCCGGCGGCCTGCACTCCACGGTGCCCGACCTGCTCACCCTGGCCCGGGCCCAGTTCGGCCCCGCGCCCGGAGGACTCGCCGACGCCATCGCTCTCACCCACACCACCGCCCATCGCGTCAACGCCGGAACCGCCGTCCATCCCGGCTGGATCTCCGCCACCCTGTCCCGCGGCCGGCACCGGATCCTCTTCCACACCGGCGGGACCGGCGGCTACCGCAGCCTGCTGGCCACAGCCCCCGAACACCGGGCCGCGGTCGTCGTTCTCAACGCCAGTACCCGGCCGGTGGACCGTGCCGGCCTCGACCTGCTCGTGCGGATCATCGAGTCCGGGCCCGGCCCGGACCCCGTCGCCGCCACCACCGGCGCCTGACCGTTCGGACACCCGGCTCGCGGATCACCGACGCCCCGGGACGGCACACCCGGGGGTGCGCCCCGCGGCCCGGGGGCGCGCTGGGCGGACCGGGCGGGCCGTGCGCCGGGGCGGCGGGGGGCAGGCGGGGGCAGTGGGGAACGGCCGGCGCGACGCCCCCGGGGCGGCCGGGGGCGGCCGACGGCGGAGGGGGTCAGGGTGGCCCGGGTCGCCGGGCGGGCCGGGGCGGTTCCGGCGGGGCGTCACGCCCCCGCCGCGTCCAGGAGCGTCCCGGTCGCGTAGGTGACCGCCATGGCCAGCGCCCCGCCGGTGACGTTGCGCAGCACCGCGGGACCGGGCGGCGCCGCACCCAGCCGGGCACTGCTCCACCCCGTCATGACCATGGCCGCCAGGACACAGCCGACGGTGACCGCCAGCCGCCACCCCTCGGGCGGCAGCACCATCGCCAGCAGCGGCAGCAACGCGCCGGCCGTGAACGCCAGGAAGCTCGCCCAGGCGGCGTGCCAGGGGTTGGTGAGCTCGTCGGGGTCGATGCCCAGCTCCACGCTCGCGTGCGCCCGCAGCGCGTCCCGCCGGGTCAGCTGCTCGGCCGCCTCCCGGGCGACCGCCCGGCTCAGCCCCCGCTCCGTCAGCATGCCGACGAGTTCCTCCAGCTCCGCCTCCGGCTCCTCGCGCAGCTGCCGCTTCTCCTCGGACAGCGCGGCGCGCTCGGAGTCCCGCTGGGTGGAGACGGACACGTACTCCCCCGCTGCCATCGACAGGGAGCCGGCGAGCAGTCCGGCCAGCCCGGCGGTCAGCAGGGCGGAGCGGTCCTCGGTCGCCCCGGCCACCCCGACGACCAGCCCGGCGGTGGACACGATGCCGTCGTTGGCGCCCAGGACCGCCGCCCGGAGCCAGTTGAGCCGGGCGCCGAGCGCGTTGCCGGAGGACTCGTCGTGCGTGGGTGGGGTCACATGCCGGAGGATGCCACCCGCGCCGCCGCCCGCCGCCGACCAACACTCCGGGCCCCGCCCGGCCGCCCGGCCCGGCCCCTGCCGGGCCGTTCTCCGCGTCCACCGGCCGCTGTCCCGCGGTTCGTGACCGCGCACGGCGGGGCCCGGGGCTCACGGCGGCGCGCGGCGGGGTCCGGTGCTCACAGCGGGGCGCGCGGGGCGCTGAGGGGAGCGTTTCCCGGCGGAAACGGAGGCGATGCCGCCGGGAAACAGGCGGGGGCGAGGCTGCCTGCCATGACGACGACGGGAGAGCGGAACGACCGTCACCGGGTGGTGGTGATCGGCGGCGGCATGGCCGGGGCACGGCTCGCGCAGCAGCTGGCCGGCACCCCGGAGGTGGCGCTGACCCTCGTGGGCGAGGAGCGGCACGCGCCGTACAACCGGGTGCTGCTCGCCGAGGTGCTGGCCGGACGGTACCCGCCGGACGTCATCACCCTGCCCGGCTCCGGGGCGCGTCGGCTGAGCGGGGTGCGGGCGGTACGGATCGACCGGGCCGCCCGCGCCGTGCACACCGACGACGGCCGCCGGGTGCCGTACGACACGCTGGTGCTCGCCACCGGCGCCGGCCCGGTGCTGCCGCCGCTGCGCGGGCTGTTCCCGTCCGCCGGCCCGGCCCGGCCGCACCCGGGGCCCTCCCCCCGGCTGCCCGCCGGGGTGCGTCCCCTCCGCACGCTGGACGACTGTCTGGCCCTGGACGCGGCGGTACGGCCCGGGTTGCCGGCGGTGGTGATCGGCGGCGGGCTGCTGGGGGTGTCCGCCGCCCGGGCCCTGGCCCGGCGGGGCGCCCGGGTGGTCCTGGTCCACCCGGGCCCGTACCTGATGGAACAACAGCTCGACGCCGAAGCGGCGCGGCTGGTGCGCGACCACCTGACGGCGCTCGGTGTGCGGGTACGGACCGGGTGCCGGGCGCACGGGCTGCGGACCCGGCCGGTGCCCGGTACCGGGAGGGCCCCGGCACCGCCCCGGGCCCCGTCACCCCCGGACCCGCCACCGCCCCGGCCCCCCGTCACCCCGGGCCCTGTCACCCCGGGTCTCGCCACCGCCCCGGACCCGCCACCGCGCCGGGGCCCGCACCCGGCCTCGGAGCCGACCCCGGCCCCGTCCGGCCCAGCCCGGCCGCACCCGGGCCGGACATCCGGCCGGCACCCCGCGCCCGGCACGCCCCCCCGCCCGCCACCGGAGCAGGGCCCGACCCCGAGCCCGGACCAGGCCCCGCGCCCGGCCCCGGACCGGTCGCCGTGCGGGCGGTGGAGCTGGCCGACGGCACCGTCCTCGACGCCCGTCTCACCGTGCTGGCCTGCGGCGTCCGGCCCCGGGTGGAGCTGGCCGCGGACGCCGGGATCGTCACCGCGCGCGGTGTCGTCGTCGACGACGAGCTGCGGACCAGCGACCCGGACGTGTTCGCGGTCGGGGACTGTGCCGAACACGCCGGGGTGGTCCACGGGTTCGCCGGCCCCGCGCAGGACCAGGCCGATCTGCTGGCCCTGGTGATCGGTGCCCGGGCCGCGGCCCGGCCGGGCTCGTCCGGTGCCGCCCCGGCCGGTGACCGCCGGCCGCCGCGCTACACCGGCAGCCGCCCCTCGTCCGGCTCACCCTCCCGGCGGCCCCCGCACCCCCCGCCACACCCGCGGCGACCACCGGGCCCGGCCGCACCGCCACACCCGCGCCGCCCGGTGGGCCCCGGCCGCACCGCCACCCCCGCACCACCCGGTGGGCCCGGCGACACCGCCGCCCCCCGCACCACCCGGTGGGCCCGGCGACACCGCCGCCCCCTGCACCGCCCGCGGACCGTGCCCCGCTCCCCGCACGCACCGGGGCGACCGATCGCCCCGATCCCACGGCTGCCACGGCGGCCGCCGCCCCGAGCCCCCAGGCGCCCCGAGCGCCCCGGCCGCCCCGGTGGCCCCGCTCGACCTGGCGGCCTTCGGCGAGCCGACGCCCGCGCCCGGGGACGACGTCGTCCAGCTCTCCGACGCCACCCGCGCCGCGTACCGCAAGGTCGTGGTCCGCGGTGACCGGCTGGTCGGCGGCGTCCTGCTGGGCGACCTCGGCGCGGTCGGCGCGCTCGCCCCGTGCCTGGGAGGGCGACGAGCCGCTGCCCGCCGCCCCGCTGCTCCACCTGCTGACGACCGATGGAGGCCCCGATGACGACGCGGACGAAACCGGCGCCCCCGCCGGCACCCCCGAGGCACGCCCCGGGACCACCCCCGCCGGCGGCCCGCGGCCCGACCGCCCCCCACGATCGTGGTGATCGGCCACGGGATGGTCGGCCACCGCCTGCTGGAGACGCTCGCGGAGCAGGGGGTGACCGGCTCCGCGCGGCTGGTGGTGTTCGGTGAGGAGCCCCGCCCGGCGTACGACCGGGTACAGCTCACCTCGTACTTCTCCGGCCGGCCGGCCGAGGAGCTGTCCCTGGTGGCGGACGGGTTCATGGCCCGGCACGGCATCGAACTCCACCTGGCCGACCCGGTGGTGGCGGTGGACCGCGCGGCGCGCACCGTCACCTCGCGCGCCGGGGTCACCGTCGGGTACGACCGGTTGGTCCTGGCCACCGGCTCCTACCCGTTCGTGCCGCCGGTGCCCGGGAAGGACGCCGCCGGCTGCTTCATGTACCGCACCGTGGAGGACCTGCTGGCCATCGAGGAGTACGCCGCCGGGCGCCGCTCCGGCGTGGTGGTGGGCGGCGGGCTGCTCGGCCTGGAGGCGGCCGGCGCGCTGAACGGACTCGGACTCACCACGCACATCGTGGAGTTCCAGCCCCGGCTGATGGCGCTCCAGGTGGACGAGGGCGGCGGCGCGGCGCTGCGGCGCACCGTCGAGCGGATGGGCCTGGTGGTGCACACCGGCGTCGGCGGCAAGGAGATCGTCACGGACGCCGCCGGCGCGGTGCGCGCCATGGAGCTGTCCGACGGTTCCGTCATCGACACCGACCTGGTGGTCTTCTCGGCCGGCGTCCGCCCCCGCGACCAGCTGGCGCGGGAGTGCGGGCTGGCCGTCGGGGAGCGCGGCGGGATCGCGGTGGACCCCTGGTGCCGCACCGACGACCCGGCGGTCTTCGCCATCGGCGAGTGCGCGCTCGCCGCCGACGGCCGGGTCTACGGACTGGTGGCGCCCGGCTACGAGATGGCCCGGGTGGCGGCCGGCACCCTCGCCCGCGAGCTGATGCCCGCCGCCGTTCGGCACGCCGGGGACCCGGCGGCCGGCGCCCACCGCCCGGCCGGCGACCGCCCCGCACCCCAGGACGGCCCTCCCACCGCGACCCGCCCCACGTCCGGGGCCCACCCCGCCGCCCCGGACGCCCCCTCCCCCCGGCGGGGCGGGCCCCAGGTTCACCGGCGCGGACACCTCCACCAAGCTCAAGCTGCTCGGGGTGGACGTGGCGTCCTTCGGGGACGCGCACGGCAGCACGCCCGGCGCGCTCGACGTGGTCTACGCCGACTCCCGCGCCGGCGTGTACAAGAAGCTGGTGATCGGGCCCGGCGGGGAGCTGCTGGGCGGGGTGCTGGTGGGGGACGCCGAGGCGTACGGCATGCTGCGCCCGCTCACCGGCACCGTGCCGCCGGCCGCCCCGGAGCGGCTGATGCTGCCCGCCGGGGCCGGCGCGCCCGCCGCCCCGGGCCCGGCGGCGCTGCCGGACGACGCGGTGGTCTGCAACTGCCACAACGTCACCAAGGGCACCGTCCGCGCCGCCGTCACCGGGCACGGGTGCGCCACCGTCGCCGAGGTGAAGGCGCGGACCCGGGCCGGTACCGGCTGCGGCAGCTGCGTGAAGGTGCTCACCGCGCTCGTCGACGAGGAGTTGGCGGCCGGTGGCGTCACCGTGGACCGGGGCCTGTGCGGCTGCTTCGCGCACACCCGCGCCGAGCTGTACGAGATCGTCCGCACCCGGCGGCTGACCGGCTTCGCCGCGCTGCTGGACGGCCACGGCCGCCCGGAGGCGCGGGGCGGTGACGGCTGCGAGGTGTGCAAACCGGCGGTGGCCTCGATCCTCGCCTCGCTGGCGCCCACCGTCGGCGCCGGCGGCTACGTCCTGGACGGGGAGCAGGCGGCGCTCCAGGACACCAACGACCACTTCCTCGCCAACCTCCAGCGCAACGGCTCGTACTCGGTGGTGCCCCGGGTCCCGGGGGGCGAGATCACCCCGGAGAAGCTCATCGTGATCGGCGAGGTGGCCCGCGACTTCGGGCTCTACACCAAGATCACCGGCGGGCAGCGGATCGATCTGTTCGGGGCCCGGGTGGAGCAGCTGCCGGCGATCTGGGCCCGCCTGGTGGACGCCGGGTTCGAGTCCGGGCACGCGTACGGCAAGGCGCTGCGCACCGTGAAGTCCTGCGTGGGGGACACCTGGTGCCGGTACGGCGTCCAGGACTCGGTGCGGATGGCCATCGCGCTGGAGCTGCGCTACCGGGGGCTGCGGGCGCCGCACAAGCTGAAGGCGGCGGTCTCCGGGTGCGCGCGGGAGTGCGCCGAGGCGCGCGGCAAGGACTTCGGGGTGATCGCCACCGCCCAGGGGTGGAACCTGTACGTGGGCGGGAACGGCGGCGCCGATCCGCGCCACGCCGACCTGCTCGCCCAGGACCTCGACGACGAGGGGCTGGTCCGGCTCGTCGACCGGTTCCTGATGTTCTACATCCGCACCGCGGACCGGCTGGAGCGCACCTCGGCGTGGCTGGAGCGCGTCGAGGGCGGTCTGGCGCACGTACGGGACGTGGTGGTGCACGACTCGCTGGGGATCTGCGCGGAGCTGGAGGCGCTGATGGCCGACCACGTGGCGCACTACCGCGACGAGTGGGCGGCCACCCTGGAGGACCCGGAGCGGCTGCGCCGGTTCGTCTCCTTCGTCAACGCGCCCGGCACCCCCGACCCCACCGTCCGGTTCGTGCCCGAGCGCGACCAGCTCCGGCCCGACCTGACACCGCTGTCCGTCCCCGGCGTCCCGGCCCGTACCGGGCGCACCCTGGAAGGGAGCACCCCGCGATGACCCCCGCCCACGCGCGGACCGCGGTCCGCGTCGAACTCCTCGCCGGCCGCCGGTGGTTGCCGGTCTGCGGGACGGCCGACCTCACCCCCGGACGCGGGGTGGCCGCGCTGCTCCCGGACGGCACCCAGGTGGCGCTCTTCGCGGACCGCGCCGGGCGGCTCTACGCGATCGACCACCGGGACCCGTTCACCGGCGCGTACGTCCTGGCGCGCGGCCTGCTGGGCTCCGCGGGCGGCCGGGCGTTCGTCGCCTCGCCGCTGCTGAAGCAGCGGTTCGAGCTGGCCACCGGCCGGTGCCTGGACGACCCGGCGGTGGCGGTGCGGGCCTACCGGGTCCGTACCGCCTGACGCCCGCCCGTCCCTGTGCGGCACGGGCCCGGCGGTCACTCCGGCACCGGCCGGTCCGGCTCCGGGCCCGTGCCGCGCTCCGCGCCGCCGGGGCTCAGGCCGGCCGCCCCGAGCAGGGCGCGCGCCCCGTCGCCGTCGATCCGGTCGCCGAGCGCGGCGAGGGCGGCCGTGCCGCCGTGCAGCAGGCCGCGCCGGCGGGACAGCCGGACCCCCCGGTCGAGCTGGTGCCACAGCAGCGGGTTGGCGGTCAGCACCCGGGGGTCGATCTCCACCCGGTGGCCGAGGACGTCGCGCAGCACCAGCCGGGGCGCCACGCCGCCCGGCCGGCTGACCGAGGCGAGCAGGTCGGTGCGGACCAGCCGCTCCCGGAACAGGCCCCGGCTGGCCAGCCACCCCTCCCCCGCGGTGACCAGCGGCGGGTGCAGCACCGACAGCTGGGTGGCGGCGACGGCCGCCCAGCAGGCGGCGCGGACCGGGCTGAGCGTGCCGCACAGCCGGTCCAGGCCCAGCAGGGCGCCGAGGACCAGTACCGCGGAGCCGGCCGCGGTCCGCGCCTCGCCCGCCCAGTGCCGGTCCGCCGCCAGCACCCGGCGGCCGGTCCCGGTTCCGCGTCCCATGCCCCGAACGCTAGGGCGGCCGGCCGCCCGCGCGGTGGCGGGTTGACGCGTCGCTGACCTGCCGTTGACCGAACTTGACGCTCCACTGACACCAACGGACCGGTCCGGTGTCCCGTACGCCCCGTACGTCCCACCGGTCACTTCCCTCACCGGCCGCCTGCCGCCGGTGCGCCGTCCGTCGCCGGGTGACGACATGCCGTCGCAACGCCGCCGTCGTAATCCCCGTCCATGGTTGGTCGTTGAGCCGTGCGACACGACGGCGGACGGTCGATCAGCGAGGGGGCACCGCCATGTCCATCAGCCGCAGGGGACTGCTCGGTTCCGGCGCCGCGGCGGCGCTGTACGGGGCGCTGGCCGCGTGCGGCTCCAACACCGGGCGCCAGGACGGCGGTTCCGGCAAGGGCCCGCGGATCGAGCACTGGTACCACCAGTACGGGGAGGCCGGCACCCAGCAGGCGGTGGAGCGGTACGCCCGCGCCTACCCCCGCGCCGACGTACGGGTGCAGTGGCGGCCGGGCAACTACGACCAGCAGACGGCGGCGGCGCTGCTCACCGACTCCGGACCGGACGTCTTCGAGGGCGGGCCGACCCTGGACCAGATCCGCGGCGGCCAGGTGGTGGACGTGACCGACCTGCTGGCCGGGGTCCGCGAGGACTTCCACCCCCAGGTGCTGGCGACCAAGACCCACCGGGGCCGGATCTGGGCCGTCCCGCAGGTGATCGACACCCAGCTGCTGTACTACCGCAAGAGCTTCCTGGCGGGCGCCGGGGTCGAGCCGCCGCGGACCCTGGACGCGCTGGTGGACGCCGCCCGGGCGCTGACCACCAAGGACGTCAAGGGCCTGTTCCTGGGCAACGACGGCGGCCCGGGGGTGCTGCTGGCCACCCCGCTGTACGCGGCGGGCCTGCCGGTGGTCACCGAGGACGGCGAGGTGGGCTTCGACGACCCCGCGGCGGCCCGCACGCTGGGCAAGCTGCACCGGCTCCACCGGGACCGGTCGCTGCTGCTGGGCGCCCCGACGGACTGGTCGGACCCCTCCGCGTTCCTCCAGGGCCTCACCGCCATGCAGTGGTCCGGCCTGTGGGCGCTGCCGCTGATCGCCGAGAAGCTGGGCGACGACTTCGGGGTGCTGCCGTTCCCCGGGGACGGCCCCGGCGGCCGGCCGGCGGTGCCGGTGGGCGCGTACGGCGCGGTGGTCAGCGCCCGCGGCGCGCACCGGGCGGCGGCGAAGGCGTACGTGAAGTGGCTGTGGGTGGACGGCACCGAGTACCAGGAGGACTTCGCGCTCTCCTACGGCTTCCACATCCCCGCCCGGATCTCGCTGGCGAAGCGGGCGGCCGCGCTGCGCAAGGGCGCGGCGGCCGAGGTGGTGCGGTTCACCACCGACCACGGGTACGCCGAGCCGCTGCTGTGGACCACCGCGAGCCGGACGGCCTACAAGGACGCGCTCAGCCGCATCGTCAAGGACGGCGCGGACCCGGAGCGGGAGCTGCGCCCGGTGGTGGCCCGGACCCGGTCCGAGCTGCGGCGCGTCGGTGCGGCCCGCTGATGGCCGCGGTGGTGCGGGAGCGGCCCGCGCGGCGGGGCGGACCGGTCGGCCAGGAGCCGCCGCCCGCCGGTCCGGGCCGGCCGTGGGCGCGCCGGCTGCTGGGTCCGCAGCGGCGCCACCTGTGGTTCTGGGTCTTCACCGGCCCGTTCGTGATCGGGCTGACCGTCTTCACCTACGTACCGCTCGGCTGGAGCGTGTGGCTCAGCTTCTTCGAGGCCCGCAACACCGTCACCCCGGCCGCCGCCGACTTCGTCGGACTGGACAACTACGCCGCGATGCTGCGCGACGAGGCGTTCACCGACAGCCTGGTCACCTTCGGGCTGTTCACCGCCTTCATCGTGCCGGCCACCTACGCGCTGGCGCTGGCGCTCGCCCTGATGGTCAACCGGCTCCGCTTCGCCCAGGCGTTCTTCCGGTCGGTGTTCTTCCTGCCGGTGGCGTGCAGCTATGTGGTGGCGGCGCTGATCTGGAAGATGTCGATCTTCAACGGGGTGCGGTTCGGGCTGGCGAACACCGTGCTGGGCTGGTTCGGCGCCGAGCAGGTCGCCTGGCTGTCCACCACCGACCCGCCCTGGTACTGGCTGGTGCTGGTGACCCTGCGGCTGTGGCTCCAGGCCGGCTTCTACATGGTGCTCTTCCTCGCCGGGCTGCAGCGCGTACCGCCCCAGCTGTACGAGGCGGCGGCGGTGGACGGCGCCCGGCCGGGCTGGCAGACCTTCCGGTACATCACCTTCCCGCAGCTGCGCGCCACCTCGGTGGCGGTGGTGCTGCTGCTGGTGGTCAACGCGTTCCAGGCGTTCGACGAGTTCTACAACCTGCTCTCCGACGCGCGCGGTTACCCACCGTACGCCCGGCCGCCGCTGGTCCACCTCTACTACACGGCGCTCGGCGAGGAGCAGAACCTGGGGGCGGGCAGTGCCGGCGCGGTCATCCTCGCCCTGCTGATCGCGGTGGCCACGGTGGTCCAGGCCCGCTGGTTCGGCCTGGGCCGGAAGGAGGGGTGAGCGGTGCGGGACGCGTGGGTGCGGGTGGGCCGGGCGCTGCGGCTGGTGCTGCTGATCGTGCTGGCGCTGCTCTTCCTCATCCCCTTCTACCTGCTGGTGCGGAACGGGCTGGCGCGGGAGGAGGACATCACCGCGCCGGAGTGGACCTTCTTCCCCACCGATGTGCGGTGGTCGAACATCGGCGACCTGTTCGCGGACCCGAGCGTGCCGATGGCCCGGGCGCTGCTCAACTCCTCGCTGATCGCGGTCGCCACCACGGTGGGCACGCTGCTGCTCGCCTCGCTCGCCGGGTACGGGCTGGCGCGCATCCCCTACCGGTACGCCGACGCGGTCTTCTACTGGATCCTCGGCACCCTGATGGTGCCGGCCGCGGTCACCTTCGTCCCCAGCTTCGTGCTGGTCTCCTCGCTGGGCTGGATCTCCACCCTGCGCGGCCTGGTCGTGCCGACGCTGTTCAGCGCGTTCGCGGCGTTCGTCTTCCGCCAGTACTTCCTGGGCTTCCCCCGGGAGCTGGAGGACGCGGCGCGGGTGGACGGGCTGGGGTACTGGCGCACCTACTGGCGGGTGGTGGTGCCCAACTCCCGCCCGGTGTTCGCGGCGGTCGGCTCCATCGTCTTCATCGGGGCGTGGAACTCCTTCCTGTGGCCGCTGGTGATCGGGCAGGACCGGGACGCGTGGACGGTGCAGGTGGCGCTCTCCACGTTCACCACGGCGCAGACGGTGCGGCTGTCGCAGCTGTTCGTCGCCGCGGCGGTGTCGATCCTGCCGCTGCTGGTGGTCTTCCTGGCGCTCCAGCGGTACATCGTGGCCGGGGTGGAGCGCTCCGGGATCGACGACTGAACGGGGGTGCGGCCGCCGGCGTACGGCCGCACGGCGGTACGCGGGCGGGCCCGGCGGCCGGCCGGGGCCGGGGCGGCCGCCGGCGCCGGGCCCGGCCCGCGCGTCGGGCGGCCGGCCGCCGGGGGAACCCCGGCACCGCGGCCGGGCCCCGCCGCCGGTGCCCTCAGGCCCGCGGGAGGTCCGCGGCGTCCGGGACGTCCTTGAGGAACACCACGCCGTCGGTGCTCCCCACCCCGGCCGGGTCCAGCGGGGCGTAGCCGAACCAGGGCGACTCCCGGGGCGCGGGCGGCGGGTCGCCGAGGGCGGCGGCCAGCCGCCGGGCGTCGAACAGGCCGCGGTCCCGCGGCAGCGCGTACAGCCGTCCTTCCAGGGTGTCCGGCGGGGGCGCGTCCACCCCCTGGTGGCGGAGGGTGCCCAGGGCGGTGGCCACGAAGGCGTAGTCCGCGCCGAGCCGGGCGCTGACCAGCGCGCCGGCGCTCCACCACACCACCGGCGCCCCGCCCATCCCCATCGAGCTGCGCTGCCGCTGGAGGTGGCTGTTGTGGGCGTGCACGAACACCGGTCCCCGCTCGGCGAGGGCGAGCAGGTTGTCGGCCATCATCCGGTCGCGTGCGGCCACCAGCCGGGCCAGCCGGGCCGGCGAGGTGCCGGCCATCGCGTGGTGGTAGCGGAGCAGGCCGGTCGCGGTGCGCCCGTACAGGCGCGCCCGGTCCCACTCCTCCCGCGAGGTCGTGGCGATCAGGTGCGGGGTCTGGGTGTCGAGCAGCGACACCAGTTCGTCGGCGAGCAGCCGCAGCCGGGCGGCCGCGGCGGACCGCCCCACCGACCGGAACGGGTCGGTCATCGCGGCGGGTTCGGTCCACGCCTCGTCGGCGCCGAGCAGCCCGTCGAGGGTCCCGGCGGTGCAGGGCATCAGGTCCGGGTCCACCCGGGCGGCGAGGTAGCCGTGGAGTGCGGTGAGGGCCTCCCGGGGGCTCGCGGCCCCGGTGATCTCCAGCGGGCCGTCGAAGCCGGCGAAGCGGACCCGCTCGGCGGCGGGCCGGGCGGCGTTGTGGGCGCGCATCCAGCGGAGCAGCTCGCGGTTGGCGGGGAAGGCGCCCCAGCCGTGGCTGAACCCGCGCTCCACGGCCTCGTCGAGCGTGCCCGCACCCGAGGTCACGTGGTCGTCCACGGCCAGGCCGCGCAGGCAGTCGCTCTCGATCGCGATCGTCCGGTAGCCCTCCTCCTCGACCAGCTGCCGGAACAGCTCGTTGCGCAGGTCGAGCAGCGGGCCCTCGCCGTGTGTCGGCTCGCCCAGCGCCAGCAGCCGGGGCCGGGCCGGGAGCAGCCCCAGCACGGCGGCGGCCGTGACCGGCCGGGCGGTGTCCTCGATGTCGGTAGCCATGGCCTCAACGCTATCGTTGAAGCCCCGGTTGAAACCCTGGCCAGATCAACCCGCGCTATCGTCGGTCTCGTGGCGGAAAACCTTCAAAGCAGGGTGCGGCTGAGGCCGGTCGACCTGGCGCGTCGGCACGGGCTGTCCACGCAGGCGGTCCGGAACTACGAGGAGGCCGGCATCCTGCCCGCCGCCGACCGCACCCCCCACGGCCACCGCGTGTACACCGAGCGGCACGCGGCGGCCCTGCGCGCGTACCTCGCCCTGGTGCCGGGCCACGGCCACCGGACGGCGACGGCGGTGATGCGGGCGGTGAACCGGGGCGCGGACGACGAGGCGTTCCGGCTGATCGACGGCAGCCACGCCCAGCTCCTGGACGACCGGCGGACCCTGGCGGCCGTGGAGACCGCCCTGCGCGACCTGGCACCCCGCACCGCGCCCCCGCCCGGGACGACGCCGCCCGGCCCGGGAGCGCCCCGAGCCGTGGGAGCCCCGCCCGGCCCGGGAGCCCCGCCGGCCGCCGGGCCCCTGTCCGGCGGAACCTTCATCGGCCCGCTGGCCGGGCAGCTCGGCATCCGGCCCGCGACGCTGCGCACCTGGGAGCGCGCCGGGCTGGTGCGTCCGCGCCGGGACCCGCGGACCGGCTACCGCGTCTACGACGAGGCGGACGTGCGGGACGCGCGGCTGGTCCACCAGCTCCGGCGCGGTGGCCATCTGCTGGAGCAGATCGCCCCGCTGATCACCCAGGTGCGGGCGGCCGGCGGTCTGGAGCCGCTGGAGGGCGCGCTGCGCGACTGGCACGGCCGGCTGTCGGCCCGTGGCCGGGCGCTGCTGGCCGGGGCCGCGGAGCTGGACGCGTACCTCCGCGACCGCGGCTGAGCCCCACCCCGGGCGGGCCACGGCCCCGGCGGGCCCCGGCCCCGGGCCGAGCCCCACCGCCCGCGGGCCCCGACGCCGGGCACCCGGACCCCCGCACCCGGCCGCCGGGTCCGCCACCCGCCCCCGTGTCCGGCCCGGCGGACCCGGGAGTGGCCGGCGGGTGACCGCGGGGCCACCGCCGCGCTGCGGACCGGCTCACTCCGCGACACCGCTTGTTGATGCCATGTCAACTCTGCGCTTCTAGGGTTCCTCCCCGTGTCACCCCGTCGCCGACCGGCCGCGGGGCAGCCCTCACGTCATGGAGTGACCGTGGAACGTCGCACCTTCCTGCGTGGAGCAGTGATCGGCACCTCGGCCGCCGCCTTCGGCGGCACCCTGATGCGCGGCGCCGCCTACGCGGCCCCCGCCCAGCCCGGCCCCAGTCCCTACGGCGCGCTCGGCGCGGCCGACGCCAACGGCATCCAGCTGCCGGCCGGCTTCACCAGCCGGGTCATCGCCCGGTCCGGCCAGCGGGTGGGCAGCACCTCCTACGTCTGGCACAACGCCCCGGACGGCGGGGCCTGTTTCGCCGACGGGACGGGGTGGATCTACGTCTCCAACTCGGAGATCAGCCCCGGCGGCGGGGCGAGCGCGGTGAAGTTCAGCTCCACCGGAGCCATCACCGGCGCCTACCGCATCCTGGCCGACACCCGGCAGAACTGCGCCGGCGGCAGGACGCCGTGGAACACCTGGCTGTCCTGCGAGGAGGTCAGCCTCGGCGCGGTGTACGAGACCGACCCGTACGGCGCGAAGGCGGCCGTCCGGCGGGACGCGATGGGCAAGTTCAAGCACGAGGCCGCCGCGGCCGACCCGGTGCGCAAGGTCGTCTACCTGACCGAGGACGAGAGCGACGGCTGCCTGTACCGGTTCGTGCCCACCACCTGGGGTGACCTGTCCACCGGCACCCTCCAGGTGCTCAAGGCCGGTACCGGCACCTCCGGTTCGTTCACCTGGGCGAACGTGCCCGACCCGGACGGCTCCCCGACCGCGACCCGCAACCAGGTCTCCGGGGCCAAGCGGTTCAACGGCGGCGAGGGCTGCCACTACGCCAACGACACCGTGTGGTTCACCACCAAGGGCGACAACCGGGTCTGGCGGCTGGACGTGGCGAACAACACCTACGCCCTGGCCTACGACGACTCCCTGGTCTCCGGCACCGCCCCGCTGACCGGGGTGGACAACGTCACCGGCTCCTCGTCCGGGGACCTGTACGTCGCCGAGGACGGCGGCAACATGGAGATCTGCGTCATCACCCCCGGCGACGTGGTGGCGCCGTTCCTGCGGATCACCGGGCAGTCGGGGTCGGAGATCTGCGGCCCGGCGTTCTCCCCGGACGGCAGGCGGCTGTACTTCTCCAGCCAGCGCGGCACCACCGGAAGCTCCTCCGGGGGCATCACCTACGAGGTGACGGGCCCCTTCCGCTCATAGCCCGACCTGGCGAAACCGGGTGCAGATTCGTTTATGCGCTCCGCCGGTGCGCCGCCCCGCAACAGGGCGGCGCCCAGCGGGGTGAGGGTGTGGAAGACCGCCCCGCCCTGACGCAGCGTCAGCAGCAGGCCGGCCTCCCGCAGCACCGTGGCGTGCTGGCTGGCCGAGGCGAGCGACACCCCGACCCGGCGGGCGAGTTCACTGGTGGTGCAGCCGCCCTCGACGCCTTGGAGCACCGCGGACCGCGTCTGCCCGACCAGCTTGCTCAGCGAGCTGGTCCGGCACGGCGGCGGCTGCCGCAGCGGGCGGGGCGAGGCGCCGGCCGGCCGGTGGTCCACCGGGTAGACCAGCACCGGGGTCAGGTCGGGGCTGAAGTAGGTCACCGGTGTCCGGCGGCAGAAGAACGACGGGAGCAGCAGCAGCCCCCGGCCGGCGAGGTAGAGGTCCCGGTCCACCGGATAGTCCACCTCCAGCACCGGCGCCCGCCACCGCATGGTGGGCGGCAGCGAGGCGAGCAGGCCGTCCGCCCCGCCGTCCAGCAGGGCGCGGCCCCGGGTGGCCCGGTCCGCCTCGATCCGGGCCTGGATGTGGGGCCAGTACGGGGCGATGGCGGCGCGGTGATAGGTTCGCAGCGCGCCGATCAGCCGGTCGAAGGCCCGGCTGCCGCCCTGCGCGAGGTCGTGCACCCAGCTCGGCAGGAGCGGGCGGTCGATGGTCAGCCGGTCGATCTCGGCGTGCAGCCGCGCCGCCGGAGTGGCACGCAGTGCCTCGATCGCCGCGTCCGCGCCGATTATTCCCTCGGCAGGTGTCAGGAAGTCGGGGAAATAGCCGCGCGCCGGAATGAGCGGCGCGAGAACACGCGTTTCACCTTTCAATCGGGTTCTGGTTTCCGCGCGCCATTCGCCGTATACAGACTCGGCCTGCTTGTCGCGGAGCCGGTGGAAACTCAGAACGGTTTCCCAGAGAGCGTCCGGGCGGGTCGCCATCCGCAACCGCGCCAGATCGAGTCCGCTGAAGTGAACGCGTAGCACCAGACCCCCACAAAAGTGACATCCGTGGCCACCCCCCGATCACGGACGAGTATGCACACTAACACAGGCAGTCACCACGCCCTTTTGGCCACAGTTGAAACGAGTCGCGCGATCAGTGTGACAACCGGAATGCTGTGAGCAGGAAAGCGCGGGTAAACGCCACGATGACAACGGCGTACGTTCGCAATTCAACAGGCGGTGCTCAGGACTCGGATACTCGTTCCCGTGGGGGGTGACGAGTGCGTACCGACCGCTGAGCACTTTGTTGCCGCTCGGGCCGATGCGGGCGGCAACGGCTCCCGTGGGGGGAGTGAGAGGGGGCGGCACCTCCGCACAGAGTGCCGCCCCCTTGCGGCCGGACCCGCGGTCGGGGTGAGGGTGGCCCCCGGAGCGGCTCCAGCTGGTATCCGGTTGTCGGGCGGGCCGTGCGGCCCTTCGCCCGTCGCACCGCCCGGTGGCCCGGGCCCTCCCGCCGCCCCGCCGGGCCGGAGCGCGTCAGGTGCCCCGGACGTCCGCGCGTATCTCACCCGGTGTGACCCCGGCTCCCGCATCTGCCGCGCGTCTGCCGCCCGTCGTGCGGGTGCCGGACCGCCACGCACCCCGGCCGGCCCGGATGACGTGAGTTATGCGGGTGCCACTCGGGGCGGCCGCGCATATCCCTGACGCCCGTGCCTCCGGGATCCTCGGACCGTGCGGTGAATCGACCGGAAGTGATGCGCCGTCACCGGCCTTGTCTCACCGGAGGTCTGACCCGGCGCCGGTTCCCCGGGTGCGCGTTCCGCTCCCTCGGGGGGTGCGACGCGCGGGGCGCACACCCTGGGGGCGGGTATGCCCCACCCGCCGGGGCGCTTCCCGTACCGCACGCCCCCGCCACGCCCCCGCCGGACCCCGCGGCGCCACCGCCGCCGGACCGGCGCCGGAGCGCTGCCGTCGCCGGACCCGCGGGAGCCCTGCCGCCGCCGGACGGCTTCGTTCGGAGCGCTGCCGCCGGGCCCCCGCCGGGAGCGCTGCCGCCGGGGCGCCGGCCGGCACGGCACGCACGCGTGCCGACGGTGGTTCCGGGGCCGGGCGGCACCCCCGTGCCCGCCCGGTCCCCCCGGCCCGGCGCGGTCCGGGAGCGGGTGACGCACACCCGCGCCCCGGACCGCCCGGGGAGGTCAGCGGCTGTCGCTGCCGGCGCTCTCCGCCGCCGCCCGGCCGGCCTCCAGGCGCGCCACCGGGATCCGGAACGGCGAGCAGGAGACGTAGTCCAGGCCGACCTCGTGGAAGAAGTGGACCGAGTCCGGGTCACCGCCGTGCTCACCGCAGACCCCGAGCTTGAGGTCCGGGCGCGTGGCGCGGCCGGCCTCGGCGGCGGAGCGGACGAGCGCGCCCACGCCGTCCCGGTCGATGGTCTCGAACGGGCTGACGCCGAAGATGCCCTTCTCCAGGTAGGCCGTGAAGAAGCTGGCCTCCACGTCGTCCCGGGAGAAGCCCCACACGGTCTGGGTGAGGTCGTTGGTGCCGAAGGAGAAGAAGTCGGCGGACTCGGCGATCTGGCCCGCGGTCAGTGCGGCGCGCGGCAGTTCGATCATGGTGCCCAGGGTGAGGCCCAGGGAGACCCCGTGCGCCCGCTCGACCTCGGCGATGACCTGCTCGGCCTCCTCGCGGACGATCTCCAGCTCCTGCACGGTGCCCACCAGCGGGATCATGATCTCCGCACGCGGGTCGCCGTTGGCGGCCTTCCGCTCGGCGGCGGCCTCGGCGATGGCCCGCACCTGCATGGTGAACAGACCCGGGATCACCAGGCCCAGCCGTACGCCGCGCAGACCCAGCATCGGGTTCTGCTCGTGCAGCCGGTGGACGGCCTGGAGCAGCCGCAGCTCGTTCTCGTGCGCCTCCTGGCGGGCCTCGGCGAGCGCCACCCGCACCGACAGCTCGGTGATGTCCGGCAGGAACTCGTGCAGCGGCGGGTCGAGCAGCCGTACGGTGACCGGCAGCCCGTCCATCGACTCGAACAGCTCGACGAAGTCGCCCTTCTGGAGCGGCAGCAGGGCCTCCAGCGCCTGGCCGCGCTCGTCCTCGGTGTCGGCGAGGATCAGGCGCTCGACCAGCTCGCGGCGCTCACCGAGGAACATGTGCTCGGTGCGGCACAGGCCGATGCCCTGGGCACCGAACCGGCGGGCGCGGGCGGCGTCCTCGGCGTTGTCCGCGTTGGCCCGGACCCGCAGCCGGCGGACCCGGTCCGCGTACGCCATGATCCGGTGCACCGCCTTGACCAGCTCGTCGGCGTCGTCGGCGCCGGCGTGCATGCGGCCCTCGAAGTACTCCACGACCGGGGACGGGACGACCGGGACCTCGCCCAGGTAGACCTTGCCGGAGGAACCGTCGATGGAGACCACGTCGCCCTCTTCGACGACCGTGCCGTCGGCGGTGGTCATCCGGCGGCGCTTGGTGTCCACCTCCAGCTCCTCGGCGCCGCAGACACAGGTCTTGCCCATGCCGCGGGCGACCACGGCGGCGTGCGAGGTCTTGCCGCCGCGGGAGGTGAGGATGCCCTCGGCGGCGATCATGCCGTCCAGGTCGTCGGGGTTGGTCTCCCGGCGGATGAGGATGACCTTCTCACCGGAGCGGGACCACTTCACCGCGGTGTACGAGTCGAACACGGCCTTGCCGACCGCGGCACCCGGCGAGGCGGCGATGCCCCGGCCGATGGTCTCGGTGGCCGCCTTCTCGTCGAAGCGCGGGAACATCAGCTGGGCGAGCTGGGCGCCGGTGACCCGCTGGAGCGCCTCGGCCTCGTCGATCAGGCCCTGGTCGACGAGCTGGGTGGCGATCCGGAAGGCGGCGCCGGCGGTGCGCTTGCCGACCCGGGTCTGGAGCATCCACAGCTTGCCGCGCTCGATCGTGAACTCGATGTCGCACAGGTCCTTGTAGTGCGTCTCCAGCGTCTCCATGATCTGCATCAGCTGGTCGTACGACGCCTTGTCGATGCGCTCCAGCTCGGCGAGCGGCACGGTGTTGCGGATGCCGGCGACGACGTCCTCGCCCTGCGCGTTCTGCAGGTAGTCGCCGTAGACGCCCTGGTGGCCGCTGGCGGGGTCGCGGGTGAAGGCGACGCCGGTGCCGGAGTCCGGGCCGAGGTTGCCGAACACCATGGAACAGACGTTGACGGCGGTGCCCAGGTCGCCGGGGATGCGCTCCTGGCGGCGGTAGAGCTTGGCCCGCTCGCCGTTCCACGAGTCGAAGACGGCCTTGATCGCCAGGTCCATCTGCTCGCGCGGGGCCTGCGGGAACTCCCGGCCGGTCTCCTTGGCGACGATCTCCTTGAACCGCGTGACCAGGCCCTTGAGGTCGGCCGCGTCCAGGTCCACGTCCACGGTGACGCCCTTGGCGCGCTTGGTCTCCTCCAGCGCGTCCTCGAAGAGGTCACCGTCCACGCCCAGCACGGTCTTGCCGAACATCTGGATGAGCCGCCGGTAGGAGTCCCAGGCGAAGCGCTCGTCGCCGGCCTGGGCGGCGAGCCCGGCCACCGACTCGTCGGACAGCCCGATGTTGAGGACGGTGTCCATCATGCCGGGCATGGAGAACTTGGCGCCGGAGCGGACCGACACCAGCAGCGGGTCGTCGGCCTGGCCGAGCTTCTTGCCCATCGTGGCCTCAAGGGCCTCCAGGTGGGCGGTCACCTCGTCACGGAGTGCCGCGGGCTCCTCGCCGCTCTCCAGGTACACCCGGCACGCGTCCGTGGTGATGGTGAAGCCCGGAGGGACCGGGAGACCCAGGTTGGTCATCTCGGCGAGGTTGGCGCCTTTGCCGCCCAGCAGGTCCTTCAGATCCTTGTTGCCCTCGGTGAAGTCGTAAACGAACTTCTGCTGATCTTGTGTTTCCGACACGGGACTCGAACTCCTCCGGACGGCTGCCCTGACGGCGAGGAACATACCCAGATCGAAGGTGTCTGGGTACGTCCACTCGGCTGTCATACGGCCGTAACCACCCGTCCGCCGCTAGATCGAAAGTCCTTGGCGGGTCCGACGCACTCAAGCCGTGTGTTCAACGGTTGAACACATCATCACGCCCCGTTTCGGGTGACCCGGGGAAGATGAACACAGCGTCACCCCGAAGCCGGAAGTCGAAAAGCCAAGGGGTGGCACCCAGTGCCACCCCTATGAAAGGTGCATCCTCCCCTGAAGCGCTCATATGAGCAAACCTCTCATCAGGCGTGGCGAGAATCACGCCTTGCAGAGTGGCCGGATCGGCGGGTCATCCCGCCATTCGGACACCGCGGCGAGGCCGGTACGACGGCATCACCCGCCCGATGTGTCCGATTCCGCCTCATCGCTCACCCGGACCCGCTCGTACGGATCGCCCAGCCAGCCGTCCGGGAGCACCACCCGGTTGCGCCCGGAGGTGCGTCCGCGCGGTCCGTCGGCCCCGAGGGGCCATTTCTGGTCCAATTCGAGCCCGCTCATCAGAGCGTCCATTTCGTCCAGGGATGAGGCGATTGCCAGGCGCTTGCGGGTCTCCGAGCCGATCGAGAAGCCCTTGGTGTACCAGGCGACGTGCTTGCGGAAGTCGATGACACCGCGCTCCTCGTCGCCGAGCCACTCGGCGAGCAGCTCCGCGTGCCGCCGCATCACCGCGGCGACCTCCCGCAGCGTCGGGGCCGCCGCGGGCCCGCCGTCCTCCTCGAAGGCCGCGACCAGGTCCCCGAAGAGCCAGGGCCGGCCCAGGCAGCCGCGCCCGACCACCACCCCGTCACAGCCGGTCTCGCGCACCATCCGGACCGCGTCGGCGGCCGACCAGATGTCCCCGTTGCCCAGCACCGGGATCTCCGGCACGGCCTCCTTCAGCCGGGCGATGGCGTCCCAGTCGGCGGTGCCGCCGTAGTGCTGGGCGGCGGTCCGCCCGTGCAGGGCGATGGCGGTGACCCCCTCCTCGACCGCGATCCGGCCCGCGTCCAGGTAGGTGAGGTGGTCGTCGTCGATGCCCTTGCGCATCTTCATGGTCACCGGCAGCTCGCCGGCCGCGGTGACCGCCTCCCGCAGGATGGCGCGGAGCAGGTGCCGCTTGTACGGCAGCGCCGAGCCGCCGCCCTTCCGGGTCACCTTGGGCACCGGGCAGCCGAAGTTCAGGTCGATGTGGTCGGCGAGGTCCTCGTCCACGATCATCCGCACGGCCTTGCCCACGGTCGCCGGGTCCACCCCGTACAGCTGGATGGAGCGCGGCTTCTCGGAGCCGTCGAAGTGGACCAGCCGCATCGTCTTGGCGTCCCGCTCGACCAGCGCCCGGGTGGTGATCATCTCGCTGACGAAGAGCCCCTTGCCGCCGGAGAACTCACGGCACAGGGTGCGGAACGGCGCGTTGGTGATCCCGGCCATCGGCGCCAGGACGACCGGCGGCTGGACCGTGTGCGGTCCGATCTGCAGGGGCTTGGTCAGGCTCATGGAGGCGGCTTCCTCGGTCAGCGGGCGGCCGGGACGGCCGTCGCGGTCGGGACGGACGGACCCTCCATTGTCCCGTACCCGCGCCGGACCCGGCCCGCCCGCGCCCGCCGGCCGCCCCGCACCCCGCCCGCAGCCGGGTACCGCCGGTTTGCGCACCGGCGGGAGCCCGGGCTCCCGCCGCGCGTACGGCGGGGGTGCGGGGTCCCTCACGGGCGGTTGGGGAAGGAGCCGACCAGCCCGCCGTCGATCACCAGGTCCTGGCCGGTGATGTAGGCCGCGTCGGCGGAGGCGAGGAAGGCGACCGCGGCGGCGACGTCGGCGGCGTGGCCGATGGTGCCGAGCGGCACCTGCGCACCGTTGCGGGCGTCGGCCTCCGGGTCGGGGTTGGCGTCCCGGTACATCTCGGTGTCGATGAAGCCGGGGCTGACCGAGTTGACCCGGATGCCGCGCGGGGCCAGGTCGGAACCGAGGGTGCGGGCCAGGTTGTGGACGGCGGCCTTGGTCGCCGAGTAGACGCTGGCGACGGGCAGGCCGCGGTGGAGCGTCCAGGAGGCGTTGAGGACGATCGCGCCGCCGTCCCTCAGCAGCGGCAGCGCCTTCTGGACCGTGAAGAAGACGCCCTTGAAGTTGACGTCCGTGGCGTGGTCGAAGTCGGCCTCGGTGATGTCGGCGCCGGGCTTGAAGACGCCGGTGCCGGCGTTGGCGAAGACCGCGTCCAGGCTGCCCCGCCAGGTCTCCACGCGGCGCATCAGGGCGTCCAGGTCGGCGAGGTCCGCCGAGTCGGCGCGGACGGTCAGCAGCCGCCCGCCGGCGTCCAGCTCCCCGGCCGCCCGGGCCAGCCGGGTCTCGTCGCGGCCGGTGATGACGACGTAGGCGCCCTCGTCGAGCAGACGGCGGGCGGTGGCCAGCCCCATGCCCGAGGTGCCACCGGTGATCAGGACGGTGTGGTTGGTGAATCGCTCCATGCCCCGATCCTGTGCCGCGGGGCCCGGCCCGGGCAGTGCGGGACGAACCTGGGTCCGCCACCACCACCTTCGCGGCGGCGGCAGGCCCGGTACCCCGGCCGGCCGGGATGGAGCGCCACCGGGCGCCCGCGCCGGTCCGCGACCGGGGTGCTCAGGCCACCGCGGTGCCCAGCAGGGCGGCCAGCCGTTCGGCGGTCGCCGTCCCGGCCGCCGGGGTGTGCAGCATCAGGCGGTGCCCGGGCAGCTCGGGGAGGGTCAGCGTGGTGTACGTGAACGACAGCTCGCCGGCCTCGGGGTGGTTGATCACCTTGGTCCCGGCGGTGGCGTCGCGGACCGCGTGCTCGGCCCAGATCTCGGCGAACTCCGGGCTGACCGCGCACATGTCGGCGGCGATCCGGCCGAACTCCGGGTCCTCCGGGTAGCGGGCGGCGTCCGCGCGGAACTGCGCGGCGATGGTGTGGGCGGCGTCCCGCCAGTGGTACAGCGACGACCGGTAGCGGGCGCTGGTGAAGAAGGTGATCAGGCAGTTGTGGTCGTGTTCCTGGTAGCCGAAGACCGCCGCGGCGGCACGGTTGACGGCCACCAGGTTCCAGTGCCGGTCGATCAGGTAGGCGGGGTGCGGCAGCCAGGAGTCGATCACCTGGCGCAACCGGTCCGGTACGGTGCGGCCGGCCGCCGGTTCCGCCCGCGGCGGGTTCAGCCCGGCCAGCAGGTAGAGGTGCTCGCGCTCGGCGGCGTCCAGCCGCAGCACCCGCGCGATCGCGTCCAGCACGTCGGCGGACACGTTGATCTCCCGGCCCTGCTCCAGCCACGTGTACCAGGACACCCCCACCCCGGCGAGCACCGCGACCTCCTCGCGGCGCAGCCCGGGGGTCCGGCGCGCCCGCAGGTCGCCGACGGCCATGCCGGCCTCGGCCGGTGTCACCCGGGCCCGCCGGGACCGCAGGAACTCCCGTATCTCGGCGGTGCGCCGGGACCGTGCCTCGGCGGGAAGTCGGGTGATCTCCATATCCGGGCATCCTAGGCGCGCGCCCGGCCGCCCGGGGAGGCGCCGTCCGGGGCCCCGGGCCGGGATCGCGACGCGCCCCCGGGCGGGGGCCGGAACGCGCCCCGGGCCCAAGGGCCGGGCCCGCCGGTCCCGGGCCGGGCGCGGGACAGGGACCGGGGCCGGCGGGTCGGCGGGGCTACAGCCGGGCCAGTTCTTCCAGGCGGCGGCGGGACTCCTCGTCGACCGGGGTGTAGGTGAGCAGCCGGGGGCCGGGGGTGGGGCCGGTCCACAGGCCGGTGTGGTCCAGCCGCAGCAGCCCCACCCGGGACTGCCGGAAGAGCTTGGTCCTGTCCCCCGGGCGCAGCACCTCGTGCCGCTCCCAGATCTCCCGGAACTCCGCGGAGGCGGCCAGCAGCCGGTCCAGCAGCGCCTTCCACGGCGGCTCGGCCAGGTGTCCGGCCATCGAGGCGCGGAACTTCGCGGCCATCGCGCGCAGCGTCTCGTCCAGGTCGACCAGGCTGTCGCGCCACTGCTCGTTGGTGAAGGCCAGCCACAGGCAGTTGCGGTCCTCCGGCGGCAGCGCGTCCAGGTCGCACAGCAGCCGGCCGTACGCGGTGTTGTACGCCAGGATGTCGAACCGGCTGTTCTGCAGGCAGGCCGGGAACGGGTCGAGCTGCCGGAGCATCATCCGCAGGGACGGGGTCACCCCGGTGCACTCGCTGTTGGGCGCGGGGTCGGTCGCGCCGCCGAGCGCGAAGAGGTGGGCCCGCTCGCTCCGGTCCAGCAGCAGCGCCCGGGCGATGGCGTCCAGCACCTGCGGGGACACCTGGATGTCGCGCGCCTGCTCCAGCCACGTGTACCAGGTGACGCCGACGGCGGAGAGCTGGGCCACCTCCTCGCGGCGCAGTCCGGGGGTGCGCCGTCTGCGTCCGCGCTCCAGTCCGACCTGTTCGGGGGTGATGCGCTCCCGGCGGCTGCGGAGGAAGGCGGCGAGTTCCGCGCGGCGGACCCGCGCCTCGGTGGTGCGGACGGCGGTGGTCATGGTGCCATGGTGCCCGGCCGGTCATCCCGTTGCCAGGTACTCCTGATACCAGGATCGGAAGACTCTGGTACCTGGTTGAGCGAGCCACGACCGTGGAGGGGTGAGCGATATCCGTGTACGTCCCCCCGCTGTGAACGTGCCCTCCGTCCGGCCGCCCGCGGCCGCCGCCCTGTCCCCGGTGGGCCTGGCCACCGTGCTGATCGGTGCCGCGCTGCCGCTGATCGACTTCTTCATCGTCAACGTCGCGCTGCCGGCCATGGGCCGGGACCTGCGCGCCGGTGAGGCGGTGCTGGAGCTGGTGGTGGCCGGTTACGGCGTGGCGTACGCCGTGCTGCTGGTCCTCGGCGGGCGGCTCGGCGACTCCTTCGGCCGCCGCCGGCTCTACCTGACCGGGATGGCGGCGTTCGGGGTCACCTCGCTCGCCTGCGGGCTGGCGCCGGACGCCTGGACCCTGGTGGCCGCCCGGGTGGCGCAGGGCGCCGCGGCGGCGCTGCTGCTGCCGCAGGTGCTCGCCACCATCCACGCCACCACCAGCGGCCCGCGCCGGGCGCGGGCACTGAGCCTGTACGGGGCGACCGCCGGGCTGTCCATGGTGGCCGGGCAGATCCTGGGCGGGCTGCTGGTGGCCGCCGATGTGGCGGGCACCGGCTGGCGCGCGGTGTTCCTGGTGAACGTGCCGGTCGCCCTGGTGGGGCTGGCGCTGGCCCTGCGTACCGTCCCGGAGACCCGCTCCGAGCGTCCGGCCGGGGTGGACGTCCCCGGCACGCTGCTGCTGGCGGCCACGCTGATCGCGCTGCTGCTGCCGCTGACCGAGGGCCGGGCGGCCGGCTGGCCGGTGTGGACCTGGGTGTCCCTGGCGCTGTTCCCGCTGCTGGCCGCCGCCTTCTGGACGGTGGAGCGCCGCGCCGACCGCGCCGCGGCGCGGACCGGCGGGCCGGCCGGTGACGGGGCCCGGGCCGGTGGCGCGGGCGGCTCCGGCCGGGTGCCGCTGGTGCCGCCGAGCCTGTTCGAACTGCCGGGTCTGCGCCGCGGTCTGGCCCTGATCCTGCCGTTCTCGATCGGTTTCGGCGGCTTCATGTTCGTGATCGCGGTGGCGCTCCAGCAGGGGCTGCGGTACGGCCCGGTGGCGGCCGGGCTGGCGCTGGTGCCGATGGCCGTGGCGTTCTTCACCGCGTCCCTGGTGCAGCCCCGGCTGGTGGCCCGGTTCGGCGGCGCGGTGGTGACGGCCGGCGGCCTGGTCCAGGCGCTGGGGCTGGGGCTGCTGGCGGTGACGGTGGCGCGCGGCTGGCCGGGGCTGTCCGGCTGGGAGCTGCTGCCGGGGATGCTGCTGGCCGGGCTGGGGCAGGGCTTCCAGCTGCCGGTGCTGTTCCGGATCATCCTGGCGGACGTGCCGGCCGAGCGGGCCGGCGTGGGCAGCGGGGTGCTGGTCACCGCCCAGCAGGCCGCCCTGGCGCTGGGCGTGGCGACCCTGGGCACCCTCTTCCTCTCCCTGGAGCCGTCGGTCGGCATGCGCGACGCCCTGGTGTGGACGCTCGGCGCCCAGCTGGCGGCGGTCGCGCTGACGGTGGGCCTGAGCCTGCGGCTGCCCCGGTCGCTGACCTGACGGCCCGGCCGGCCGGCGACTGGCCCGGGGCGAACGGGACCGGGCGGAGCGGGACCGGGCCCGGTGGGCGGTGCGGCCCGGGGCCGCGTGCGGGTGTGGCCGTCGTCCGCCCGCCCCCCCGCCCCTGCCGGGCGGGGCCCCGGCCCGAACCCGGTCAGCCGCGCGGTCCGCCGCCCGGCCAGGTGCTCGGCGCGATGTCCACCACCCGGTGCAACTCCTCCCGGCCCGCCCCGCCCGACGCCTGCACCGAGATGCCGTACGACACCATCGCGAGGTAGCGGGCCAGGTCGCCCGCATCGACGTCCTGGGGCAGGTCGCCCTCCCGCTGGGCGCGCTCGAACCGCTCGCCCGGTTCCTCCTCGCCGTCGCGGAGCCGGTGCACCGGCTCCGCGCGCATCTCCGCCCCCTGCCGTCCGGTGGTCGGGGCGCCCTGCACGACGAGGCAGCCGCCGGCCGGGTTCTGTTCCGAGGTGGTGACCTCCACCCGACGGTGACGGTACGGGCCGGTGACGGTCCCCCTGGCCGGGCCGGCTCAGCCGGCCGACCCCGGGACGGTGTGCCGGACCCAGACGTTGGGCTCGACGTAGACCGCCCGGTCCAGCGCCGTGTCGCAGACCACCGGCACCAGGGCGCCGGGCACCTCGACCGCGCCGTCGCGGTCGAACGGCAGGCCGGTCCACCGCCGCCACTGGTCGAGCGACCCGCTGACCGTCATGGAGGCCGGCGCGATCTTCTCGATGGTGCCGCCGGCCTTGACGTGCACCCGCAGCCACGGGTCGGCCGGCAGCCCGTCCTCGCGCCGCCGGCGCAGGTACTCGGCCATCGGGACGTGCGGCTCCCGGTGCTTGGCGTTCGGGCGGACCGGGGCCATCAGGGCGGTGTGCCCCTGGGCGCCGGCGGCGGCCCGCATCGCGGCCAGCATGCGGTACGACAGTCCGCGGCCGAGGTGGGCGTTGTCCACCGTGATCTCCAGGGCGCTGACGACGGTGGCCGGACGCCCGTGCCGCAGGTCGGAGAACGCCCAGCTCAGCACCCGGTCCCAGCCCTGGTCCGGGGTCTCCTCCCGGCCCTCCGCCGCGCCGTTGAACGGCACGCTGAGCCCGCGCGCCACCACCCGGTCCCCCTCGGTGGCCACCACGCAGTACTCCGGGAAGTCCTCGGCCACCCGGCTCCACAGGGCGGCGGCCACCAGGTCGTGGGCGACGAAGACCGGCCAGGACTCGTCGATCAGGTAGATCCCCGGGGTCAGCGACGGGCGTTCGGCGAGCGTGGTGATGCGGATGTCGTCATGTTCGGTCACGGCGGAGCACCCTGCCACATCCGCACCCGCCACGACCAGGGGTTTTCCCCCGGCCGACCCGCCGCTCCCCGCCCCGGCCGGCTCCGGACAGGACCGCCGACCGCCTTCCCCCGAGGGGCCCGGGGAGCTCTCCGGGGCCGGGAGCCGGTCCGGGCCCGGGGAGCCGGGTGGTGTCCGTCGGAGCGGGTGCCGGCCCCACGTCCCCGGCCCACGTCCCCGGCCCACGTCCCCCGGTCCCGTCACCGGCCCGACCGGGCCCGCTCCGCCGCGGGGCGGAACCGCGACGCCGGTCAGTCGTCCCGGTCGGCGAGGAGGCCGGACGTCTCGTAGCGCAGCGCCTCCGGTACGGCGGCGTCGATGGCGGCGACGGCCGGCCCGATCTTCGCCCACAGCTCCGGCACCACCGGGACGAGGCAACCGCAGGAGCCGAACACCACGCGGCCCGCGCCCCGCACCTCCACGCCCACGACCTCGTCGAAGGGCACATGGTGCACGTCGTGGCCGGCGTCGCGGCACCACAGTCCGGAGGGGCCGACGCCGAGCCGTGCCGCGCGGGCCTCCGAGGAGATGATCCGGTTGGCCAGCGAGGGCTTGAAGACCCGCACGTCGGACGGGAACGCGCGCGTGGCGGAGCAGGGGTCCTGGGCGAGGGAGGCGCCGTCGAGCCGCCGCAGCTCCACCTCCACCTCGCTCGGCACGACGAGCAGGACGGTGTCGAGCGCGCCGGTGAACGCCCGCCCCGCCTGTTCCGGGGTGACCTTCGCCAGGGCGTCCAGCCGTGTCCGCGCGTCCCGGTATTCGAGCCCGAACAGCAGGCACGCGGCGGCTTCGCCGAGTTCGGAGGGCACCGACCGCGGGTCGAGCCAGACCTCCCGGAACCCGGCCAGCTCCTCCGCGAGCTCCTCCTCGGTGACTCCGGCGCCCGCCATCCGCAGGGTCTCCTCCCACAGCAGCTCGGCGACGCGCTGTTCCTGGCCCTCCCGGGCGTCCAGGCACAGGAGGTACTCGCCCTGCCCCGCGCCCGTGGGGACGCGGGCGCCGTCCACCTCGTACGACAAGCCCTCCTGGTGCCGTGCCCGCTGCCGGAGCCGTTCCTGGAGCACGGCGTGGGCGAGCACCAGCGCGGGGTCGTCGGTGTCGCCGTGGAAGGCCAGGCCGGGCCCGGGTACCTCGGCCGGGAACCAGGCCGGCCCCGCCTTGCGCACCGGCTGTGCCGTGCCGCGGCCGGGCCGTGGGCCGCGTGGCAGCGGAAGGCGCAGGCCGGCCGGCGGCGGGCCGGTCAGCACCAGGACGGCGTTGTCCGCGTGGAAGTAGCGGGCGGCGATGTCACGGACGGCCTGGGCGGGGATGCGGTCGGGTCCCGGCCCGTCCCAGGAAGCCAGTCCGGCGCCGACCGTGCCGTACCGGAACGACAGCAGCTCCGCGCCGGTGGGGTCGATGACGCCGGCGCCCTCGGCGGCGAGCACCCCGGCCTCGCGCTCCATCCGGTCCAGCGGCAGCGCGGACAGCGCCTCGCAGACCCGGACCAGGAACTCCGTCACCTGCGCGGGGCTCCCCGACGCGGTGAACTCGGTGAGGGAGAGCGTGACCGACGCGTTGTGCTCGTGGTGGAGCCGCGGCAGCGTGCTCATCGCCAGGTGCTCGACGAGATGCGTCACTCCCAGGTGCCTGAACGACTCGTCACTCAGCCCGCACCCGAAGACGAGGGCGGCTTCGAGGGGGCCGGGGGCCTGAGTCCACAGAACGGTCACGCCGTCGATCACGTCACGCTGCATGGCGTGATCATATGTTCGACCCGCGCCGTGCTCGACGGCACACCGGCACGGCCCCGTCCCGCCCCCTGCCGCGCGGCACGCGGTCCGCCGCGCCGGACGCCCACGGCCCCGGTTCCACGCGGGAACCGGGGCCGTGGGGAGGCGGTCCGTCACCGGGGCCGCGCCGGGAGGACCGGCCGGGCCGGCGGGACGGCGTCGTCAGCAGCCGATGAGCCGGCCGCCGAGGTAGCTCTGGATCTGGTCCAGCGAGACCCGCTCCTGCTTCATGGTGTCGCGCTCGCGCACCGTCACCGCGTTGTCGTCCAGGGTGTCGAAGTCCACGGTGACGCAGAACGGCGTGCCGATCTCGTCCTGGCGGCGGTAGCGGCGGCCGATCGCGCCGGCGTCGTCGAACTCGATGTTCCAGTGCTTGCGCAGGTCGGTGGCGAGCCCCTTGGCCTTCGGGGACAGCTCCGGGTTGCGGGACAGCGGCAGCACCGCGACCTTGACCGGCGCCAGGCGCGGGTCGAGGCGCATCACGGTGCGCTTCTCCATCTTGCCCTTGGCGTTGGGCGCCTCGTCCTCGACGTAGGCGTCCAGCATGAAGGCGAGCATGGCGCGGTTGACGCCCGCGGCCGGCTCGATGACGTACGGGGTCCAGCGCTCACCGGCCTCCTGGTCGAAGTACGACAGGTCCTGGCCGGAGGCGGCGGAGTGCGCCTTGAGGTCGTAGTCGGTGCGGTTGGCCACGCCCTCCAGCTCGGAGAACTCGGTGCCGCCGAAGTTGAAGCGGTACTCGATGTCGGCGGTGCGCTTGGAGTAGTGGGAGAGCTTTTCCTTGGGGTGCTCGTACCAGCGGATGTTCTCCTCGCGGATGCCGAGGTCGCGGTACCAGTTCCAGCGCTGCTCCATCCAGTACTCGTGCCACTGCTCGTCCTCGCCCGGCTTGACGAAGAATTCCATCTCCATCTGCTCGAACTCGCGGGTGCGGAAGATGAAGTTGCCCGGGGTGATCTCGTTGCGGAAGGACTTGCCGACCTGGGCGATGCCGAACGGGGGCTTGCGGCGCGAGGTCTGCTGCACCTGCATGAAGTTGGTGAAGATGCCCTGGGCGGTCTCCGGGCGCAGGTAGGCGACCGAGCCGGAGTCCTGGGTGGGGCCGAGGTGGGTGGAGAGCAGGCCGGAGAACTGCTTGGGCTCGGTGAAGCCGCCCTTGTTGCCGCAGTGCGGGCAGTTGATGTCGGCCAGGCCGTTCTCGGGGGCCTTGCCGTGCTTGGCCTCGTACGCCTCCTCCAGGTGGTCGGCGCGGAAGCGCTTGTGGCAGGAGGTGCATTCGGTGAGCGGGTCGGTGAAGGTGGCGACGTGACCGGACGCCTCCCAGACCTCACGGGCCAGGATCACCGACGAGTCGAGGCCGACGACGTCGTCGCGCGAGGTGACCATGGAGCGCCACCACTGCCGCTTGATGTTCTCCTTCAGTTCCACACCGAGCGGCCCGTAGTCCCAGGCGGCCCGCTGACCGCCGTAGATCTCACTGCACGGGTAGACGAAGCCACGGCGCTTGCTCAGGCTGACGATGGTGTCGATCTTGTCGGCGGCCACGGTGCTCTCTTCATTGGTGACGACGGGTGGACAAGGACGGCGGCGGGTCGCACGGCACCGCGATGAGGCGCCCGGGAGGCGGGCGCGACATGCGCAGGGCGCGGAGCGCTCCGCCGGTGCCGGCGCCCGGGATAAAGACGGGCGGGCGAATGCTCAGGTTACCGGCGCGTGCACCCCTGGGATCAAATCGAATGGGGGCGAGCATCCACTGACCACTCTTGTTGACAATGGTTTCCAATTTTGTTGAAAATGAGAGTCATGAACGTACGCCGCCTCATACCCAGCACCGTCCTCGCCGGCGCCACCGCGCTCGGCCTGGTCGGTCTCACCGCATGCGCCGCCGACGAGTCGTCGGGGCGGACGAAGGACGGCAAACTGGACGTTGTGGCGTCGTTCTACCCCGTGCAGTTCCTCGCCGAGCGGATCGGCGGCGAGCACGTCGAGGTGACCGCCCTCACCAAGCCGGGCACCGAACCCCACGACCTGGAGCTCAAGCCCCGGCAGATCGGGCGGCTGAGCGAGGCCGGGCTGGTGGTCTACCTCAAGGGGGTGCAGCCGGCCGTGGACGACGCCATCGAGGAGAACGGCCCGGAGCACATCGCCGAGCTGTCCACCTTCACCGAGCTGGAGGAGCACGGCTCGGCGGTGGACGGCCACGGCCACGAGGACGAGGAGCACGGCGCGGACGAGCACGCCGAGGAGGGCCACGACCACGGCCACGACGGCGACGCCGACCCGCACGTCTGGCTGGACCCGGTGAAGTACGCCGAGGCCGCCGAGGGGGTCGGCAAGGCGCTCCAGAAGGCCGACCCCGACCACGCGGCCGACTACCGGAAGAACACCGCCGGCCTGGTCCGGGAGCTGCACGCGCTCGACACCGAGTTCAAGGAGGGCCTGGCCGGCCGCTCCTCGGACACCTTCATCACCACCCACGCGGCCTTCGGCTACCTCGCCGACCGCTACGGCCTGCGCCAGGAGGCCATCTCCGGGGTGGACCCGGAGTCCGAGCCGAGCCCGGCGCGGATCAGGGAGCTGCACGAGACCGCCGAGCACGAGAAGGTCGGCACGGTCTTCTTCGAGACGCTGGCCAGCGACCGCACCGCCAGGACCCTGGCGGACGACCTGAACCTGAAGACCGATGTGCTGGACCCGCTCGAAGGCATCACCGACCGGTCCCGCGGCGACGACTACTTCGCCGTCCAGCGCGCCAATCTCAAGGCCCTGCGCCAGGCGCTGGGCGCCAGGTGACCGACATGACGGAGGCGGCAGGTATGGAGGAGCCGGTCATATCCCTCAGCGGGGCGACCGCGTCACTGGGGTCCCGGCCCGTGCTGCGCGGGGTCGATCTGACCGTGCGCCGCGGCGAGGTCGTCGCGCTGCTCGGGGCGAACGGCTCGGGCAAGTCGACCGCGGTCCGCGCGGTGGTCGGCCAGGTGCCGCTCACCGCCGGTGAGCTGCGGCTGTTCGGCACGCCCCACCGGCGCTTCCGCGCCTGGGCGCGGATCGGCTACGTCCCGCAGCGCACCACCGCGGCCAGCGGGGTGCCGGCCACCGTGCGCGAGGTCGTCTCGGCCGGCCGGCTGGCCCGCACCCGGCTGCGCCCGCCGCGCCGGGCGGACCGGGAGGCGGTGCACCGCGCCCTGGAGCTGGTGGGCATGGCCGACCGGGCCCGGGACTCGGTCAACGCGCTCTCCGGCGGCCAGCACCAGCGGGTGCTGATCGCCCGCGCGCTGGCCGCCGAACCGGAGCTGCTGATCATGGACGAGCCGATGGCCGGCGTGGACCTGGCCAGCCAGGAGATCCTCGCCGGGACGCTGCGCGAGCAGGTCGCGGCCGGCGCCACGGTGCTGCTGGTGCTCCACGAGCTGGGCCCGCTGGAGCCGCTGATCGACCGCGCGGTGGTGCTGCGGGACGGCTGCGTGGTGCACGACGGCCCGCCGCCGCGGGCCGTCGGCCAGCACGCGCTGCCCGGCCACGACCATGTGCACCCGCACGCCCCGCACCACGACGAACCGATCCGGACAGGTCTGCTCAGCTGATGGAATTCCTCGACTACGCCTTCATGCAGCGGGCGCTGATCGCCGCCCTGCTGATCGGCGTCACCGCCCCCGCCGTCGGCATCTACCTGGTGCAGCGCCGGCAGGCGATCATGGGTGACGGCATCGGCCACGTCGCCCTCACCGGCGTCGCGCTGGGCTTCCTGACCGGCGCCAACCCGGTGTGGACCGCGGTCGCGGTCTCCACGCTCGGCGCGATCGTGATGGAGCTGATCCGCTGGTACGGCAAGACCCGCGGCGATCTGGCGCTGGCGATGCTCTTCTACGGCGGCATGGCCGGCGGCGTGCTGCTGATCAACCTGGCGCCGAACGGCTCCAACGCCAACCTCACCACGTACCTGTTCGGGTCGATCACCACGGTCTCCCAGGAGGACGTGGTGGCCATCACCGGGCTGGCCTTCTTCGTGATGCTCATCACACTCGGTCTGCGGCGGCAGCTGTTCGCCGTCTGCCAGGACGAGGAGTTCGCCCGGGTCACCGGGCTGCCGGTGCGGCTGCTCAACCTGCTGCTGGCGGTGACCGCCGCGGTGACCGTCACGGTCGCCATGCGGGTGGTCGGACTGCTGCTGGTCAGCGCCCTGATGGTGATCCCGGTGGCGGCCGCCCAGCAGGCCACCCGGGGCTTCGCGATGACCCTGGCGGCCGCCGTGACCATCGGGGTGACGGTGACGCTCTCCGGCACCGTCTTCTCGTACTACCGGGACGTGCCGCCCGGCGCGACCATCGTGGTCTTCGCCATCGGCGTCTTCGCCGTGGTCACCGCGCTCGCCGCGCCGCTGGCCAGGAGACGTGCCCGGCGGGCGGAGGTGCCCGGCCAGGGCTGCGACCTGGCCGGGACCGCGGCGCCCGGCGGCGCCGCGGAGGACGATGTGCAGGTGCGGCCCGGGTGACCCGTGGGCGGCGCCCGTCCCCCCGCGCGTACGGCCCGCGGCCGCGGCGCGGGGGCGCGGACGTGGTCCCTGGGTGCGGCCCGGCGCCGGGCCCCGGGGCGCGGGTGCCGTCCCCGCCCGTCCACTCGGGTCCGGCCCTGCCCCGGGTGGTCACCTGGCACAATGACCACGCAAGTGCGAACGGGTGAGTCGAGCAGGCGAGCTTGAGGAGGCAACTGTGGCGACCGCGGGTCCCCCGGTGCGCGGCCGGTCCACCAGGCAGCGCGCGGCCGTTTCGGCCGCGCTGGACGAGGTGGACGAGTTCCGCAGCGCGCAGGAGCTCCACGACATGCTCAAGCACAGAGGCGACTCGGTGGGCCTGACCACGGTCTACCGCACGCTGCAGTCGCTGGCCGACGCCGGCGAGGTGGATGTGCTGCGCACCTCCGACGGCGAGGCCGTCTACCGCCGGTGCAGCAGCGACGACCACCACCACCACCTGGTCTGCCGCAGCTGCGGCAAGGCGGTCGAGGTGGAGGGCCCGGCCGTGGAGAAGTGGGCCGACTCCATCGCCGTCGAGCACGGCTTCGTGGACGTGGCGCACACCATCGAGATCTTCGGCACCTGCGGCGAGTGCGCGGCCGAGGCCCGGAAGGGCTGACGCCCGGCAGCGGACACCGGCGGGCCGTGGCTGCCCGCACCCGATGGGTGCGGGCAGCCACGGCCCGTTGTCGTTCCCCGGCGCCCCCGGCTCAGCCGGAGACCGCCTCGCCCCGCGCCGCGCCGCCCTCGCCCGGCCGCACCTCGTTGGGCAGGGCACCGCCGAACCGGCGGTCCCGGGAGGCGTACTCCACACAGGCCCGCCACAGGTCTCGCCGGTCGAAGTCCGGCCACAGCACGTCCTGGAAGACCAGCTCGGCGTACGCGCTCTGCCATATCAGGTAGTTGGAGGTCCGCTGCTCTCCGGACGGCCGCAGGAACAGGTCCACGTCCGGCATGTCCGGGTAGTACAGGTAGCGGGCGAGGGTCTTCTCGTTGACCTTGGACGGGTCCAGCCGGCCCGCCTTGACGTCCTCCGCCAGCGCCTGGGCGGCGTCCGCCAGCTCCGCGCGCCCGCCGTAGTTCATGCAGAAGTACAGCGTGAGGCGGTCGTTGTCCTTGGTCTGCTCCTGCGCTATCTGGAGCTCCTTGGCGACCGACTTCCACAGCTTCGGCATCCGGCCCGCCCAGCGCACCCGCACCCCGAGCGCGTCGAGCTGGTCGCGGGACTTGCGGATGAAGTCGCGGTTGAAGTTCATCAGGAAGCGGACCTCGTCCGGCGACCGCTTCCAGTTCTCGGTGGAGAAGGCGTAGAGGGAGACGTTCCCCACACCCATCTCGATGGCGCCCTGGAGCACGTCGAGGACCTGCTCGGCGCCGACCTTGTGCCCCTCGGTGCGGGGCAGGCCGCGCTGCTTGGCCCAGCGGCCGTTGCCGTCCATGACGATGGCCACGTGCTCGGGGACCAGCTCACCGGGGATCCTCGGCGGCCGTGCGCCGGACGGGTGCGGGTCCGGGGCCCGGTAGTCGCGCCGCTGCCGGCCACCCAGTATTCCGCGTCGTGCCATTGCCGGGCTCGTCTCCTCTGTCGCTACTGTCCGTACGCTCTGCGGCTACTGCTCCACGTACCGGAGCGAGCGCAGACCCCGCTCCAGGTGCCAGTGCAGATACGCGGCCACCAGACCGCTCCCCTCCCGGGCGTGGCGCGGCTCGCACGCGTCGGCCGTCGTCCAGTCCCCGGTGAGCAGCGCGCCGAGCAGCGTCAGCGTCTCCGCCGAGGGTACGACGCTACCGGGCACCCGGCAGTCACCGCATACCACGCCGCCGGAGCCCACCGAGAAGAATCGGTTCGGCCCCGGCATTCCGCACTTCGCGCAGTCGTCGAAGCTGGGGGCGTACCCGTTGACGGCGAGCGACCGCAGCAGGAAGGCGTCGAGCACCAGGTGCGGCTCGTGCTCCCCCGCCGCGAGCGTGCGCAGGCCGCCGACGAGCAGCAGGTACTGCTGCACGGCCGGCTCGCCCTCGTGGTCGGTGAACCGCTCGGCGGTCTCCAGCATCGCGGTGCCGGCGGTGTACCGGGCGTAGTCGGTGACGATCGCGCCGCCGTACGGGGCGATGGTCTCGCTCTGGGTGCACAGCGGGAGCCCGCGGCCGATCAGCTCGCTGCCGCGGGCGAAGAACTGCACGTCCACGTGGCTGAAGGGTTCCAGCCGGGCCCCGAACTTCGACTTCGTGCGGCGCACCCCCCGGGCCACGGCGCGTACCCGGCCGTGACCACGGGTGAGCAAGGTGATGATCCGGTCCGCTTCGCCGAGCTTCTGGGTGCGCAGCACGATGCCGTCGTCGCGGAACAGACTCATGCGGTCATTGTCCCGCACGCCTCAGATGATCGAATCCACCGGCCCGCGCGGTGCGGAGGAGGCCGCCGAGGGCGGCGGGGGTGGTGGTGATCACGTGCGCGGGGTCGTCGCTCTCCCGCAGGAGTATCGCGGCGGGGGCGGTGCTGGCCAACTGGAGGCAGTTGTTCTCGGTCGCTCCGGAGTACGAGGACTTCCGCCACTGTATGTACGACATCTCTCCGCCTTCAGAGTTGGTGGGCGATGGAGTGGATGAAATCGCGAGTGTCCTCGGGAGTAAGCGCCTTCTCTTCCACTCGGTCCAAGATCAGCCGGTAGTTGGCGAGCAACGTCTCCGCGTCCACCAAGGCCACACCCGTTGCCACGTCCAGCTGAACCGTATCGAGCCGTGGTACCGGGCCCGCCACGTAGAGGATGGAGCTGTCGGCTGCCGGAAAGCCTCCGGCAGAGAACGGAACCACTCGTACAGTGATGTTCTCGCGCTCTGACGCTTCGAGGACATGCTCCAACTGCTCCCGAGCGACCTCAGCCCCTCCGAATTCCATGCGAAGCGCAGATTCATGAATCAGGAAGGTGCAGGACGGAGGCTCGTTCCGGTCCAACACGTCGCGGCGGCGCAGTCGATGCGACAGGCGACGCCGTATCTGGACCGGAGTGGGCTCAGGCACCGCCATCGCGAACAGCGTTTTGGCGTAGGCCTCCGTCTGAAGTAGCCCAGGCATGTACATCGGCTGGTAGCTACGGAGGCTTTCGGCGTGGTGTTCAAGCTCTGCGAGGTCGAGGACACCGGCACTCAGCGTGCCCCGGTACTCCTCCCACCAGCCGTTGACGCGCTCCGTCGCCATGGCCGCAAGCGCGTCAACGTACGCCTGGTCCCCGCACTGGTAGATGGCTGCCAGCGCTCGGACCCGCTCCTCGCTCATCCCCAGCCGCCCGGCTTCCATGTTGCTGATGCGGGTTCTGTCAGTACCCAGCTGCTGACCCGCTTGCACAACGCTCATCCCGGCGTGCTCACGCATCTTGCGCAGCTCCGCTCCAAGGCGCCGCTGGCGGGCAGTTGGAGCTGTCCTCGGCGACATGCAGTTCCCTCCCTGGTGCTTCCGTCGCACAGTGTCGCGGGGCATGTTCCCTACGTCTAATCAGTGCACTCGTTCATGAGTTCTCAGTGCACGGGTGCACTCACCTGCCCTATGGTCAGGATCGCACAGCGCAACGGAAGAAACACGCCGCGTTGGGAGACATCGCCATGTCCGCACTCAGCAACATCACCCCCCTCTACCGGCTCAGCGCCCCGAACCACCCCTCCAGTCCCCGCGTCTGCCGGGAGACCGTCGCCGCCGTGCTCCAGGCCACCGGCGCCACGGCCCTGGTGGACACCGCGCGGCTGCTCGTCTCGGAGGCGGTGACCAACGTCCACCGGCACGCCGAGCACACCCGGGCCATCCACATCGACGTGCTCGTCCAGGACGGCGCCGCCGTCATCGCCGTGAAGGACAACGACCCGGACGGGGTGCCGTTGCGGCGGCCGGTGAATCCGCACGGGGAGGGCGGGCGGGGGCTGCTGCTGGTGGAGGAACTCGCGTACCGCTGGGGCGTCACCTGGCTCGGCGGGGAGGAGACCGACCGCAAGCAGGTCTGGTTCGAACTGCGCGCCCCCGAGTGACGCCGACAGGGCCGGGCGCCGGGGCCAGCGCCGCCCGGCCCGTCCGTAGCGCCCGGCCCGTTCGCGCCGGTGGCCGGCCGGTCAGCCGGTCAGCCGGGACCGCAGCAGCCGGCGGTCCGGCTTGCCCGCCGCCGTGAGGGGGATCTCCGGCACCAGGTGCAGCGCCTCGGGCGCGTACATGCGCCCCTTGCGGGCGGTGACGAACTCCCGCACCTCCGCCAGGGCCGGCCGGTGCCCGGCGGCGGGCACCACGGCGGCGTGCACGTGCTCCGCCGACTCCGCGTCCCGGACGCCGAAGACCACGCACTGGGCCACGGCCGGATGGCTCAGCAGCAGGCCCTCCAGCTCGGCCGGGTAGACGTGGCCCCCGACGACCACGATCATCTCCTTGATCCGGTCCACGATGTACAGCCGGCCGTCCTCGTCGAGGTGGCCCACGTCCCCGGTGTACACCCAGCCGTCCCGCAGCACCTCGGCGGTCAGCTCCGGCCGCTTCCAGTAGCCGGACATCACGTACGGGGAGCGCACCACCACCTCACCCCGCTCCCCGGGCGGCAGGACCGCGCCGCCGGCGTCCCGGACGGTGATCTCCACGCCGGGCATCGCCCGGCCCACCGTCGGCTCCCCGCCCGGCCCGGTCACCTCCTGGTCCTCGGGGCCGGCCTCGGTGATGTACTGCGCCTCGGCCTGCCCGTACCAGCTGTACAGCACCGGCCCCAGCGCCCGGACCGCCTGCCGCAGCCGGGCCGGGGAGGCCGCGGTACCGCCGTAGGTGACCCGGCGCAGGCTGGACAGATCGGTGTCCGGCAGGGCCGGGTGGTCCAGCAGCCGGTACAGCAGCGGCGGCAGCAGCCAGGTGTGGGTGACGCGTTCGCGCTCGATCGTGGCGAGCACGTCGCCGGGCTCGAAGCCGTGCCGCAGCACCACGTCGCCGCCCTGGTACAGGGTCAGGTCGGTGAGGATGCCGGCGAGGTGGGCGAGCGAGGTGCAGGCCAGGTAGCGGGGCGGGGTGCCGACGCCGGAGATCCCGTACTCCAGGGTCTGCCGGTACGCACCGTGCGACATCCGGATGCCCTTGGGCACCCCGGTGGTGCCGCCGGTGTGCCGGACGCACCAGTCGTCGTCCGGGCCCGCCGGGCAGCGCAGCACCCGCGCCGGGCGCCCGGCGGCCGCGGCCAGCACGTCCTCGGCGAACCCGGCCGGGCCCAGGGAGAGCGTCCCGGGCATGCCGCCGAGAGCCGCCAGCTCCCGCGCCTCCCGGTGCCGTCCGGCGTCCACCAGCACCAGGGTGCAGTCCACGCTCGCCATGATGCGGGCCGTGACCGGCGGACTCATCCCCTCGTACAGGGAGACCACCCGGGCGCCGGCCAGGTTGGCGGCGTAGCGGGCCACCAGGGCCTCGGCGGTGTTGCCGGTGAGCAGGGCGACCGTGGCGCCCGGACCCGTGCCGCGCTCCGCCAGCTCCCCGGCGAGCCGGTACACCTGGTCCCGCAGCTCCTCCGCGCCGATCACCCGCCCCTCGGCGGTGGTGACGGCCGCCCGCCCCGGATCGGCGGACAGCACCTCCAGGACGGCCTCCGCATAGTCACCGGACCGCTCCCCCGGTGCCTTCCGCTGCCCGCTCATCGGCGTGCTCCCTCCATCGCGACGGGGTGGACGCCATGGACGCTAGTGTCGTCCGCTCATGCCTTCCACGACCGGTTCCGCCATGTGCTCATGCCTCACCGAGCATGTTCCGTTCCGTGATCAGCGTGCGGAACTCGCGGGCGGCCGGGGAGAGATACGCGTTCCGGCGCCACACCAGGGTCAGCGTGCGGTGGCAGTCCGGGGCGTCCAGCCGCAGCCAGGCGACCGGGCCGGTGCCGCCGAGGGCCCGCCGGGCGACCGCCGGCATCAGGCCGATGCCCTGCCCGGTGCCGATCAGCTCCGGGGTGGCGGCCGCCTCGTCCCCCTCGCAGACCACCCGGGGGGTGAGCCCCTCGCGGGCGAACAGCCGCTCCAGCAGGGCGCGCTGCCAGTGCCCGGGGCGGGTGCTGACGAACTCCTCGGCGGCCAGTTCGGCCACCGTGACGCGCTCCCGCCCGGCCAGCCGGTGATCCGGCGGCACCGCCAGCAGCACCTCCTCCCGGGCCAGTTCCACCGAGCACAGGTCCGGCCCGACCAGCGGCTGGGAGGCGAGCGCGAAGTCCACCTCGGCGGCGCGCAGGTGCCGCCGCATGGCGTCCACCGGGGCCTGGAACAGGCGCACCCGCACCCCGGGCCGGCGCGCCCGGAAGGCGGCGAGCGCCCCGGCCAGCTGCAACAGGGTCTCGGCGGCGACGGCGACCCGGCCCGGCCCGTCGCCGGCCGCCTCGGCCATCTCCCGCCGCCCGTCGTCGAGTTCCGCCAGGGCCCGCTCGACCCGCCGCAGGAAGGCCGCGCCGTGCTCGTTGAGCCGTATCCGGCGGCCCTGGCGGTCGAAGAGCGGCACGCCCAGCTCCGACTCCAGCCGGATGATGGTCCGGCTCACCGAGGGCTGGGCGACCCGGAGTTCCTCCGCGGCCCGGCTGATGTGCTGGTGGCGGGCGACGACCTGGAAGTAGCGCAGCGCGAGCAGATCCATGGCGGTAGTCTCACCGGCCCTGCCGGGCGGCGGCCGGGGGCGGGCGGGTCGCCGGGCCGGTGGCGGTCGGTGGCAGGGCGGGCCGAGGCCGGTGGTACCGCGGTGGCCGGACCGGATGGCCGGGCCCGGTGGCGGGCCGGGGTCGGTGGCCGGGGCCGGGCGGCCGTTCCCGCGACGGGCCCGGCCACCCCGGAAGCCCGGCCTCACGACGGGCCCGCCCCCACGGCCTCACGCCGCCACGGCCTCACGCCGCCACGGCCTCGTACCGCCACGGCGTCACGCCGCCACGGCCTCGCGCCCCAGCCGGGCGAACTGGTCGTCGCTGAGCCGGACCGTGAGCGCCCCGGTGTTCTCCGCCAGGTGCGCGGGGGACGAGGTGCCGGGGATCGGGATCACGTTGGGGGCGCGGTGCAGCAGCCAGGCCAGCGCGGCCTGGGAGGGGGTCGCGCCGGTCTCCCGCGCCACCGTCGCCAGCGGGCCGTCCGGGTCGGCGTGGCCGCCCATCGCCACCGGGAAGTAGGGGACGAAGGCGATGCCGCGCCCGGCCGTGTGGTCGATCACCGCGTCGTGGCCGCGCTCGGCGAGGTTGTACACGTTCTGCACGGCCGCGACGGGCACGATCGACTCCGCCTCCGTCAGCTGCTCGACGGTCACCTCGGAGAGGCCGATGTGGCGGACCTTGCCCTCCTCGCGGAGCTGCCGGAGCGCGCCGAGCTGGTCCGCGAGCGGGTAGTCCGGGTCGATGCGGTGCAGGTAGAACAGGTCGATCCGGTCGGTGCGCAGCCGGCGCAGGCTCAGTTCGGCCTGCTGCCGCAGGTAGGCGGGGTGGCCGTGGGTGACCCACTCGGTGGGCGACGGCCGCAGCACCCCGGCCTTGGTGGCGACGACCACGCCGTCGCGGTACGGGTGCAGCGCCTCGGCGAGCAGCTCCTCGTTGGCGCCGAGGGCGTACGCGTCGGCGGTGTCGAAGAGGTTCACGCCGAGGTCCACGGCCTCGCGCAGCAGGGCCACCGCCGCCGCGCGGTCGGTGGGCGCCTCCCAGATGGCGGCCGTGGCGCCGCGGCGGGCCTCGGGGGCGCCGGCGAGGCGCATCGCCCCGTAGCCGATCCGGCGCACCGGGAGGTCGCCGCCGAGGTGGAATACGGTCGTGTCGGTCGAGTGCTTGTCCATGCCGGAGACGGTAGGAACTCACACCGGTGTGAGCTTCAAGAGGATGTGACGGGCTTCACAGGAGCCCAGGGCGGAAGGGGGTTCCCGGTGAAGATCGGTGAGCTGTCGCGGGTCACCGGGGTCAGCGTCCGGCTGCTGCGGTACTACGAGGAGCAGGGGTTGCTCACCGCGCACCGCACCGCGGGCGGCCAGCGTGCCTACGCCGCCGACGCCCCGGAGGTGGTCCGCCGCATCCGGGTGCTGCTCGGCGCCGGGCTGCCGACACGGGTGATCCGCCCCATCCTGGAGTGCGCCTGCGGCGGCGCGGCAGAGGTCGAGCCGTGCCTGGGCGACCTGCTGCGCGACCAGCTCGACGGGATCGACGCGCGGATCGCGGAGCTGCTCGCCGCGCGGGCGGCGCTCACCGGCCTGCTGGCGGAGACCGAGCGGGAGGCCGCCGCGGCGGCCCTGCCGGTGTGAGGGTCACCCCGGTCGCGGGTGACCTCCGCCACGCACCGCGGCACACCGCACCGCACCGCGCCGGCGGCCCGTCCGGTGGCCGCCGGGGCCCACCCGCGCCCGGCCCGGCACCGCCGGGAAACGCCCCCCCACCAGGCCCGCAGGGCCTCCCCGGCCCCGCCGCCCGGGTGTCGACCGGATGCGCGGAGCCGGCGGTCCCGGTGCCGGCGCGGTGGCGACGGCACCATATCTGCATCCGCCGGATGAGAATTTGGCGAAACACGCGGGCAAATTCCTTGCGGTATTGAGTGGAGCGTGATCATTCAACCAGCACCGGCCGCCGCGACGTGCTACTGTCGATTCCAGTTGCAGTTGTGGTTCCCGAATTTCAAGTGCTTCCCGGTCGGTCACCGTGCCGCCGGAAGTACTTTTTGATGCCGGTCTCATCCGGGCGGGGCGATCATCGCAGCGACCCGGTGTCCGCGCGGTGCGGATGCCGACTCACTGCCCCGAAGGAGACAGACATGGCTACCGGAACCGTGAAGTGGTTCAACTCGGAAAAGGGCTTCGGCTTCATCGAGCAGGACGGTGGCGGCCCCGACGTGTTCGCCCACTACTCGAACATCGCCGCCCAGGGCTTCCGTGAGCTGCTTGAGGGCCAGAAGGTCCAGTTCGACATCGCGCAGGGCCAGAAGGGCCCGACGGCCGAGAACATCGTTCCCGCCTGACGTCGGCGCGCGAACATAGCTCGCACACCGTAGCTGGGGCCCGCATCCTTCGGGGTGCGGGCCCCAGCTGCACGTGCTTCCCGCACCGGTTCTCCCCCGGGGAGAACCGCGGGAAGCCGCGGATCCGGCGCACCCGCACCATCCGCGCCCGCACTCTCCCCCGGGAACGCGCACCCGCTCATCCCCACCCGAGCGCCGCGCACTATTCACCCCAATCCCATTCGGCTTGTTCTTGCAATTCTCCACGCGCACCTCGCTGCGGGAATTCCTTGATACGCGCCGCATCGAGGAAGGTTCCGCATATGAACCGCACACGCACGAACGACCGATTCGCCCGCACTCGTCATCGCGGTGCCGAAGCGGGGAACAGCGGCAAAAGGTCCGGTGCACCGGACCGGGGCCGCTCCGGCAAGCCGGCCCGCTCCGGCGGCTCCGGCCGCCGTCCCGCCGCGCCGCAGGGTGAGTTCGCGCTCCCCGAGACGGTCACCCCGGCACTGCCCGCCGCGGCCGGCTTCGCCGAGCTGGCGATGCCCGCGGCGATGCTGGCCGAGCTGGGCGCGCAGGGCGTGACCGAGCCGTTCCCGATCCAGGCCGCGACGCTGCCGAACTCCCTCGCCGGCCGCGACGTCCTCGGCCGCGGACGCACCGGTTCCGGCAAGACCCTCGCCTTCGGGCTGGCCCTGCTGGCCCGCACCGCCGGGCGGCGCGCCGAGCCCCGGCAGCCGCTGGGCCTGGTCCTCGTCCCCACCCGGGAACTCGCCCAGCAGGTCACCGACGCGCTCACGCCGTACGCCCGTGCGGTGCGGCTGCGCCTGGCCACCGTCGTGGGCGGGATGTCGATCGGCCGGCAGGCCGGCGCGCTGCGCGGCGGCGCCGAGATCGTCGTCGCCACCCCCGGACGCCTCAAGGACCTCATCGAGCGCGGTGACTGCCGGCTGGACCAGGTCGCCGTCACCGTCCTCGACGAGGCCGACCAGATGGCCGACATGGGCTTCATGCCGCAGGTCACGGCCCTGCTCGACCAGGTCCGCCCGCAGGGCCAGCGGATGCTGTTCTCCGCCACGCTGGACCGCAACGTCGATCTGCTGGTGCGCCGCTACCTGAGCGACCCGGTCGTGCACTCCGTCGATCCGTCGGCCGGCTCGGTCACCACGATGGAACACCACCTGCTGCACGTCCACGGTGACGACAAGCACGCCGCCACCACCGAGATCGCCGCCCGCGACGGCCGCGTGATCATGTTCCTGGACACCAAGCACGCCGTGGACCGCTTGACCAGGCACCTGCTCAGCAGCGGGGTCCGGGCCGCCGCCCTGCACGGCGGCAAGTCGCAGCCGCAGCGCACCCGTACGTTGACGCAGTTCAAGAACGGACACGTCAGCGTGCTGGTGGCGACCAACGTCGCCGCGCGCGGCATCCACGTGGACGCCCTGGACCTCGTCGTCAACGTCGATCCCCCCACCGACCACAAGGACTACCTCCACCGCGGCGGGCGCACCGCCCGGGCGGGCGAGTCCGGCAGCGTCGTCACCCTGGTCACCCCGGACCAGCGCCGTGCCATGACGCGCCTGATGGCGGCGGCCGGGATCGTCCCGCACACCACCCGGGTCCGCCCCGGCTCCGAGGACCTGCGCCGCATCACCGGCGCCCAGACCCCCTCCGGCATCCCGGTCGTCATCACCACGCCGGTGGCCGAACGGCCCCAGCGCGCCGCCGCCTCCCGGGGCCGGCGCCGTCCGGGCCCGGCGACCCGGCGCACGTCCGCCCGGCGGTCGGGTGCCGCGGCCTGACACCGGCCGGCCCGGAAGCCGATCCACCCCTCCAGGAGGCACCGCTTGACGCTGGTCCGGACACATCATCGCTTGACGGGCACCGACGCCACGCACGGCACGGGCGCCGACGCCATGGACCCGGCCGCCTCGCAGGTCTGGGACGACATGACCGTCGAGGTGGCGCTCTCCGTCATGGCCGCCGCCCGCACCGGTCACCTCGTCGTCCGCGGCGAGGACGGCCGGCGCACCGACCTGGTGACCCAGGCCCGGCTCCTCGCCGTACGGGACGGGGCCGGATACACCGACCAGGTCCGCCTGCGCGACATCGCCGACGGCGGCGGACCGCCGCCCCGGCACGGAGCGCGGTGACCGGAGCCGGACACCCGGCGGGGCACCGGCGAGACCGGGACCCCGCCGATGGCCGGCGACGGCGGGGGGCGGGCGTCCGCGCCCTCCCCCACCGACCCCCTCCCCCTTCCCCCCTCCCGTTCCTCCTTCTCCCTGTGAGGCATCATGCGCTGCGTCATCGCCCGCTTCCCGTTCGAGCTCACCAAGGGCGGCGTGCTGGAAGCGATGAAGGACGTCAAGCCCGAGCCGGTCACCGGTGACTCCGTGATCATCGGGCGCCGCCATTACCCGGCCAAGCAGGTCGGCCAGGTCATCACCCGCCAGGACCGCCGCGATTTCAGCAGCGGTGAGGTCCTCCGGGCCATGGCCAAGCTCGGCTTCACCTGCCGCACCGCCACCACCGACGCGGTCCCGGCGACCACCGACCCGCTCCGGCGGGCCTCCGCGCTGCTCGGCGGCCCCGAAACCGCCTGATCCCGGCAGCCCGGGCGGCCCCGGCGGCCCTGGCGGCCGGCGGAAACGCGCGGCGGGCCGCCGGGCGGCGCGAAGCCGTCGGGGCGCCGGCCGACATCGGGGCGCCCCGGCCGTCGCGAGCCCTGGCCGTCGGCCCCCGGCCGTCATGCCTCGGCCGCCGGCGGGACCCGGGGCGATCCGGAGGGGTCGTGGGGCGGTCCCGGGCCGTCGGCGCGACGCGGACCGTCGGGCGGCCCCAGACCGTCGCGAGCCCCGGCCGCCCGGGCGGCCCCAGGCCGTCACGCCTCGGTCGGCGGCCGGACGCGGGCCTCGGGGCGGTCCCCGGCCGTCGGCGGACGTCGGGACGCGGGACCGTCCGGGGTCGAAGACGGAAGACGGGGCCGGACCGACCGGGGCGGGACACCGGCGGCACCGGCCCGGGGCGGTGCGAGCCGCCGGACCGGCCGACCCATGACGGCGGGGGCGGCGTGGTGTGGCGGCGCGGCGCGGGAGTCCCGGCCGCTCAGGATGCGGGTCAGGCGTCCGCCTGATGGCTGCCGGACCCGACGGTACCGCGCTCGCGGCGCAGCTCGTCGTTGATCCGGCGGGCCTCTTCGAGCTGGTCCTCCAGGATGATGATGCGGCAGGCCGCCTCGATGGCGGTGCCCTGATCCACCAGCTCCCGGGCGCGGGCGGCGATACGCAGCTGGTAGCGGGAGTAGCGGCGGTGACCGCCCTCGGAGCGCAGCGGTGTGATCAGCCGGGCCTCGCCGAGGGCCCGCAGGAAGGCGGGGGTGGTGCCGAGCATCTCCGCCGCCCGTCCCATGGTGTAGGCGGGGTAGTCGTCGTCATCGATCCGGTCGAGCGGTGTGTCTGCGGTCATCTGCACCTCTGTTCGGGGAAACGCGTCGAGGGGCCTTGGTGCCGTACGGCACCAAGGCCCCGAGGGATTTGTAACACCATCGGTCGGCCTACTGCGTGGCCGACCCTCTGTTTCCGCACCGGCCCCTGACGAAGGGCGCGGCGTGCGGGGATCGCGGATGCGTGACCGTGTGACCACCTTCCGTTCCGGGGCCTGCGGTACCCAGGCGATCCGTTCTCGCCCGGGCGATCCTGATGGCGTCCGCCTCCTTCTCTCTTTCTTCCGGTGAACCTCGTGTGATCGCGGAGCCCGCGCACCGCCGGCGGCCCTGCTACCCGGCCGCCGGGCCCGGCGGTCGGCGGGAGGACCATCGCAACCTGCTCGGCCCCACCACCCCACCGCCGTGCCGCGGCTTCAGCTCCGCATGCGGGCAGTTCGTCTCTGCCACGCCTCACTGACTCCCTGGCTACGATAAGTATGGTAGCCCCGTAGTCGACGAATTTCTACAGCGGCAACAACAGCTTTTGCTACGGACGGGTGAAAGGTTTCCCGCCGCCGGCGGCCGGGAGGTGATCACCCCCGCGCTCAGGACGGTCCGGACGGGCGCCGGACGGGGCGGACGGGGCGCCGGAGCCCGCGGCACCCGCGCCCGGACACGCCGGAGCCGGCGGCCGGCTCACCGCAGCCTGTGGCCCCCGGGTCCGGCGGGGCGCCGGGACCCGGGGGCGGACGCACGCCGGTCAGGAAGGGGCGGAGGCGCCGGAGTCCGCGGGCCGGTGCTCCGGGCCGCCGCGCGCCAGGGGCGGCGTGGCGACCCGCCGCAGCCGGCGGACCGGGCCCGTCACCAGCAGGGCCAGGGCGCCCGCCAGTCCGACCACGGCGGACAGGTGCAGCATTTCGTGCACGCCGACCAGGGCGCTCGCCGGACCGGCGATGGCCTGCCCGACGGGGACGGCCATCACCGAGCCGGCGATCTCGTAGGCGGTGACCCGGTTGAGCCGGTCCGGGGGGATCTGGGTCTGCACGCTGGTGGCCCACTGGACGCTCCAGAAGGCCCAGCCGGCGCCGGCGAACCCGTACCCGGCCAGCAGCAGCCAGAAGTCGGGCAGGGCGCCGGCGGCCAGCGGCATCAGCGGGAACAGCAGCATCGCCACGCCCCCGGCGAACAGCGGGCGGGCGGGGCGCAGCCGGATCGCGACCAGGCCGCCGACCACGTTGCCGACCCCGAAGACGGCCTCGGCCCAGCCGAAGGCGGCCTTGCCGTGGGCGTCCACGATGGAGGCCGCGCCCAGCGGGACGACCGGGCCGAAGACGAAGATGCCCAGCACCATCCAGATGAGGATCACCGACCACAGCCAGGCCCGGGAGCTGAACTCCTTCCAGCCGGCCCGCAGATCGGACAGCGTGGACCCGCCGCGAGCGGCGGTGAACGGCGCCAGCTTCAGCGCGGCCAGGCACACCGCGCTGACCGCGAACGTGGCGGCGTCCACCACGAACGCCCAGGCGGCCGAGGTGGAGGCGACGATGATGCCGGCGATGGCGGGGCCGCCCATCTGGGCCAGCCCCTGACTGACCCGCAGCACCCCGTTGGCCTGCTGCGGGTCCCGGGCCACCTGCGGGACCAGGCTGGACACGCCGGGCTGGAACATCGCGGTGGCCAGCCCGCCCAGCAAAGCCGTGGCGATCAGGAACCACAGCGGCGGGTGTCCGGCCCACATCCACGCGGCGATCCCCAACTGCAGGGCGCACCGCACCACATCGGAGCCGATCATCTGCGGGACCGGGTGGAACCGGTCGGCGAACACCCCGCCGAACACCACGAAGAGCGCGAACATCCCCGTCCAGGCACCCAGCACCACACCGACACCGGTGACCCCGTACCCGAGCGTCAGCACGGCGACCGAGACGGCGACCGGGGTCATCGCGTCCCCGAGCATCGACACGATGCGGGCGACGAAGTACAGCGAGAAGTTGCGGCTCCACAGCCGCGCGCCGGGCGCGGCGACAGGCGTCGTCATGGTGCGGGTACTCCAGGACTGGGGGGGACGGGCGGGGACGGTGACCGCCCGCACGGCGCCCCGCCGCGCGGGCGGAGCGCGCCCGAAGGGGCATGCCGGGAGACGGCGGGCCGGTACGGAGGCGGGGGGCCCGGACCGGCGACGGCGACGGCGGCGGGCGACCGCGGACGGGCGACCGGGAACTGTCCACGCCGGAGGGGCGGGGCGAGCGGTCAGGAGCGGGGCGGTCAGAGGCGGAGCGGGACGGCCGGCCGGGGACCGCTCCCGGAGGGAACACCATCCGCCGGGTGTTCCGCGTGCTGTTCTCCCGTGACACCCCTCCTCGCAGGGAACGTGCGAACCGGCGGCGGAACCGTCGCACCGCCGGGAACGCCCGCCGGAGGCCACGGAGCCCGCCGGGAACGGGCGTGGCGCGGGGGGTTGGTCGAACCTATAAGCGGCCCTGACCACCGTCAACCACAATTGCGCCCCCTGCGGGGCCCGCCCGCCCCCGGTCCCACGGCGGCCCCGGAACACCCCGGCCCTCCGCGGGCAGCGCGGCTCCGGAGGGCACCGGGCCGCTCCGGCTCAGTCGAAGCGGCGGCAGTCGGTCAGCCGGGTGAGGAACGCGGCGAAGGAGTCCGCGACCCGCCGCGGGACGCGGTCCTCATCGACGTACGCCACGGCCGGCTCGCCGTCGGGGCCGCATGCCGAGTAGTCGAGCATCACCGTGTCATGGCCCGCCGACGGCGTGTCGCAGACGACGAAACCGATCTCCGGGTACTCCCACTCGGTGACCGAGTAGGAGGTGGACGCCCCGGGCGGATGGTCGATGATTCCCCACGGTCCGCCGATGCCGAGGATCGCGCTGATCTCGAAGTGGTCCGGGGCCCAGGTGGTGGAGAACTCGGTGGGACAGCAGCGGCGCCGGGGAACTCCCCCGTTCCGCAGACGCAGGACCTCGACGTAACTGAGCGGCAGCCGCAGCCCGAGTTCCTCCTCGGCCCGGCGGACCAGACCCTCGTCGAGCGGAGGCCCGGTGTAGGAGTCGTCGTCCTCGAACAGCTCGGTCATCCAGGCACCCCTCCGGTGAGTTCCGCGCGGAGCCGGCCCCGCCGCCTCAAGTCCACCACACCCCGGCCACGCCCGGCGCCGCCCCGATGGCGCCGCCCGCCGGGCGGGCCGGAGGTGACTCGGCCCGGCGAACTTCCGGGCATGGATTCCCGCGCGTCGCGATGAGTTCTGCGGCGCCCGGCGGTCGTACCGTCGAGACCCGTCACCGAGGAGGACGTCCGATGCGCAGCGTGACCTATTCGATGAACATCTCACTCGACGGATACATCGTCGGGCCGGACGGCGGCTTCGACTGGACGATGCCCGACGAGGAGATCTTCCGCTTCGCCACCGACGAGGTGCGCAGGGCCGGCGTCCACCTGCTGGGCCGGCGGCTGTACGAGACGATGCTGTACTGGGAGACCGCCGACCAGAATCCCTCACTCGACTTCTCCACGCGCGAGTTCGCCGCGATCTGGCGGGCGCTCCCCAAGGTGGTGTTCTCCACCACGCTGTCGGCGGTGCAGGGCAACGCCCGCTTGGCCTCCGGCGGCCTGGCGGAGGAGATCGAACGGTGGCGGGCCGAGCCGGGGGACGGCGACATCGCCATCGGCGGCGCGGCCCTCGCCGCCGCGGCGGCCGAGTCCGATCTGATCGACGAGTACCGGGCCAAGGTCCACCCGGTGCTGCTGGGCGGCGGCATCCCGTTCTTCCCCCAGCACGAGCGCCGGGTGGACCTCGAACTCACCGAGACCCGCACCTTCGGCTCAGGAGTCGTCTATCTCCGCCACCGGGTGACCCGTTGACCGGACGCCGTGTTCAGCAATTCTCCTCGATGTAGAGGAGCGTGAGGCCGTCCGCGGAGACGAACTCGTAGGGGGCGTAACCGGGTGTGCGGTCCACCATGAGCCGGTCCTTGATCCGGTCCCAGGTCGCGAGCCGGTCAGCCGCGGGAACGTGGCGGAATTCTCCTCCGCCACCTTCTCCGATGATCAGCGCATCCGCCTGGGTCACCAGACGCCGGGTGAGCCGCGGGTGGAGCGGGCCCCGCACCTTCCGCCAGAGTTGGCCCTCGTCGTCGACGAACTCCTCGCAGCCGGCGGGCGACCGCACCCATTCGACGGGCGGGTCCGGTGCCGGCGGCAACGAGGCCACCATCTCGGCCAGTGTCGCGTTGCGCGGACGCTTGTTGGGCATGGCTGCACTCTTCCAGGTGTTGCGGCACGGTGCCTCATGGTTCTGTGCGCACGCGGGGCCGTGGTCCTGGTTGGTGCTCTCCGGGCCGCCGAGCGCGGTACCGACTCACTGCAGAGCTGCGGCCTCACGCCTGGGAGAATCTCGCAAAGGCATCACCTGGCCGGCCGTTCGCTTCCCGACGACGCGCTCACCACCGCCGGTCACCACGTATGCATCGTAGGTGTCACCGGCCGGAGTGCGAGGCTGTCGGTGCGGCCCCGGCCGCACGCCGATGTCCGCGGCACCCGTGCCGCCACCTAATCCGGAGTCCTGGCAGTGCTTTTCGACGTCACCCGCGGCGAACTCGCCGACCTGTTCGGCGAGGACCGGCTCGCGACCCTGCCCGCCACCGCCTTCCCGCCCGCCGCGGCGGACACCCCGGGCGCCCGGCTGCTGCGCACCGTCGGCGTCCCCACCGGGACGTTCCACCTGCGGGAGCCGGACGAGGAATCCGGCCGGCTGCCGCTCGTCCGGGACGTCGTCGACGTGGAGGACTTCGAGGGCTGCGACGGCTTCGAGGGCTGCGGGGGCGCCGCCGGGGACGCTGCCGGGGGCCCGGGCGCGTGGCCCGTCATCGGCTGGCTGCTCAACGCCCACATCGCCCTCGATCCGGGTTCCGGCGCGGTGTACGCCGTCGACCTGGAGGAGGAGGCCGTGCTCGGGCTCCACACGGACGTCTCCTCCCTCATCCATGTCACCCTCCGGTTCCAGCGCCTGCTGGAGGAGTTCACCTTCGGTGACGACGACGAGGAGGCCGGCTTCGAGCGCCTGGACCGCGAGGTCGACCGCATCCGTGCGGAGATCGGCGGCGTCGACCCGCTCCCCTTCCGGGACGACGAGACCACCTGGTCGGTGATCGGGGACGAGATCGCCGCGGGCCGACGCTTCAGGGCCGGCAGCCCGGCGGCCCGGCGGCTCTACGGGTGAGTGGCGGCACCGCCCGGGGGCACTCCCACGCCCCGGGGTCGGCCCCCTCGCCGCGCGGTCGCCGGTGCGCGGGCCGCCTCCCCACGCACCGGCCCCCGCATCGCCACCGGCCGGTCTACGCACCGCCGCCGGACCGCCTCCCGCCGGGGGCCGTCACACCCGGCGCTGGACGTGGAGCAGGTACTCCTTGCGGTCCAGCGGGTTGTGGTCGGTGCGGGGCCGGGCCGGGGGTGTGCCGTGCACCGGGCGGTAGTCGTGGAAGGCCGTCTCCAGGACGCCCTCGCCGCTGGTCAGGGTGGGCAGCCGCCGTTCCAGCTCATGCACCCGGGCGACCGGGATCTCGCCCTCCAGCTCGTACCACGACCCGCGCCGCCGCGGTGGGCCGGGGACGGCGCGGAGCCGGGCGAGTGCGGCCAGCACCGGACTCAGCGCCTCCGCCGGGAAGTCCAGGTGGAAGCGGTGCACCGGCTCGTACACCTGGGTGCGGGCCTCGGCGAGGGCGGCTGCCAGGACCAGCGGGGTGAGGTTGCGGAAGTCCCCGGCGGTGCTGGACATGCTCTTGTCGAAGACGGCGTGGGAGTGGCTCTGCCGCGGCCAGTACCCCGCGTGCGTCATGGTCACCATGCAGTCGGTGACCCGCCAGCCGTGCAGTCCTTGGCCCAGGGACTCCCGTACGGTCTCCTCCACCGCCCGGAAGAAGGCGAAGGGCATCGAGCCCAGCTCCACTCCGAGCCGGAACGCCACCCCGGCCCCCGGCGGTGCCGGTTCGACGCGCAGGCCGACGGTGGCCAGGAACGGGTTGGGGTCGGTGTCGATGATCTCCACCGCGGCGCCGGTGCCGATCGGCCGCTCCAGGCAGATGGTGGTGGTCTCCCGGAAGGTGACGTCGATGCCGTACTCCTCGGCGAGGGTGGCCTGGATGACCTCCTTCTGCACCTCGCCGTAGAGCGAGACGGAGATCTCCCGGCGTACGTCGTCCTGGCGGAGGTTGATCAGCGGGTCCTGGTCGGCGAGCTGGGTGAGCGCCGCGTGCAGCGCGCCCCGGTCGGCCGGGCGTACCGGGACCACGACGGTCTCCAGGGTCGGCGGGGCGAAGTGCCGCGCGGCGGGCGCGGTCCCCCGCGGACCGCCCACCGTGTCCCCGATCCGGACCGCCGACAGCCCGCGCAGCGTGGCAATCCGGCCGGCGGTCACGGCCCGCGCCGGCACTTCCTCCCCCTGGTCGAACAGGCCGATCCCGGTGATCCGCTGCTCGGCGGCGACCGGGATCCGCGGGTCCGCGGTCCCGGTGCCGGCCCCGTCAGGCCCGGTCCCGTCCGGGCCGGCGGCGGCCGGGCGGGTGAAGATCAGGCGGTCCCGCACCCGTACCGTGCCGGAGAACATCCGCAGGTAGGCGACGCGTTCGCCGGCCGGGCCCCGTTCGATCTTGAAGACGGTGCCCTGGGCCGGGCCGTCCGCACGGCCCGCCGTCCGGGGCAGCAGTTCCCGGATACCGTCGGCCAGTTCGGCCACCCCGGCGCCGGTCACCGCCGACCCGAAGAACACCGGGTGGGCACGGACCCGGGCGGTCTGCGCGGCGAGGGCCCGCCGCAGCTCCGGGTAGGCCACGGACGTCTCGTCCGCCACGTACGCGGCGAGCAGCGCGTCGTCCTCGGCGGCGAGTACGTCCAGCAGCCGGGTGGTGAAGTCCGGGTCGTCACCGGTGTGCGGGACGTAGCGGGCGGCACGCGTTCCCGGCCCGGCGACCGTGCCCATCGGGACGACGGCCGGCGAGAGCTTCTCGGCGATCTCCCGGAGCAGCGTGCCGTACCGCGCGCCGGCCCGGTCGATCTTGTTGACGAACAGGAGCGTGGGGATGCCGAGCCGGCGCAGGGTCCGCATCAGTACGCGGGTCTGCGGCTGCACGCCCTCGACGGCGGAGACGACCAGCACCGCGCCGTCGAGCACGCTCAGCGCCCGTTCCACCTCGGCGATGAAGTCCGGGTGGCCGGGGGTGTCGATGAGGTTGACCGTGACGTCCCCCAGGGCGAAGGAGACCACGGCGGAGGTGATGGTGATGCCGCGCCGCCGCTCCAGCTCGGAGGAGTCGGTACGGGTGCTGCCGTCGTCGACGCTGCCGACCTCGTCGATGACCCCGGCGGTGTGGAGCAGCCGCTCGGTCAGGCTCGTCTTACCGGCGTCGACGTGCGCCAGGATTCCCAGGTTCAGCGTGTGCACTGCGTGACATGTCCTTTGCGGTGATGGTGATTTCGCAGGTGGTGGACATGCACGCAGCTCGCATCAGGTCTCCTTGTTCGGTGGGCCGGTGGGGCCCGGTGGTCTCCGGCGGTACTGGTGCCGGATGGGTCCGGTGCCCGGTGGGTCCCGGCGTCCGGGCGGTCCCGGTGGGTCCTGGTCCGGGTGGTCCCGGCGGTTCCGGGGCGGTGGTGCGGATTCCCGGACGGCGCCGGGTCCCGGGTGGTCCGGGTGGTTCCCGTGCCGGTGCCCGGGCCGGTGGGCCGACGGCCCGGGGCCCGGGTGGTCCGGGGCGGGCACCGCCGGATCGGGTGGGGAGCAGTGCACCAGACCGCCGCCGGCCCGGGCAACCGGTTTTCGTGGTCGTGCCCCCGGGCGCCCCACCACGCCGGACCCGCGGTGGAGCGCCCGGCCGGCGGCGCGTCACGCCATCGCGTGCGTCGGGGGCAGCATGGTGCGCGGGTCGTGGCCGCCCACCCACAGGCCGATGAGGAAGGCGGTGGTGGCCTCCAGCAGCCCGGCCCGGTCCAGGCCTCCCGCGTCCAGCGGCGCCCCGCCGACGTCCCGGACCAGCGCCCGTACGGTCTCCAGCGCGGCCTCGTCGTCACCGCACAGCGGAACGGCCAGCGGGCCGTCGGCGAAGGCCACCGGGGTGTGGCGCCACACCGAGTCCGCGCAGAGGTTGAACGCCTTGACCACCCGGGCCCCGGAGGCGTCCGCGATGCGCCGGGCGCCGGACGGGCCTTCGGCGGTGGTGAGGACGAAACCGGGACCGACGGGATTGGTGCAGTCGATCAGCACCCGGCCCGCCAGCGCCCCGCCGGTCTCCCGGACGACCTCGGCGGCGCTTCCGTAGGGGACGGCGAGCAGTGTCGCGTCGCCGAAGCCGGCGATCTCGTTCAGCTGGCCGGACGACTCCGCCCCGATCTGCCGGGCCAGTTCCGCCGCCCGCTCCGGGGACCTGCCGCCGACGCGTACCCGGTGGCCGGCCCGGACCCAGTGGGCGCCGAGGGCTCCGGCCATGTTCCCGTTGCCGAGGATTCCGATCCGCATGACTGCTCCTTGGGTGTGTGCCGGCACGCGTCCGCCCGGTGCGCCGATGCCCGGTGCGCGACGCCCGGTGCCGGTGCCCACCACGCTAGGGAGCGGTACGGGAACCGAATGGTGTCCAACGGCTGTGGTAGGGAGGGGCCATGACGGAACCGGACCGACTGCTGGCGGACTGCCGGGCCAGGCTCGGCTTCGACCTGCTGGCCAACACCTGGAACGCGGTGGTCATCTACGCGCTGGCCGACGGCCCCCGGCGCCCGCACCAGCTGCGGGCGGAGATCGGCGGCATCAGCGCCAAGGTGCTCAACGAGACGCTGCACCGGCTGCGGGACTACGCGCTGGTCGAGCGGCGGGTCGATGCCCGGTCTCCGCGCCGGGTGGAGTACGCGCTCACCGGCCTCGGCACCACCCTGCTGGAACCGATCACCGCGCTCGGCCGCTGGTCGGCGGAGTACGGTGCCGCCTTCGCGGCCGCCCAGGGCTGGGATTCCGAACCGTCCGGTGACGGGGATGGAGGGACGCGGAGGGACGCGGAGGGACGTGGAGGGACGCGGAGGGACGCGGAGGGACGCGGAGAAGGACGCGCGGGTGACGGGTGACGGGTAGCGGGTGGCGGTCCCGGGTGAGGCCGGCGGCGGTGGGGCGGACGGCGGTCCGGTACACGCGGGGCCGGTGCGGGGGGGGCGCATATTCCCGGCGCCCCTGGTCACGCCCGTCTACCGTGACGCCGTGACAGTTCAGGTGATCGTACTCAACGGCGGGTCCAGCTCCGGTAAGTCCGGTATCGCCCGGTGTCTCCAGGCCATCCTGCCGGACCCGTGGCTGACCCTGGGGGTGGACACCCTCATCGACGCCATGCCGCCCTCGATGCAGACCTCCGAGGAGGGGATCGGCTTCGCGGCGGACGGTGGGGTGTCGCTGGGGGCTCAGTTCAAGGCGCTGGACGAGGCGTGGGCCGTCGGGGTCGCGGCGATGGTGCGCGCGGGCGCCCGGGTGATCGTGGACGAGGTCTTCCTCGGCGGCCCCGCGTCCCAGCAGCGGTGGCGTACCGCGCTGGAGGGGCTCGACGTGCTCTGGGTCGGCGTCCGGTGCGACGCCACGGTGGCCGCGGGCCGCGAGATCGGCCGGGGCGACCGGCCCCGGGGCATGGCCGAGGCCCAGGCGGAACAGGTCCACCAGGGCGTGGAGTACGACCTGGTGGTGGACACCACGCACACCGAGGCGCTGGAGTGCGCCCGGACCGTCGCGGCCCGTCTGGGGTGACCGGGAGGGCGGGCGAGGCCACTTGAGCGCCGGCCGGGGCGGCGGCCCCGGTACCGGCACGGCCGGCGGTCCCGGGGCACCGGCCGGAGCGGCGGCGGTGTGGACCGCGACCCCGGACCCAACCCGGGCGGCGTTCCCGGACGGCTACGGGCGTACGGGGCCCCGGGCGGCGTCGGCGGCGGACGGTGGTCCCGGACGGCGACGGCGGACGGAGCCGGCCTTCCCGGCCGTTCCCCGGCGGGCCCGGCCCGCACGGCGTGGCCGGCCGAACCCGCGGCGGCCGCCGCCCACGTACCCGCCGGCCGCCGCCCGCCGGTGGCACCTCGCCCGCCCCGCCCGGGCAGAGCGGGTCACCCGGCGGGTGCCGGGCCGCCTCCCGCCGCGGCCGGGGTGACCAGCCCCGACTCGTACGCGGCGATGACCAGTTGGGCGCGGTCGCGGGCGGCGAGCTTGCCCATGATCCGGCTCACATGGGTCTTCGCGGTGAGCGGGCTGAGGTTGAGGGCCTGACCTATCTCGGCGTTGTTCAGCCCCCGCCCGACCAGCGTGAGGACCTGCTGTTCGCGCTCGGACAGCGCGGTGAAGACATCGGCCGCCCGCTCGGCGGCGCACGGCGGCACGGCGGGCTGCCGCAGCACCCGGGCGATCAGCCGGGCCGTCGGCCCCGGGGAGAGCAGGGCGTCCCCGGCCGCCACCGTCCGGATGGCGTCGAGGAGTTCGGCCGGCCGGGTGTCCTTGACCAGGAAGCCGGAGGCCCCGGCGCGCAGCGCCTCCACGATGTGCTCGTCGGTGTCGTAGGTGGTCAGCACCAGCACCCGGACGCCGGCCAGTTCGGGGTCGGCGGCGATCCGGCGGGTGGCCTCGATGCCGTCCAGGTCGGGCATCCGTACGTCCATCACCACCAGGTCGGGCCGGGTGGCCCGGGTCTGCGCGACGGCCTCCCGGCCGGTCCCGGCCTCGCCGACCACCACCATGTCGCGGGCCGAGCCGACGAGCATGGCGAACGCGGCCCGGACCAGCGTCTGGTCGTCCGCGAGCAGCACCCGGACCGGACCGTCGGCACCGTCCCCCGCCGGGCCGTCGGAAGGGACCGGGTCACCGGCGGCCGTCCCCGCACCGACCACCCGCCCGGCACCGGAATCCCGCCCGGCACCGGCACCCGGCCGGTCACCGGCTCCGGACCCGGTGCCGGACGCGTCCGGCCCCCCGTCCGGCCGGGCGGGGTGGGACAGCACGCCGGAGCGGGAGGAACCGGCGGAGACGGCCGGCACGGCGGACAGCCCGCCCGACCGGGGCGGGGCGGCGGAGCGGGACGACCCGCCGGAACCGGCCGGGACGGCGGGCCGGGGCGGGCCGGCGGGGGGCAGCGTGCTCAACTCGGGTCCTCCAGTCGCGATCGGCCGTCCAGCGGCAGCACCGCGGTGACCATGAAGCCGCCACCGGGGCGGGCGCCGGCCTTCAGGGTGCCACCGACGGTGCGGGCCCGCTCCCGCATCCCCGCGATTCCGAAGCCGCCGCCGGCCGGGGCCTCCGGCTCGGGGTGCGCGCCGGGCCCCGGTCCGCTGTCGGTCACCGTGATGCGGAGGGCACGGGCCGGGCCGGTGCGTTCGATGTGCGCGGCGACCCGGATGCTGACGTCCGGCCCGGCGTGCCGGACCGCGTTGGTGAGCGACTCCTGCACGATCCGGTAGGCGGCGGCGCCGACCGCGGCCGGCACGGCGACCCGTTCGGCGCGGGTACGGGTGCCCGTCACGGAGCCGGTGCCGCCCGCCGCGGGGACGGTGTCCGGGGTGCCGGAGCCGGTGCGCGTGTCCCCGCCCCCGAGCCCGGGACCGTCCCCGAACCCGGAACCGTCCCCGGGACCGCCTCCGCCACCGGGACCGAGCGCGAGCCCCGGACCGCCCCCGGGGCCGACCGGGAGCCGGGAGCCGTCCCCGGCGCCGACCGGGAGCCGGCCCCCGTTCCCGGCCGGGCCGGCGGTACCCGCGGTTTCCACCGCCAGGACCACCTCGGCCCCGGCCGAACGGGCGATCCGGACGAGGTCCGGGAGGCCGTCCAGGCGGGGCAGCGGGTCCAGACTGTCGCCCGCGCCCTGTTCGTCCCCCCGCAGCACCCCGAGGGTGGTGCGCAGTTCCGCGCGGGCCTCGCGGCAGGTGTCGGCGATGCCGTCCAGCGCCGCGGCGATGGTGTCCCGGTCCAGTTTGTCCGGATCGGCGATCAGCACGTGCGCCGCCACCGAGGTCTGCACGCCGATCAGGGTGATGCTGTGCGCCAGCAGGTCGTGCAGGTCGCGGGCGATGCGCAGGCGTTCCTCGGTGACCCGGCGGGCCGCCTCCTCCTCCCGGGTGCGCTCGGCCCGCTCCGCCCGCTCCACCACGGCCGCTATGTACCGCCGGTGGACCCGGACCATCTCGCCGAACGCCGGGGCGACCAGCACCCAGCCCAGGCTGCGCAGGATGTCGCCGCTCACCTCGGCGTCGTGCTCGGGGGTGAGGAGCATCGCCACGGTGACCACGCTCAGCACCACGGTCACGCAGATGACGGTGCGCAGCGGGGGCCCGGCGGCGGCCACGGTGTACAGGGCCAGCAGCGCGGCCGCCGTACCGGCGACGTGCACATTGCCCATCGCGTGGTACGGCACCGTGACGGTGAGCACCAGGCCGAGGGTGACCAGCGGGGCGCGCCGCCGGCAGGGCAGCGGCAGTGCGGCGGCGGTGAGCAGCAGCCAGCCCACGGCGTCCGGGGTGGTTCCGCCGGCCTCGGTCACCGTCAGCGCCAGCGTCGTCTGGAGCAGCAGCACCACCACGGCGATGGCGAGGTCGACGTAGAAGGCGCGCCGGGAGATGTCCCGCACCCGGCGTGCCAGTCCCGGCCAGGCCCGGGCCATCCGCGCCGCCCCCGGCAGCGCGGTGATCCGGCGCGACCGTCCCGGCCCGCCGCGGGCCGGGGCGGCGACCGGCGCGGGGGCCGGGCCCCCGGCCGTGGCCGGGCCCGGTGCGGCGGGCCGGGCGGCCCCCGGGCCCGGGACGGACCCCGCCGGCCGCGGCGCGGGAAGCGGGTTCCGCGGCGCCCCGGCCACCGGCGGGGCGTCCTCGGTGGCCGCGGCGCCGGCCGGGCGGCGGGCGGCGGCGGGTGGTCCGGCGGTCGGGCCGGTGGACGGTTCAGTCACCACTCCATCCTCGGGTACGGGGGTCGGTCGGGGAGGGTCCGGGCGGGTACGTGACCGGTCCGCGACGCCGGTACCACGCCCGGACACCGGCACCGGCCGCGCCACGGGGGACCGGCACCGGCAGGCCGGCGGCGTCACGGCAGGGCCGCGGCCGGCCGGCACCGCCCGGGCCACAGGGCGCCCCCACCGGCCGCGCCACGGACACCGGGACCGGCCGGGCCGCAGGTACGTACCCCACCGCGCCACGGACACCGGCACCGCCGCCGGGCCCAGGGCCGCGGTGGCGGTCCGGGCCCGGCGGCGCGGGCGGCGCGAGGCGCTGGGGCGCTGGGGCCCGGCGTCGCGGGGGGCGCGGGCGGCGCGGGGGCGCGGGGGGCGAGGGTCCACGGCCCCGGCCACCCGGCGGCGGAGACCCGAGGCCGCCCGGCACCGGGAGGCCAGAGCCACCCGGCGGCGGAGGCCCGAGACCGCGCCCGGCACCGGGAGGCCAGGGGCCGCCCGGCGGCGGAGGCCCGAGACCGCGCCCGGCACCGGGAGGCCAGGGGCCGCCCGGCGGCGGGTCACCCCACGGTCAGCCCACCGGCTCACGCTCCGGCCGCTCCGCGGCGGTGGTCTCCACCGGGACGGGCCGGCCGCCGGCCGGGGCAGGGCGGGACAGCGGCCCGGGCCACCACACCCTGCGGCCCAGCGCCACGCTCGCCGAGGTCACCAGGTACGTACGGACCAGGAAGGTGTCCAGCAGCACCCCGACCGCGATGACGAAGCCGAGTTCGAACAGCTGCACCATCGGCATGTTGAGCAGGACCGCGAAGGTGGCCGCCAGCACCAGGCCGGCCGAGGCGACGACCCCGCCGGTGGTACGCAGCGCGGTCAGCGCCGCGTCCCGCGGTTCGGCCCCGGACAGCGACTCCTCACGCATCCGGTGCATCAGGAAGATGCCGTAGTCCACGCCGAGCGCCACCAGGAAGACGAAGGACAGCAGCGGCAGACCGGGGTCGGTGCCCTCCACGCCGAACAGCGGCTCGAAGACCAGTCCGCCGATGCCCAGCGACGCCCCCCAGACCGCGACCACCGCGGTGAGCAGCAGCAGCGGCGCCACCAGGCTGCGCAGCAGGGCGATCAGGATCAGCAGCACCGAGACCAGCACCAGCGGGATGACCACCAGCCGGTCCCGGGCGTTGGTGTCGCCGAGGTCGAGTTCCTGGGCGCTGGGGCCGCCGACGTAGGAGCCCAGGTCGCCGTCGAGACGGTCGCGGAGCGCCTCGATGGTGGCGGTCTCGCCGGCGGTCTGCGGCGGGTGCTCCGCGGTGACGGACAGTTCGGTCCACTCCTTGTCGCCCCGGACGCGTTCGGCGGCGGCGACGCCCTCGGTGTCCCGGGCCTCGGCCAGCGCCCGGTCCGCCCGGTCGGTGGGGGCGATCACCACGATCGGCTGGGCGCTGCGCTCCGGGAAGGCGGCGGCGAGCGTCTTCATCGCGCTGATCGACTCCGGCCGGTCGATGAAGCTGTCCTCCTGCTTGAGGCCGTCGGGCAGCGCCAGGGTGCCCAGGGCCAGCGCGCCGAGCAGCGCCGCGCCGCCGGTCAGCACCGTCAGCGGACGGCGCCCGGCCGAGCTGCCCATGGCGGTGAACAGCGACCGGCGTGCCTTGGGCGCGCTGCCGTACCGGGGCACCAGCGGCCAGAAGACGCGGCGGCCCAGCAGCACCAGGATCGCGGGCAGCAGGGTCATCATCGCCAGCAGCGCGCAGACCACGCCGACGGCGGCGACCGGGCCCATGCCGCGGCTGCTGTTGAGGTCGGCGGCGAGCAGGCACAGCAGTCCGGCGGCCACGGTGCCGGAGGAGGCCAGCACGGCGGGGCCGCAGCCGCGCACCGCGGCGAGCATCGCCTCGTACGGGAGCGGGTGGCGGCGCAGTTCCTCGCGGTAGCGGGAGACCAGCAGCAGCGCGTAGTCGGTGCCGGCACCGAACACCAGGATGGTCATCACGCCGGAGCTCTGGCCGGAGATGGGGGTGTCGAAGAGCTGGTTGAGTCCGTACGCGGCGGCCATCGACACCGTGTTGGCCACCCCGGCCACCACCAGCGGCACCAGCCACAGCAGCGGGCTGCGGTAGATGAGGATGAGCAGCACGGCGACCACGGCGATGGTGGTGTACAGCAGCGGGCCGTCCAGCGAGCCGTAGACCTCCTGGGCGTCGGCGTCCAGCGCGCCCGGGCCGCCGACCTCGACGTCCAGACCGCCGCCGCCCTCGGCCACCTCGCGGACCTCGGCGACGAAGTCCGTCCGGGCGTCCTCGTCCTGGCCCGGCGCGGTGCTGGCGACCGGGTACATCAGCGTGGTGCCGTCCCGGGACGGGATGCCCTCCGGGGCGTCGCCGCCGGTCAGCCGGTGGTCCCGGGCGATCCGCGCGATCTGTCCGGCGGCGGTCTCCCGGTCGGCGCCGGTGAGTCCGTCGGCGCGGTGGTAGACCACGACGAGTTCGGTGGCCTCGCCGCCGGGCAGGGCGTCCCGGATCTCGGCGACCTGGGTGGAGTCGGCGCCGGCCGGCAGGTAGTCCACGGCACGGTCCTGCTGGACGTCGCCGAGCTTCCCGGCGAGCGGGCCCGCGACGGCGATCGCGGCGATCCACAGGACGACCACCAGCCAGGGCAGCGCCCGGCGCCGCGCCCCGGTCCGGCCCGGTGGTGGTGCTTCGGTGGTGACGGGTGTCTTCATACCCACCAGGCTCCCGGCGCGGGCCGGCCCGATCGTCGCGCCGGCGACGGAGATCGGCGCTACTGCCCCGGGCGGCCGGTGTGCCGGATTACTCCCCGGGGAGTAGCGCCCGGACTCCACCGGATGTCGCAGCGCCCGGCGCCCCGTCTCCGTCGCCCGTCACCCGGTCACGGCCGTCACCTCATCACCCCGGCACGGCCGTCACCCGGTCACGGCCTTCACGCCCCGCGGGTCCGTTCCCGGGCCCGCACGCACCGCGCCCCCGTCCCGGATGGGGGCCCGGGACGGGGGCGCGGTGGGTGTCGGTCACCCGGCGGGAGGCGCCGGCGGGTGACCGGTCCGCACGGCGGCGGTCAGCACCTGGGCCGGCTCACAGACCGGCCTTGAACAGCAGCCGGTTCGGGGTGCTGCCCACGTTGCCGCCGATCACGTTGGTGGTGGCGTTGCTGGTCAGCCACTGGTTGACGGTGGCGGAGGAGGCGTCACCGTAGTTCGACTTGTACAGCGCGGCGACACCGGAGACGTGCGGGGACGCCATGGAGGTGCCGCTCATCGAGGTGCTGCCGCCGCCCATCCGGGCCGAGGTGATCGAGACACCGGGCGCGTAGAGGTCGGTGCAGGACCCGTAGTTGCTGAACGACGCCTTGCGGTCGCTGCTGTCCGAGGCGGCCACCGTGATGGTGCCGGAGGCGCTGGCCGGGGAGACGTTGCAGGCGTCCTGGTTCTCGTTGCCCGCCGCGACGGCCAGGTGGACGCCGGAGTTGGCCAGGTTGGTCGCCGCGTTGTTCAGCGCGGTGGAGTAGCCGCCGCCCAGCGAGGCGTTGGCGACCGCGGGCTTGACCGCGTTCTGGCGCACCCAGTCGAAGCCGGCGACGATGCCGGAGGTGGAGCCGGAGCCCTGGCAGTTGAGCACCTTCACGCCGCGCAGCTGCACGCCCTTGGCGACCCCGTAGGTGTTGCCGCCGACCGTGCCCGCCACGTGCGTGCCGTGTCCGTGGCAGTCGGCGCCGTTGCCGCCGAAGGCGTCGAAGACGTTGCGCGCCCGGCCGCCGAAGTCGGAGTGCGCGGTGTCGATGCCGGTGTCGATGATGTACGCGGTGACGCCCGACCCGTTCCGCGTGTAGTTGTACGCGCCGTCCCGGCCGCTGCGCTGGTCGATCCGGTCCAAACCCCAGGGCGCGTTGTACTGGGTGGCGTCCGCTCTGTAGGTCTGGTCCTCCTCGATGGCGGCCACCTTGTCGCTGCGCCGCAGCGCGTCCAGCTGGTCCCCGGAGAGCTTCGCCGAGAAGCCGTTGAGCACCTTGTAGACGTGCTTGGCCTTGACCTTCTTCTCACCCGTCAGCTTCTTGGCGTCGACGCCGGGCTTGAGGGTGACGATGTAGTTCGACGGGATGGCGGTGCCCGCCTCCGCCTTCTCCACCGAGACCAGCGGGGCCGGGGTGGCGTCCTTGCCGCTGGATGCGGCGGCGCCGACCGCGGGGACGAGTGCCGTCGGCACGGCGAGCAGAAGTGCACCGATGTGGAGCCGCTTCATGGCACGCAAACCTTTCTCGACGGACGGTGCGCCCGCACGACGCACCGGCCTTTTCCGGGGGGGTTGAAAGGGTGGCCACCGGGGTTCGCCCGGCGCCGCGGAGAAACGTAGCGTCAGCTTCCGCGGGTTGCTCCCGGCCGGATCGGGCGTGGCCGGTTGCGGCCACGGCCCCCGCGGCCAGTACGGACGGTCCCGCCCGGCCCCCGGCCACGCCCCGGGCGCCCGGCTCCCCGGTCGGCACCCCCGCCGGAGCCGGGCACGCGGCGTGCGGCAGTGGCCCGCTCAGGTCGGGCGACGGGCGGCGCACCGGGCACACGACGGGCAGCCCAGAGGCGGCGCGGCCGGCACACAACAGGTGGCGCGGGGCGGCGCGACGGATGGCACGACCGGCACGCGACGGACGGCGCGACGGGCACGCGGCGGGTGACGCGGCCGGCACACGACGCACGGCGCGACGGCCACGCGGCGGGCACACGACGCAGGGTCACCGGCGGCAGACCGCTGGTCGCCGGGGCGCACCGGGCCTTATCGTGCAGCCATGTCCGGCGAGGATCATCGTATGAACAGCCGGACCGGGCCGCGGCCGCACGGCCCGGTCGGACCCGGTTCCGCACGCGGACCGCACAGGGCACGGGAGGTGTACGCGTCACTGGTCCAGCGGATCACCGCCTCGGGGGTCCGGGACACCGTCCAGGAGACACGGGAACTCGAAACGCTGCCGGAGGACGTGGGCCGGTGGCTGACCGAGCACCGGCTGCTGGACCAGGGGCACAGCCGGCTCAGCTCCCCCGAACGCGCCCTGCGGGAGCTGCTGTCGGAGCACGAGCGGGCGGTGCGCACGGCCGGCGAGTCACTGCTGCGGACGGTGCTCGCCATCGACGACGTGCTGAGCCTGCTCCCGGCCACCCGGCTCGGCGGCCGCGGCTCGGTCCGGCTGGAGTTCTTCTCCGACCGCCAGGAGCTGCGGACCCGGCTGGAGGAGCTGGACGCGCTCAGCCGTGACGAGATGCTGGCGATGCGGAACACCTTCCCCGAGGCGGCGGTGCTGGAGGCGAGCCTCGCCCACGACCTGACGTTCACGGCCCAGGGCGCCACCGCCCGGATGCTGGTGTCGGCACAGGCGCTGCGCGGCCAGGGCGTCGGCCGCTACCTCGACGCGGTCGCCGACGCGGGCTTCGAGGTGCGGGTCGCCCCCACGGTGCCGCTGTACATGAACGTGCTGGACCGCGCGGTGACGGTGGTGGCCCTCGGCCCGGACGACGACGGCAGCCCGGCGGGCGACCTGGTGCTGCACAGCCCGGAGCTGGCCCGCAGCTTCCGGCAGGTCTTCGAGCACAGCTGGGTGGCCGCCCGGCCGTACGCGGACGCCCGCCGGTGCGACGAGGCGGACGCCTTCTCCCCGCAGGAGCGGGAGGTGCTCACGATGCTCGCGGTGGGGGCCAAGGACGAGGCCATCGCCCGGCGGCTGGGCTGCTCGGAGAGGACGCTGCGCCGGCTGCTCACCCAGATCACCGAGAAACTGGGCGCGCAGAGCCGGTTCTCCGCCGGGGTGCGGGCCGCGCGGCTGGGACTGGTGGACTGAGCCGCCGGGCGCCGGCCCGCCGTACCAACCGCGACCCACCGGCCGCCCGCATCGTCCCAGGCCCGCGCCGTCCCCGACCCGTACCGTCCCGGGCCCCGTACGCCGCCCGCCGCCCACCGGAAGCCCGTACGCCACCTGCCGAAAAACTGACCGCCGGTCACCGGAGGCCCGGCCGCCGCGGGCCGGCTCAGGACGGGGTGCGGATGGCCGCCAGCAGCCGGGCGGTGTCCTCCGGCCCGATCATCAGGGCCCGCCCGACGGTCTCCAGCACCGCCCGCTCGGCCGGCCGGTACGGCCCGTCCGCCACCGCGATCCGCGCGCCCTGGAGCAGGATGTTCTCCCGCCCGGCGGGGGCCAGGTGCGGGGCGAGCGGCTCCAGCGCCTCGTGCAGCTCTATGGCGAGCGAGGTGCCGGTGGACTCCTCCCAGGTGATCTCCCGGGGCGGGTCGAGCGGGCCGGGCGCGGTGTCCCGGCGGGCGCCCGGGTGGCGGCCGGTGTCCGCGGCGAGCGCCTCGATCATGGTGACCAGCTGTTCCTCGCTGCAGTCGGTGTAGCCGGCGGCGCGCACCGCCCCGACCGCGGCCTGCCGCACCGGCCGGGCCTCGGTGCCGCCCGCGGCGAGCACCGCCAGCGCGACGGTGTGCACCGCGTCCCGCAGCATCGCGGAGAACCGGGTGGTGGTGGGGTGGTCCAGCACCTCGGTGCCGAAGCGCCCGTGACAGGAGGTGCACTCCACGACGGGTGCGACCGGGCCCCGGGGCAGCACCGGCAGGCCGAGGACGACGATGCGGCGCCGGCCGGTGCGGCGCCGGTAGTTGCGGTCCCCGCCGCAGTCGGCGCAGTAGAACTCGCCGTCGCCGACGGTGTGCCACAGGGTACGGACGCCCACGATACGCACGTCCCGGACGCGTCGGCCTTGTGTGTGCGCCACGTCGCACCTCCATCACGTTTTGGCAACGCCCCCGTGTGGACGTGATGTTAGCCACACGTTCGTCGTGCCGTCAGTACCCCGTACGGAGACAACGCGCCAAAGGGGGAGGAGGTCCCGCCCGCCGCGGCCGGACGGGCGGGACCCCCGCGGGGAGGTCAGCGGGCGGCCCGGTTGACCGCCGAGACGACCGCCTTCAGCGAGGCGCGGGTGGTGTTGGCGTCGATGCCGATGCCCCACAGCACCTTGCCGTCGATGGCGCACTCGATGTACGAGGCCGCCTGGGCGCTGGCGCCCTCGCTCATGGTGTGCTCCTGGTAGTCCAGCAGGCGGGCGTCCACCCCGATGGCGCCCAGCGCGTCGAAGAACGCGGAGATCGGACCGTTGCCGGAGCCGGTCAGCACCGTCTCGGCGCCGTCCACGACCGCCTCCACGGTCAGCGTGTCGGTGCCGTCCTTGCCCGCGGTGGTCTGCCCGTTGCGCAGCTGGATGCGGCCCCACGGGTTGTCCGGGTTGGGCAGGTATTCGTCCTGGAAGACCGCCCAGATCTCCTCCGGGGTGACCTCGCCGCCCTCGGCGTCGGTCTTGGCCTGAATCGTCTTGGAGAACTCGATCTGCATCCGGCGCGGCAGGTCCAGTTTGTGGTCGTTCTTCAGGACGTAGGCGACACCGCCCTTGCCGGACTGCGAGTTGACCCGGATCACGGCCTCGTAGGAGCGGCCCACGTCCTTGGGGTCGATGGGCAGGTACGGCACCGCCCACTCGATCTCGTCCACCGTCGCGCCGCGCGCGGCCGCGTCGGCCTCCATGGCCTCGAAGCCCTTCTTGATGGCGTCCTGGTGGGAGCCGGAGAAGGCGGTGTAGACCAGGTCGCCCGCGTACGGGTGGCGCGGGTGGACCTCCATCCGGGTGCAGTACTCGGCGGTGCGGCGGATCTCGTCGATCTGGGAGAAGTCGATCTGCGGGTCCACCCCCTGGCTGAACAGGTTCATCCCCAGGGTGACCAGGTCCACGTTGCCGGTCCGCTCACCCTGCCCGAACAGACAGCCCTCGACCCGGTCGGCGCCCGCCATGACCGCCAGCTCGGCGGCGGCGACGGCGGTGCCGCGGTCGTTGTGCGGATGGGTGGACAGGCAGATGAACTCCCGCCGCGACAGGTTCCGCGACATCCACTCGAAGCGGTCGGCGTGCGTGGAAGGGGTGGAGCGCTCGACGGTGGCGGGCAGGTTGAGGATGATCTCGCGGCCCTCCTCGGGCTGCCAGACGTCCATCACGCCCTCGCAGACCTCCAGGGCGAAGTCCAGCTCGGTGTCGGTGAAGATCTCCGGGCTGTACTGGTAGCCGAAGACGGTCTCGTCGCCCAGCAGCTTCTCGGCGTACTCCATCACCAGCCGGGTGCCGTCCACGGCGATCTGCCGCACCTGGTCCCGGGAGCCGCGGAAGACCACCCGGCGGAAGACCGGGGCGGTCGCGTTGTACAGGTGGACGGTGGCGCGCCGGGCCCCGACCAGCGACTCCACGGTCCGCTCGATCAGCTCCTCGCGCGCCTGGGTCAGCACCGAGATGGTGACGTCCTCCGGGATCGCGTCCTGCTCGATGATCGACCGTACGAAGTCGAAGTCGGTCTGGCCGGAGGAGGGGAAGCCGACCTCGATCTCCTTGTAGCCCATCCGGACCAGCAGGTCGAACATCTCCCGCTTGCGGGCCGGCGACATCGGGTCGATCAGCGCCTGGTTGCCGTCCCGCAGGTCGGTGGAGAGCCAGCGCGGGGCGGCGGTGATGCGCCGGTCGGGCCAGGTGCGGTCGGGGATGTCCACGGCCTCGAACGGCCGGTACTTGTGGACCGGCATGCCGGAGGGCCGCTGGGTGACGGCGGTCGCGGTGATCGGCGTGGGCCGGCCGACGGCGTCGCGGGACGGACCGGGGATGCCGGAGACGGGGGAGGTCATTGCGCTGGGCTCCTGTCGAACGATCTTCGACGGCCGACGGTGGCAACACCGAACTCCGCGGGGAGGGGGTCGGCCTGGACGACTACAGGCCCTCGCCGCGGCAGCTAAGGAGAAGCAGCCCGAAACGCATGATGGGCAGCACCTTAACCGAGCGGACCGGGGAGTGGTCGTGCCGTTTCAGTATGCGGGACGGCGTAGCCGGTCACGGCCACACCGTGAGGAACCACTCGATTTCATCAATCTCGGCAGCGGGGGGTGACAGACTCACCACTCGCTGTCACATTGCGCTGTATGGCTGACACCACAAACCGGGTCTTCTGCACGATCGTGCCACCGCACGTCCTCGACCACCTCGCCCGCGCCGACCACCCCCGGCGCTCCGGCGCCGCCCGCCGCACCCTCGAACACGACGCCCTCCAGCGCACCCGCCGCACCATCACCGCCGTCCGCGGCCTGATCCCGGCCGCCGCGGCCACCCCGCCCGACAAGCCCCGCCGGGCCATCTACGACGCCCGGAACCAGGAGACGCTGCCGGGCACCAAGGTGCGCTCGGAGGGCGACGGTCCGTCCTCGGACGCCACCGTCAACCGCGCCCACGCCGGACTCGGCGCCACCTTCCAGCTCTTCCTCGACGCCTACCGGCGGCACTCCATCGACGGGGCCGGGCTGCCCCTGGACGCCACCGTGCACTACGGCGAGGAGTACTCCAACGCCTTCTGGGACGGGGAGCGGATGGTCTTCGGCGACGGTGACGGGGACCTGTTCCTCGACTTCACCATTCCGGTGGACGTCATCGGCCACGAGCTGACCCACGGCGTCACCCAGTACACCGCCAACCTGGAGTACTTCGGCCAGTCCGGCGCCCTCAACGAGTCGGTCTCGGACGTCTTCGGGGCGCTGATCAAGCAGCACGCCCTGGGACAGACCGCGGACCAGGCGGACTGGCTGATCGGTGCCGGGCTGCTGGGCCCCGACGTCACCGGTGAGGCCCTGCGCTCGATGAAGGCCCCGGGCACCGCCTACGACGACGACGTCCTGGGCAAGGACCCGCAGCCCGGCCACATGGACGACTTCGTCCGCACCAACCAGGACAACGGCGGGGTGCACATCAACTCCGGCATCCCCAACCGCGCCTTCCACCTCGCCGCCACCGAGATCGGCGGGCACGCCTGGGAGAAGGCCGGCCAGGTCTGGTACGACGTGCTGACCGGGGGCGAGCTGGCCGCCGACGCCGACTTCGCCGACTTCGCCCGGCTCACCGTGGCCGCCGCGCACGCCCGCTTCGGCGACGGCGACGAGCACAAGGCGGTCCGGGACGCCTGGAACGAGGTGGGGGTGGCGGCCGAGTAGCGACGGTCCCCGGCGCATGTGCCTGCGCACGCCGCCGGGATGGGCCAGGATGGGGGCCATGCGCATCATCGTGGTCCGTACCGGCGGCTTCGCCGGCATCGAACGCCGGGCCGAGCTGGACACCACCGGCCGCCCGGACGCCCGTCACCTGGAGGCGCTCGCCCACCAGGCGGTGGAGACGGGAACGGGGGCGGAGGCGGGTCCCGCCGGGTCCCCGCGCGGGGTCCCCGACGGCTTCCACTACGACATCACGGTGGACGGCCGTACCGCGCACTGCGCCGACCCCAGGCTCACCGACGCCCAGCGCGAGCTGGTCCGCACCGTCCTCAAGGAAGGCGCCTGACGGTGACGCGGCCGCCCGGCGCCGTGACCGGGCGAGGCTGACGCCCGGTGCGACCGGGGCGACGCCCGCCGCCGTGATCCGGGCCGCCGCCTGACCGCGTCACATCCGCCGGGGCCCGGCGCCCGACCGCGTCACGGCTGCCGGACGTGCGACCCCTGGCCGAGACGCGCCCGCCGGAGGTGCGGCAGCCCCTGGCCGGGGATCCCCGCGGCGGCGGGCCGCGGCTCTCAGAAGCCCAGCTTGCGCAGCTGCTTGGGGTCGCGCTGCCAGTCCTTGGCGACCTTCACGTGGAGGTCGAGGAAGACCGGCGTCCCCAGCAGCGCCTCGATGTGCTTGCGGGACTTGGTGCCGACCTCCTTCAGCCGCCTGCCCTTGGGGCCGATGATGATCCCCTTCTGGCTGGGCCGCTCGATGTACAGGTTGGCGTGGATGTCCAGCAGCGGACGGTCGGCCGGGCGGCCCTCGCGCGGCAGCATCTCCTCCACCACCACGGCGATGGAGTGCGGCAGCTCGTCCCGGACGCCCTCCAGGGCCGCCTCCCGGATCAGCTCGGCCACCATCACCTGCTCGGGCTCGTCGGTGAGGTCGCCCTCCGGGTACAGCGGCGGGCTCTCCGGCAGCAGCGGGGTGATCAGATCGGCGAGCAGCTCCACCTGGCCGGCGCCCCTGGCCGGCCCGGTCTTGCCCCCGCCGGTGCCCCCGGCGCCCTCGCCCTTGGCCCCGGCGCCCTGCTCGGCGGCGACCGCGGAGACCGGGATGATCTCCGCCCACTCGATGCCCAGCTCCTTGCCGAGCCGGTCCACCGCGATCAGCTGCTCGGCGAGCTGCTGGGCGTCCACCAGGTCGGTCTTGGTGACGATTGCGATCTTCGGGGTCTTGCGGATGCCGGCCAGCTCGGTGGCGATGTAACGGTCACCGGGGCCGAGCTTCTGGTCCGCGGGCAGACAGAAGCCGATGACATCGACCTCGGCCCAGGTGGTGCGCACCACATCGTTGAGGCGCTCGCCGAGCAGCGTGCGCGGCTTGTGCAGGCCGGGGGTGTCCACCAGCACCAGCTGCGCGTCGGGGCGGTGCACGATGCCGCGCACGGTGTGCCGGGTGGTCTGCGGGCGGTTGGAGGTGATGGCCACCTTGGTGCCGACCAGAGCGTTCGTCAGGGTGGACTTGCCCGCGTTGGGGCGGCCCACGAAGCAGGCGAAGCCCGCCCGGTGCGGGGTGCTGCCGCCGCCCGGCGCGGGTTCGGTGGAGTGCGGGGTACGAACGCTCATGCCGCCCATTCTCCCCGATCCCCGGCCCGGCTCCGACCACCGCCCGTACCGCGGCGCCCGCGGACCGGGACGGGGGCCAGGGGGCCGCGGGCGGGCCGGCGGGGACCCGCAGGGAGCCTGGCGGGAAGCCGGCCGGCGATCCGGGAGTCCGGCGCGGGACCGGCCGGGGATGCGCCGAGCCCCGGCGCGGCACCGGCCGGGGAGCCGCGGCGGGCACGCGCCGGCAGGCGGGCCCGGCACGTACGCCGGTCAGCCGCCGGCAGGCGGGCCGGGCACGACGCCGGGGATCAGCCCAGCAGCCGGGTGCCGCCCTGCGGGGCCACCTCGGCCAGCACCCGCCCGATCCGGTCCAGCGTCTCGGCCGACAGCTCGGTACGGGCCGCGGCCAGGTTCTCCGCGATGTGCGCCGGGGTACGGCTGCCCGGGATCGGCACCACGTGCTCGTCCTGGTGGAGCAGCCAGGCCAGGGCGAGCCCGCCGGGGGTCACGCCCTGCTCCGCGGCGATCTCCCGCAGCGGCGCGAAGCGGTCGTGGTTCGCCTGGAGGTTGCCGGCCTGGAAGCCGGGGATGAAGCGGCGGAAGTCGTCCTCGCCGACGTTGCGCACGGTGCCGGTGAGGAAGCCGCTGCCCAGCGGGGACCAGGCGACGATGCCGACGCCCAGCTCGCGGGCGGCGGCGTGCAGTTCGGGGTCGATCGGCGCCCACATCGACCACTGCGCCTGCACCGCGGCCACCGGGTGCACCGCGTGTGCGCGGCGCAGCTCGTCGGCGGTGACGTTGGACAGGCCCAGGTGCCGCACCAGACCCTCGGTGATCAGCTCGGCGACCGCGCCCACGGTCTCCTCGATCGGCACCTTCGGGTCGGGGAAGTGCGGGTAGTACAGGTCGATGTAGTCGGTGCCCAGGGTGCGCAGCGAGGTCTGCGCGTAGCCGCGGATGTGCTGGGGCTCGGCGTTGACCGCCAGTTCCTCGAAGGAGTACTTGACGGGGAAGGAGTGGCCCTCGACGCCCTCGGGGAGGCGGAACCCGAACTTGGTGGCGATGACCACCTCGTCGCGGCGGCCCCGGACGGCCTCGCCGATCAGACGCTCGTTGTGCCCGTCCTCGCCGTAGCCGTCGGAGGTGTCGATCAGCGTGGCGCCCTCGTCGAGGGCGGAGCGCAGGGCGGTCAGCGCGCGGTCGTCGTCGATCTCCCCGTAGACGCCCGGCGAGAGCACCATCGCGCCGAAGCCGATCGCGGAGGTGGTCAGGTCGCCCAGGGCTCGGGTGGGAAGCGCGGTCACGGGGTGCTCCTCGGATGCGGTGGCGTCCGGGGCGGTGTCCCCGGACGCCTCACAGCCTTCCGCGCCCGGCCGGGCCGCGTCCAAGATCTTCGGTCATAACCGATGGCTATCGTGCACGGTGCGTACCGCGCGGGTGTGCGCCACGCGAGATACGCGGGGCGCGCCGGCACGGTGTACGCGGTGTGCCGTAGCGCCGGCCGGCGGGCGGGCGCCCGGGGCGGGTCAGGCGGTGCCGGCGGTGCGCAGGACGCCGTCGAGTCAGGCGGTGCCGGCGGTGCGCAGGACGCCGTCGGGCCCGGCCAGCAGCACCGGGGTGCCGGCGCCGCCGAGGTCGCGGACGGCGGCACGGTCCTCGTCCGGCACCGCGTCGGCGTCGGAGACCACGGCGGCGGCCTCCAGGGAGGTGGCGCCGCTCGCCACGGCCATCGCCACGGCGGTGCGCAGGGCGCTGAGCCGGAGCGAGTCCAGCGCCACGGTCCCGGCGACGTAGGTGCGTCCGGTCTCGTCACGGACGGCCGCGCCCTCCGGTACGCCGTTGCGGGCGCGCGCGGAGCGGGCGAGCGTGATGATCTTCTGGTCTTCGGGGTCCAGCGGGGCTGCTTCGCTCATGGGCACGAGGATATGCGGGCCCGGTGCCACCCCGGCACCGCGGTACCGGTGCCGGCGCCCGATGCCGCCCCGCCCCGTGCGGGCCGGGCCTCCGGGCCCGGACACCGTGGCGGGCGGGGCGTGATCCCGGGAGATCCCCGGAGGTCTCCCGGGGTGTTCGGGAGTCCTCCGGGGATCTCCGGGGGTCTCCGGAACCGGCGCCCGCCGGGCCCGGCCGCGGCCCGCGACCGGGCCCGAAGATCCGACCGGGTCCGGAAACAGACCGCCCGGGACCGGAACCGACCGGGGCCCGGGCGGGGCGGTCACTCCGCGGGCTGTTCGGCCTGTACGGCCTCCTCCTCGGCCGCCACCGGCTCCACCAGCACGGTGACGATCTTGTTCCGGCGGCCGGCCGCCGACTCCGCGGTCAGCCGCAGCCCGGCCAGGTCCGGGCGCGGCCCCTCCTCCGGCAGCGGCATCCGCGCCGTGGCACCCGCGATCGGCACCCGGCCCAGGCGCTTGGCGAGCAGCCCGCCGACGGTCTCCACGTCCTCGTCGTCCAGTTGCAGCCCGTACAGCTCGCCGAGGTCGCCGATGTCCAGCCGGGCGGTGACCCGGTAGCGGCCCTCCCCCAGCTCCTCCACCGGCGGCAGCTCCTGGTCGTACTCGTCGGTGATCTCGCCGACGATCTCCTCCAGGATGTCCTCGATGGTGACGATGCCGGCCGTGCCGCCGTACTCGTCCACCACCACCGCGACGTGGTTGCGCTCGCGCTGCATCTCGCGGAGCAGGTCGCCGGCGTTCTTGGTGTCCGGGACGAACGCCGCCGGGCGCATCGCGGTGGAGACCAGTTCGGCCTCGGCGTCCCGGCTGATGTGCGTCTTGCGGGCGAGGTCCTTGAGGTAGACGATGCCCACGATGTCGTCCTCGCTCTCCCCGGTCACCGGGATCCGGGAGTAGCCGGAGCGCAGCGCGAGGGTGAGGGCCTGCCGGATGGTCTTGAAGCGCTCGATGGTGACCAGGTCGGTGCGCGGCACCATCACCTCCCGCACCAGGGTGTCGCCCAGCTCGAAGACCGAGTGCACCATGCGGCGCTCCTCGTCCTCGATCAGCGACTCCTTCTCGGCGAGGTCGACCAGCGCGCGCAGCTCCGCCTCGGAGGCGAACGGCCCCTTGCGGAAGCCCTTGCCGGGGGTGAGGGCGTTGCCCAGCAGGATCAGCAGCTGGGGCACCGGGCCCATCACCCGGGCGAGCGGCAGCAGGACGTGGGCGGCGACGGTCGCGGTGCTCAGCGGGTGCTGGGCGCCGATGGTGCGCGGCGAGACGCCGACGGCCACATAGCTGACCAGCACCATCACGCCGATGGCGATGACCAGCGCCTCCCAGGTGGTGTCGAACGCCCGCACACAGGCGTAGGTGACCACCGCGCCCGCGGCGACCTCGCTGGCCACCCGCACCAGCAGGGCGACGTTGAGGTAGCGGGTGGGGTCCTCGGCCACCGCCATCAGCTTGGCGGCGCCGCGCCGTCCGGAGCGCAGCGCCTCCTCGGCGCGGAAGCGGGTGGTGCGGGCCAGGCCGGCCTCGGCGCAGGCCGCCAGCCAGGCCACCACCACCAGCAGGACGGCGCCGACGATCAGCTGCCCGGTCATCGGGTGGTGGGGGCCGGGGAGGGCCCTTCGATCCCGCGCTCGGCCCGCCAGCCGTCGATGATCGCGGCCTGCAGCCCGAACATCTCGGCCCTCTCGTCCGGTTCCTCGTGGTCGTAGCCGAGGAGGTGGAGGACGCCGTGGACGGTGAGCAGCTGCAGCTCCTCGTCCATGGTGTGGGCGGTCGGTGCCTCCTCCGCCTGCCGCCGGGCGACCTCCGGGCAGAGCACGATGTCACCGAGGAGGCCCTGCGGGGGCTCCTCGTCGTCCTTCGACGGCGGACGCAGCTCGTCCATCGGGAAGGACATGACGTCGGTGGGGCCGGGCAGGTCCATCCACTGCAGGTGCAGCTGCTCCATGGCGTCGGCGTCTACGACGATCACCGAGAGTTCGGAGAGCGGGTGGATACGCATCCGGGCGAGGGCGTAGCGGGCGACGTCCAGGATCGCCTGCTCGTCGATTTCGGTGCCGGACTCGTTGTTGACGTCGATCGCCATGGCGCTGTGACTACTGCTTCCCGTTGCGGCTGTCGTACTGCTCGTACGCGTCGACAATACGGCCGACCAGCTTGTGCCGGACCACGTCGGTACTGGTGAGCGTGGCGAAGTGGACGTCCGGGACGCCGTCCAGGATCTCCCGCACCTGGCGCAGACCGCTCTTGGTCCCGTTCGGCAGGTCGACCTGGGTGACGTCTCCGGTGATCACTATCTTGGAGTCGAAGCCGAGCCGGGTGAGGAACATCTTCATCTGCTCGGGGTTGGTGTTCTGCGCCTCGTCGAGAATGATGAACGCGTCGTTGAGCGTCCGGCCGCGCATGTACGCCAGCGGCGCCACCTCGATCGTCCCGGCGGCCATCAGCCGCGGGATGGAGTCGGGGTCGAGCATGTCGTGCAGCGCGTCGTACAGCGGGCGCAGGTACGGGTCGATCTTCTCGTAGAGCGTGCCCGGCAGGAAGCCCAGCCGCTCCCCCGCCTCGACCGCCGGCCGGGTCAGGATGATCCGGTTGACCTGCTTGGACTGCAGGGCCTGGACCGCCTTCGCCATGGCCAGGTAGGTCTTGCCGGTGCCGGCGGGCCCGATGCCGAAGACCACGGTGTGCTTGTCGATGGCGTCGACGTAGCGCTTCTGGTTGAGGGTCTTGGGGCGGATGGTGCGGCCCCGGTTGGAGAGGATGTTCTGGGTGAGCACCTCGGCCGGGCTCTCCGGAACGCCGCCCTCCCCGTTCTCCGCCGCCCGCAGCATGGCGATCGACCGCTCCACCGCGTCCTCCGTCATCGGCTGACCGGTGCGCAGCACCAGCATCATCTCGTCGAAGAGGCGCTGCACCAGGGCGACTTCACGCTCGTCACCGGTGGCCGTGACCTCATTGCCTCGTACATGGATATCTGTGGACGGGAACGCCTGCTCGATGACGCGCAGCAGCGAGTCGCCGGACCCCAGGACCGTGACCATGGGGTGCTTGCTCGGGACCGTGAACTGGGCGTGCGCCTGCCGTCCTGTGGGTGTCTGCGTCATACGTCGGCTCTGCGGCCTGCTCATCCTCCTCAGGCGTTACTCCGGCTGCCGGGCAGCCCGATACCGACAGGATACGACGGGGTGGTCACCCGGCCCGAGCGCTTTTCCACAGCGTGCCAGGGGGTGTGCGGAGCGTCGGCGGACCGCCCCCCGGAACCCGCCGCCGGCCCCGCACGGACGGGCCGGCGGCGTCCGCACGGGGCGTGTCCGGGGGGTCACCGGCCGGCGCGGGGCCGCCCAGGGCGGGGGCCGGGGGCGGCACAGGGCGCGCACCCGGCCCCGGGGCGGCCTGGCGGCCCCCCGGTCAGGCCTTCCGGAAGCCGATGGTCGGCACCGCCCGGGCCAGCGGCCAGGGGCGGGGCGCGGTGGGCACCATGCGGTCCAGGAAGTCGTAGCGGCGGAGGGCGGAGGGGTCCTGGGCGGCGGCGGTGCCGCCCGGCGTGCCCGCGTAGGACTTCATGTGCTGCCACCAGGCGGCCACTTCGGCCCAGCCGGGTGCGGAGAGCGAACCGCCGAACTCCTGCACCGACAGGGCGGCGGTCAGCCCGGCGAACGCCAGCCGGTCGGCGAGCGGCCACTCGGCCAGGGTGCCGGTGACGAAGCCGGCCACGAACACGTCCCCCGCGCCGGTGGGGTCCAGCGCCTCCACCGCGATGGCCGGCACCTCCGCGGTCTCGCCGGTCCGCCCGTCCACCGCGTACGCGCCCTCGGCACCCAGCGTCACCACCGCCAGCGGCACCCGGTCGGCCAGCGCGTGGGCGGCGGCGCGCGGGCAGTCGGTCCGGGTGTAGCGCATCGCCTCGGCGGCGTTGGGCAGGAACGCCTCGCAGTGCTCCAGGTCGGCGAGGTCGGCCGGGTCCCAGCGGCCGGTGTCGTCCCAGCCGACGTCGGCGAAGATCCGGCAGCCCTCGGCGGCCGCCCGGGCGATCCACTCCTCCCGGCTGCCCGGCACCAGGGCGGCGATGGCCGCCCTGGAGTGCGGCGGGCCGGTGGGGTCGCCGCCGGGTCCCCGGCCGGGGCCGGCCGTGGTGAGCGCCCCGTGCGGCGCCCCGCCGCAGGGCGGCGCCTGGTGCCCGTGCGAGACCATGGTGCGCTCGCCCTCGTAGGCCATGGAGACCGTCACCGGGGAGTGCCAGCCGGGCACCGTGCGCGACCGCGACAGGTCGATGCCCTCGCCGGTCTCCAGCGCCTCCCGGCAGTAGTCGCCGTAGATGTCGTCGCCGAACGCGGCGGCGAGCGAGGTGCGCAGCCCCAGCCGGGCCAGCGCGGTCGCCATGTTGGCCACCCCGCCGGGGCTGGAGCCCATGCCCCGGGCCCACGACTCGGTGCCGCGCACCGGTGCGGAGTCCAGGCCGGTGAAGATGATGTCGAGGAACACCGTGCCGGTGAGGTAGACGTCCCACGGCGGGTCACCGGGCCGGCGCAGCGCGGCCAGCGGGTCCAGCAGGGCCGGGGAGCGGTCGGGCTGGTCGCCGTCGTGTGTCGTCACCGTGTGCTCCCGGGTCGTTCCGTTCTCACCCATCGTCCACCATCACGCGGTTACTTCCGGCCACCGTGGCCGGTGATGCCATGTTGTGTCGCTCAACACGCTTGCGCATCAACCGGCTTGCGGGCCACTCTGTGATCCTCCGGCCACTGCCCGCACACGGTCCGCACCGTGTGCCGACCGGGGCGCCTCCGGGGCACTTCCGGACGTCGTCCGGGAGGTGGCGGCGAGCGTCCCGGCGAAGGGTCCTGAAGGCATCCATGGCAGAACAGACAGCCCCGAGCGCCACCGGGCGGGGGCTCTCCCCGGGCGGCGCCCCGGGGCGTACCAGCGTCACCCGGGTGACCGCCCACCCGGAGGAGATCCAGCACGTACGGCGGCAGGCCAACGAGCAGCTACGGCTGTGGGGTCACCCCAAGCACGTCCGCCAGGTCGTCGCGCAGGGCATCAGCGAGCTGCTGACCAACGTGCACAAGCACGTCGGGCACCGGGCGCCGTGCACGCTGTCGCTGGTCGAGCTGGACGGCGGGGTGCGGGTGATGGTCCACGACTCCAGCCCGGAGATGGCCGTGCCGGCCGAGGTCGCCTGGGACGCGGAGACCGGCCGGGGCCTGATCCTGCTGAAGGCGATGGTGGCCGAGCTGTCCTCGGAACCGACCCCGACCGGGAAGGTGGTGTCCTTCCTCGTCACCGACCCGGCGGAGGAGTCCGACGACGGCTGGGGACCGGCACCCGCGTGAGGTCGCGGGCGACGGTCAGCTCCCCCTCGAAGCCCGCGGCGCGCGCCTGTTCGGCGAAGACCGCCGGGTCGTCGTACCGCTGCGAGAAGTGCGTGAGCACCAGGTGCCGCACGCCCGAGGCGGCGGCCACCGCGCCGGCCTGACCTGCCGTCAGGTGGCCGTGCTCGGTGGCCAGCGCCTCGTCCTGGTCCAGGAACGTGGACTCGATGACCAGCAGGTCGCAGCCCTGGGCGAGCGCGTACACCCCGTCGCACAGCCGGGTGTCCATGACGAACGCGAAGCGCTGCCCGTACCGGACCTCGCTCACCTCGTCGAGGGTGACCGTCCGCCCGTCCACCACCAGCGAAGCGGCGCGCTGCAGCCGGCCCACGTCGGGCCCGGCGACGCCGTGTTCGGCCAGCCGCCCGGGGAGCATCCGGCGGCCGTCCGGCTCGGTCAGCCGGTAGCCGAAGGACTCCACGGGGTGGGAGAGCCGCCGCGCCTCCAGCAGGTACCCGGGCGTGCGGGCCAGCACCCCGTCGGCGGCCACCGGTTCCTCGGCGATGGACACCGTCTCCCGGTAGGCGGTGGCGTACCGCAGCCGTTCGAAGAAGCGCCGGCCGCTCGCCGGGAAGTGGGCGGTCACCGGGTGCGGCACCCGGTCGAGGTTGATCCGCTGGATGACCCCGGCCAGCCCCAGCGAGTGGTCGCCGTGGAAGTGCGTCACACAGATCCGGTGGATGTCGTGCGCGGCCACCCCGGCGCGCAGCATCTGGCGCTGGGTGCCCTCCCCGGGATCGAAGAGGATGCCCTGGCCGTCCCAGCGCAGCAGGTACCCGTTGTGGTTGCGGTGCCGGGTGGGGACCTGGCTGGCGGTGCCCAGGACGACCAGTTCGCGTACCGACAAGGCCGTTACCCGGGCGGCCAGTTGAAGCCGCGTCCGCCGAGGACGTGGGCGTGGGCGTGGAAGACGGTCTGGCCGGCCCCGGAACCGGTGTTGAGGATGATCCGGTAGCCGCTGCCGTCGATTCCCTCCACCTTGGCGACCTCGCCGGCCTCGCGCAGCACGTCCGCCGCGACGCCCGGCTCGGCGGCCGCCAGCGACGCGGCGTCCGGGTGGTGGACCTTGGGGATCACCAGGACGTGGGTGGGGGCCTGCGGGTTTATGTCACGGAAGGCGAGGGTGGTGGCGGTGTCCCGGACCACGTCCGCGGGCACCTCCCCCGTCACGATCTTGCAGAACAGGCAGTCCGCCTGCGGTTCTCCCGCCACTGGTGGGCTCCTCCTTCGGTCGCGCCGGCGCATGGCGGCCGGTTCCGTCCCCGGGGATGCTACCGGGCGGCTCCCGGCGCCGCCGCACCCGCCGGAGCGGCCGGGAGGGTGCGCGGGGCGGGTTGGGCGGGGCGCGGGGGGCTCTGCGGCGGGTTGTCCCGGAGGCGTGCGGGCGGGTGTGAGGTGCGCTGCGGGGCCCGGCGTGCAGGGGGCGCTGGGCGGGCCCCGGGGCGAGGGGGCGCAGGCCGGGCGGGGCGCGGGAGCACCGGGGCGGTGTGCGCACGACGCCGACGTGGTGCGCGGGGGGGCGTGCGGGCGGGCGTGGGGGTGTGGGCTGCGTGAGGCCGGCGTACAGGGGGCGCTGGACGGGCCCCAAGGCGCGGGGAGGGGGCACGCGCCGGGGGCGCGGGGAGGGGGCACGCGCCGGGGCGGGCGGTCGGCGCCGGCCATCGCCCGGCGGACGGCCTCCGCCGGGGCCGGCGGCCCGGTACCGGTCAGGAGGCCCGGCGGGTCGCCTCCGCGCTGCCGCAGTCGCCGATCACATCGGCCCGGAAGACCTGCCGCCCCTCCAGCTTCGCGGTCAGATCGCCCTTGACGCAGGCGCCTTTGCGCTCGTAGGTCACCACGCCGTCCACCTGGATGTCGGCGTCACCCTGCTCCGTACGGCCCCGGCAGCGCACGGCGACCTCCCGGACCGGCGTCCGGGACGCACCGGCCCGCTCGTCCCCCTTGGCGTCGCCCGAGCAGGTCAGCCACCGCACCTGGACCCGGCCGCGCTCCAGCGCCTCGGTGGCCACCTTGTCGGTGGTGTAGGCGACGCCGATCGCGGTGAGCCCGCGGTCGTCGTCCGGCTCACAGGCGACGGTGAGGGCCATGGCCGCGCCGGTCACCGCGACGGCCGCCAGCAGTCTGCCGCCCGCCACCCGCCGGACCGGCTCCCGATGCCTCGACACCCGCATGGCGGGCAGCATCCCACCTCGGCGCCCGGTCCGGAAGATGGTCTTCGGCCATCCTTTCCACCGCTACATCGGAGGAAAATCGGACAGGGGCCCTTCATTGTGATGTAGCCGGTTTTGTTCGGTCGGTGGATCGGGCGGAACCGGCCCGGAACGGCCCGCCCGGCGACCGGCAACGGCCCGTCCGGCACCACCTCCGGCCCGTCCGGCACCACCACGGCGGGGCCGGGCGCCGGCCGGGTCCGACGGCCTCGGGGACCGGACCGGCGGCCGGGCAGGTACGGGACCGGCGGCCGGTGGGGCGGGGCCGGCAGCCGTACCGGCCACGCAGGGACCGGTCGGCGGCCGAGACGGGCACGGGACCGGCGGCCGGACCGGGCCGCACCGGGGCCTGACCGGGCCGGACCCGGCGCCGATCCGGCGGTCTCGAAGACCAGGCGGCGCGGGAGGACGGGCGCGACCGGCGGGCCGGTCAGGACCAGCGGCCGGTACGTCCCAGCAGCAGCGCCACCGCCGCGGTGCCGGCGGTGGAGGTGCGCAGCACACTGGGCCCGAGCCGGTACGGTGCCGCCCCCGCCTCCGCGAAGACCGCCAACTCCTCCGGGGAGACCCCGCCTTCGGGCCCGACGACGAGCACGATCTCGCCACCGGCGGGCAGGGTGGCGGTGGCCAGCGGTGCGCTGCCGGCCTCCCGGTCCTCGTGCAGGACGGCGGCGAGATCGGCGCCGGCGAGCAGCCGTGCGACCTCTTTGGTGGACATCGCGTCGTACACCCGGGGGAACCGCACCCGGCGGGACTGCTTGCCGGCCTCCCGCGCGGTGGCCCGCCACTTGGCGAGGGACTTCGCGCCCCGGTCGCCGCGCCACTGGGTGATGCAGCGGGAGGCGGTCCAGGGCACGATCGCGTCCACCCCGGTCTCGGTCATGGTCTCCACGGCGACCTCGCCGCGGTCGCCCTTGGGCAGTGCCTGGACGACCGTGATCCGGGGCGAGGGCTCCTCGGCGACGGCACGCCCGCGGGTGACGTCGACCACCAGCCGGTCCTTGCCCTCGGCGGCGCGCACCACCCCCTCGGCCCAGGCGCCCTCCCCGTCGGTGAGCACCACCTGCTCGCCGGCGTGGAGCCGTCGCACCGAGACGGCGTGCCGCCCCTCGGGCCCGTCCAGGACGTACTCGCCGGCACCGGGGACGGTCTCCACCACGAACACCGGGGCGGTCACGAGACCACTCCGCCGCGCAGCGGGAGGCCACCGAGCGCCTGGTCCAGCTCGGCCGCGAGGAGTTCCACCAGCCGGCCGGCCGGCAGCTCCCGGGCCAGCCGGTGGCCCTGCCCGGCCCACAGCGCCATGGCCTGCGGGTCGCCCGCCCTGGCCGCCGCCTTGCGCAGCCCGGAGGTGAGGTGGTGCACCTGCGGGTAGGCGGCGGGGGCGTACCGGCCGTGCTCCCGCACGAAGCGGTTGACCAGGCCGCGGGCCGGCCGGCCGGAGAAGGCGCGGGTCAGCTCGGTGCGGGTGAACAGCGGGTCGGTCAGCGCCCTCTTGTGCAGCGGGCTGGCGGCCGACTCCGGGCAGACCAGGAACGCGGTGCCCAGCTGGGCGGCGCTCGCCCCCGCCGCCAGGACCGCGGCGATCTGCGAGCCGCGCATCAGTCCGCCGGCCGCGACGATCGGCAGCGGCACCGCTTCCCGGACCAGGGCGACCAGCGCCAGCAGGCCGAAGCCGGCGCCGGTGCCGTCGGCCTGCGGGTCGTCCCGGTGGGTGCCCTGGTGGCCGCCCGCCTCGACGCCCTGGACGCAGACGGCGTCGGCACCCGCCCGGTACGCGGCCTGGGCCTCCACAGGGGAGGTGACGGTGACCACGGTCCGGGTCCCCGCCCGGGCGAACGCCTCCAGCACCGGGCGGGAGGGGCAGCCGAAGGTGAAGGAGACCACCGGGACCGGGTCCTCCAACAGTATGGCGAGCTTGACCTCGTAGGCGTCGTCGTTGCCCGAGTCGGGGTCGCCCAGCTCCGTCTCGTACCAGGACGCCTCACCGGCCAGCTGTTCGCGGTAGACCTCCACGGCGGCCGGGTCGGCGGTGGCCGGCTGCGGCATGAAGAGGTTCACCCCGAAGGGGCGGTCGGTCTGCGCGCGGAGCTGTTTGATCTCCTCGTACATCGCCTCCGGCGTCTTGTAGCCCGCGGCGAGGAAGCCGAGGCCGCCCGCCTCGGAGACGGTCGCGGCGAGCTGGGGACAGGAGGCGCCACCGGCCATGGGGGCCTGCACGATCGGGTACCGAAAAAGATCGGTCAGCGCAGAGGACATGAACACATCGTGTCACGTTCCCGGCACCGACCCGTAATGCGTCCCGGGCCGGCTCCGGGAGCGCTCACTTGCCCCGGAGGGAGGGTCCCCGGGCGAGGCCGGCAGCCGTGCCGCACTCCCGGGGCGGATGCCCCCGGACCCGGTGTTTCCGGCCTCGGACCCGGTGTTTCCGGCCTCGACGGCCTCCCGGACCGGTGGCGCCGGGGCCGGCCGCGGGCGGGCCGGAGCGGCCTGCGGCACATCCGTCCCGGACCGCCGTACACCGGTCCGGGACGGCGGTCACCCGCGGGCTCACCGCCCGTTGAACGCGTCCTTCAGCCGGGAGAACAGACCCTGCTGCCCTGGCTTGAATTCGCCCATCGGCCGCTCCTCGCCGCGCAGCTTGGCCAGCCGCTGCAGCAGCTCGGTCTGCTCCGCGTCGAGCTTGTTCGGGGTCTGCACCTCGACGTGGACCACGAGGTCGCCCCGCCCGCCACCGCGCAGGTGCGTGACACCGCGCTGGTGGAGCGGGATGGACTGGCCGGACTGGGTACCGGGCCGGATGTCCACCTCCTCCAGGCCGTCCAGGGTCTCCAGCGGCACCTTGGTGCCCAGCGCCGCCGCGGTCATCGGGATGGTGACGGTGCAGTGCAGATCGTCGCCGCGGCGCTGGAAGACCTGGTGCGCGATCTCGTGGATCTCGACGTACAGGTCACCGGCCGGGCCGCCGCCGGGACCGACCTCGCCCTCACCGGCGAGCTGGATCCGGGTGCCGTTGTCCACACCGGCGGGGATCTTCACGGTGAGGGTGCGGCGGGACCGCACCCGGCCGTCCCCGGCGCACTCCGGGCAGGGGGTGGGCACCACGGTGCCGAAGCCCTGGCACTGCGGACACGGCCGGGAGGTCATGACCTGGCCCAGGAAGGACCGCGTCACCTGCGACACCTCGCCGCGGCCCCGGCACATGTCACAGGTCTGGGCGGAGGTGCCCGGGGCCGCGCCCTCGCCGCTACACGTGGTGCAGACCACGGCGGTGTCCACCTGGATGTCCTTGGTGGTGCCGAACGCGGCCTCGTCCAGCTCGATGTCGAGACGGATCATGGCGTCCTGCCCGCGCCGGGTCCGCGAGCGCGGACCGCGCTGGGAGGCGGTGCCGAAGAAGGCGTCCATGATGTCGGAGAAGTTCCCGAAGCCCGCGCCGAAGCCCCCGGCGCCGGCCCCGCCGCCGGTGCTGGACAGCGGGTCCCCGCCGAGGTCGTAGACCTGCTTCTTCTGCGGGTCCGACAAGACCTCGTAGGCGGCGTTGATCTCCTTGAACCGCTCCTGGGTCTTGGGGTCCGGATTCACATCCGGGTGCAGTTCACGGGCGAGCCTGCGGAACGCCTTCTTGATCTCGTCCTGCGAGGCATCCCGCCGCACGCCCAGGACTGCGTAGTAGTCCGTCGCCACTTACGACTCCGCCAGGATCTGTCCGACGTAACGTGCCACTGCGCGTACCGCTCCCATCGTTCCGGGGTAGTCCATGCGGGTCGGTCCGACCACGCCGAGTTTCGCGACCGCCTCGTCGCCAGAACCGTAGCCGACCGCGACGACGGACGTGGAGTTCAGCCCCTCATGGGCGTTCTCGTGCCCGATGCGCACGGTCATGCCCGAGTCCTTGGCCTCACCCAGCAGTTTCAGCAGCACGACCTGCTCCTCCAGGGCCTCCAGCACCGGCCGGATGGTGAGAGGAAAGTCATGCACGAAGCGGGTGAGATTGGCGGTGCCGCCGATCATCAGCCGCTCCTCGGGCTCCTCCACCAGCGTCTCCAGCAAGGTGGCGAGCACCGCGGACACGGTGCCCCGGTCGTCGGACTCGAACGACTCGGGGAGGTCCTGCACCAGTTGCGGTACGTCGGAGAACCGGCGCCCGACCACCCGGCTGTTGAGCCGGGCGCGCAGGTCCGCCAGCGCCGCCTCGCCGACCGGGGCCGGGCAGTCCACCATGCGCTGCTCGACCCGGCCGGTGTCCGTGATGAGCACCACCATGACCCGGGCGGGCGCCAGGGCCAGGAGTTCCACGTGGCGGACGGTGGAGCGGGTGAGCGAGGGGTACTGCACCACGGCGACCTGCCGGGTCAGCTGGGCCAGCAGCCGCACCGTGCGCCCCACCACGTCGTCCAGGTCCACCGCCCCGTCCAGGAAGTTCTGGATGGCGCGGCGCTCGGCCTGGGAAAGCGGCTTGACGCCGGCGAGCTTGTCCACGAACAGGCGGTAGCCCTTGTCGGTGGGGATGCGGCCGGCGCTGGTGTGCGGCTGGGCGATGTACCCCTCGTCCTCCAGCGCCGCCATGTCGTTGCGCACCGTGGCGGGGGACACCCCCAGCCGGTGGCGCTCGGTGAGCGCCTTGGAACCGACCGGCTCCTCGGTACCGACATAGTCCTGGACGATGGCGCGCAGCACTTCCAGTCTGCGTTCGCTCAGCACGCGCTCACCTCCTTGCCCGTCGGCCGGGCTCTACGGGCTCTGTGGGCCTTCCCGCTGGCACTCAGCCGGGCCGAGTGCCAAATCCTTCCTGAGTCAGTGTACGGCCGGGGGCCGTGGCGGGGGCAAGAGCCGTCCCCGCGCCTGTGGACAGCGCCAGTTGAGCGTTCCGGCGGCCGCGGGGTGGGGGTACGGGTGGTCACCGGTGGGGCGGGCGGGGCGATGCGGCGGCGCGGGCGCCCGCCGCGGACGCGAGGCACGGGCGGGCGGCGCGGGCGGGCGGAGGCGGGGCGTGGATACCGGGGGTGCGGGTCGGCGGGGTGGTGCAGGTGACGGGGCTGCGTACCGCGGACACGGGGTGCGGGTCGGCGGGAGCGGGGCGCGGGCGGGCGGTGTGTGCGGGGCGGACCGGGGCACGCGGCGGGCCGGTTCGGGGCGCGGGTCGGCGGGGGCACGCGGCGGGCCGGTTCGGGGGCGCGGGTCGGCGGGGGCGCGTGGCGGGGCGGATCGGGGCGGGGGCGCCGGGGCGCACGGCGGCGGGCGCTGGGTGGCGCGGCAGCGAGCACCGGGGCGCGGCAGCGGGCGCCGGGGCGCACGGCGGCGCGGCACCGGGGCGGACGCCGGGCCAGGTCACTCCGTCCCGGGCGGGCGGGCGCCCCCGGTTTCCGCCGGACCGCGTGCCTCCGCTTTCCCGCGGCGGAGCCCTCCGGTTCCGGCCGGCGGGGCGTTCCGCTTCCGGCCGGCGCCTGGGGCCCCCGGCGGGCGTACCGCCGCTCCCGCGCTGCCGGGCCCCGGGCGCTAGCGTCGGCCCATGGACAGCACTGTGAAGAAGAGCGGCGCCGAAGCCGTGGCACCGGACGGCTGGGAACATCTCGCCCCCGGGGTGGCGCGGCGGCGGATGCCCGGCTGGGACGAGACGGTGGGCGTGGTCGCCGGCGACCACGGGGTCCTGGTGGTGGACGCCGGCGCCACCCCGGCCGACGGCGCCGCGCTGTACCGCGAGATCACCGGACTGTTCGGCCGGCGGCCCACCCATGTGGTGCTCACCCACCCGCACTTCGACCACGTCATGGGTGCCGCCGGTTTCACCGGCTGCGAGGTGTACGCGGCCGTCGGCATGGACGGGGTGCTCAGCCGTGGCCGGGACGAGCTGCGCGGGGACGCCGAACGCCACGGCGTGCCGGCGGCCACCGCCGCCGAGGCGGCCGAGCTGCTGGTGACCCCGCACCACCTGGTCTCCGGCGAACTCACCGTGGACCTCGGCGGCGGCCGGCGGGTGGTGATCGCCAACGTGGGCCCCGGCCACACCGGGCACGATCTGGCGGTGCTGGTGCCCGGGCCGGTGCCGGTGGTGTTCTGCGGGGACCTGGTGGAGGAGTCCGGCGAACCGCAGGCCGGGCCGGACGCGGTGCCGGCCCGCTGGCCCGCGGCGATGGACCGGCTGCTGGCGCTCGGCGGCGAGGAGGCCCGGTACGTGCCCGGGCACGGCGCGGTGGTGGACGCCGCCTTCGTCCGGGCCCAGCGCGACGAACTGGCCGGACCGTCCGGGGGCCCTCGGGAGGGCGGCGGACCCGCCGGCGAGGCCGCTCCGCCCGCGGCCGGTCCCGGCGTGTCGTGATCCCCACCCGCCACCGCGATCCGCCGTTTTTTCGTATCGTCGGCCGGTGCGCAGCCAACAGTACGACCCCGACCTGACCCCGCCGTGGAAGCGGCGGACCGCGGTGCCCGAGGTCCCGGCGGAGACCGATCTGGTGGTCGAGGAGATCACCACCGGCTTCTGCGGCGCCGTGATCCGCTGCGAGAAGACGGCCCAGGGGCCCACCGTCACCCTGGAAGACCGGTTCGGCAAGCAGCGGGTGTTCCCGATGGAGCCGCGCGGCTTCCTGCTGGAGGGCACGGTGGTCACCCTGGTCCGCCCGGCCGCCGCCGCGCCGGCCCGGCCCCGGCTGACCGCCTCCGGCTCGCTCGCCGTACCCGGCGCACGGGCCCGGGTGGCGCGCGCCGGGCGCATCTACGTGGAGGGCCGGCACGACGCCGAGCTGGTGGAGCGGGTCTGGGGCGACGACCTGCGGATCGAGGGCGTGGTGGTGGAGTACCTGGAGGGCGTGGACGACCTCCCGGAGATCGTCCGCTCCTTCTCCCCCACGCCGGACGCGCGGCTGGGCGTCCTGGTGGACCACCTGGTGCCCGGCTCCAAGGAGTCCCGCATCGCGGCCGAGGTCACCGACGAGAACGTGCTGATCGTCGGCCACCCGTTCATCGACATCTGGCAGGCGGTGAAGCCGTCGTCGCTGGGGATCGCCGGCTGGCCGTCCGTGCCCCGCGGCCAGGACTGGAAGACCGGCGTCTGCCGGGCGCTCGGCTGGCCGGAGAACACCGGCGCCGCCTGGCAGCGCATCCTGGGCGCGGTCCGTACCTACCGCGACCTGGAGCCGGAGCTGCTGGGGGCGGTGGAACGGCTCATCGACCACGTGACGGTGCCCTGACCCGCACCTGACGGAAGCCGTGCACCGACCGGCGGGCCCTCGGGGCCGGTGACCCGGCCGGGGCCCGCCGTCACCTGGAACCGGGCGGCACCGAGCGGCGGGGGCCGCCGGCCTCGGCGGGACCGGCCGGCAGCCGCGCCGCGCACGGCGCCGTGCCCGGCCCGGCCCGGCCCGGCCGGGGCAGGGCAGGGCAGGGCAGGAGACCGAGGCGGGCCCGGGCGAGCCGGCAGCCGTGGCAGGCGGTGGCGGGTGTCCGTGGCGGTGGGCGGGCGGAGGCCGGGTCCGTGGCGATGGGCGGGCGGGAGCGGCGGTGTCCGGGGCGCGTGAGGTGGCACGTAACGGCCGGCCCCGGAGGTGGCATCAGCCTGGCGTCAGTCCACCAGGTCGCGCACCACCGCGTCCGCCAGCAGCCGCCCGCGCAGCGTCAGCACCGCGCGCCCGGTCTCGTACGCCCCGGGGTCCAGCAGTCCGTCCCGCACCGCGCGCGCCGCGGCCCGGTCACCCACCGGGGTGAGCAGGTCGCGCGGGCAGCCGTCGGCGAGGCGCAGTTCCAGCAGGATGCGCTCCACCCGGCGGTCCTCCGCGGTGAGCACCTCGCGGCCGGCGCCGGGCGAACGGCCTTCGCTCAGCGCCTGGGCGTACGCGCCGGGGTGCTTCACGTTCCACCAGCGCACGCCGCCGATGTGGCTGTGCGCACCGGGGCCCGCGCCCCACCAGTCCGCGCCCCGCCAGTACAGCTCGTTGTGGTGGCAGCGGCCCCGCTCGGAAGTCGCCCAGTTGGAGACCTCGTACCAGGCGAACCCGGCGGCCGACAGCATCTCCTCGGCGATCAGATACCGGTCGGCGTGCACGTCGTCGTCGGTCATCGGCACCTCGCCGCGGCGGATGCGCCGGGCCAGCTGGGTGCCCTCCTCGACGATCAGGGCGTACGCCGAGATGTGGTCGGGCCCGGCGCCGAGCGCCGCCCGCAGCGAGGCGCGCCAGTCCTCGTCGCTCTCGCCCGGCGTGCCGTAGATCAGGTCGAGGTTGACGTGCTCGAAGCCGGCGGCACGGGCCTCGGCCACACACGCCTCCGGCCGGCCCGGCGTGTGGCTGCGGTCCAGCACCCGCAGCACGTGCTGCCGGGCGCTCTGCATGCCGAAGGAGATCCGGTTGAACCCGCTCGCCCGCAGTTCGTCGAGGTACCGGGGGTCCACCGACTCCGGGTTGGCCTCGGTGGTGACCTCCGCGCCGTCCGCGAGCCCGAACTCATCCCTGATCACGGCGAGCATCCGGCCGAGGTCGGCGGCCGGCAGCAGGGTGGGGGTACCGCCCCCGACGAAGACGGTCTCCACCGGGCGGGGGTCGTCGCCGAGCACCTTCCGGGCCAGCCGGACCTCCTCGGCGAGGATGTCGGCGTAGTTCTCCCGCGAGGCCAGGACGCCACCCGAACCGCGCAGCTCACCGGCGGTGTAGGTGTTGAAGTCGCAGTAGCCGCAGCGGGTCGCGCAGTACGGGACGTGCAGGTAGAAGCCGAGCGGCCGCCCGGCGGCGCCGTCCAGCGCGTGGCGGGGCAGCGCCCCGTCGTCGGGCACGGGCTCACCATCGGGCAGTACGGAAGGCATACGTCCCATTGTCCGGCATCGCCCGAGCACCCCGGGCCGCCGTCCGCGGGCGAGCGGCCCGGGACCGGAACCGGGCGGCGCGGCGGCGGCCCGCGCCACGGAGGCTCGGGCCGTGCCGTGCGACGGGGGCCGGGTGGAAAGGTACGCGGTCCGGGCGGGAGGAACGCGGCCCGCGGTAAGGGGCCCGGGCACGGGAGGAAACGGGCCCCGCGACGGAGGCCTGATGGCACGCACCGCCCGGCAGGGGCCGGAGTGGGGAGGCGCAGCCCACGGCACGGGGCCCGACCGGGGGCGGCGGGGCCCCGCGGGAACGCGGGGCCGGTGCGGCGGCGGGTCCGGCGCCGTGGCGGGCCCGGCGCCGTGGCGGGGAGGCGGCGGGCCCGCGCCGGTTCACGTCTCGCGGGTGCCGGCGTACATCTCCTCGATCAGGTGCCGGTACTCCCGCTCCACCACCGGCCGCTTGAGCTTCAGGCTGGGGGTCAGCTCGCCGTGCTCCACGTCCAGGTCGCGCGGGAGCAGACGGAACTTCTTGATCGTCTGCCACCGCTGGAGACCGCTGTTCAGCTCCTGGACGTACCCCTCGATCAGCTCGCCGACCTGCGGGGACGCCACCACCTCGGCGTACGTCCGGCCCGCCAGGCCGTTCTCCCCGGCCCAGGCCAGGATCGACGGTTCGTCGAGTGCGATCAGCGCGGTGCAGTAGTTGCGGTCCGCGCCGTGCACCAGGATGTTCGACACGTACGGGCAGACGGCCTTGAACCGGCCCTCGACCTCCGCCGGGGCCACGTACTTGCCGCCCGACGTCTTGATCAGGTCCTTCTTCCGGTCGGTGATCCGCAGGTAGCCGTCCGGCGACAGCTCGCCGATGTCACCGGTGTGCAGCCAGCCGTCCGGCTCCAGGACCTCCTCGGTCTTCTCCGGCTGGCCGTGGTAGCCCTGCATGATGCCCGGGCCGCGCAGCAGGATCTCGCCGTCGTCGGCGATGCGCACCTCCAGGCCGGGCAGCGCCTTGCCGACCGTGCCGGTGCGGTAGTTCTCGGGGTTGAGGAAGCTCGCGGCACTGGACTCGGTCATGCCGTAGCCCTCCAGGATGTTGATCCCGGCGCCCGCGAAGAAGTAGCCGATCTCCGGGGCGAGGGAGGCCGACCCGGAGACCGCGGCGCGCAGCCGGCCGCCGAACGCCTCCCGCAGCTTGGCGTAGACGAGCTTGTCGGCGAGGGCGTGCTTGGTGCGCAGGCCGAGCGGCACCGAGGCGGTACCGGTGCGGCGGAAGTTGTCCTGGGAGACCCGGGCGTACTCCCGGGCGACCCCGGCCGCCCACTGGAAGACCTTGTACTTGGCGGCCCCGCCCTCCCGGGCCTTGGCCGCCACCCCGTTGTAGACCTTTTCGAAGATCCGCGGCACCGCGCACATGTAGGTGGGGCGGACCACCGGCAGATTCTCGATGATCTTGTCGATCCGGCCGTCGACGGCGGTGGAGTGCCCGACGTAGATCTGTCCGGCGGTGAGCACCTTGCCGAAGACGTGGGCGAGCGGCAGCCACAGGTACTGGAGGTCGTCCTCGTCGAGCAGGTTGATGTTGCCGATGGAGACGGCCATGTAGGACCAGGCGTCGTGCGGCAGCCGCACGCCCTTGGGGCGGCCGGTGGTGCCGGAGGTGTAGATGAGAGTGGCCAACTGGTCGGCGCGGAGCGCCGCCACCTGGTCGCGGACGGCGTCGGGGCGCTCGTCCAGCAGGGCCAGACCGCGCTTCTCCAGCTCGGTCAGGGAGAGCACCCAGCCGTCGGGGTCCCCCTCGGCGGGCACCGCGTCCGCACCTTCGATCACCACCACATGGGCCAGCTCGGGCAGCTCGGCACGCTTGGCGCGCGCCTTGGCGAGCTGGGCCGCGTCCTCGGCGATCAGGACCCGGCTGCCGGAGTCGGAGAGGATGAACGCGGTCTCGTCGGCGTTGGTGCTCGGGTACACGGTGGTGGTGGCCGCACCCGCGCAGAGCACCCCGAGGTCGGCGAGGACCCACTCGATCCGGGTGTTGGAGGCGATCGCCACCCGCTCCTCGGGGCGGACCCCGAGCGCCATCAGCCCGGCGGCCATGGCGAAGACCCGGTCGGCGGTCTGCTGCCAGGTCAGCGGCGTCCACTCATCGGGGCCCTGGCCGGAGGCGGGCGGCACCGGGTAGCGGAACGCCTCGCGGTCCGGTGTCTCCGCGACCCGCTGGAGGAACAGGGTGGCCAGCGACGGCAACCGGTTGTCAAGCAGCGTCTGTGTGTCGGTCACGGCAACCTCCGGGGCCCGCCTCAGGGCTTATGACTCGCGAGTAACATTCGAGCAGGGTCAGCGTAGATGCCTGGTCGGGCGTTGGTAAGGGTGCGGACCGACGTTGTTCACATCGTTCACCCCGATACGTCCGCCCTCCCGTCACCTCCGCCCCGGGCCGCGAGACCCCGGACCGGAAGGAGCGGGAGGAGGGCCGGCCCACCCGGCCGGGACCGTGGTGGCCGCCCACCCGGTTCCCCGTACGGACGGTTCCCCGCACGGACGCGCTCCCGGGGCCGGCGTGCGCCCCGGCCAAGGGTTTCCCGGACCGGACGGATCCCGGACGCCCTCCGCGGACGGACCGGCCACCGGCCGGGGCGGATCCCCGGCGAGGTACGGCGCCCCCCGTCGAGACGGCGTCCCAGGCGAGGTGCGGCGCCGCGCCGTGGCCGGCTTCCGCCGGGACGGGCGCCCCGCGGCGGTCCGCCCCGGTGCCATGGGCGCCCCCGGTGGCCGGCCCGCCTGCCGAGGCCGGCCCACCGAGGCCGGACCGAGCCGCCGCGGGCGGGGGCGCGTCCGTCCTGTCCGCCCTCCTCCGTACCGGGGCCGGCCCGCACGGCGCGCCGGTACGGCCCCGGTGACGGAAGGCCCGCCGGTGACGCTACTTCTTGCCCTTGGCCTGCCCGGAGTCGTCGCTGGAGAGCACCGCGATGAACGCCTCCTGCGGGACCTCCACCGAGCCGACCATCTTCATCCGCTTCTTGCCTTCCTTCTGCTTCTCCAGCAGCTTCCGCTTACGGGAGATGTCACCGCCGTAGCACTTGGCGAGGACGTCCTTGCGGATGGCACGGATGGTCTCCCGGGCGATGACCCGGGAACCGATGGCGGCCTGCACCGGGACCTCGAAGTTCTGCCGCGGGATCAGCTCGCGCAGCTTGGCCACCAGCCGCACCCCGTAGGCGTACGCCTGGTCCTTGTGGGTGATCGCGGAGAAGGCGTCCACCTTGTCGCCATGCAGCAGGATGTCCACCTTCACCAGCTGCGAGGTCTGCTCGCCGGTGGGCTCGTAGTCGAGCGAGGCGTACCCGCGGGTCTTGGACTTCAGCTGGTCGAAGAAGTCGAAGACGATCTCGGCCAGCGGCAGGGTGTAGCGGATCTCCACCCGGTCCTCGGAGAGGTAGTCCATGCCGAGCAGGGCACCGCGGCGGGTCTGGCAGAGCTCCATGATCGCGCCGATGAACTCGCTGGGCGCCAGGATCGTGGCCCGGACCACCGGCTCGTAGACCTCGGCGATCTTGCCCTCGGGGAACTCGCTCGGGTTGGTGACGGTGTGCTCGGTGTCGTCCTCCATGATCACCCGGTACACCACGTTGGGGGCGGTGGCGATCAGGTCCAGGCCGAACTCTCGCTCCAGCCGCTCCCGGATCACGTCCAGGTGGAGCAGGCCGAGGAAGCCGACGCGGAAGCCGAAGCCGAGCGCCGCCGAGGTCTCCGGCTCATAGACCAGCGCGGCGTCGTTGAGCTGGAGCTTGTCCAGGGCGTCGCGGAGGTCGGGGTAGTCCGAGCCGTCCAGCGGGTAGAGCCCGGAGAACACCATCGGCTTGGGGTCCTTGTAGCCGCCGAGCGCCTCGGTGGCCCCGCGGCTCTGCTGGGTGATGGTGTCACCCACCTTGGACTGGCGGACGTCCTTCACGCCGGTGATCAGGTACCCCACCTCGCCGACGCCCAGGCCGTCGGCGGGGAGCATCTCCGGCGAGTTGGTGCCGATCTCCAGCAGCTCGTGGGTGGCGCCGGTGGACATCATCCGGATGCGCTCGCGCTTGGAGAGCTGGCCGTCCACCACCCGGACGTACGTCACCACACCGCGGTAGGAGTCGTACACCGAGTCGAAGATCATCGCGCGGGCGGGCGCGTCGGCGACGCCGACCGGGGCCGGGACCGCCTCCACCACGCGGTCCAGCAGCGCCTCGACCCCGACACCGGTCTTGGCCGAGACCTTGAGCACGTCCGCCGGGTCGCAGCCGATGAGACCGGCCAGCTCCTCGGAGAACTTCTCCGGCTGGGCGGCCGGCAGGTCGATCTTGTTCAGCACCGGGATGATCGCGAGGTCGTTCTCCATCGCCAGGTACAGGTTGGCGAGGGTCTGCGCCTCGATGCCCTGCGCGGCGTCCACCAGGAGGATGGTGCCCTCGCAGGCCGCCAGCGAACGCGAGACCTCGTAGGTGAAGTCCACGTGGCCGGGCGTGTCGATCATGTTGAGGATGTGGGTCGTCCCCGCGGCCTCGCCCGAGGTGGGCGCCCACGGCAGGCGGACCGCCTGGGACTTGATCGTGATGCCGCGCTCACGCTCGATGTCCATACGGTCGAGGTACTGCGCGCGCATCTGTCGCTGCTCGACCACGCCCGTGAGCTGAAGCATCCGGTCGGCGAGCGTGGACTTGCCGTGGTCGATGTGCGCGATGATGCAGAAGTTGCGGATGTGCGCCGGGTCGGTACGGCTTGGCTCCGGCACGTGGGTAGGGGTCGCGGGCACGCAGCGTCCTGTGTCTAGGCGGGACTCGGGTGTGTTGTTCCCCCCATCGTCCCATGACTGGCCGGGACTGACCGGTTTGGGACGCCATACCGCCTGCTGGTAGCCTGGCTCACTGTGCCTCTTGCCCTCTCAGCGCGAGGTACGAACCGTGCCCCGGCAGGGGTGCGCCGGAATTCCAGTCGAACCTGTAAAGGCTCATTCGTGGCGAACATCAAGTCCCAGATCAAGCGGAACAAGACCAACGAGAAGGCGCGCCTGCGCAACAAGGCCGTCAAGTCCTCGGTCAAGACCGCCGTCCGCAAGGCCCGCGAGGCCGTGGCCGCCGGTGACCTGGAGAAGGCCACCGTGGCTGCCCGCGAGGCCGCCCGCAAGCTCGACAAGGCCGCCAGCAAGGGCGTGATCCACAAGAACGCCGCCGCCAACAAGAAGTCGGCGCTGGCGCAGCAGGTCGCGACCCTCAAGGGCTGACCGAGCTCGCTCACCCCGGGCCATGAGCCCCTCGCCGGAACGGGCACACAGCGGTCCCTCTCACCCGCTCCGACCGGCACCCGACAGGACGGCCGCACGGCCTCCTGAGCACACAGCATCGCGCCGCACGCGGCCTGCGTTCGCCACGCGGGTGCGGCGCACCGAAGTACCGAACGTATCCGCCGACAGCGCGGTACGTGAGGAAAGACCCCGTGACCGTCCTTTCCCCAGGGACGGACGCGGGGTCTTTCTTCTGTAGGGGTTCCGGTACTCTTCGCGCATGTCGATACCGGGGGAACACAATCCGTACGCCCAGCAGCCACCACAGCAGCCGGGCCAGCCGCCCCAGTCTCCGCAGCCTCCGCAGGGCCAGCCGCCGGTCCCGCCGCAGGGTCAGCCCGTGGCGTCCAACCCCTACGCGCAGATGCCGCCGCAGCAGCCGGGCCAGGGGCACGCCCCGGGCGCCGTCCCCAACCCGTACGCCCAGCCCACCATGGCCTCGATGCCGCTGCCGGGCGACCCCTCGGGGTACGGACCGGGCGGGGTGACCCCGCCCGCCCCGGCCGGCCGTAAGCCCTGGCTGTGGGCGCTCGGCGGCGCGGTCGCCGCCTCGGCCGTCTGGGCCGGCGCGGTCTTCGCCACCGGAGGCTTCGGCGGCGACCCGGACCCCGAACTCGCCGGGTACGCCTACACCGACGACCTCTGCGCCTCCAGCGACTTCTCCGCCGTCACCGATGACGGCGACTACCAGAAGGAAGAGCCGGACGACTCCGACGAGAAGAACCCGGAGCACTTCGGCACCGAGCACGCCGCCCTCGACTCGATGAACTGCAACATCGACTTCGAGCCGGCCAACGCGGACAGCGACGACTACTCCAGCGCCTGGCTCTACTCCACCGCCCAGCTGCACAAGAAGACCGACCCGGGTCCGGAGTTCGAGGCGACGTACCGGGCCTACGAGGACCAGAAGCGCGGCTCCTACCGGTACCGGCTCAAGGAGATCAAGGGCCTGGGCGACGAGGCGTACCTGGTCACCCAGGTCGACAAGGACAAGGACTCCGATGACGAGTCCGACGGCGAGTACATGATCCTCGGCGTGCGCGACGGCTGGCTGACCTACTCCCTCACCTGGTCCGAGTACGTGTCCAGCAGTTCTTCGGACGACTACGACTCGGATTACGACTCCGACTACGGCTCCGACTCCGACTCCGACGAGCACATGGCGGCGACCCCCACCGAGGTCGAGGAGATGCTGAAGAAGACGGCCGAGGCGTCGCTGAAGAAACTGCGGCAGGAGTCGGCGAAGTAGCCGCCCGGCGGGGCGTCCGGCCCCGCCCCCACCACGACCCGAACGCGGCCGCTCCCCAGGCCCGGACCAGGCCCGCCCCGACGGAGGCATGGGTACGGGCAGGATGTGGTGGCTGGTGGGTCGTGTGCCCTGGTCCGCCGGACCGGCCTGGGGCGCAGGATCGGCCTGGGGCGTAGGACCGGCCTGACGCGCAGGATCGGCCCGGGGCGTAGGACTGGCCTGACGCGCCGGACAGGCCGGGTGCGCGGTCAAGCCCTGGACGCCGGGCGCGCCGGCGGACTTCGTGCACCGGACGGTGGCCGGTGTGTGCCGGACCGTGGCCGGTGTGTGCCGGACCGTGGCTGGTGTACCGGGTGGGCCGGGCACACCTTGACCGACCTGGTGCCGGACGGGCCGGGCAACCGGGGCCCCGGCCGACCGGGGTGACGACGGGTCAGTGCCACTGACCGGTGAGCGGCGCCGGCCAGCCGTGGGCGTCGGCCGGTCAGGGGCACCGACCCTTCGGTGGCGGGCGTCGGACTCTTCGGTGGCGGGCGCCGGACTCCGTGGGGACCGGCGTGACCGGGCGGCATCTCCGGCTCGGCCCGGCCGGGCGAACGCGGCCGATCGAGGCATGACCCCGCCCGTGGTTGGCCCGCCACGCACGGGCGGGGGCCACAGCGGCCGACCCGTACGCATCGAGCCCCGGCCGGACCGGTCCGGCGTGTCCGGGCCGGCCCCGGCGTGTCCGGGCCGCCGTGCCCACGTGGCCGGGGCCGGCGCCCCGTGGCCCGGTCAGTGGCCGCGGCCCGCCCGTGCCGCACGCGCGATGGTGACCACGGCCCTCTCCAAGGCGTACTCGGGATCGTCCCCGCCGCCCTTCACCCCCGCGTCCGCCTCGGCGACGGCGCGCAGCGCGACCGCCACCCCGTCCGCCGTCCAGCCACGCATCTGCTGCCGCACCCTGTCGATCTTCCACGGCGGCATGCCCAGCTCACGCGCCAGATCCCCGGGGCGGGCCCCGCGCGGGGCGGAGGCCAGCTTCCCGATGGCCCGCACCCCCTGGGCGAGGGCGCTGGTGATCAGCACCGGGGCCACACCGGTGGAGACCGCCCAGCGCAGGGCTTCCAGTGCCTCGGCGGTACGCCCTTCCACGGCCCGGTCCGCGACGGTGAAGCTCGACGCCTCGGCCCGCCCGGTGTAGTAACGGGCCACCACGGCCTCGTCGATGGTGCCCTCGACATCGGCGACGAGCTGGGCACAGGCACTGGCCAGCTCCCGAAGGTCGCTGCCGATGGCGTCCACCAGCGCCTGGCACGCCTGGGGGGTCGCGGACCGGCCGGTGTTCCGGAACTCGGTCCGCACGAACGCCAGCCGGTCGGCGGGCTTGGTCATCTTCGGGCAGGCGACCTCCCGCGCGCCCGCCTTGCGGGCCGCGTCGAGCAGCCCCTTCCCCTTCGCCCCGCCGGCGTGCAGCAGCACCAGGGTGATTTCCTCGGCCGGTGCGGCGAGGTACCCCTTCACATCCTTGATCGTCTCGGCGGAGAGGTCCTGGGCGTTGCGCACCACGACGACCTTCCGCTCGGCGAAGAGGGAGGGGCTCGTCAGCTCCGCGAGGGTGCCCGGCTGCAGCGCGTCCGGGGTGAGGTCCCGCACGTCGGTGTCGGGGTCGCCGGCACGGGCCGCCGCGACGACCTCCTGCACCGCGCGGTCCAGGAGGAGGTCCTCCTGTCCCACGGCGAGGGTCACGGGGGCGAGCGGGTTGTCGGTCGTACTCTTCCTGGCCATCGCCGTCCAGCATCCCATGCGCCACCGACACGTCCGGCTGTCGCACAATGGCGCGGTGAGCGAGCGACACGTCCTGGTACTGCCCGACCGCGAAGCCGCCGAGGAGGTGGCCGAAGCGCTGACCGACCTCTACGCGCCGGACGACGAGCCCCGGCTGGTGCGGGACGCCCTGGCCGGCGAGGACGACGCCGAGGACGCTCAGTGGCTGGTCGTCGTGGAGGACCCGGCCGGACGGCTGGTGGAAGCGGAGCTGCACGAGCTGGCGGAGCGGTACGAGGGCTGGCTGGAGGACCATCCCGCCTGAGGGGAACCGGGCGGGGCCGCCAGGCCCGGGGCGAACGCGCCAGGGGACGATGGGCCCGCGGCGAACGCGCCAGGGGGCCATGGGCCCGGGGCACAGCGGGCGAAGGCAGCCATGGGACGGCCGCATCCCTGACCCCGGGCGTGCTCTCCCCGCCCTCGTGCCCACGGCCCCCGCTGCCGTGGTCCACGCGCCCGTGATCCACCGCTGTCGGGTCCCACGCCGATGGTCCACGTCTCCGGGTGGCCCGGCTCCGGGAAGCACGGTCCTACGCCCTCCGCCCGAGCCGACCGGAACCGTGCCTCGGTCCTCCGCCCGAGGCGGCCGCGCCGGGGCCGCCCCTAGCATGCCGGTACCCGGACCGGTACGGGCCACTGGACGAGGGAGCACCGAATGACGGCGGAGACCAGGACGGTCCGCAGCCAGGCGCAGCGCAAGCACGACGTCCTGGAGCGCCTGGAGCGCGAGGAGGACATCTGGGTGGCCTCGGCCGCTCTCTCCGGAACGCCGTACCTGGTGCCGCTGTCCTTCCTCTGGGACGGCGAGGCGGTATGGCTCTCCACCCGGGCCGGCAACCCGACGGGGCGGAACCTGCGGGCCACCGGACTGGTGCGGATGTCGCTCGCGCACACCCGTGACGTGGTGCTCCTCGACGGCAGGGTGACGGAGGTCGTCGCACCGCAGGACATGCCGGAGGAGACCGGCGACGCGTTCGCGGCCAAGAGCCGCTGGGACCCCCGTTCGGCCCGCGACACACCGTCCTACATGTACTTCAAGGTGCTCCTCACCGGCGTGCAGGCGTGGCACGAGGAGCACGAGATACACGAACGGCATCTCATGCGGAACGGCGTCTGGAGCGTCTGACCCAGGCATGGGCGGGCCGCCGGTGGCGCGGCCGGGCCGTGCGGCCGAGACGGCGGGGCCCCGGCGGCCCGGGACCACCAAGAACCCCGGCCAGGTCGTGCGCACGGACCGGGGACCGGCGGGCAGGACGCCGGACACCGCGGCAGGCCCGGACCACACCGCGCGGTCGTCCGGCACCGCGCGGTCGTCCGACGCCGCGCAACCGGCCGCGGCGCGGCGGAACGGCGCGGCACGGCCGGACGAAGCGGCAAGGCCGGACGGCGCGGCGTGGCCGGACGGAACCACGGGGCCGGACGGTGCCGCGTGACCGGAGGGCGCGACGAAAGGACCGCCCCGGAGGTCTCCGCACCGGAGGTGTCCGGCCCGACCGCTTCCGACGGGCGGGCGACGGAGCCGGCGACGGGCACCAGCGAGGGGCGTGCGGCGGACCGTGCGCCGCCGGACGCGGATCCGGTCCGCGGGCGCTCGCCTGCGGCCGGCCACCGCCGCCCGCAGGCCAGGGCCCGCGCCGGTGACGGCAATGGCACCGTGGATGTCGGTACGGACCACCGCCGCGCCCTGCTCCCGCAGACCGGCCACCGTACGTGGAGACGGATGGCCGTAGAGGTTGCGCGCTCCACAGGAGATCACGGCCAGCCGCGGCCTCAGACGGTGCATCAACCCGAAGTCCTGGTAGGCGGAACCGTGGTGGGCGACCTTGACCACGTCCACCGCCGGCAGCGTGGGATGAGCGGCCAGCAATGCCTGCTGGGCCGGAGGTTCGAGGTCTCCCAGAAGCAGCAGGGTGAGCCCGGCGGTACGCACCAGCAGGGTGACGCTCGCGTCGTTGGGACCGTCGGGGACGACGCCCGCGGGCCCCGCCGACCCGGCGCCGGCGTCTCCGAGCGGCCACAGCACCTCCCAGGACAGGGCACCGATGCTCCGTCGCTCGCCGGGGGTGGTGGCGATCAGCGGGACCCCGGCGGACCGCGCCTGCCGGCGGACGAACGCCGCCTGGTCCGCCGGCTCCGCCAGATCGGTGGCCTGGATCGCGCCGACGCTCCTGCCCCGCAACACCCCGGGAAGCCCGGTGACGTGATCGGCGTGGAAATGCGTCAGGACAATCAGGGGCACGCGTTTCACCCCCAGTGAGCGCAGACACCGGTCCACGGCGCGCGGTTCCGGACCGGCGTCCACCACGACCGCCGTCCCCGCTCCGGCAGCCAGCACCAGGGCATCGCCCTGCCCCACGTCGCAGGCGACCATGCGCCAGCCGGGCGGCGGCCAGCCGGTGACGAACCGTGCCAGCGGGCTGGGGCGCAGCACCGCGATCGTCAGGAGCAGCGCGGCGAGCACACACACCGGGCGGCGCGCCGGCAACCGGCGCAGCAGCGGTACCGCGGCGCCGGTGACCGTGGCCAGGAGGAGCCCGCCGCTCCAGCCCCCGGGCCAGCTCACCTCCGCACCGGGCAGTCCGGAGCCGGTACGGGCCACCGAAGCGATCCACTCGGTCGGCCAGCCCGCCGGCCGGGCGAGGAGTGTCGCGAGGGGCATCGTCACCGGGGCGATCACCAGGACCGCGAAGCCCAGCACGGTGGCGGGACCGACCGCGAGCTCGGCGAGCAGGTTGCACGGGACCGCCACCAGACTGACCCGGGCCGCCAGGACGGCGACCACCGGCGCGCAGACGGCCTGCGCCGCGGCGGCCGCCGCCAGCATCTCGGCCAGGCGGGGCGGCACCCCGCGCCGACACAGCGCGGCGCTCCAGCCGGGCGCGAGGGTGAGCAGTGCGCCCGTGCCGAGCACGGAGAGCAGGAACCCGTAACTCCGGGCCAGCCACGGGTCGTACAGCACCAGGACGAGCACGACCGCGGCCAGGGCCGGGAGCAGCGAACGCCGGCGACCGGTGCCGATGGCCAGCAGGGTGATCATGCCGCACGCCGCCGCGCGCAACACGCTCGGTTCGGGGCGGCAGACCACCACGAACGCCAGGGTGAGGCCACCGCCCAGCAGTGCCGTGGTGCGCAGCGGAATGCCGATGCGGCCGGCGATGCCGCGGCGTTCGGTGCGGGTGGCCAGGTGCGGTGGGCCGACGAGGAGGACGAGGAGCAGGGTGAGGTTACTTCCGCTGACGGCCAGCAGGTGCGTCAGGTCGGTGGCGCGGAAGGCCTCGTCCAGTTCGGCCGGGATCCTGGAGGTGTCCCCGACGACGAGGCCCGGCAGCAGGGCCCGGGCGTCCGCGCCGAGTCCGTCTGTCGCGGTGCGCAGCCCGGCCCGTAGCCGCCCGGCCGCGCGGTGGATCGCTGTGGGCCGTTCGATGACCGTCGGCGGTCCCGTGCCCTGGACCCGGGCCACTGCGGCGTACGGTTCGACCTCTCGCATCGGTGGGGCCAGCCGGGCCTGCACCCTCAGCCGGGTGGAAGGCAGCAGGGCGAGCCAGGACGGGCGAGCGTCGGCACGTGGCCGGACCGTCACCAGTACGGGAGACCGGGCCACGGACACCGAACCGTCGGGCGCGGTGATCCGCGTGACCTCCGCCGTGAGCACCACAGCGGCCGGCATCGGGACGGCGCCGGCGGGGTGGGGACGAGCCTGCCGCGGATCCGCGGTGAGTGTCAGCTCGACCGTCGCCCGGGCGTACCGGCCTGCGAGCGCCGGTACCTGGCCCCGACGCAGATCGGCGGCGTGCAGGCCGGCCACGACGGCCGCCGCGGCGGCGCAGAGCAGGGCCAGCGCGACGGCCATCAGGACGCTTCCGCTCCACCGGGCGCCCGCCTGTCCTCCCTCACCACCTCCTTGCCCGTCCCCCACCGCCCGGCCGCACTGCTCACCGCCGGCCGCCCGGACCCGCTCGGTCCCGTCATCCCCGGTGACGCCACTCCCTCCGACTCCGGCACCGCCGCCGGCGCCGTTCTCCCCCGGCCCCGGAGCTCCGGTGCCTCCCCTGCCCCGCCCCGCTCCCGGCGTTCGCGTCCCCACCCAGCCCCGTACGGTTCCGGGCCCCGGCATTCCCGTCGAGGACGGGCTCCGTGCGGCTGTCCGCCCCGCCCCGCTCGGACTGCACTCCCGCTCGGTGCCCTGTGCGCATCGTGGGCTGCGATCCCGCTCCGGCCGCCGGCTGCGTGCCGGTCCCTCCGCGCCCATGACCGGTCACCGGCCCGGAAATGTGCCTGGGGCCCTCCCCCTCGCGGGGGGCCTCGTCTCCCGTCCTGATCGGGGGCCGAGTCCAGGCCCGGTCCCGGTCCGGGGTGCACGGTGGCCTCCTCCGCCCGGTCCTGGCCTGCTGCCCGGTCCGCCGCCCTCCGGTGACGGTCCACCCACAGCAGCACACCCGCGGTGAGCGTCGCCAGGGCACAGCCGGTCGCCACCACTCCCCCGTCCGCACCGAGCGCCAGGGCGGCTGCCCCCCAGGCCGCCAGCGCCGGCAGCACGAGGCGCAGATCGACCGGGCCCTCCTGACGCGGGTCGGAAGCGCCGAGCGGTGAGGCGGCGTCCGCGTGCACCCGGAGGCGTGCGTGGTGGGTACGGGCCCTGCCGGGCCGTGCGGCGGCCGAGGCGGTCGCTTGGCCCGGACGGGTTCGCCGGGCCGTGTGCCGGCCGCTCATGGCCGGACCAAGGGACGCAGTTCGGCGAATCGCCGGTCCCCGATGCCGGGGACCTCCCGCAGCTCCTCGACCGAACGGAAACCGCCGTGCTCGGCTCGGTAGTCGAGGATGTGCTGGGCCAGGACGGGACCGACGCCGGGCAGCGTGTCGAGCTGTTCGGCCGTGGCGGTGTCGAGGCTGACCGGGGCACCGCCGCCTGCGGGTCCCGAAGCGGCCCCGGGGCCGGAGCCGGATGCCTGCCCGGCCGGCGGCGGTCCCGGGGCGGCGCCCACCAGGATCTGCTCGCCGTCGCTCAGCACCCGAGCCCGGTTGAGGCCGCTGAGGTCCGTGCCGGGGCGTACGCCGCCGGCGGCACTGAGCGCGTCGGCCACCCGCGAGCCCAGTGGCAGCCGGTGCACCCCGGGCTCACGGACCTTGCCGGACACGTCCACGACCACGGTCCGGCCGTCACCGTCACCCGGGCCCCGATCACCCGCCGCCGTGGCTCCCGCCGCCCCGGGGAGTGAGGTGGGCGGAAATCTCCGGGAAGCCTCCCCGGGGCTCCCACCGGACTGCGCAGGGCCGGTGGGCCGGAACCCTCCCTCGACCGCTGGGGCGTGCACGGTCTCCGGTCGCGCCGACCAGAAGTGGTAGGTGGCGAAGCCCGCCGCCACGATCAGCACCACGGCCAGGGCGGCGAGCGTCCGGGGCTCCACCCCGAATCTTGTCTGCCACCACAGCGGCGTCCGCTCGCGCACCGCGAGCCCGAGGCGCTGCCACCGTGCCCCGCTCGGCCGGGCGGAGCGAGGGCGAGGGTCACCGCGCACCGGGCCGGGGTCCCCGTCGCGCGGGGGAGGGTGAAGGGCACTCGCCTCCTCACCCGTGCCGGCACCGGCGCGGGAACCGGAACCGACGTCGGTTCGGACGGCCGCGGCGTCGGCGGATGAGGGCGCCGTGGAGTCCTCCACGTCGGTCCGGACCGCGTCAGGCCGGGCGGTGCCATGCCGGTCCGCGTCCGGAATCACCGTGGGGTCGGCACCCGGGTCGTGCAGGCCCGTGCCCGCGGGGCCGCGCACCGGCGGACCCGTCGCCGGCGAACCGACCCCGAGAGGCGGGGACGTGGCGAGGTCCGCGGCGCGGACGGCCGCGTCCACCAGGTCGGACGCCGCGCGTGGTCCGGCGGTGCCCGGGACCGTCTCGGGAACCGCCGGGGCGGCGTCCGCCCGGCCGGGGAACCGGGCCAGGGTGCCGGGTGCCGCTGCGGCGGCCGCCGCCTCGGTCGGCCGACGTGCGGTGAGCGGCGACCCCGGCAAGGTGTGCCGGGCGGCGCCGGGCGGGCCGGTGCGGGTGGTCCCGCCGACGTCCGCGGCGGACGGGGCACCGTGTGCACCGGCGGGGCGCGGCAGTGCCGCCTGGCCAAGCAGCGCGGCGGCACGTTCGGCCGCCGGGCTGCGGTCGGTGGGGCGCGACAGGCGGTGCGTACCCGATCGCCTGCGGTGGCCGCGTGTCACACCGCGCACGGGCCCGTCGATTACCTGCTGTGATCGTGATCCCATGTGGACCGACGGTAGACCGACATCGCCGCTTCCTCCGGGGCACTTCCCTTTCGGGGGATAACCAGCGGCTTGTGGATAACTTCGTCACTCGTCAGGGGAGTTCACGCATGGCTGGGCATGCATCGTCGGCAAGTCGGGGCACACTGGTGACAACGACGCTGCGTAATCGGCGTCGTGCAAGGACCGGTCCGCTCCACCGGGACTTGTGACCGATGGGCCGGGTCTACCGTGGCGAGACCACGGCCCCCAGGAGGCCGGGGCCGGTGTGGGCACCGATCACCGCCCCCACCTCGCTGAGGTAGAGCTCCTTCAGCCCCGGCACCCGAGCCCGCAGGCGGTCCGCGAGTGCTGCCGCCCGCTCGCCGGCGGCGAGGTGGTGCACCGCGATGTCCACGGGACCGGCTCCGGCCCGTTCCACGGCGATCTCCTCCAGGCGGGCGATGGCCTTGGAGGCGGTACGGACCTTTTCCCGCAGCTCGATTCTGCCGGCGTCGAGTTGCAGAAGGGGTTTGACCGCCAGGGCTGATCCGAAGAGGGCCTGTGCCGCGCCGATCCGGCCGCCGCGGCGCAGGTAGTCGAGGGTGTCCACATAGAAGTAGGCGGTGGTTCCCTCGGCCCGCTCGACCGCGGCGGCGACGGTTTCGTCGAGTGTGCCGCCGCTCTCCGCGGTCTCGGCGGCGGCCAGCGCGCAGAAGCCGAGCGCCATGGCCACCATGCCGCTGTCCACCACCCGCACCGGTACCGGGGCGTCCCGTGCAGCCAGCACGGCCGCGTCATAGGTTCCGGAGAGCTCGGCGGAGAGGTGGAGGGAGACGATCCCGGCCGCGCCGGCGTCCGCGGCCGAGCGGTACGCGGCGGCGAACATTTCCGGACTGGGACGGGAGGTGGTGACCGGTTTGCGTTTCTGCAGGGCTTGGGCGACGGAAGGGGCGGAGATCTCCGTGCCCTCCTCCAACGCCCGGCCGCCGAACACGACGGTGAGGGGAACCGAGGTGATGCGATGCCGCTCCATCGCCTGCTGAGGCAGGTAGGCCGTGGAATCGGTCACGATCGCGACATGGCGGGACATGACTGGGAGGTTATCGGGGGGCGTCCGGAATCGGCAGCGCGGGCCTGATTCCGCGGGCACCGGGCCCGGGGAAGTCAGCCACGCTCGGGGCGGGGGGCGCGCTGCCAGGAGTGTTCCGGTCGCCAGAGGTGCTCCGGCGGTGCCTCCAGAGCCGGCGGCGGGGCCTGGCCCGCCGCGGGGCCGGCCGGTTCCTGGGCGGATCCCGCCGGATCCGGACCGCCGGCGGAGTGGGCGCCGCTGGTCCCACCGCCGCCGGAGGCACCGGTAACGCCTGCGGCCGCTCCGGTGGCTCCGGCAGCTTCGGATGCACGTGCGGCGCCGGAGGCAGCGGGCCTCTCCGGGGTACCGGAGTGTTCGGAAACCCCGGGGTTCTCGGTGGCGGGGAGGTCACCGCCGGCCAGGTCACCGCCGGTGAGGCCACCGCCGCGGTACGAGGAGTGGGCGGCGTCCGGGGCGGGGGCCCAGTGGCGGAGGGCACCGGCCTCGGTCTCGATCTGGCGGGACAGGTCGGCCAGGTCGTCCTGGGCGAACCGTCGGGCCCGGTCCTGGGCCGCCCACCGCAGCGAATCCGCCGAATGCGTGACGTGCTGGGTGCGCTCGCGCAGCTCGGGCAGTCGGGCGGCGACCCGGCTCTTGTCGGGCTCCCGCTCGGCGCGCCTCAGCTCGGCGTCCAGCTCATCGGCGTGGACCCGGAGCCGCTGGAAGAGGGCGAGCGACTCACCCAGTGAGGCGTCCTCGGCGGCACCCGCGCGCAGGGCCTCCTCGGTCGCGGCCATGGACCTGCGGAGGGACAGCCGCAGCTGGGCGAGGTCGCCGGACGGCCCGGGCTGACCGAGGCTCTTCGCCCGCAGTGCAGTGTCCTCGACAGTGCGCCGGGCGTGGCTGATCGTCCGGTCGACACCGCGCTTGGCGGCCCGAACCGCCTTGACGCCGAGATAGACCCCCAGGCCGAGGATCACCACGACGAGGAGCGTCAGGATCAGGATCACGGATTCCATCGGTTCCCCTACTCCTCGCTGTCCGTCCGCGCCGGTCGGCGGCGTGCCGTCATGGTCCACCGGGCCGCGCCACCGGGTGCCCGGGTCACGGCCCACCGGTGGTTACCGCTCCGGCGGTGTCGTCCTTTCACGGTAAACGCACTCGGGCGGCACGGGAGTTCCTCGGAAGCGCGATCCCTGCCGTGGAAGACCGTGCAGACCATGCCAGGCACCCGCCGGGACTCGGGGCATGCCGCGCCCCGGTGAGGTGCATGGCCCGGCCGGGAGGTGTCTCTCTCCGAATCGCCGCTCCCGCGAACGCCCTCCCTCACCGGTCCCCCTCCACCGCATGCCCCGGCGAGGGTGCGCCTACGCCACAGGCCCATCCGGAGGTGGGCCCTGAGCCGTGGGTCCGCATCTCGCGGAGCGTCCGCCTCCAGGACATCGGGGAGGAGGACGTGCACACCATGGCGCGGCAACACCTTGCGCAAGGGCACGCCACGACACGTCCGCGCCCCAGCCCCGTCGCGGCGCCCGTCCCCGCCACGGGTGAGTCCGTCGCCCCACGGGCGCGTCCATGGCAGGGGGCGGGGGAACCCCGCCGGGGCATGTGAGGGGACACCGATCGGGTGTCCGGCCGCAGAGCCCGACGGGTGCCCCGGGTGCCCCCGTGGGACGGGTGATGCGCCGCCCCCGTGGTTCTCCCACGACCGCTCGTCGTGGGGATGCGGCCGGCCCGGGCCCTCCTGGGTCGGGGGCGCACCTCCCACGAGGGCGGACCGCCGTCGACGGGCGCCGGCCCGCCGTGGTGCGGCCGGGGCCGTGCGGTGCCCCGCCGGCCCGTCCGCCGACCGTGGTGATGCCTGACCGTGGACAGGGACGTGGTGCGGCCGGGCACGGTGCCGCCGGGCCCGGCGGGTCGTGCTGGCGCCTGACCGCAGACGCGGGACGTGGGGCGGCCGGGCACGGACGCGGGACCTGCTGCCGCCGCACGTGGAGATGCCGGAGGTGGTGCCGTCGCACGCGGTGCCCCGGGCGCGGGCCCGGGGCACCACCTCCGGTCAGGCCGGGACGATGTTGACCAGCTTCGGCGCGCGCACGATGACCTTGCGGATGCCCGCACCGCCCAGCGCGGCGGTCACCGCGGGGTCGCCGAGCGCCAGCTTCTCCAGTTCCTCGTCGGAGATCGAGGGCGGCACCTCCAGGCGTGCCTTGACCTTGCCCTTCACCTGCACCACGCAGGTGACGCTCTCGTCCACCACGTATGCCGGGTCGGCGACCGGGAAGTCCTGGTGGACGACCGAGTCCTGGTGCCCCAGACGGCGCCACAGCTCCTCGGCGATGTGCGGGGCCAGCGGCGCGATCAGCAGGACCAGGCTCTCGGCGACCGGTCGCGGTACCGCCCGCAACTTGGTGACGTGGTTGTTCAGCTCGGTGATCTTGGCGATGGCGGTGTTGAAGCGCAGCCCCGCCATGTCCTGGCGGACGCCGTCGATCGCCTTGTGCAGGGCGCGCAGGGTCGCCTCGTCCGGCTCCTCGTCGACGACGGTGACCTCGCCGGTGCTCTCGTCCACCACATTGCGCCACAGCCGCTGCAGCAGCCGGTACTGGCCGACGACCGCGCGGGTGTCCCAGGGCCGGGAGACGTCCAACGGTCCCATGGCCATCTCGTACAGGCGCAGGGTGTCGGCCCCGTACTCGGCGCAGATCTCGTCCGGGGTCACCGCGTTCTTCAGCGACTTCCCCATCTTGCCGAGCAGCCGCGAGACCTTGCCGCCCTCGTAGTAGTAGACGTCGTCGCGTTCCTCGACCTCGGCGGCCGGGACCGCGATACCGCGGGCGTCCCGGTACACGTACGCCTGGATCATGCCCTGGTTGAACAGCTTGTGGAACGGCTCGGACGAGGAGATGTACCCCAGGTCGTAGAGCACCTTGGACCAGAAGCGGGCGTACAGCAGGTGGAGGACGGCGTGCTCGGCACCGCCGACGTACAGGTCCACGCCGCCGTGCCGCTTGTCCTCGCGCGGCCCCATCCAGTAGCGCTCGGCTTCCGGGTCCACCAGCCGCTCGCTGTTGTGCGGGTCCAGGTAGCGCAGCTCGTACCAGCAGGAGCCCGCCCAGTTGGGCATGGTGTTGGTCTCCCGGCGGTACCGGCGGGTACCGCGTCCGTCGCCCAGGTCCAGCTCGACGTGGACCCACGCCTCGTTCCGGGACAGCGGGGTCTCCGGGGAGGTGTCCGCGTCGTCGGGGTCGAAGGTGCGCGGCGAGTAGTCCTCGACCTCCGGCAGCTCCAGCGGCAGCATCGACTCCGGCAGCGGGTGGGCGACGCCGTCCTCGTCGTAGACGATCGGGAAGGGCTCGCCCCAGTAGCGCTGGCGGCTGAACAGCCAGTCGCGCAGCCGGAAGTTGACGGTGCCCTCGCCGATGCCCCGCTCCTGCAGCCACTCGGTGACCCGGGCCTTCGCCTCGGTGACGCCCAGGCCGTCCAGCGACAGCCCGTCGCGGGAGGAGTTCACCAGGGTGGCCTCGTAGGAGCTGAACGCGTCGTCCCAGGCCGCCGGGTCGGTGCCGCGGCCATCGGTGGGCTCCACCACACAGCGCATCGGCAGTTCGAAGGCGCGGGCGAAGGCGAAGTCCCGGGAGTCGTGGGCGGGCACCGCCATGATGGCGCCGGTGCCGTAGCCCATCAGCACGTAGTCGGCGATGAAGACCGGGACCTTGTCGCCGGTGACCGGGTTGACCGCGTAGGCGCCGGTGAAGACGCCGGTCTTCTCCTTCGCCTCGGCCTGGCGCTCCACGTCGGACTTGGACGCGGCCTGCTTGCGGTAGGCGGCGACGGCCTCGACGGGGGTGGCGTAGCCGCCGGTCCACACCTCGTGGGTGCCCTCCGGCCAGGCCGCCGGGACGATCGCGTCGTCCCCGGAGACCAGGTCGTGCTCAGGGGCCAGCACCATGTAGGTGGCGCCGAACAGGGTGTCCTGGCGGGTGGTGAAGACGGTGATGGCGGCGTCGGCCCGACCGTCCACCGCGAAGTCCACCCGGGCACCCTCGGAACGGCCGATCCAGTTGCGCTGCTGGAGCTTGATGGCCTCCGGCCAGTCCAGTTCGTCCAGGTCGGACAGGAGCCGGTCCGCGTAGGCGGTGATCCGCATGTTCCACTGGCGCAGATTCGCCTTGAACACCGGGTAGTTACCGCGCTCGGAGCGACCGTCGGCGGTGACCTCCTCGTTGGCCAGCACGGTGCCCAGGCCGGGGCACCAGTTGACCGGCGCGTCCGAGGCGTAGGCCAGGCGGTAGCCGCCCAGCACGTCGGCCCGCTCGACCTCGGTCAGCTCCGCCCAGGGCCGGCCGTCGGGGGTGGCCCGCTCACCGGTGGCGAACTGCTCGACCAGCTCCGCGATGGGCCGGGCGCGGCGCGCCTCCTCGTCGTACCAGCTGTTGAAGATCTGCAGGAAGATCCACTGGGTCCACTTGTAGTACTCGGGGTCGATCGTCGCGAAGGAGCGGCGCTTGTCGTGCCCCAGGCCCAGCCGGCGGAGCTGCACCTTCATGTTCGCGATGTTCGCCTCGGTGGACACCCGCGGGTGGGTGCCGGTCTGCACGGCGTACTGCTCGGCGGGCAGGCCGAAGGCGTCGAAGCCCAGGGTGTGCAGCACGTTGTGGCCGGTCATCCGGTGGTACCGGGCGTAGACGTCGGTGGCGATGTAGCCCAGCGGGTGGCCCACGTGCAGCCCCGCACCCGAGGGGTAGGGGAACATGTCCATGACGAACTTCTGCGGCCGGGCGGCGACCTCGGGGTCGCCCGCCAGCTCACCGCTCGGGTTCGGCGCCTCGTAGGTGCCGTCGGCGTCCCAGAAGTCCTGCCAGCGTGCCTCGATGTCGGCGGCCAGCGCGGCCGTGTAACGGTGCGGCGCGGCCACCTCGGCAGCGGTGTTGGTCTCGCTCATCGTCCTCAAAGCTCCATCGATCGTCTCTGTCAGCGGAACTGCTCGTCAGGGGTGACGAAACGAAAAATCCCCTCGCACAGGAGGGGACGCCGCGCCGATTCCGACCTTCACCGGTCGGTACTGATCAGCGCGGCCCGCTAAGCAGAAGGCGTACGGCACGCATGGGGCCAGGTTACCGCAGGGGACGAAGCGACCGCACACCAGCGATCCACGACAAGCGGGCCGTCCACTCGGACGGCCCGCTCACCTGGGAGTGGAGCTAAGGAGAATTGAACTCCTGACCTCTTGCATGCCATGCAAGCGCTCTACCAACTGAGCTATAGCCCCAGGTTCCGCACCGGCTCGGTTTCCCGGTTTCTCCCGGTTCCCCTCGGCGGCATCGCCTACATTACACGGACCCCCCGGCCTTCTGCCAAATCGGTTCCGTGGCGCCCTTACGGGAACACCTCCCCGCGCCGGTCACCTCGGGACGGGCCCCCGCACCCTCCCGGCGGGCGGTCCCGACGGCCGGTCCCGCCCCACAGGACCCGCAGGTGTCCCACGGGCGGAACGGAACCCCTCGGCAGAGGCTCAGGCCGTCACGAAGGAGTAGAACCGCTTGAGGGTGCAGTGCTCGTCGAGCAGCCGCCCGTAGATCGGCTCCCCTTCCAGTTCGCGGTACGTCTCGATCGGGTCGCCTTTTATGATCAGCGCCCGCGCGCACTCGACGCACCAGTACTGGTACTGGGGATTGAGCGGTTCCATGTCGCGGACGATCGGCGTACCGCTTCCGCACCAGTCGCACTTCCGGCTGTGTGCCCCCATCACTCCGCTCCTGGTGTGGCCGCGGACCGTACGGGCCGTACAGACCGGGCGGACGGTACTGGCCGGGAGCGCCGCACGGCCCGGACGGGCACGGTGGGCGCGGGCCGCACGGGACGGATCGCCCGTACCGGCCCGAGGGAAGCCGCCGTTGTCATCGCACCATCCATGCCCATCGGCACCGGCCCCCCTTCGGCCGTCCCGATTCTGCCATGGGAAACGGCCCGGGTCAGCGGTGCTGTCACCGCGTACGCCGTGATCGTCCGGCTCGGCGCGCCGTCCCGGCGGCCCGCGGGGGCCGGCGGCGGACCACCCGGCAGCGGGGCCCGGTGGGCAGCGCCGGAAGACCGCACCGACGACGGCCACTTCGGTACCCCGCCCGGCCCGGGCCGGGCACCGCCCCACCATGACGGGCTGCCAGGAAGGCTCGCGTCAGAGCAGCTTGAGACCTGGCCCGGACCGGCCGTCGCCGGACCGCAGCGCACACGGCCGTCACCGGACCGCAGCGCGTGGACGCGAACACCTCCCCGGCGCGCGGGGTGTGGACACGGCCCTGCCCGGGAATCGGTGACGGGGCGAACGGCAGAGCGACACCGGCCGCCGGGCCGGCCGCCGTCGTCGGGTCCGGGTGCCGCACCCGTGGCCGGCACGCCCCCGCCGCCCGACCGGCGGGCCGATCCCGCGCCGGCCACCCGGTCCGCGCCGGTCCGCCGCCGGGTAACGCACCGGAGGTCTGCCGAGGTCCCGGACCGGACTGTGGCGACCTCCTCACCGGACCACCGTCGGTCCGCACCGACCGCCGACCGACCCCGGAGCGGACGGCCGCCGGATTCCGGGCCGCCGAGCGGCACGTCCCCACACGCCCCGTCGCGCTGCGGGGAGGGGCAGGGCGCGGGCCGGCGGTACGAACGTCGGAGACGGCACCGGAACCTCCCGGCATCGGCATCACTGGCACCGGGACCACCGGGCATCGGCACCACCGGGTATCGGTTATCACCAGGCACGGCATCACCGGGCACCGCCGCACCGGCGGAGCCGGACCCCGTGGCGGCCACCGGCTACCGTGGCGGCACGAGGTCACACCGTCACCGTGGCGCCACGTCATCGGCGGCACGGTCGGGGGAAACGCGAGGATCCCGCCTCCCTGGGGGAGGCGGGATCTTTTTCCGCTGTGGAGCTAAGGAGAATTGAACTCCTGACCTCTTGCATGCCATGCAAGCGCTCTACCAACTGAGCTATAGCCCCGCTGCTCTCGGTTCGGCCGGGGTTTTCCGCCCCGCCGTCCCGCGAACAAGATGAACTTTAGCCTGTGACCTGCCCGGATGGGAAATCGGCTGTTCGGTGCCGGTCCCGCGCCGGTTTCCGGGTCCCGGCCGGCGACGCCCCGCCGGGCGGGGAGGGCCCGTACGACGCGCGCTGCGGCGCCTCGGCCGGGCGTGCCGGACGGCACCTCGGCCGGCAGCCGGCCCGGGCCGTCGGCCGACCGCCGGGTCCATCGCCCACCCGCGGCCGGGTACCTCGGCCCCACCCTCACGCTCAGGAACCCGGGCCGCGGGCCGCCGGAACCCGGCCCCGCCCAACGACCCCTGTCCGTCGCCCCCCGCCCGTCGCACTCCGGCAGCCGGGCCCGGCCGGTCACCGGGCCTCCGGTCACCCGTCACCGGACCCCCGGCCACCCGGCCCGGTCGCCGGGCTCCGGGCCGGTCAGTCAGTCGTCGTCGCCGAGCACCGGCTCCGGGAGCGTGCCGGCGTTGTGCTCCAGCAGGCGCCAGCCGCGCACGCCCTCGCCCAGCACCGACCAGCAGCAGTTCGTCAGGCCGCCGAGGGCCTCCCAGGAGCGGGGGTCCAGGCCGAGCAGCCGGCCGATGGTGGTGCGGATGGTGCCGCCGTGGCTGACCACGACGAGGGTGCCGCCGTCGGGGAGTTTGTCGGCGTGCGCCTGGACCACCGGCGCCGCCCGGTCGGCGACCTCGGTCTCCAGCTCACCGCCGCCGCGGCGCACCGCCTCACCGCGCTTCCATGCGGCGTACTCCTCACCGAAGCGCTCGATGATCTCCTCGTGAGTGAGCCCCTGCCACCGCCCCGCGTACGTCTCCCGTAGCCCGGCGTCGTGTGCGACCTCCAGCCCGGTCAGCACCGCCAGTTCGGCGGCGGTCGCGGCGGCCCGCTTCAGGTCCGAGGCGACGATGGCGTCGGGCCGGAGGGCGGCGAGCAGCCGGGCCGCCCGGCGGGCCTGGCCGACGCCGGTCTCGGTCAGCTCGATGTCCGTGGAGCCCTGGAAGCGGCGCTCGACGTTCCACGCGGTCTGCCCGTGGCGCCACAGCACGATGCGGCGGCCCCGGCCGCCCTTGCTGCCGTTCAGCTGAGATCACCGGTCCCGTCACCGGCCGAAGCCTGCGCCTGGGCGTACTCGGCGCCCTTGCCCCGGGTGGCCACCGCGTCGGCGGGCAGCTCCAGCTGCGGGCAGTCCTTCCACAGCCGCTCCAGCGCGTAGAAGACCCGCTCCTCGCTGTGCTGGACGTGGACCACGATGTCCACGTAGTCCAGCAGGACCCAGCGGGCCTCCCGGTCGCCCTCGCGACGGACCGGCTTGGCGCCGAGTTCCTTGTTCAGCTTCTCCTCGATCTCGTCGACGATCGCCTTCACCTGGCGGTCGTTGGGGGCCGAGGCGAGCAGGAAGGCATCGGTGATCGAGAGGACGTCGCTGACGTCGTACGCGATGATGTCGTGCGCGAGCTTGTCCGCGGCCGCCTGGGCGGCGGCGTTGATGAGCTCGATGGAGCGGTCCGTGGCGGTCACAGGCAGTACTTTCCGGTCGTGGGACGTGATACCTCCAGGGTCTCACGCCCCACCCGCAACGGCGCCAGGCGTTTCTTTCACGCCCCCTGGGGTCCGAGGCGTACGCCGGGGGCGCGGGGGCCGCAGCAGGAGCTCACATCCGTGCCCCCTGGCACGGCCGGCGCGTCCGGCCACGACGGACGTCCGGAGCGGGGGCGCGTACGGCCACGGGGGCACCGCCCGGACCTGCGTCCCTGCGTCCCTGCGTCCGGAACCCGCTGCCCGGCACGCGGACCCGGGGGGACACGGCCCGGCGAGCGGCGCCCGGCCCGGGGCGCGCATCCGTGGGCCGAGTGCCGCCGTCCGTCCTCCCGCTCAGCCGGTGGTGCCCGCCGTGCCCGTGCCGGCGGTCGTGCCGGCGGCACCGGTGGTGCCGGCGGCGGCCGTCCCCTGGGTGTCGCCGCCGGTCGCCCCGTTCCCGGCGCCCGCCGAGGACGCGCCGCCCGAGGCTCCCCCGGAGGCGTCACCACCGCCCGTGGTGGCGGTGGTCCCCTCGTAGTCGGCGCCCAGCACCACGGTGACGTCCGCGTTGGCGGCGCCCTTGCCCTTGGCCACCGCGCTGTCCGGCAGCCCCAGGGTCCGGGCGACCTCCCGCGCCTGGGCCGCCTGCGCCTCGTCCGTGTAGCTGACCCGGGAGGCGGACTGCCGGGAGCCACCGGCGTCGGTCGCGGCGACGACCGTGAAGCCACCGTTGATCAGCGCGATCTGTGCCGCCGCGCCCGCCGTCGGCTCACCGCTGGCGTTGCGCACGCTGACCCGGGCCACGCCGCCCGGCTCGGTGTTCTTCACCGTGCCGCCGAGGATGTCCTCGACCACGTGGTCGGTGGCCTCCTCGCTGAGCGTCCCGTCCTGCTCGACGGGGAGCACGGTGGTCTCGTACGCGCCCTTCTTCGCCCGTTCGGCGAGCCGGGCCAGCGAGGCGCCCAGCTCGCTCTCGCTCAGCGAGGGGTCGGGGATCTGGGCGAGCGCCTCCACGGTGCTGGTGGCCTCACCGGGGTCGTCGGACATCTTCTTCAGCACCGCGTGCATGACCTGCCCGAACCGGCTGAGCTGCTTGGTCTGCGGCTCGGCCGGGGACCGGTAGGTGGCGTAGGCGACGGCCGCCTGGCCGCTCAGGGCCCGCCCCTTGCCCTCGGTGACCAGCGGGTCGGCACCCTGCTTGGCGGCGGGCACGGTCGCGTCGGCGTCCACCGTGATGCCGTCGACCAGCTCGACGAGGTTCTCCAGGTACGGGGTGTCCAGCCGCCAGGTACCCGAGATGTCCGTCCCCAGCAGGGTGCCCAGCGCCTCGCGGGTGGCGTCCGAACTCTCCTCGACGGACCTGCCGAGCGTGGTGGCGCCGCCCTCCTCCGCGGCCACCGCGAGCGCGTTGGGCAGCAGGACGGCGGTGCCCTTCCCGGCGGTCTCGTTGTCCACCAGCAGCACCGTGGAGGTGTCCCCGGCGCCGCCCGTCTCGTGCAGGTGGAGGACGATCACGTCCCGCTTCTGGCCGCTGCCGGAGCCCGCCTCGTCACCGCTGCCGCCGGACTGGCCGGGCAGTTTCCCGGCCGCCCACAGGTAGCCCACGCCGCCCACCACGGCCAGCGCCAGCACCGCGACGAGCGCGATGAGCCGGATACGGGTCCGGCGCCGCCGCTCGTCCCGCCGCTCGGTGCGGGTCTCGGCGAACTTCAGCCAGTCGATGACGTCCTCGGACTCCTCGTCCTGCTCCTCGACGAAGGAGAACTGCTCGGTGCGGTACGGGCCCTCCGGCTCCGCGTCACCGGTCCCGGCGGTCCGCCCGGCCGGCACCTGCTCCGGTCCGCGTGCCCGGCCGCGCTGGGCACGCCTGGCCCGCCGGCCGGTCGCCTCCGGCTGCTCGGGGCCACCGGCCCGTCGCCGGCCCCCGCCGCCGGGCCCCCCGGGGGTACCGGCGGAGGCCCCCTGGGTGCCGGAGGGGTCCCCCGGCGCGGCGGTCCCCGAGGCGCCGGCCCCGTCCTGGATCGCGGGCATGGTCAGGGTGCCGGGGCCCTCGGCACGGTCCCGGGCCTCCGCCCCGGCCCCGGCGCCGGCGTCGGGGCGCTCGGCACGGCCCCGGGCCCCGGGTGCGCGACGCGCACCGGCACGGCCGGCGGAACCGAGTGCGGCGTCCGGGCCGGCCGGGCCGCCCCCCGGAACGGCCGGGGGCCGCGCCCCGGCCGGGGACTGCGGCCCACCGCCCTGCTGCCCCGGGTGTCCCTGGGCCCCGTACCCCTGCGGATCGTGACCGCTCCGGTTCCCGTACGGGTCCCCCTGGCCCGCGTACGGATCCCCCTGGCCGCCGTACGGGGCCCCCTGGCCGGCATACGGGTCGCCCTGCCCCCCGTACGGGTCCCCGTAGGGGAGGTCGCTCCGGCCGCTCTGCCCGTACCCGGGGGCGGCCGGCCGCGGATCGCCCCAGCCGAGGTTCCCGGTGCCCGAGGCGGTCCCGGCGTCCGGGGTGGTCCCGTACGACGGGGCCGCCGGTGCGCCGTAGGACGGGGCCGGCGGCTCGGTGCCGGGGGTCTGTGGGCCGCTGCCGTAGGCGTCGTGGGTGGCATAGGGCCGGTCGTACCCGGACGAGGCGTCGGCCGGCCCCGGGTGGACCGGCCGGCCGTAGGCGTCGTAGCCGTACGTCTGCTGCTGGGGGTCGTACGCGCCCTGGGCGTAGGGATCTTCCGCCGGCCCGTAAGGGTCCCGTCCGTACGGATCCTGCCCGTACGGGTCCTGTCCGTCGTTCACCGGTACCCCCTTCAGCAGTCGTGCCGGTACAGCTCGCGCTTGTCGATGTAGCGCACCACGCCGTCCGGCACCAGGTACCAGACGGGGTCCCCGGCCGCGACCCGCGCCCGGCAGTCGGAAGAGGAGATGGCGAGCGCCGGTACCTCCACGAACGAGACCCCGCCCTCGGGCAGTCCCGGGTCGGCCAGTATGTGGCCCGGTCGGGTCACGCCGATGAAGTGGGCGAGGGAGAAGAGTTCTTCGGTGTCCCGCCAGGTGAGGATCTGGGCGAGCGCGTCGGCACCGGTGATGAAGAACAGGTCCGCTTCCGGGTTGAGCGCCCGCAGATCCCGGAGCGTGTCGGTGGTGTAGGTGGGGCCGCCGCGGTCGATGTCGATACGGCTGACCGAGAACTGGGGGTTGGACGCGGTGGCGATGACCGTCATCAGATAGCGGTCCTCGGCCGGGGACACCTTGCGGTGGCTCTTCTGCCACGGCTCCCCGGTCGGGACGAACACCACCTCGTCCAGGTGGAAATGCGCGGCCACCTCACTGGCGGCGACCAGGTGACCGTGGTGGATCGGGTCGAATGTCCCGCCCATCACGCCGAGGCGCCGCTTCGCGGACCGTTTCTGCTCTCCCATGCGTGCAGACCCTACTGGTCCGGGGCCGGTGCCGGGGCACGAGGTACCCCCAACTCGTGGCCATGGGTGGCCCCGGCTCCGGGGCATGGTTGACGCCGGCCCGGCGGTCGTCCGGCGGCTGCCCGCGACCGTCGGCCGTCCTCCGCCGGCGGGCTGCCGGCGGACCCGCGACGACCCGCCGCGGCACGGATGGCCGGCCCGTCGGCGGACTGGCGACCGGTCGCCGGCGGACCCGCGGCGGGGCCGGCGCGGGAGGCTCCGCGCGGCCGGGGCCGGGGTGCCCGGTGACCCGGGCCGGGATCAGCGGTCGCGGTTGAAGCGGGTGGTGACCCAGAGCAGCAGAAGGAGGATGACCAGTGCCGCACCACCGGTCACGTAGGGGCTGAGGCTCTCGTGGTTGCCGCCGTGCTCGCCGCCCTCGGAGGCGAGGGTGGCCAGGGTGTGAGCGGTGCTGTAAGCGGTCATCGTCGCCAGGACCTATCCGGGATGTGAGCGGGCCATTACGTCTGCCACATGGTAAGCGGGGAGATCCGCGGCGCGCCGCCCGGGCTCGCACCGGCTCCGCGAACGGCCCCGGAAGGGCCCGTGGAGGGCGGCGGCAACCGGCCCGGAACGGCGGGGCGGGGGCCGTGGCCCGCCGTTCCGGTCCGTCGTGGTGGAAGCGGCGGCCCCCGGGGGGCACGCAAGGGCACGCACGGGGACACACGGTACGCACGGGCTGACGGGCCTGCCGCAGGCTCACCGGCCCCGGGGGCACGGGCCCGGAGCCGTCGCCGTGCGGTCCCGCCCGTGAGGGGCCTCGGACCGGTGCCGCAGCAGACCCGGGGCCGTCCCGTGCGGGCGCCGGTCCGGTGAGGGGGGCCCCGGTCCCGCCACGGCGCGGGCCCCGTAGGTGGGCGAGCCCGGCCCCGTAAGGGCCCCGGCCCGCTCCCGTAAGGGCCCCGGCCCGGCCCCGTAAGGGCGCCGGCCCGGTCCCGTAGGGGCGCCGGTCCCGTGGGGGCGCCGGTTTCGCATGGGCGGCCGGTCCCGTGGGTGGGCCCGGGAGCGCGGCCGGGGTCCCCGAGGGGCGCCGGCCGGGGCCGGCCGCCACGGCCGGGAGGGCGAGGAGCACGCGGGGACGGCCGGGACGCCGGGAGGTGACACCCCGTCGGCCAACGGGGTGCCCGGCCCTAGGGTGGAGTCCATCCGGGGGACGGGCCACGACAGCAGCCCAGCGAGGGGGTCTCGATGAACGACAGCACCATCCACGGCCGGGAAGGCCGGCCGAACGGTGACCGGCGGCGGTTCCCGGGCATCTCTTCCCGTGCCTACGAACACCCGGCGGACCGGTCGGCACTGGTCGCGCTCCGCAAACTGAGCGGCTTCGACACGGCCTTCAAGGCGCTCAGCGGGCTGCTGCCGGAGCGGAGTCTGCGGCTGCTGTACCTGTCGGACTCCGTCCGGGTGAGCAACCGGCAGTTCGCGCACCTCAACGACATGCTGCGGGACGCCTGTTACATCCTGGACCTGGAGAAGGTGCCGGCGATGTACGTCACCCAGAACCCGCAGCCCAACGCGATGTGCATCGGCCTGGACGAGCCGATCATCGTGGTCACCACCGGACTGGTCGAGCTGCTCGACGAGACGGAGATGCGCGCGGTCGTGGGCCACGAGGTGGGTCACGCGCTCTCCGGCCACTCGGTGTACCGGACGGTGCTGCTCTTCCTCACCAACTTCGCGATGAAGATCGCCTGGATCCCGCTGGGGAACGTGGCGGTGACGGCGATCGTGACCGCGCTGCGCGAGTGGTTCCGCAAGTCGGAGCTGTCGGCGGACCGGGCCGGGCTGCTGGTGGGCCAGGACCTCCAGGCGTCCATGCGCGGACTGATGAAGCTGGCCGGCGGCCACCACCTGCACGAGATGAACGTGGACGCGTTCCTGGAGCAGGCGGACGAGTACGAGCGCGCCGGCGACCTGCGGGACTCGGTGCTGAAGATCATGAACGTGCTGCCGCGCAGCCACCCGTTCACCACGGTGCGCGCCGCCGAACTGCGGAAGTGGGCCGCGAGCCGCGACCACCAGCGGATCATGGACGGTCACTACCCGCGCCGCGCGGACGACCGGGACGCCTCGGTGTCGGACTCCTTCCGGGAGTCGGCCGCGCACTACGCGGATTCGGTGCGCTCCAGCAAGGACCCGCTGATGGCGTTCGTCCGCGACGTGGCGGGCGGCGCGGGCGACCTGGGCGGACGGCTGCGGGACCGGTTCACCGGCAACGGGGCCCGCGGCGGGCCGTCCCGTGCCCCGGAGGACGGCGCGCCCGGTACCGGCCACGCCGGCGGGACGGGGCCGGACCGCACCGGCGGGCCCGGCAGCGGACCGGACGGAGCCGGGCCCGGCGGCAGCGGACCGGACGGAGCCGGGCCCGGCGGCAGCGGACCGGGCGGGGACGGGTCGGCCGGCACCGGGCCGGGGACGCCCGGCGGCGGACCGGCGGCCTCCTGACGGGCCCCCGACGACGGGCCCCGGCGACACCCTGAGGGCACCCCCGGACGGCACTCCCGGCACCCCTGACAGTTCCGGGGACGGAACGCCTGGCCCGGTCGGGGCCGACCGGGCCCGGAAGGCGGGGACGGCGGGCGCGGCCGGGGCCGACCGGCGCGTGGCCGGGGCCGTCACCGGCCGGGCGGGGTCGCGTCGGGCTGCGCGGCGGGGTCCAGCACGCCGCACACCGGGACGGAGAGACGGCCGGTGCGGTACGGGTCGGTGCCGTCCGACCGGTCGCCCCGGGCGGACTCCCCGGCGAACAGCGGACGCAGGTACCCGGCGGCGTCCGCGGCACAGGACTGGGGGCCGGCCTGGAGCGCGCTGTGGGCCAGTTCCAGCCGGTGGTCCCGCACGTCCTGGCTGTCCAGGCGGAAGCGGGTCTCGCGGTGGACGGTGAACAGGGAGGCGGCGTCCGGTTCGTGGTCGCCGGCGGGACGCACCGCGTACACGAAGGTGTGGTCGGCGATGACCTCCAGCGTCCCGGCGGGGCGCTCGACCACCGAGAGCGTGCCCCGCACCCGCACCGGTTCGTCGGTGAGCTCCACCCGAGCCGGGTCGAAGCGGGTCAGCCAGCCGGTGGCGGCGTACCGGCCGTCGTCGGCCGGCCGGGTGAGGCTCCGGTCGAACTGGGCGTACTGGGTGGGGTCGAGCAGTGTCCGCACCGGCCGCGCGGACCCGCCGGAGAGCACGCCCCGGTCGAGGGAGGACTGCACGACGTACTCCCGGACGACGTCCAGCGCACCGAGGACCTCGGCCTCGGTGAAGTTCTCGGTCCGCCGTACGGCCGGCTGGGTGATCCCCTCGGCACCGGTCGCGTACCCGGCCGCCGGGCTGTGCAGGAACAGTTCGGCAGGACGGCCACCGGGCACCGGATCGCGGGGTGCCAGCGGGACCACGCTGCTGCGCAGTGGCTCGGCGACCGGCCGGGCGGGCTGCTGGTACGGATTGCGGATGCCCATGTACACGGCCGCGGCGAAGGCGACGGCGATCAGTGCCACGAGGATCACGGCCTGCCGGGACGGCGTCAGCCGGCCCCAGCTGCGCCGGGGCCGCACCGCCGGCGTGTGCTCGCCGATCCGTTCCCGGGCGGAGAACTCCTGGAGGCGGGCAGCCCGCACAAACGATTCGTCGAAGACGACGGATCGGTACTCGTCGTCGCCACCTCCCGGGACGCCCTCGGGGGTCCCCTCGGGTGGGTCGCCAGGCCCGCCCATACCACCAGGGTAGGTCGCACCCGGCCGCCGCGAACCTCGTGAAGGCCCCCCGCCCGGGCGGCCCCGGCGACCGGGGTCCCGTCCCCCGTCGGGCGTCCCCGCGCGGACGCGCGAAGGGCGCTCCGGAGGGCGCGCGGGGGCGCTCGGAGGCGGAGGTGCGGGCCGGCCGCCCGTAAGGGTGGACCGGCGGCGCCCCGGGGTGACGCCTCCGGGACACGGCACTCCGGAGGTACGCCCCGAGCGGGGCCCGGGCAGGTACGACCCGCGGGCGGGCGAGCCGGGTACGCCCGGAAACACCGAAGAAACGGACCGGCCGAGGCCCACCGCCCCGGGCCACCGGCACCCGGCCACCGGCTCCGGGACCACCGGCGCCCGGGTCACCGGCGGTGATCCACCGGGCACGGTCCGCGGGGCACGGCACAGCGGCCACGGCTACCGGTCACAGCCCACGGGTCACCCGTCCCACCGGCCCCGGCGCCGGGCCGAGCACGCATTCGCCCCCGGGGCGCACCGTCCCGGACGCACACCGCCCCGACGCACCGGGCGCACCGGCCCGGGTCCACCACCCGGCCGTGGCGTTGCGCGGTCAGCGGCCCGCGGCGCCGGCGGTGGCGGCCGTGACGACCGGTGTGCCCGCCGGTGTGCCCGGGCGGCCCGCGGTTCCGGACGACACCGGCCCGCCGGGGTCGCCGAAGAGGCCCTTGGCGCGGGGGGAGGTGCCGCCGGGCGCCGGGAAGGCGCCCTTGGAGTCCTCGGAGAGGCTCTCGCCACGGGTGGCCGGCGGCGGGCTGGGCTCCTGACGGCCCCCGGAGGCGCCCCGGTAGACCGCCGCGAAGGCCAGGGCCACCACCCCGATGCCCATCAGGACGGCGAGCAGCCAGGCGATCGGCCGCTGCCAGCGGGCGTGGCCCCGGTAGGGCCGCTCGCCGCCGTACCGGCCGTACGGCCCGTAGGGGTCGTCGGGGTCCCCGTCCCGGCCGAACCGGCCGTACGGCCCGCGCTCGTCGTCCGGGTCGTGGCCGTAGTCGCCGTCCGGCCCGTAGCCGTCGTCGTAGGGATCGTCCTCGGTGGTGGCGGCGCCGGTGCGCCGGCGGGCCGCCTCCGCCTCGGCGCGGGCCTCGGCGGCGGCGAGCATCCGCTCCACCGCCGTGGGTTCATGGACCTCGGCCGACCGTACGAAGTCCTCGTCGAAGACCACGGAGGCGAAGGCGTCCTCCGCTTCCCCGTGGCTGCGGTCGTCGGGCACGTCGCCGTCCGGGAACGGCCTGCCCCCCACGTCGTCCGGCACCCCATCAGAGTAGACCGGAGCGGTCAATTTGGGCAGGGCGGGAAGGGGAAGTCGGCGGAAGCCCGGACCCGGCGTTCCGGGGGTCCCGGACCCCGCGAACAGGGGGGCCGGGCGGGGGGTCAGAAGTGGGCCGGCGGAGGGTCAGCGGGTGTGGCCGTCGCCGGTGACGATGTACTTGGTGGAGGTCAGCTCGGGGAGCCCCATCGGGCCGCGGGCGTGCAGCTTCTGGGTGGAGATGCCGATCTCGGCGCCGAAGCCGAACTGGCCGCCGTCGGTGAACCGGGTGGAGGCGTTGACGGCGACCGTGGTCGAATCCACCAACTGGGTGAACCGGCGGGCCGCCGCCTGGGAACCGGTGACGATCGCCTCGGTGTGCCCGGAGGACCACCGTCGGATGTGCGCCACCGCCTCGTCCAGCGAGTCCACCACGGCGGCCGCGATGTCGTAGGAGAGGTACTCGGTCTCCCAGTCCTCCTCGGTCGCCGGGACCACGGTGGCCGGCGAGCCCTCCGCCAGCGCCAGCACCCGCTCGTCCGCGTGGACCGTCACCCCGGCCCGGGCCAGCGCCGCCAGCGCCTCGGGCAGGAAGCTGCCGGCCACGTCCCGGTGGACCAGCAGGGTCTCCGCTGCGTTGCAGACGCTGGGCCGCTGGGCCTTGGAGTTGACCAGGATCTCCACCGCCGTGCCGAGATCGGCGTCGGCGTCCACGTACACGTGGCAGTTGCCGGTACCGGTCTCGATGACCGGCACGGTGGACTCCTCCACCACGGTACGGATCAGCGAGGCGCCGCCGCGCGGGATCAGCACGTCCACCAAGCCCCGGGCGCGCATCAGCTCGCGCACCGAGTCACGGCTCTCGCCAGGCACCAGCTGCACCGCGTCGGCCGGCAGACCGGCGCCGGCCACGGCGTCCCGGACCACCTCGACCAGCGCCGTGTTGGACCGGTACGCGGAGGAGGAACCGCGCAGCAGCACGGCGTTCCCCGACTTCAGGCAGAGCGCGGCGGCGTCCACCGTCACATTGGGCCGGGCCTCGTAGATGATGCCGACCACCCCGAGCGGGACCCGCACCTGCCGCAGGTCGATGCCGTTGGGCAGGGTCGAGCCGCGCACCACCTCGCCGACCGGGTCGGGCAGCGCCACGACGTCCCGTACGTCGGAGGCGATGGCGAGCACCCGCTCGGGGGTGAGGGTCAGCCGGTCCACGATCGACTCCGCGGTGCCGGCGGCGCGCGCCCGGGCCACGTCCTCGGCGTTGGCCTTGACGATCTCGTCCGTGCGCGCCTGGAGCGCGTCGGCGATGGCCAGCAGCGCGGCGTCCTTGGCCGCCCGCGGCAGTGGCGCCAGCTCCGCGGCGGCGGCCCGGGCCCGCCGGGCGGCCTGGTACACCGGGGAATCCGGCGACGGAGCGGTCAGGGGGGACGTCGAGTCGCTGCTCATGCTCCGAAGGGTACTGAGCGGGACGGCGGCCGCCGACGGGTGTTCCGCGTTTCGAGACACCGGCGCACCGGCGTACCACCCGGCGCGGAATCCCACGCCCCCGGGGCGCGGGGCCACCGGGCCACCGGGCCACCGGGCCACCCGGCGACGTAAGGGACCGTGGGCGGTCGGCGCCCGTACGGGGCCCGTGCGAGTGCCTCAGGGTGCCTGGGGCGCCATCGGGGCAGGGGGCTGCTCAGGGGTCCCGTACGGGCAAGGGCGGGGCGGCCGAGGCGTGCGGGCCCTGTACAGGCGCCTCAGGGAGCCCGTAGTGCGCCGCGCAGGGGTGGGGGGCACTTCAGGGGCTCATACGGGCGGGGCGGGCGCTCGGGCAGTGTGCTCAGGGCGCATACGGGCGCGGGAACACGTGCCGGAGCCGCGTAGGGGCGTACCGCGGGCCACCACGGGCCGTACCCCGGCTTCCGGCACGTGCCCGCCCCGCCGGAAGCCGCCCCCGGCAGCGCCAGGGGCCCGGATACGGCCACCGTCCGGCGCGGACCACCGGTGTACGGGACCGCGGGTCGAGCGCAGCGGGCCGGGTCGCCGGCCCTGAGCACCGTGTGCGGGCTGCGGTGGGGGCGGGCGGCCGAGCCCGCTCCGGACGCCCGGGCACCCCGTACACGGGCACGGCCGGACCCACCGACCGGGGCGGTACACGGCCCGACACGCACGCGAGCCCCGGGGCCGACCCCGGCCGTATACGGGCGCCATCGGGCACGGGCGGACACGGCCGGACCCAGGCGCCGCCGGGGCCCGTTCGCACGGGGAGACACGGGCACGGGCGGACACGGGACGGCCGGACATGAAGCGGCACGCGCCCGCGCCTCGCGGTGGCCGGGCAACGCCAGGCCCGGCGGCCTCCGGGCCCCCGGACCGACCCGGCCGACCAGGACCGGCACCGCCCCGCCTCACCTGCCCGCTGCCGGGCCCCGGGCGGTCCTCAGTAGGGGTGCACGCCGATCCGGGACGCGGGCGGCGGGCCGTACCCCTCGGCTATCCGCTGGTGGTACGTCGCCCGGTCGATGACCTCCAGCCCGACGATCTCCCACGGCGGGAGCTTCGCGGTGGACCGGTGCTCGCCCCACAGGCGCAGCGCGACCGCCGCCGCGTCGCGGAGGTCCCGGGCCTCCTCCCAGTAGCGGATCTCGGCGTGGTCCCGGGCGTAGCGGCTGGTCAGCAGGAAGGGGTGGTCATGGGCGAGCTTCTCCAGCGCCTGTCCGACCTCGGCGAGCGGCGCCTCGGGGCCCGAGACGCTGAGTGTGACGTGCCACAGCCGGGAGGCTTCCGCGGCCTGGCCCGCGGGGCCCTGGACCGGCCGGCCGGCGTGGTCGGGGCCGCCGTCCGTCCCGGCTGCGCCGTCCCCGACGCTGGCCAGGCTGCGTTCCTCCCCCGCGGCCCTGCGGATGGCGGCGCCCCCGCCTCGGGGACGCGCCCCCGGACGCCCTCGTCTCACCGGCGGCCTCCCGTTGAATTCAGCGCTCCGCCCACGCGGAGCCGTGTGCGTCTGGCACCGCGGAGCCGCCGCCCGGCGGCGCCGCCGCATCAAAGTTGACCAGTCCGCGGGCGGCCGTGGGGCGGTTTTACGGAAGCTCCCCGCTGGAAGTCTGGACTTGTCACGCTTTCTCTGCCGGGTCCTCCGCGCGCCCGGGCGCTCCCCCGGCGCGCCGGTGGGAAGGACGCGTTCCGGCGCACCGGTATCCGCGCCCGGCGCACCCCGCCGGCACGCCACCACACCGGCCACCGCACCGCCGGGAACCGGCCGGCACGCCGGTCACCGCCGGGCTCGTCGCGGACCGCGACCGCCCCCCCTGCACGACGCAACCCGCCCCCGCGCGACGCGCCCGGACCAGTTCGCCGCGGACCGCAGGCGTCACCGGCGCGGCACACCCAGGACGTCACGGATCGCGGGCGTCAGTGGCGCAGCAGGACCAGGTCGTCGCGGTGGACCACCTCGCGCTCGTAGGCGGGGCCCAGCTCGCGGGCGAGGTCGCGGGTGGAGCGGCCGATCAGCCGCGGGATCTCCTTGGCGTCGAAGTTCACCAGGCCGCGCGCCACGGCCCGGCCGGTGCCGTCCCGCAGCTCCACCGGGTCGCCCGCGGTGAACTCGCCCTCCACGGCGGCGATCCCCGCGGGCAGCAGCGAGCCGCCCCGCTCCACCACGGCCCGTACCGCGCCGTCGTCCAGGGTGAGCGCGCCGCGCGGGGTGGAGGCGTGCGCCAGCCACAGCAGCCGGCCCCGGGAGCGCCGGCCGGTGGGGTGGAAGTAGGTGCCGGTGGGGCGGCCCAGCAGGGCGTCGGCGGCGTGGCTGGCGGCGGTGAGGACGACCGGGATGCCCGCTCCGGCGGCGATCCGGGCCGCCTCCACCTTGGTCACCATGCCCCCGGTGCCGACCCCGGCCCGGCCGGCGCTGCCGACGGAGATCCCGGCCAGGTCACGGGGGCCGGTGACCTCGGCGATCCGGGTGGTGCCGGGGGTGCTCGGGTCGCCGTCGTAGAGGCCGTCCACGTCGGAGAGGAGCACCAGCAGGTCGGCGCGGACCAGGTGGGCGACGAGCGCCGCCAGCCGGTCGTTGTCGCCGAACCGGATCTCGTCGGTGGCGACCGTGTCGTTCTCGTTGACCACCGGCACCGCGCCCATCGCCAGCAGCTGGTCCAGGGTGCGGTACGCGTTGCGGTAGTGCGCCCGGCGGCTGGTGTCGTCGCCGGTGAGCAGCACCTGGCCGACCCGGCGCCCGTAGCGGGCGAAGGAGGCGGTGTAGCGGGCCACCAGCAGGCCCTGGCCGACGCTGGCGGCGGCCTGCTGGCGGGCCAGGTCGCGGGGACGGCGGTCCAGGCCGAGCGGGGCGAGCCCGGCCGCGATGGCGCCGGAGGAGACCAGCACGATCTCCTTCTCGGCCGGCGCGCCGCCGTCCGGGGCGCCGGCCCGGCCGTCCAGGACCTTGGCGAGCACGTCCACCAGGGCGTCCACCCGGTCGGCGTCCAGCCCCCCGGCCGCCGTGGTGAGGGAGGAGGAGCCCACCTTGACCACGATCCTGCGGGCCGCCAGCACCTCGCTCCGCGTCGGCCGCGGACCGCGTCCGCGGTCCCCGTCGGTTCCGGTCCCGGTACCGTCCTGCGCTGCCACGCTGCCGCTCCCTGTCCTCACCGCCGGTACGCGCCACCGCTCCGGGCGCGTACGTCCTGGTCCGTCGGTCGCAATCTACGCCAGACGGGTGGTGGGCGCCGCTCCGTTCCGCCCTCTGGACCCCTCACCTGTTTGCCCTGGTTCACGGTGATTGGTATCACCGGAGATTGTCACCGGGCCCGGCCGCGTCATACGGTCAGTGGTCGGCTCGTCCCACAACCACAGGCGTCACTCGGACGTCTATGAGTGGAACAGGTGACCAACTCACCGCCCGACCCTCGTTGCTCGTTCCCCGTTCATCGCACTCCTGCCAGGAGCCCACCCCGTGCCCTCTGCCGGAACCTCCTCCCGCCGAGCCGTGCAGCTGGCGGCGTTGATCGCGATGGTGGTGTTCTTCACCACTCAGCTGATCGGTGCCGTGCTGCCGAATGTGCCGCTGCTCGTCGCCGCGTCGGCGGGTGGCCTCGCGCTCGACCTCTACCTCCAGCACCAGCAGCCCGGCCTGCTGTCGCTGCTGGGCAAGATCCGCTTCGATGTCGTGGTGCGGCAACTGTTCCGCGACATGTTCCTCCTGGTCGGACTGCTCCGCCTGGACGACATCGACGCGGTGCACGAGCACGCGCCGATCATCACCGGCCTGCTCCTCTTCTACGTGGTGCACTTCGTGTGCCAGGCGGCGTCGGTGCTGGTGCGCCGCAGCCGCCAGCTGCCGTTCGTGACCCGCAACATCGACACCTCGGGGCTGCGGCTGAGCAGCGCCCCGCCGCGGCTCTTCGCCCGCCAGCACGGGCGGCGGCTGGTGCGGCTGGCCGTCCCGGCCACCGCCGGCCTGCTGGGCACCGCGGTCACCGGGGACGGCTGGTGGGGGATCGCCGGGCTGGGCGTGGCGGTCCTGACCGGCATCGCCGGTACCGTCCACCTCGCCACCTGGCTGCTGCCCCGCAAGCGCGCCGTCAACGAGCAGCAGGCGCTGGCCTGGCTGGACGAGTGGCTGGCCGAGTACCGGCCGACCGTGGGCATGTACTTCTCCGGCGGCACCACCTCCGCCTACCAGGCGAACATGTGGCTCTCCACGCTCGCCGCGCTCGACGGCAACCCGATCATCGTGCTCCGTGAGCGCTTCATGGTGCAGAAGATCGAGGCGACGGACGTGCCGATCGTCTGCCTGCCCAAGGTCGCCCACCTGATGCGTCTGGAGCACAGCACGCTCAAGGTCCTGGTGCACCCGGCGAACTCCGGCAAGACCTCCCAGGTGCTGCGCATCCCGACGATCAAGCACGCGTTCATCAACCACGGCGAGAGCGACAAGCTCTCCAGCTGCAACCCGTACGCCAAGGCGTACGACGAGGTGTGGGTGGCCGGCCCGGCCGCCCGCGACCGGTACCAGCTCGCCGACATCGGGGTGGACGACCGGGACGTGGTGGAGGTGGGCCGCCCGCAGCTGGCCCCGATCCGCCCCTACGCGGGCCCGCCGACCGGCGCGTACACCACGGTGCTGTACGCCCCGACCTGGGAGGGCTGGGACGGCAACCCGGGCAACACCTCGATCATGCTGGCCGGCGAGAACATCGTGCGGCAGCTGCTCGCCGACCCCGCGGTCCGGCTCGTCTACAAGCCGCACCCGATGACCGGGTCGGTGATCCCGCAGGCCGGCGCCGCCAACGAGCGCATCCAGGCGATGATCGCCGAGGCGAACGCCAAGCGCGGCGGTCCGCGGCCCGGCCCGGAGGCCGCCGCCGAGCTGGCCCGCCGCACCGAGGAGCTGAACCGGCTCACCACCACCGAGTTCCGCGCCAGCGCCGACGAGATCGAGCGGATGAAGCTCCAGGGCCGCCCGGCGGACGGGCACGCCGCCCGCGTCGACCAGGCGCTGGCCGCCTGGGAGAACGCCTTCTGGGCGTCGCTGCCGGAGTGGGAGCACCAGATCATCACCGGTCCGCGGCCGGGCATCTTCAACTGCTTCAACCAGGCCGACCTGCTGATCAGCGACGTGTCCAGCGTGGTGTCGGACTACCTGAGCAGTGAGAAGCCGTACGCGGTGGCGAACACCAGCGGGCTGTCGGAGGAGGAGTTCAAGGCCGGCTTCCCGACGGTGCGCGCGGCCACCATCCTCACCCCCGACGCGGCCGGTGTACCGGCCCTGCTGGAGACCGTGCGGCAGCCGGAGAAGGACACCCTGACCGGGGCCCGGGCGGTCCTCAAGGAGCACCTGCTGGGGCCGTCCGACCCGCCGTCCATGGTCCGCTTCAACCGTGCCGCGCTGGCGCTGGCCGCCGAGGCCGACGCCCGGGCCGCCCGGGTAGCGGCGCGCGCCGCCTCCGAGCTGCCCTCGCAGCGGGAGGCGATCGACGCGGCGGAGGAGATGGAGATGGAGCCCGGCAACCCGGGCCCGGAGGAGACCGCGGGGGTCTGACCCCGGCGCGTACCGGCAGCACGGACGGCGGAGGCCCGGAAGGAAGCGATTCCTTCCGGGCCTTCGCCATGTCCGGGGCGGGGCCGCCCGGCACTCGACCGGCCACCGGTCCCAGGGCGGGGCAGGGGGGCCGGCGGCGGGGGCCTGCGGCGGCCCGCGGCGGGAGCCTGCGGCGGCCGGGCGGTGCGGTCCTAACGCCCCCGGCCGCGTACTGCGGGAGGGCACAGGGCCGGGGCCGTACGACCTGGGAGCGCGCGGTGCGGCGGTGCGGGGGCCGTACGTACCACCCCGGGCCGCCGTGGCGACGGCGGGGGTCGTGCGGCAGGGGTCGTACGGCCGACGGTGCGGGACGTACGGTGAGCGGGGTCGTCCGCGCGCCGCCGCCCCGGACGCGGGCCGGCCCCACCGCCCCCGGCGCGCGGGCCGGGGGCGGTGGGGCCGGGAAGCCAGGGCCGGGCGGGGCCGGCGGTGCGAGGGGGCGATACGCCCCCAGGCCGCCGTGCCGCCGAGGGGCCGCCCGGGTCCCGGTCCCCGGCCTCAGAACGGCCGGAACTCGTCGTACTCCTGGTCCGCGTCGTCGTGCTCCGCCTGGCGGTCCCGGCGGCGCTGGGCGGCCGGCCGGGGGGCCTCGAACCGGTGGTCCTCACCGCGCCTGCCCAGCATCTCGGCGCCGGCGGTGACGCTCGGCTCCCAGTCGAAGACGACCGCGTCGTCCTCCGGGCCGATGGCCACGCCGTCGCCGGCCCGGGCCCCGGCCTTCACCAGCGCCTCCTCGACACCGAGGCGGTTGAGCCGGTCGGCGAGGTAGCCCACCGCCTCGTCGTTGTTGAAGTCGGTCTGCCGCACCCAGCGCTCCGGCTTCTCGCCGCGCACCCGGAACAGGCCGTCCGCCTCGGGGGTGACCGTGAAGCCGGCGTCGTCCACCGCCTTGGGCCGGATGACGATCCGGGTGGCCTCCTCCTTGGGCTTGGCGGCCCGCGCCTCGGCGACGATGCCGGCGAGCGCGTACGACAGCTCCTTCAGGCCGGTGCGGGCGACCGCGGAGACCTCGAAGATCTGGTAGCCCCGCTCCTCCAGCTCCGGCCGGATGAGGTCGGCGAGGTCCTTGCCGTCCGGGATGTCGATCTTGTTCAGGACGACCAGCCGCGGCCGGTCCTCCAGACCGCCGTACGCCGCCAGCTCGGCCTCGATCACATCGAGGTCGGAGACCGGGTCACGGTCGGACTCCAGGGTCGCGGTGTCCAGCACGTGGACCAGGACCGAGCAGCGCTCGACGTGGCGCAGGAACTCCAGCCCCAGGCCCTTGCCCCGGCTGGCGCCCGGGATCAGCCCGGGCACGTCGGCGATGGTGTAGACCGTGGAGCCGGCCGTCACCACGCCCAGGTTGGGCACCAGCGTGGTGAACGGGTAGTCGGCGATCTTCGGCTTGGCGGCCGAGAGCACCGAGATCAGCGAGGACTTGCCGGCGCTCGGGTAGCCCACCAGCGCCACGTCGGCGACCGTCTTCAGTTCGAGGATCACGTCCCCGCTCTGGCCGGGCTCGCCCAGCAGCGCGAAGCCGGGGGCCTTGCGGCGGGCGGAGGCCAGCGCCGCGTTGCCCAGGCCGCCACGGCCGCCCTGGGCGGCGATGTAGGTGGTGCCCTGGCCCACCAGGTCGGCCAGGACGTTGCCCTGCTTGTCCAGGACGACGGTGCCGTCCGGGACCGGCAGCACCAGGTCGGTGCCGTCCTTGCCGGAGCGGTTGCCGCCCTCACCGGGCTTGCCGTTGGTGGCCTTGCGGTGCGGGCTGTGGTGGTAGTCGAGCAGGGTGGTGACGGACTGGTCCACGGTGAGGATCACGTCACCGCCCCGTCCGCCGTTGCCGCCGTCGGGGCCGCCGAGCGGCTTGAACTTCTCACGGTGCACGGAGGCACAGCCGTGGCCCCCGTTACCCGCGGCGACGTGCAGCTCGACGCGGTCCACGAAGGTGGTCATCGCTGGTGCCTCCAGATGGTTCGCTCTCCCGCCGCGCCGGGGCGGCGGGGAAGCGGTGGTCTTCGGTGTCGGACCGGCCGGGGTTTCCCTGGGGGACACCGGCCGGGGTGGTGGGACGGTCCGCGGCGCGCCGCTCACGAGAGCAGTCACCGCGCGCCGGGCTCCGGGGCAGCGCCACCGGAACGGCCGGCCGCCCCTGACAGTGTCAACGCAGCGAGGGCGGACCCGCTTCCCGCGCAGGGAAGGAAGGTCCGCCCTCGGAGTCGTTCCGTCGGCTGATTACTCGGCGACGGGGACGATGTTCACGACCTTGCGGCCACGCCGGGTGCCGAACTGCACCGCACCGGCGGCCAGCGCGAACAGCGTGTCGTCGCCGCCACGGCCGACGCCCGCGCCCGGGTGGAAGTGCGTGCCGCGCTGGCGGACCAGGATCTCACCGGCGTTGACGACCTGACCGCCGAAGCGCTTCACGCCGAGCCGCTGAGCGTTGGAGTCGCGACCGTTCCGGGTGGACGATGCGCCCTTCTTGTGTGCCATCTCTCCTCAGTCCCTTACTTCGCAGCCGCGTCGATCTTGGTGATCTTCAGCGCGGTGTGCAGCTGGCGGTGACCGATCCGCTTGCGGTAGCCGGTCTTGTTCTTGTACTTCAGGATGTCGATCTTGGCACCCTTGTGGTGGTCCACGACCTCGGCGTGCACCTTCACACCGGCCAGGACCCACGGGTCGCTGGTGACCGCGTCGCCGTCCACGATGAGCAGGGTCGAGAGCTCGACGCTGTCGCCGACCTTGCTGGTGGAAATGCGGTCAACCTCAATGACGTCGCCGACGGACACCTTCTGCTGGCGGCCACCGGTGCGCACGATCGCGTACACGCGGAACTCTCTCTCGCTCGGAACGGAACCTCTGATGCCAGCCGCTCACACGGGCCCCGGTGCATGACCGGGGTCCGATACATCCATGAGGACGAGCGGCCTCTCCCGAGACCGGGAGGTGTTTGCTCAGGGGCGCGGCGTACAGACGCCGACGGTCAAGATTACGGGTCGCCCGGCCGGGGGGTCAAACCGGCCCCCGGGCGCGGACCCGTACCCACCGGGCGGCCGTACCCGCCGCCCGCCCGGGCGGCCCTCCCCCGCCCGGGCGGGCGTACCGGTCGCGTCCGGGCGTGGCGCACCGGCCGTGGGCGGCGTACGGCTGCCAGGCGGCGTACGCCGGGGCGGCCCCGCGCGCCCGCGGACCGGCCGGGCCCCCGCACCCGCGGACCGGCCGGGCGTCCCGCACCCGCCGGGGGCCGGCCGGGGCGCCCCTGGGATGACCCTGAGCACCCCGGCGCCACCCCGATGCCTCCCCCGCCCCGGGCCCGTCCGGGAAACGCCCCGGCCCCGTACGCGCGGTGCGTACGGGGCCGGGGCGATCCGGAGGCGGGCCGTTGCCCGCCGGGGCTCAGCCCTCGTCAGCCGTGGCGGACCCCGCCGACGGCTCCGCGGCGGCGGCGGTCTTCTTGGCCGCCGTCTTCTTCGCCGTGGTCTTCTTCGCCGTCGTCTTCTTGGCGGTGGTCTTCTTCGCCGTTGCCTTGGCCGTCGTGGTCTTGGCCGTCGTGGTCTTGGCCGCCGCCTTCTTCGCCGTGGTCTTCTTCGCCGCGGTCTTCTTGGCGGTGGCCTTCTTCGCCGGCGCCTTCTTGGCAGCGGTCTTCCGGGCCGTCTTCTTCGCCGGTGCCGCGTCCTCGGCGTCCGGCTCGGCGCCGGCCGCCTCCTCGGCCGGGGCCTCCTCGGCACCGGCCTCGACCGGGGCCGCAGCCTCGACCTGGGCCTCGGCAGCCGGGGCCTCAGGTGCCTCGGCGGCCACAGGGGCCTCCTCGGCCGGCCGCGACGGCGCCGCGGGAGCGCTGACGACCACCACGGCGGCCTCCTCGGCACCGGCCGGCGGACCCGCCGGGGCGGACACCTTCCGGGTCGCCCGGCGGCGCGGCCGGGGTGCGGGCGCGGCCTCCGGCTCGGGGGCCGGCGCCGGCTCCGCGGTGACGGCCACCGGTTCGGCCGGCTCGGGGGCGACGGGCGCCGCCTCCGGCTCCGGCTCCGGGCGCGTCTCCTCGGCGGGGACGACGACCGGCCGCGGCTCGGCGCTGCGCGGGGAACCGGCCGGCGCGGTGGCCTTCCGGGTGGCCCGGCGGCGCGGACGGGACCGCAGGGCCGCGGCCTCCGCCTCGGCGGCGCTGCTGTACAGCTCCTCGTCCGGCGCGAACGCCGGCTCGGGCGCCGGCCGCTCCTCCACGACCTCGGCGGCCACCTCGGCGGCCGTCTCCGCCGCGACCTCGGCTGCCGTCTCCGCGGCCACCTCGGTCGCCGCCTCCACGGCCTCCACCGCCTGCTCGGCCACCTCGGCCTGCTGCGCGGCGGCCTTCTTCTTCTTGCGCTTGCCGCCACCGCCGACCGCCGACGGCTGGTCCATGTGGACGATCACGCCGCGGCCGTTGCAGTGCACGCACTGCTCCGAGAAGGACTCCAGCAGCCCCTGGCCCACCCGCTTGCGGGTCATCTGGACCAGACCCAGCGAGGTGACCTCGGCGACCTGATGCTTGGTGCGGTCCCGGCCCAGGCACTCCAGCAGGCGCCGCAGCACCAGGTCCCGGTTGGACTCCAGCACCATGTCGATGAAGTCGATCACGATGATGCCACCGAGGTCGCGCAGCCGCAGCTGGCGCACGATCTCCTCGGCCGCCTCCAGGTTGTTCCTGGTGACCGTCTCCTCCAGGTTGCCGCCCTGGCCGGTGAACTTGCCGGTGTTGACGTCGACGACGACCATCGCCTCGGTCCGGTCGATCACCAGCGAGCCGCCGCTGGGCAGCCAGACCTTGCGGTCCAGCGCCTTCATCAGCTGCTCGTCGATCCGGTACGTGGCGAACACATCCACGTCCGAGGTCCACCGCTGGAGCCGGTCCGCCAGGTCCGGCGCCACGTGCGAGACGTAGCCGTGGATGGTCTCCCACGCCTCGTCACCGCTGACGATGACCTTGGAGAAGTCCTCGTTGAAGATGTCGCGGACGACCCGGACGGTCATGTCCGGCTCGCCGTAGAGCAGCGCCGGGGCGTTGCCGGTCTTCGCCTTCTTCCGGATCTCCTCCCACTGCGCCTGCAGACGGCTGACGTCGCGGGCCAGCTCCTCCTCGCTGGCGCCCTCCGCGGCGGTGCGCACGATGACGCCCGCGTCCTCGGGGACGATCTTCTTGAGGATCTGCTTCAGCCGCGCCCGCTCGGTGTCCGGCAGCTTCCGGCTGATCCCGGTCATCGAGCCCTCGGGCACGTAGACCAGGTAGCGGCCGGGGAGGGAGACCTGGCTGGTCAGCCGGGCACCCTTGTGACCGATCGGGTCCTTCGTCACCTGGACCAGCACCGACTGGCCGGACTTCAGCGCGGTCTCGATCCGCCGCGGCCCGTTGGCCAGGCCCAGCGCCTCGAAGTTGACCTCACCGGCGTACAGCACGGCGTTCCGGCCCTTGCCGATGTCGACGAAGGCGGCCTCCATCGACGGCAGGACGTTCTGCACCTTGCCCAGGTAGACGTTGCCGACGTAGCTGGTCGCCTGCTCCTTGTTGACGAAGTGCTCGACGAGGACGTCGTCCTCCAGCACCCCGATCTGGGTGCGCTCACCGCTCTGCCGGACCACCATGACCCGCTCGACGGCCTCACGGCGCGCCAGGAACTCGGCCTCGGTGATGATCGGCACCCGGCGGCGGCCCTGCTCACGCCCCTCGCGGCGGCGCTGCTTCTTGGCCTCCAGGCGCGTGGAGCCCTTGATGGACTGCACGGCGTCCTGGAAGTCGGTCGCCTCCTCGCGCTTGCGCGGCTCGCGGACCTTGACGACGGTGCGCTCCGGGTCGTCGGCGGCCACCTCGGTGTCACCGCCGTCCCCGCTGCGGCGACGGCGACGGCGCCGGCGACGGCTGCTGGTGGACCCGCCGCCGAGCGACGGCTCGCCCTCGGGCTCCTCACCACCGGCCCCGGTGTCCTCGGTCTCCTCGCCGTCGTGGGCGTCCTCGGCGTCCGAAGCCTCGGCGCCGGTCTCCTCGGCCGCACGGCCGGACGGCGCCTGCTCGGCGGACTCCTCACCGGCGTCCGCGGCCTCGCCACGGCGACGGCGGCGTCCACCTCGGCGGCGGCGGCGCGACGGGCGGTCGCCCGACTCGTCCTCGTGCTCGTGTTCCGCGCCGGCCTCGGCCTCGGCCTCGTCTTCCTCGTCGGTCCCGGGCTCCTCGGTCGCCTCCGGGGCCTCCTCGGCCCGCAGCCGCTCCTCGATCAGCTCGGCGCGGCGGCGGCGACGGCGGCGCGCGGGGCGCAGCGACTCCTCGTCCGCTTCCTCCTCGACGGCCCGCCCGGCCTGGGCCTCGGCGGCGGCAGCGGCGGCAGCGGTCTCGGGGGTCTGGAACATCGGCTCGGTGAACACCGGCGCCTGGAACACGGCGGTCGGCGGACGCACCGCACGCCGCCGCAGCCGCGCGGGCGGCTCCGGCTCGGTCTCCCGGGCACCGGCGGCGGGCGCCTGCTCGGCGGCGGCCGGCGCGGCGGCGCGCGACCGGCGCGCGGCACGCGGCGCGGGCTCGGCGGCGGCCGGCTCCTCGGCGGGCGCGGCGGCCTCGGCGGGCTGCTGCGCGGCCGGCTCGGCGGTCGCCTTGCGGGTGGCGCGGCGGCGGGTGCGGCGCGGGGTCTCCGGCTGCTCCTCCTCGCCGGGGCTCTCCGCCACGGCGGGGGCAGCGGGCTCCTCGGCGGCCGGTACGGCCTCCGGGGCCGCCTCGGCGGCCGGTGCCTCGTCTGCCGCGGGGGCACCGGCGGGCGCGGTCGCCCGGCGGGAGGCCCGGCGACGGGTCCGCGCCGGCTTCGCCTCCTCCACCGACTGCTCCGCGGCCGGCTCGGCCACGGTCTGCGCGGCAGGCGCGGGCTCCTCCACGGCGGGCTCCGGCGCCGCCACCACGGCAGCCCCGGCCTCCACCTCGGCCCCGGCCGGCGGACCCGCCGGAGCGGTCGCCTTACGCGTCGCCCGGCGACGCGTCCGCGCCGGCTTCGCCTCCTCCACCGACTGCTCCGCGGCCGGCTCGGCCACGGTCTGCGCGGCAGGCGCGGGCTCCTCCACGGCGGGCTCCGGCGCCGCCACCACGGCAGCCCCGGCCTCCACCTCGGCCCCGGCCGGCGGACCCGCCGGAGCGGTCGCCTTACGCGTCGCCCGGCGACGCGTCCGCGCCGGCTTCGCCTCCTCCACCGACTGCTCCGCGGCCGGCTCGGTCACGGTCTGCGCGGCGGGCGCGGGTTCCGCGGTCTCCTCCGCCTGGGCCGCGACCTCGGTCTCCTCGGTCTCCTCGGTCTCCTCGGCGTCGGCCGGTATGGCCGGCAGGCTCACCTCGGTGACCGGGGCGGTCGCGCCGGTCGGCGGGCCGGCCGGGCGCGAGGCCACCCGGCGCCGGCGGCGCGGCGGCAGGGTGTCGCTGGGGCTGTTGTTGTCGGACCCGGCGTCGGCGGCGGTGCCGTGCGCGGTCCGCTGCCCCGCTCCCTTCAGGTCCTGCGATTCTGTGGGCTCAATAGGTTCGAGCATGCGGGCGGTTCTCCCGTCACGCTCCCGGGCGCCGCGTCCGGTTCCGGCCGGGGACCGCGTGAACTGCGCGGTGCCACGGCCCGGGGCGCGGGCGCCACACGGGAGCTGTCGTCTCGCTCGTCGGCACCATCCATGTGGTGCCGGCGAAAGTCTCCTGGTCATCGCGCCTGCCGGACCCGGGTGGCTCCCTGGTGCTTCGGCGGCGCATCGACGGCGGTCCTACGCGGAACCTTCCGGCGCCTTCGCTGCCGGTCCCCCCTGCGAAGCGAGGGGGAGGTCAGCCCGGGCGGCCATGGGTGGGGCGGCCGGGACTGCCTCGCGGTCGGGCGCGAGCGGGTCGGTCACCGTGCCGGACTCCTCATCGAGCAGCCCCTGCGCCAGCCTGGTCACCGCAGCGGGGACCGGCGGCGCCAGGTCGGCCGTAGCGCGGAGACCGGACAGGACGTCGTCGGGTCGTACGGCAGGCGTCCCGTGCCGTACCACCAGCCGCAGTATCGCACAGGGACGGTCGCCCGGCCTATCGTCCGCCGATTCGAGAGCCTCCAGCCGGACCACCGCGCCACGGGCGTCGAAGGTCCGCATCCCGTTCTTGGTGCGCCGCTCGACCTCGACGGTCCCGGCGGCCAGGAAGGCGGCAACGGCCTTCCGGGCCTCGGCCGGCTCCACGCCGTCCAGCCGCAGCTCCCAGACGGACGCCTGGAGCCGGTCGGCCAGACCGGACGTACGGGCCTCCACGGCCTCCACGACGTCCAGTCCGTCCGGCAGCGACTCGTCGAGCAGCACCCGGAGGGCCTCCGGGTCCCGCGCCTCGGTGAGCTGGATCTCCAGGAACTCGGCCTCGCTGCCGGTGCCGGTGGGTGCGGCATTGGCGTACGACACCTTCGGGTGCGGGGTGAACCCCGCCGAGTACGCCATGGGCACCTCGGCGCGGCGCAGCGCCCGCTCGAAGGCGCGCTGGAAGTCGCGGTGGCTGGTGAACCGGAGGCGGCCCCGCTTGGTGTAGCGCAGTCGGATGCGCTGCACCGCAGGTGCGGGCGGCGGGCCTTCGGGCTGTCGCTTGCCCAGTGTCGTTCAGTCCTTCGTGAGTGCCGTCGTACTGCTACCTAGAGTACGTGCCCCGGCGGGGCGAGGTTCCCCCCACCGCTGTGACCAGGGGTTTATCAGGGTCCGGCGGGCTGCTGGTAGGGGTTGGCCCCCGGATCACGCGGATCACGCGCGGCCCCCGGGTACCCGCCGGGGTGCGTGACCTGCGGGTTCCCCGGGTACCCGCCGGAATACGGGGACCGGGGGTGCCCCTGAGACGCGCCGGGCTGCTGCGCCGGCTGCTGCCACGTCTGCTGCGCCGGCCCGTACCCCTGGGGCTGCGGGGCACGGCCGTGACCCTGCGGCTGCGGCTGCGAGGAGTACGGCTGCTGGTGGGGTGCGTACGACGGTGAGTGGCCCGCCGCCGCGCCGGGACCGCCCGGACCCCGCTGTGCGCCCGTGCCACCGGCGGTGCCGGAGCCGCCCGGTGCGGCGGGTGCCCCGAACAGGGCCCGGCGCACGCCGCGCAGCGCGCCGCGCACCGCCTGGGCGACCGGACGCCACACATGGTCGCGGAACGCGACCAGCGGCGGGCGCAGCACATACCGCCAGACCCAGACCACCGGGACCACGAAGACCCACCGGAACAGGGTGCTGACGCACATCCACAGGAAGCCGAGGATCCGGCCGGCGACCGTCCACGCCCACACCAGCGCCGCCCAGACGCCCCGCACCACCGGACCGAGCACGTACCGCCACAGTGCGGTCAGCGGCACCACGACGGTGTACCGCACCACGAAACTGACGACGGCCCAGATGCCGCGCGCCACCCACAGCACGGCGTGTCCGACCGGGGTGAGCACATAGCGGTAGAAGGCGACGGCCGGAATCACGATCAGGTACCGGGCCAGCCACCGCAGTCCGTGCCCGACCGGGGTCAGCAGTACCCGGTGGATCCAGCGCAGCGGCACCCACACCAGGTGGTGGAACAGCCAGGCGAGGGCCCGGCCGAGGGCCCGCAGCGGCACCACCACGAGCACCCGGAAGAGCCACAGCAGGGCCCGGCCCACCGGCGCCAGCACCCAGCGGTACAGCGCCCGGCCACAGAAGGCGACCGCCTCCCACAGCAGGCGCAGCGGCACCACCACGATCAGCGCGACCAGTTGCACCGGCAGCCGGATGGCCTTGGTGAGGCATCCCTCCGGTGCCTCCGGCGATCGCCGCGCCGGCGAGGAAGATGTCGTGTACCCGTCCATCCGGGCAGCGTATCGCCCGCCTGTAACGCCGTAGGCCCTGGTAGGACCCGGGGTTGTAACGACGCCGCACGCCGTGGGCGGGCGCCCCGCGGCGCGCGCGGCGGCCGTCCCGGGTGGTCGGTCGCCCCGGCGAGGCGGCCACCGCCGGCTTGCGGCCATCTCCGACGGGCGGCATCCCCGGCGGGCGGCATCCCCGGCGGGCGGCGTCCCGGGCGGGAGGACATCCCCGGCGAGGCGGGCGCCCCGAACGGGCGGCGGGCCGGGCGGGCCCACGCCCTGTCGACCGGGCCGGCTCACTCCACCTCGACGCCGAAGTCCCGGACGAGTTGTTCCAGCCCGTCGGGGTACCCCCGGCCGCCGAGTACGAAGTCCCAGTCGCCGTTGGCCCGGCGCCGGAAGGAGCCGAGCACCAGGGCGGTTTCCCCGGCGCGGCCGTCGGACACCACCAGCCGGTCCAGTTCGGTCATCGCCGGGTCCAGCAGCCGGACGCGGGCCTCGGTGAACCCCGACAGGTCGGCCTCGGGGTTCACCTCCGGATCGACCGCGGCCACCAGCACCAGCCGGTCGGCGGCGGCCGGCAGCGCGTCGAAGCTGACCCGGATCGCCGCCCTGTCCGGCGCCGCGGCCGGCACCGCGCGGACCGAGCCGTCCGGGGTCCTCGGGTTGTTGAAGAAGACGAAGTGGTCCTCACTCAGCACCCGGTCGCCGCGGCAGACGAGCGCGCAGACGTCCAGCGCGACGTCGCCGGACCACATCATGCCCAGCACGTTGTGGTCGCCGGGCGGGTCCGCGGGGGCGGGTCGCGGCGGCACCGGGGCGGCCCGTCCGCCGTCCCCCAGCCGGCCGCGGAGCCCGTGCCGGTGCAGCAGGTCCACCAGTTCGGGGCCCGCGATGAGCTCCAGCGGCTTGCCCCGGGCGAAGGTGTGCGAGCCGGGGCCGAACCCCGAGGTGGTGACCAGCACCCCCTTGTTGGCCCCGGTGTCCTGGACGGTGCCGTACAGGTCGCGCACCGCCGTGGGCGGCACGGTGTTGCGGTACCGCTTCACCTGGACCACGATCCTGCCGCCCCTGATCGGGGCCGGGTCCAGCGCCTCGACGTCCACCCCGCCGTCGTTGGAGCGCTGGGTGGTCACCGCCCGCATCCCCATGGCGCGGAACAGGTCGGCTATCAGGGACTCGAAGGCGATCGGGTCCATGCCGTACAGATCCGGCTCCTGGTCGCCGCCGGGGCCGGCCGCGGGCACGGCGACGTCCTGGGGCCGCCGGCCCGGCCGTACCGCGGCGAGCTGGTCGGGCCGGGCCGCCAGCTGCCCCCGCAGCGCGTCGGTGAGGCAGCTGACCGCGTCCACCTGCTCCAGCTGCAGCTCGGTGAAGACGGCCCGGGGGGCCATGACGGTCGCCAGGAAGATGTGCGCCTGCCGGCCGGTCGCCGGGTCGCGGGCGTCCACGAAGCCGTTGAGCGCGACCGAGTCCAGGGCGCCGTGCTCGTCCGCCGCGAAGAGCTGGTGCAGCACGAGCAGCATGGTCTGCGCCAGCACCTGCCGGTACAGGGCGCGGCGCCGGGTCACCGGGCGGGCCGTCTCCTTGTACCGGTCCTCGGCGGCCACGTACCGGACCGCCTTCGCCTCCGGGACGACGTCGTACCCCGGGAGCTCCCAGTCCAGCACCAACTGCCGCGCCGCCGGGTCGAAGGCCGCCGTCACCCGGCACGGGAAGGCCTCCGGGCGGCCCGTCGAGAGGTGCAGGGCGGCGGAGAAGTACTCCACGACACAGCCGGGGTCGCCCCGCCGGACCCCCTCGGTCACCTCGGCGACGCCGGCGTTGTGCCGGGCCACCTCGTCCCGCACGGCCTGCGCCCGCGCCTCGTGGTCCTGCCGCAGCGCCGCCAGCCGCTGCTGCCGCTGGGTCTCGGCGGCCTGCGCGGCGTACCAGTCGTGCTCGAACCGGGCCCGCGCCTCGGCCTGCGCCTGTGCCCTCCGGCCGGCGGTCCAGCCGCCCTGTGCCTGGTAGCGGGCCGGGTCGGGCATGGGCACCGGCCGGGCCAGCTGCCCGGGGTCGAAGGGCGGGTACTCCGCCACCCGCGTCAGCGACGCGGCCCGGAAGGCCGGGGCCCGGCAGCCCGCCGCCAGCAGCCCCTCCAGGGCCGCGACCTCGGCGTCCAGCTCCTCGGTCCGCCGCCTGGCCTCCGCCTGCCCGTACTCCCGCAGGCTGCGCTGGTGGGCCCGCGCCCGCCGTTCCTCCTCCCGCCGGAGTCGCGCCTCGGCCTCCGCCTGACGCTGCTGCTGACGCTGGATCTCGGCCCAGGCACCGACGAAACCGGCAGAGCGACGACTCATCCGTTACAGGCCCTCCCCAGGACGTCGGCACCGCCGACCACACCCCCCGGTCACAGCCCCCCGCGACCAGGAGTAACGGCACCACTGTAACGAGCCGTCGGCACCCGGGACATCGGCCCGGCGGAGGAGCGGGGCCGCCGGTGCCGCGGGGCGCCGCGCGCCGCGCCCGGGAGCCCGGCCCTCCCTGCCCGGGAACGGCGCGCCGGCCCCGCGCGGGACGGAGGGCCCCGGGACGGACCCGCTGCGGGGCTCAGGGACGGCCCCACGGCGGGCCCGGTCCCACACGGCGGGGCTCCGGGGCGGGCTCACGGCCGGGCCGCGGCCGTGAGCCCGCCCCGGAGCCGGGAAAGGCCCGGGCCCCCGATGGGGGGACCCGGGCCCGGGCAGTCCGTCACCGGATGCCGCGGCTCACCCGCTCAGTGGGTGTGCCCGCTCGCGACCGGCGCGCCGTTCTTCACCGTCAGCGGCAGCAGCTTCTTCCCCGTCGGGCCGACCTGGATGTGGGTGTCCATCTGAGGGCAGACCCCACAGTCGAAGCACGGCGTCCAGCGGCAGTCCTCGACCTCGGTCTCGTCGAGGGCGTCCTGCCAGTCCTCCCACAGCCAGTCCTTGTCCAGACCGGAGTCGAGGTGGTCCCAGGGCAGGACCTCCTCGTAGCCGCGCTCGCGGGTGGTGTACCAATCGACGTCCACGCCGAACTGGGGCAGCGTCTTGGCGGCGCAGTCCATCCAGCGGTCGTAGCTGAAGTGCTCGCGCCAGCCGTCGAAGCGCCCGCCGTCCTCGTAGACCGCCCGGATCACCGCGCCGACGCGCCGGTCGCCGCGGGAGAGCAGGCCCTCGACGATGCCCGGCTTGCCGTCGTGGTAGCGGAAGCCGATGGAGCGGCCGTACTTCTTGTCGCCGCGGATCTTGTCGCGCAGCTTCTCCAGCCGGGCGTCGGTCTCCTCGGCGGACAGCTGCGGCGCCCACTGGAACGGGGTGTGCGGCTTGGGCACGAACCCGCCGATGGATACGGTGCAGCGGATGTCGTTGGACTTCGCCACCTCACGGCCCTTGGCGATCACCTTGGTGGCCATGTCGGCGATCTGCAGCACGTCCTCGTCGGTCTCGGTGGGCAGGCCGCACATGAAGTACAGCTTCACCTGCCGCCAGCCGTTGCCGTAGGCGGTGGCGACGGTCCGGATGAGGTCGTCCTCGGAGACCATCTTGTTGATGACCTTGCGGATGCGCTCCGAGCCGCCCTCGGGGGCGAAGGTGAGACCGGAGCGGCGGCCGTTGCGGGTCAGCTCGTTGGCGAGGTCGATGTTGAACGCGTCCACCCGGGTGGAGGGCAGCGACAGGCCGATCTTGTCGTCCTCGTAGCGGTCCGCGAGGCCCTTGGCGATGTCGCCGATCTCGCTGTGGTCGGCGGAGGACAGCGACAGCAGGCCGACCTCCTCGAAGCCGGTCGCCTTCAGGCCCTTGTCCACCATCTCGCCGATGCCGGTGATGGTCCGCTCCCGCACCGGGCGGGTGATCATGCCCGCCTGGCAGAACCGGCAGCCCCGGGTGCAGCCGCGGAAGATCTCCACGGACATCCGCTCGTGCACGGTCTCGGCGAGCGGCACCAGCGGCTGCTTGGGGTACGGCCACTCGTCGAGGTCCATCACGGTGTGCTTGGACACCCGCCACGGCACGCCGGAGCGGTTCGGCACCACGCGGCCGATGCGGCCGTCCGGCAGGTACTCGACGTCGTAGAAGCGCGGGACGTACACGCCGCCGGTGCGGGCCAGGCGGAACAGCAGCTCCTCACGGCCGCCCGGCCGACCCTCGGCCTTCCACGCCCGGATGATGTCGGTGATCTCCAGGACGGCCTGCTCGCCGTCGCCGATGACGGCGGCGTCGATGAAGTCCGCGATCGGCTCCGGGTTGAACGCGGCGTGGCCGCCGGCGAGCACCACCGGGTCGTCCAGGGTGCGGTCACGCGCCTCCAGCGGGATGCCCGCCAGGTCCAGCGCGGCGAGCATGTTGGTGTAGCCCAGCTCGGTGGAGAAGCTGAGCCCGAAGACGTCGAACGCCTTGACCGGCCGGTGGCTGTCCACGGTGAACTGCGGCACGCCGTGCTCGCGCATCAGCGCTTCGAGGTCCGGCCACACGCTGTAGGTGCGCTCGGCGAGCACGCCCTCACGCTCGTTGAGGACCTCGTAGAGGATCATGACGCCCTGGTTCGGCAGGCCGACCTCGTAGGCGTCGGGGTACATCAGCGCCCAGCGGACGTCGCAGGCGTCCCACTCCTTCACGGTGGAGTTGAGCTCACCACCGACGTACTGGATCGGCTTCTGCACGTGCGGGAGCAGGGCCTCTAGCTGTGGGAAGACCGATTCGGCAGGCATGTGGCGGAAAACCTTCATCGTCGGGCAGGGGCGACTCTCTAGCGTAACCCGCTCCCGGCCCTCCACCGGCACGGCCGATCCCCCGCCCGGGACCCCGCCGGGAGCGGCCGGCGCGGGCCGGACGGACGGCGGGCGGACGGCGTACGGACGGCGGGCGGCAGCGGGACACGGCACCGCCGGGAGGGAACGGCCGGGAGGGACCGGCCGGAGGCGGGAACGGCGACGGCCCGGCCGGAGGGGCCGGGCCGTCGCCGTCGGCGGGGGCACCGCGCGCGGTCGCGCCGGATGCGGGCGCGCGCCGGTCAGGCCGCTATGGGGCGCTGCACCTTGATCGACTGGAGCAGCCCGACCGCTATCCAGACGGCGAACATCGACGAGCCGCCGTAGGAGACGAACGGCAGCGGCAGGCCGGCGACCGGCATGATCCCCAGCGTCATCCCGATGTTCTCGAACGACTGGAAGGCGAACCAGGCGATGATGCCGGCGGCCACCACGGTGCCGTACAGCTCGGTGGTCTCCCGGGCGATGCGGCAGGCGCGCCACATCACCACTCCTATCAGCACGATGATCAGCCCGGCGCCGAGGAAGCCCAGCTCCTCGCCGGCGACCGTGAAGACGAAGTCGGTCTGCTGCTCGGGCACGAACTGGCCGGTGGTCTGGGTGCCCTCGAACAGGCCCTTGCCGGTGAGTCCGCCGGAGCCGATGGCGATGCGCGCCTGGTTGGTGTTGTAGCCCACGCCGGCCGGGTCCAGGGCCGGGTTGGCGAACGCGGCGAACCGGTCGATCTGGTACTGGTCCAGCACGCCGAGCTGCCAGACCAGCACCGCGCCCGTCACCGCCGCGCCGATCAGTCCGGCGATCCAGCGGTTGGAGGCGCCGGAGGAGAGCAGCACCGCCAGCACGATCACCGCCATGACCATCACCGAGCCGAGGTCCGGCATGAGGAGCACGATCGCTATCGGCACCGCGGCCAGGCCGAGCGCCTGGAGCACCGTGCGGTGGTCGGGGTCGGGGCGGTCCCCGGCGTCCACCCGGGCGGAGAGCAGCATCGCCATGCCCAGGATGATGGTGATCTTGGTGAACTCGGAGGGCTGGATGGAGAACCCGCCACCGATCACGATCCAGGCGTGGGCGCCGTTGATGGTGGTGCCCAGCGGGGTGAGCACCGCCAGCACCAGGACCACCGAGAGGGCGTACAGGATGGGGACCGCGCCGCGCAGGGTGCGGTGGCCCAGCCAGACGGTGGCCACCGCGAGCCCGATCCCGATGCCGGTGTTGAGCACGTGGCGCATCAGGAAGAAGTACGGGTCGCCCTGGTTCAGCTCGGTGCGGTTGCGGGTGGCGGAGTAGATGAGCACCGCGCCGATCGCGGAGAGCGCGACGGCGGACAGCAGCAGTATCCAGTCCAGTCGGCGCACGATGGAGTCGCGTGCGGTGAGCTTGCTCCAGGTGCCGGGCTCGGGGGCGTAGCGGCGGATGGGGTAGCCGGAGGGGGAGGCGGTCACTGCGGCTTGCCTCCGCCCAGCCCGACGGCCTTGTAGGTCCTGCCGAAGGGCAGGGACTCGATGGTGCCGTCCCGCTCGATCCTCGGCAGCTTGGCCTGCGGCTGCGGCAGCAGGGCCTTCTTCCGGTCGATCTTGCCCTGCTTGTCCACGCCGTAGAGGGCGTTGTAGATGTTGCGGACGGCCGGGCCGGAGGCGCCGGAGCCCGTACCACCCTGCGAGATCGTCATCACGATCGTGTAGTCCTTGGTGTACGTCGCGAACCACGAGGTGGTCTGCTTGCCGTAGACCTCGGCGGTACCGGTCTTGGCGTGCATCGGGATCTTGTCCTGCGGCCAGCCGACGAACCGCCAGGCGGCGGTGCCGCGGGTGGCCACACCCGCGAGGGCCTCGTTTATCTTCTTCCGGGTCGGCGCGTCCATCGGCAGCTTGCCGCGGACCTGGGGCTTGATCTCCCGGACCTTCTTGCCGTCGGCGCTGATGATCGCCTTGCCGACGGTGGGCTTGTGCAGGGTGCCGCCGTTGCTGATCGCGGCGTAGATGCTCGCCATCTGGATCGGGGTGACCAGGGTGTCGCCCTGTCCGATGGAGTAGTTGACGGAGTCACCGGCGCGCATCTTCATGCCTTCGAGGCAGTTCTCGTAGGCGATCCGCTCGGCGTAGTCGCCGTCCTTCTTCCCGTCCTTGCACCAGGTCTTCTGGTTGGCCTTCCAGTAGTCCCGCTTCCACTTGCGGTCCGGGACGCGGCCGGTGACCTCGTTGGGCAGGTCGATGCCGGTCTCCTTGCCCAGGCCGAACTGGTGGGCGGTCTTGTAGAACCAGTCGGCGGGGTTCTTCTTGGGGTCGCTGCCGCCGTCCTTGCGCCACTCCTGGTGGGCCAGGGAGTAGTAGACGGTGTCGCAGGAGACCTCCAGGGCCTTGCCGAGGCTGATGCTGCCGTGGCCGGCGGACTCGAAGTTCTTGAAGACCTGGCCGCCGATGCTGTACGAGCTGGGGCAGGGGTAGGGCCCCTCGAAGGTGTAGCCGGCGTTGACCGCGGCGGTGGTCGGGATCACCTTGAAGATGGAGCCGGGGGCGGCCTGGCCCTGGATGGCCCGGTTGAGCAGCGGGTAGTTGGAGTCGTCTCCGGTGAGGCGCTTGTAGTCCTTGCCGGAGATGCCGCCCACCCAGGCGTTGGGGTCGTAGGTCGGGTTGGAGGCCATGGCGACCACGCGGCCGGTCTTCGACTCCATCACGACCACGGCGCCGGCGTCGGCCTTGTAGGTGGTGCCGGTGTTGCGGTCGTGGACCTTGCGGGCCTCCTTCATCGCCAGCGCCAGTTCCTTCTCGGCGACCGCCTGGACCCGGGCGTCGATGCTGGTGACGACGTGCGAGCCGGGTTCGGCGCGGTCGCTCTCCGCCTTGCCGATGACCCGGCCGAGGTTGTCCACCTCGTACCGGGTGACGCCGGCCTTGCCGCGCAGCTGGGCGTCGTAGGAGCGCTCCAGTCCGGAGCGGCCGATCTGGTCCGAGCGCAGCAGCGGCGATTCGCTGTCCTCGGCCTTCTTGATCTCCTCGTCGGTCACCGGGGAGAGGTAGCCCAGCACCTGGGCGGCGTTGGCGTCGCCGGGGGCGGCGTAGCGGCGCACCGGGGTGGGCTCGGCGCTGATGCCGGGGAAGTCCTCGGCGCGCTCGCGGATCTGGAGGGCCTGCTGGGTGGTGGCCTCGTCGGTGATCGGGATGGGCTGGTAGGGCGAGCCGTTCCAGCAGGGCTGGGGGGTCTGGGCGTCGCAGAGCCGGACCTTGTCCATGACCTCCTTGGGGGTCATGTCCAGGACGCCGGCCAGCCGGGTCAGCACGGCCTCGCCGTCGTCGGCCATCTTCATCAGGTCGGTGCGGCTGGCCGAGACCACCAGGCGGGTCTCGTTGTCGGCCAGCGGGATGCCGCGGGCGTCGAGTATCGAGCCGCGGGTGGCGGGCTGGATGACCTGCTGCACGTGGTTGCTGGCGGCCTCGTCGGCGTACTCGTCACCGTTGCGGATCTGGAGGTACCACAGGCGTCCGCCGAGGGTGAGCAGGAGGGAGAAGACGAGGATCTGGATCGCGACGAGGCGGACGGTGATCCGGGTCGTCCGCCCGGTCTCCGGAATGTTACTCATGGCGCGAAGCGCCTCCACTGAGGGCGGTGGCGGGCTGGGGGTCCCGGGAGGGCGGGCCGCGGGGCCGGGGGTGGCGGTGCGGGTGTCCGGGGAGGTGGTGCGGGGCGTCCGGTGGGCGGAGGTAGCCCAGCACCTGGGCGGCGTTGGCGTCGCCGGGGGCGGCGTAGCGGGCCGGGCGGTGTTCACAGCCGCTTGACCCCCTTGACCTTGATGCCGCCCGGCTTGGTCGGCCGGCCCTTGGTCAGCAGTCCGCCGCGGCTGCCGTTGCGGGCGGCCTTGCCCAGGCGGGTGCCGCGGGCGGTGCGCCGGGAGGGGGTGAGCCACCGGTGGCCGGTGTCGCCGCCGGTGCCGGTGCCGGTGCCGCCGGTGCTGTCCACCCGCGGGTCGTGGTCGGTGCGGCGGGCGACGGCCATGATGAGCGGCACGGTGAAAGGCGCCAGCAGCAGGTCGTACAGGGCGGCGGTGAACAGCAGCTCGGCCAGGCCGGCGTGGCCCCCGGCGTCGTCGCCGACGAGGGAACCCACCCCGGCGTACAGCAGGGTGGAGCCGATGGCGGCGGCCACCACCACCAGCATCGGGCCGGTGGCGGAGCGCAGCTGGCCGGTCTCCGGCCGGGCGAGGCCGGCCAGGTAGCCGATGACGCACAGCACCAGGGCGTAGCGCCCGGCGGCGTGGTCGGCGGGCGGTGCGAAGTCGGCGAGCAGGCCGGCGGCGAAGCCGATCAGCGCGCCGCCGGTGTGCCCGTAGACGAGGGCGAGGCCGAGCACCACCAGGAGCAGCAGGTCGGGGACGGCGCCGGGCAGGTTGAGCCGGGCCAGCACGCTGACCTGGGCGACGAGGGCGACGACCACGAGCAGGGTCGACAGCAGGATGCGGTTCAGGCGCAGCATCGGTCAGCTCCTGGTGGCGGCGTTACGGCCGGGCGGGGTGGCCGCGTCGGTCGCCTTCTTCGGCTTGGGACCGGCCTTGCGCGCGGGCGCGGGATCGGCCGGGCGGGGCGGCAGCACGGAGTCGCGGGGGTTGTCCCGCGGCGGCCTGGTGACCACGCCGACGATGTCCAGCTTGGTGAAGCCGACGTAGGGGCGGACCTGCACGGTCCGGGTCAGGCCGCCGTCCAGGGTGTCCACCCGGACGATCTCGCCGACCGGGACGCCGGGGACGAACGGCCGGTCGCCGCGCGAGCCGAAGGTGACGAGCCGGTCGCCCTTCTTCACCTTGGCCTTGCCGTTGAGCAGCTGGACCCGCAGCGGGCCGTCGCCCTGCCCGTTGGCGAAGCCGATCTCGCCGGACTTCTCCATCCGGGTGCCGACGGTGAAGTCCGGGTCGGTGGCGAGCAGCACGGTGGCGGTGGAGCGCCCGACCGTGGTGACCCGGCCGACCAGGCCGTCGCCGTTGATGACGGTCATGTCGCGGCGGATGCCGTCCTTGCTGCCGACGTCGATGGTGACCGTCCAGGAGAAGCCCTGGGTGCTGCCGATGGCGATGACCTCGGCGCCGGTGATGCCGTACTGCCCGCGGCCGGCGGTGGCCATCAGACGGTCGAACTCGGCGGCGCGGGCGCGGTTGCGCTCGTCGCTGCCGAGGCGCTGCTTGAGCTCGGCGTTCTCGCGTTCGAGATCACTGATGCGGTCGTGGCGTTCGTCGGAGTCGCGTACCGCGGCGATGGCGTTGCCGACCGGGTCGACGACCCCGGCGACGCCCTCCTCCACCGGCCCGAGAACGGAGGCGGCGGTCTCCCGGGCACCGTCGAGGGGCGAGTCCTCGCCGCCTCTGATATCGACCGTGATCAGTGCGAACGCGATGGCGACCAGCAGCACCAGGAGCAGTCGGCTCTCTCGTGTGTCCCTCACGTGCGGCGACGTGCCTTCCTCGTAGGAGTCGGAACCTCATGCCTGTACGACGGCGTTCCGCCGGACCGCCTCACCGGCGTCGTCACGGCGGAACACGGCGGTGACCGGTGCGGTCACCTGCGGGGCTGGGCGTCCAGCACCTGCTGCAGCGCCTCGAACTCCTCGACGCACTTGCCGGACCCGAGGGCGACGGAGTCCAGCGGGTCCTCGGCGATGTGGATGGGCATGCCGGTCTCGGCGCGCAGCCGCTCGTCCAGGCCGCGCAGCAGGGCGCCGCCGCCGGTGAGGACGATGCCGCGGTCCATCACGTCGCCGGACAGTTCCGGCGGGCACTTGTCGAGCGTGGTCTTGACCGCGTCCACGATGGCGTTGACCGGTTCCTCCATCGCCTTGCGGACCTCGGCGGCGGAGATCACCACGGTCTTGGGGAGCCCGCTGACCAGGTCGCGGCCCCGGATCTCGGTGTGCTCCTCCTGCACGGTCTCGTACGCCGAGCCGATGGTGATCTTGATGTTCTCGGCGGTGCGTTCGCCGAGGAGGAGGCTGTACTCCTTCTTGACGTGCTGGATGATCGCGTTGTCCAGCTCGTCGCCGGCCACCCGGATGGACTGGGCGGTGACGATGCCGCCGAGGGAGATCACGGCGACCTCGGTGGTGCCGCCGCCGATGTCCACGACCATGTTGCCGGTGGCCTCGTGGACCGGCAGGCCGGAGCCGATCGCGGCGGCCATCGGCTCCTCGATGATGTGCACCTGACGGGCGCCGGCCTGGGTGGAGGCCTCGATCACGGCACGGCGCTCGACGCCGGTGATGCCGGACGGCACGCAGACCACCACCCGCGGGCGGGCCAGGTAGCGCCGCTTGTGGATCTTCAGGATGAAGTAGCGGAGCATGCGCTCGGTGATCTCGAAGTCCGCGATCACGCCGTCCTTGAGCGGGCGGACCGCGACGATGTTGCCAGGAGTCCGGCCGATCATCTTCTTCGCCTCGGCGCCCACGGCGAGGATTCCGCCGGTGTTGGTGTTGATGGCGACGACTGACGGCTCGTTGAGGACGATCCCGCGACCCCTGACGTACACCAGCGTGTTGGCGGTCCCGAGGTCGACAGCCATGTCACGGCCGATGAACGACATGTTGTTCCCCATGAGGATACGTCTGGCCTTCCCAACTGGAGCGAATGCTTACTTGAGGTCGGCAGGGAGCAGGAGTGGTGCGCTGCGAGGCGCGGAAGCTTTCATCGTAGTCTCGGTCACCGGGCCACGATGCGAGGGTCCTCCGCCATTGTCGGCCCATTGTCCGCGGAAGAGGGCTCCGCCTCCTCCTATCAGGACGTCGTGTCGGGGTGTCGCGTTCCCCCGATCGGCCCGCGAAACACCGGAGGGCGACCGTTTCGCCGCCGGTCGCCCCCGGTCAGAGGCGGTTCGGAGCCTGACGTACCGTCAGGCGAGGCCGGGGAAGAAAATCTTGATCTCTCGCTGGGCGGACTCCTCCGAGTCGGAGGCGTGGACCAGGTTCTCCCGCACGATGGTGCCGAAGTCCCCCCGGATGGTCCCGCTCGGCGCCTGGATCGGGTCGGTCGGACCGGCCAGCGCGCGCACGCCCTCGATCACCCGCTCGCCCTCGACGACGAGCGCCACGACCGGGCCGGAGGACATGAACTCGACCAGCGGCTCGTAGAACGGACGGCCGACGTGCTCGGCGTAGTGCTGCTCCAGCAGGTCGCGGCCGAGGGTACGCAGCTCCAGCGCGGTGATGGACCAGTTCGCCTTGCGCTCGATCCGGCCGATGATCTCGCCGACCAGGCCCCGCCGGACGGCGTCGGGCTTGAGGAGGACGAGCGTGCGCTGAGACATGGTGGGGCTCCTGTGTTGGCCTGTTGTAGGGCGGACTGGTCCGGTGCGCCCGAGGCTACAGGGGCGGGCTCACCGCCCCGAACCCGGCACGGCCCCGCCCCTCCGGCCCGGTCCCGCCGCCTCACCCCTCGCCGGCCCGTCGCCGGCCACGCGGCCGCGGGACGGGCGGTCCGGCACCGGGCGGACGGTCCGGCACGGTCGGCCGACGGACGGTGGTCACGGGACGGGCGGCACGGCTCGGCGCGGGCCCGGGGAGCCGGGCGTCCGGCCGGTACGGCACGGGCGCGGCTCCCCCGACGTCCCCGCCGGTACGGCGCGGGCGCGCCCGCCGGTGCCGGCGCGACACGCGACGGCGGTACGGCGCGGGCGCGCCGCGCGACGGCGGCGCCGGGGAGCCGGACGGGGCCGATGGGGCGGGCGGTCCCGCGGAACCGGGGACGCCGGCCACGGGCCGGAACGCCTCACCCGGCCACGGACCGGAGGGCCGGGACGGGCGCCCCCCGCGGGGGCGCCCCGCGGGCTCAGGCCTGCGACGGCTGCGAGGCCTCGGCGGCGTCGGCGGCCTGGGCGGCGAACCGGGCCCTGGCCTCGTCCACCTTCCGGCCGAAGTGGACCGAGGCCCACCACAGGCCGGCGAACACCACGCCCAGGAAGTACATCATCGGCACCACCAGACCGCTCAGTATCAGCGCGATCTGGAGCGCCCAGCCGACCTGCACCGCGCCCGGGCGGTTGATCATCCCGCACAGCAGCAGGCACAGCACCATGGCGGTGCCGCTCACCGCCCACACGGTGCCGGTCGCCAGGTCGGAGGTCCTCATGGCGACCAGCCCGGCGAAGCCGATCACCAGGAGTTCACCGATCAGGGTGCTCGCACAGAGCGTCCGCATCGCCTCAGCCCTTCCCCAGCAGCAGCCGTGCCTCGCCGACGGTGATCACCGAGCCGGTGACCAGCACCCCGGCCCCGGCGAACTCGCCCTCCTCCTCGGCGAGCGTGATCGCCGCCTCCAGCGCGTCGTCCAGCCGCGGCTCCACCTGGACCCGGTCCGCGCCGAACACCTCCACCGCGACCTGCGCCAGGGCGTCCACGTCCATCGCCCGGTGGCTGGAGTTCCGCGTCACCACCACCTCGGCGAAGATCGGTTCGAACGCCTCCAGGAAGCCCCGGACGTCCTTGTCGCCGCTGGCCCCGACCACCCCGACGAGCCGGCTGAAGCCGAACGCCTCGGTGACCGCCGCGGCGGTGGCCTGCGCCCCCGCCGGGTTGTGCGCGGCGTCCAGCACCACGGTGGGGCTGCGGCGCACCACCTCCAGCCGGCCCGGGGAGGTCACCGACGCGAAGGCGCGGCGGACGGTGTCGAGGTCCAGGGTGCGGGCGTGCTGGGAGCCGATGCCGAAGAACGCCTCCACCGCCGCCAGCGCCACCGCCGCGTTGTGCGCCTGGTGGGCGCCGTGCAGCGGCAGGAAGACCTCCGGGTACTCGCCGCCCAGCCCGCGCAGCGTCAGCAGCTGCCCGCCGACCGCGACCTCGCGGCTGAGCACGCCGAACTCCAGCCCTTCCCGGGCCACCGTGGCGTCCACCTCGACGGCGCGCCGCAGCAGCACCGACGCGGCGTCCACCGGCTGCTGGGCGAGCACCGCGGTGGCGTCCTTCTTGATGATCCCGGCCTTCTCGACCGCGATCTGCTCCGGGGTGGTGCCCAGCCGGTCGGTGTGGTCCAGCGCTATGGGCGTGACCACCGCGACGCTGCCGTCGATCACGTTGGTGGCGTCCCAGGTGCCGCCCATGCCGACCTCGACCACCGCGATGTCCACCGGGGCGTCGGCGAACGCGGCGAACGCCATGGCGGTGAGCACCTCGAAGAAGGAGAGGCGGTACTCCTGCCGGGCGTCCACCATCTCGATGTACGGCTTGATGTCCCGGTAGGTGTCGACGAAGCGCTCGGCGGAGATCGGCGCCCCGTCCAGGCTGATCCGCTCGGTCACCGACTGCACGTGCGGGCTGGTGTAGCGGCCGGTGCGCAGCTCGAAGGCGCCCAGCAGCGACTCGATCATGCGAGCGGTGCTGGTCTTGCCGTTGGTGCCGGTGATGTGGATGGAGGGGTAGGCGCGCTGCGGGGAGCCGAGGATGTCGAGCAGGGCCTCGATCCGCTCGACCGAGGGGTCCAGCTTGGTCTCGCCCCAGCGGGTGGCCAGGTCCGCCTCCACCTCACGCAGCGCCCGGTCCACCTCCGGGTCGGCCGGCCGGGCGGGCACCTGGTCGCCCTGCGGCGGCCCCGCCTGGGTGCGCAGCGTGCGGCTGCCCGCCTCGATCACCGCGAGGTCGGGGTCGCGGTCGGTCTCGGCGCTGACGATCTGGTCGAACTCGTCGTTCCCGGCGTCCCCGTCCGGCGTACCGGACGGATCGGGTTCGTGCTGTGGGGGCTCGCTCACGGAGCCAAGTCTACGAGGCGGCCGGGCGGACCGGGCACGGCGACGGACCCCGCCGCGGCGCGTCCGCCCCCGACCGGCGGCCGCCGCCGCGGCGCCCCGCTCCGGGCGTCCGTCGTTCGGGCGGGCCGTTCGAGTCCGCCGTTCGGATCCGCCGTCCCGGGACCGTTCCCCGGACCTTCCCGCGGGGGCCGCCGTGACGCCTCCGTCGCCCCGGCCCCTCGTCGGGGTCCGGGCCCGGGCCCGCCGTCCGTGCGTCGTCCGCGCTTCCGTACGTCGGTGCGTCGGTACCTCCGTGCGCCGTCCGCGCGTCCGTACCTCCGTGCGTCGTCCCTCGTGCGCGGCGCCGTCCGCCGTCCGGGCGTGGGCGGGGTCCGTCGTCCGGTCCGGCGCGCTCCGCCGCCGTGCCCCGGCCGCGGTACGCACCACCGCCGGGCCGGCCGCGCGCGGGTGCCCAGGACGCCCGGTCCGGGTGTCCGCCCCGGTCCCGGCGACCGGCCCCGGCGGGCCCGCCGGGGGTGGGGCCGCGGGGTGGCTCGGGACCGCCGGCGTCCGGGACCGGCCGTACGGGGTCACGCGGCACGGGCGCCGGCCGGGCACCGGAGGCGGACGGACGCCCCGTCGCCGGCCGCGCGTCTCCCCCGGCGGCCGGGCGGCCGGGCGCGGCGACTCCGTTACGAACCCGTTGCAGCCCCGGGCTGAAGGGACCCACGGGCGTCGGGAAGGATGTTGCGCAACTGTCGCGCGCATCGAAGACGCATCGAAGAGAGGCCCGATGAGCTACTCCCAGCCGCCACCGCAGCCCGGTCCCTACGGGGGTCAGCCGGGTCCGTATGGCGGAGGACAGCAGCCACCGGTGCCGCATCCTTACCATCAGCAGCCCGGCTACGGCTACCCCCAGCACGGCGGGTACGCGGCGCCGGGCCCCTACTCCGCCCCCCAGCCCGGCTACGGGTACCCCCAGCAGAACCCCTATGCCCAGTCCGCCGGTTACGGCCCGCCGGCCCCGCAGGCGACGCCCGGCGGCCCCTTCGGCCCGCAGCCGTCGCCCGGGCCGTTCGGCCCGCTGCCGCCCCGCCGGCCGGGCCGGGGGCTGAAGATCGGCATAGCCGCCGGCGCGGCACTGACGGTGGCCGGCGCGGTGGCCGCGGTGCTGCTGCTCACCGGCTCCGGGGAGAGCGGACCGTACAAGGTGACCACACCGGCGACGCTCGCCGGGAAGTACGAGCGCAAGGGCGACGGGACCGGCGAGAAGGACCTGTCCGACGGCGGGCGGAGCACGCGGCGCGTCCCGGGCGTGGAGAACGCCCGTGTGGTGTCGGCGGACTACGAGACCTCGGGCGGCGAGCTGATGAAGTTCACCGGCTTCTGGGGGGAGGTCACCGACCCGGACCGGGGCTCGGAGATGGCCCTGGCCATGGTGGTCTCGGCGCTGGAGGGCGACGGCACGGCGAAGGCGCAGGGCAGCCCCGAGGAGTTCACCCCGGAGGGGTTCGACGGGGACGTGCTGAAGTGCCAGGCCGTCACGTTGACGTCGGACCGGGGATCCATGGACGCCCCGGCCTGCGTCTGGGGGGACGAGGACACCTTGGGCGTGACGGTGATGACCGATCCCCCCGCCGAGGTCCTGGGCAGCGGCATGTCGCTGAAGGAAGCCGCCGACCTCACCGCCGAGGTGCGCCGCGACGCGCGCGTCGAGATCGACGGATAGCACCGACGGCACGGACAGCAACAAGCGGAACGGTAGGACGATATGAGCTACAACCAGCCGGGGCCCTACGGCCAGCAGCCGCCCCAGCAGCCCGGCCCCTACGGGCAGCCCCCGCAGCCGCCCGGCCCCTACGGGCAGGGTGCCCCGGCCGGCGGGCCCGGCTACGGGTACCCGCAGGCGCCGTCCGGCCAGCCCGGGCCCTACGCCCAGCCGGGCCCCTACGGACAGCCGCCCCAACCGGGCCCCTACGGACAGCAGCCGCAGCCCGGACCGTACGGACAGCAGCCGCAGCCGGGCCCGTACGGACAGCAGCCCGGCCCCTACGGGCAGCCCACGCAGCCTCCCGGCCCCCCGTCCGGCGGCGGCAACCGGAACAAGTCCATAGCCCTGGCGGTCGGCGCGCTGGTCGTGGTCGGCGCGATCATCGGCGGCGTGGTGCTGCTGAACGGTGGTGACGACGACAAGAAGGACCAGGGCAAGAGCGACGTGAAGGTGCCCGGTGGCGGCACCGGCGGCGGCACCGGCGGCGGCACCGGCGGCGGCGAGCTGAAGAACGACGGGCCGCACAAGCTGACCGTCCCCGCGACCCTGCTCACCGAGTACAAGCTGGGCGACGGCGGGGAGGAGCCGGACGCGCTGAGTGCGAGCGACAAGGCCGGGCTGACGATCAGTGGCGACGCCGTCGGCATCACCGGCGAGTACACCACCATCGACCCGTCCGCGTCCCCGGACCCCGCCCAGCTCGCCACGGCCAAGGGCATGTACGTCCTCGGCGCCTACGGGGACATCGCCGACCCGGCCAGGGCGCTGGACGCGATCTTCGCCGAGGGCAGCAAGGAGATGGCCGGCGACGACGACCTGGAGCTGGTCGGCACCCCGGAGCCGCAGGCGCCGGCGAACCTGTCCGGCGCGGTGATGAAGTGCCAGACCATGAAGCCCAAGCAGCCGGAGCCCGGCGCCCCCTCCTCGATTCCGCTGTGCGGCTGGGCCGACCACAGCACGGTGGCCGTGGTCGGCGTCGCCCATCTGGGCAGCCCGCTCTCCGCCGAGGAGGCCGCCAAGGTCGCCGCCGACGTCCGCAAGGAGATCCGCGTCCCGCGGTGACCTCCGGCGCGCGGTCCCGGCCCGGGTCCGGCGTCCGCACCACGGCGCCCGGCGCGCCGCCCCGCACTCCCCCACCCCCCGCGCACAGCAGTCACCGGCACAGAACAGAGGTCCGACATGAGCAGCAACCAGCCCGGCCCCTACGGCCAGCCGCCGCAGCCCGGCCCCTACGGCCAGGGCGGCGCGTCCGGCGGGCCGGGCTACGGCTACCCGCAGCAGCCGGCCCAGCCGGGCCCGTACGGCCAGCCGCCGCAGCCCGGTTACCACCAGCAGCCCACGATGGCGGGGCAGCCGGGCCCCTACGCCCAGCCGCAGCCGCCGTACGGGCAGCCGCAGCCCGGGGCCCAGCCGGGCCCGTATGGGCAGCCGCAGCCCGGCGCCCAGCCGAACCCGTACGCGCAGCCGCAGCAGCCGGGGTTCAGCGCCCCGCAGCCCCCCGGTCCCCCGCAGGGCGGCGGCAACCGGAACAAGTCCATAGCCCTGGCGGTCGGCGCCCTGGTCGTGGTAGGCGCGATCATCGGCGGCGTGGTGCTGCTGATCGGCGGTGACGACGACAAGAAGGACGACGCCAAGGGCAAGGAGACCACCGAGGTCGTGGTGCCCGGCGCCGACGGCGGCAAGGACGGCACCACCGCCCCCGCCACCCCCGCGGTGAAGATGAAGCTGGACACCCCGCAGACGCTGGCGGGCGGCTGGTCCCGGGTGGGCGAGGGCAAGAACGAGGACAACATGACCGAGGCCGACAAGCTGGCCCAGAAGGACATCCCCGGGCTGGAGGACCCGCACCCGATCGCCGCCGAGTACAACGGCAGCGGCGCCGACACCGGGTCCAAGATGCAGTTCAACGGCAGCTGGGGCACCGTCACCGACGCCCCGCGGGCCGTGGACGAGACGTTCAAGCTGGAGCACGCCAGTGTCCGGCTCTCCAGCGACCCCAAGATCGAGCCGGTCGGCACCCCCCGGCAGGTCTCCCCGGCGGGCTTCGACGGCGCCCTGATGAAGTGCCAGGAGTTCAAGGTCTCCAAGTCGGGGATGAGCGTCAACTTCCCGGTGTGCATCTGGGCCGACGACCATGCCATCGGCGAGATCGCGGTGGTCGACGCGTCGGCCACCTCCTCCAAGTCGATCGAAGAGGCGGCCGACATCGCGGCGAAGGTCCGCAAGGACGCGCTCGTCCCGGCCGCGTAGCAGCGAGCCCCGAGAGGACCTCCCTTTGAGCTACAACCAGCCGCCACCGCCGTCCGGCCCGTACCCGGGCGGGCAGCCGGGCCCGTACGACGGGACGCCGGCCCAGCCGCCCGCGGACGCCCCGGGTTCCTTCGGCGCCCCGCCGCCCGCGGGCGCGCCCGGCGCCTCCGGCGGACAGCCCGGTTACGGGTACCCGCAGCCCGGCTACGGCTACCCGTCGGCCCCGCCCGCCGGTTTCGGGCAGGCCCCGCAGCCGGTCCCGCCGCAGCCCGGTTACGGCTACCCGCAGGCGCCCGGCCCGTACGGCCAGGGTGCCGGCGCGCCGTCCGGGCCGGTGCCGCCGGCCCCGCGCAAGGACCGGACCAAGGTGATCGCGATCTCCTCCGCCGCGGTGGTGGTGATCGCCGCGGCGGTGGTCGGCGCGGTGGTGCTCTCCGGCGGCGGGAACGACACCGAGGCGATGAAGCTGGTGCCGCCCAAATCGCTGGGCAGCGAGGTGTACGAACTGGACGAGGGGCCGCTGAAGGACGAGACGGCCGAGGCCCAGCGGGGCATGCCGGAGGGCGCCACGTCGGTGCTGGCCCGCTACACCCGCACCGACGACCCCCGGTCGGGCCTGTCGTTCTCCGGGATGTACGGCGAGTTCAGCGCCCCGGAGAAGGTGCGGGACGCGATGTTCAAGGGGTACCCCGAGGGGAACGACGAGGCCGAGCTGATCGGGGAACGCAAGACGTTCCAGCCGGACGGCGCGGACGGCCCGTCCGTGGAGTGCCAGGGTGCCAAGCTCTACGGCACGTACTACGCCGCGGTGTGCGCCTGGGCGGAGGAGACCGACGCCGGCATGGTGGTGAACCTGGACGCGGACGTCACCGCGGAGGAGGACCTGGACCTCAACGGCGGGGCCAAGCTCGCCGCGGAGCTGTACCGCGACGGCCGCAAGCCGGCCTGAGCCGCCGCGGTGCCGCGCCGCTGGGGCCGGCACCGCGGACCGGTACCCCTGCCCCCACCGGCCGCGTGACACCCGTCGCGGACATCCCGGCACGCGGCGCCCCGGCGCCGCGGCGGGGGCTGGCGGCCCGGGAACACACCAGGGCCCCGGGAACATGCGTTCCCGGGGCCCTTCGGCGTTCGGCCGGCCCCCAGGGGGCCGTGCGCGGTGTGGGGCGCGTGCGGCGTCAGGCGCTCTTCTCGTGGCGCTCGCCGCTCTCCCCGCCACGGGTGCGCGGCACCAGGGTGGGGTTGACGTTGGAGTGGACGACGTCGGCGGTGATCACCACCCGGGCCACGTCCTTGCGGGACGGGACCTCGTACATCACCGACATCAGCACCTCCTCCATGATCGCGCGCAGGCCCCGGGCGCCGGTGCCGCGCAGGATCGCCTGGTCCGCGATGGCCTCCAGCGCCGGGCGGTCGAAGTCCAGCTCCACGCCGTCGAGTTCGAACAGCCGCTGGTACTGCTTGACCAGGGCGTTCCGCGGCTCCACCAGGATCTGCAGCAGCGCCTCGCGGTCCAGGTTGTGGACCGAGGTGATCACCGGGAGGCGGCCGATGAACTCGGGGATCATCCCGAACTTCACCAGGTCCTCCGGCATGACCTCCTGGAACTGGTCACTCGCCTCGATCTCGCGCTTGGAGCGGATGGTGGCGCCGAAGCCGATGCCCTTGGCGCCGGCCCGCGACTCGATGATCTTCTCCAGCCCGGCGAACGCGCCGCCCACGATGAACAGCACGTTGGTGGTGTCGATCTGGATGAACTCCTGGTGCGGGTGCTTTCGGCCGCCCTGCGGCGGCACCGAGGCGGTGGTGCCCTCCAGGATCTTCAGCAGCGCCTGCTGGACGCCCTCGCCGGAGACGTCACGGGTGATCGACGGGTTCTCGCTCTTCCGGGCGACCTTGTCGATCTCGTCGATGTAGATGATGCCGGTCTCGGCCTTCTTGACGTCGTAGTCGGCGGCCTGGATCAGCTTCAGGAGGATGTTCTCCACGTCCTCGCCGACGTACCCGGCCTCGGTGAGGGCGGTGGCGTCGGCGATGGCGAACGGGACGTTGAGCATCCGGGCGAGGGTCTGCGCGAGCAGCGTCTTGCCGGAGCCGGTGGGGCCGAGCAGCAGGATGTTGGACTTGGCCAGCTCGATGCCGTCGTCCTTGTGGCTGCCGTTCTCGCCGGCCTGCACCCGCTTGTAGTGGTTGTAGACGGCGACCGACAGGGCCTTCTTCGCGGCCTCCTGCCCCACCACGTAGCCTTCGAGGAACTCGTAGATCTCGCGGGGCTTGGGCAGCTCCTCCCAGCGCACCTCGGAGGTCTCGGCGAGCTCCTCCTCGATGATCTCGTTGCAGAGGTCGATGCACTCGTCGCAGATGTACACACCGGGGCCTGCGATGAGCTTCTTCACCTGCTTCTGGCTCTTCCCGCAGAACGAGCACTTGAGCAGATCGCCGCCGTCACCGATGCGTGCCACGAGGTGCTTCCCCTTCGCCTGGGATCCGCTCTGTTCCGCGGACCCGGGTGCTTGCGCTGCGCTCTGTACGGGGGCCGAGCCCCCAGCCTCTATGACGGTACCTTGCCGGGCCCGCTGTGCGGGCCCCCCTTGGACCGACTCGGCCCAAGGGGGCACCTGGAGGGGTGTGTCACCCCAGGCCGACGGACGACTTCCGGGTGGAGATGATCTGGTCCACCAGCCCGTAGGCGAGGGACTCCTCGGCGGTGAGGATCTTGTCCCGCTCGATGTCGTCGCGGATCTTCTCGATCGGCTGGGTGGAGTGCTTGGCCAGCATCTCCTCCAGCTGCGAGCGCATCCGCAGGATCTCGTTGGCGGCGATCTCCAGGTCGGAGACCTGGCCCCGGCCGGTCTCGCTGTACGGCTGGTGGATCAGCACCCGCGCGTTGGGCAGCGCCATCCGCTTGCCGGGCGTGCCGGCCGCGAGCAGCACCGCCGCGGCGGAGGCCGCCTGGCCCATGCAGACCGTCTGGATGTCCGGCTTCACGAACTGCATGGTGTCGTAGATGGCGGTCAGCGCGGTGAAGGAGCCACCGGGCGAGTTGATGTAGATCGAGATGTCCCGGTCGGGGTCCATCGACTCCAGGCACAGCAGCTGCGCCATGACGTCGTTGGCCGAGGCGTCGTCGATCTGCACGCCCAGGAAGATCACGCGCTCCTCGAAGAGCTTCGCGTACGGGTCGTACTCGCGGATGCCCTGCGAGGTGCGCTCCACGAACCGCGGGACGACGTAACGGGACTCGGCGGTGGGGCCGGTGTACCGGGTCTCCGGCCGCGTGGGCAGGCCCGATCCGGGGAGGAAGCCGGGGAAGTTGTTCATCTGGGTGTTCACCGTCCTGGTCTGAGCAGTGGGCTGAGGCTGGCTACGCGGTGGCGTCGGGCTCACGCCCCGGTGCCGCCGCCGCCCGGGATACCGGAGGCCGTGTGGATGACCTCGTCGATCAGGCCGTACTCCTTGGCCTCGTCGGCGGAGAACCAGCGGTCGCGGTCGGAGTCGCGGGTGATCTGCTCGACGGTCTGGCCGGTGTGGAAGGCGGTCAGCTCCGCCATCCGCTTCTTGGTGTGCAGCAGCCGCTCGGCGTGGATCTTGATGTCCGACGCGGAACCGGCCAGGCCGGCGGACGGCTGGTGGATGAGGATCTCGGCGTTCGGCAGCGCGAAGCGCTTGCCGGGGGTGCCGGCGCTCAGCAGGAACTGGCCCATCGAGGCGGCGAGGCCCATCGCGATGGTGACCACGTCGTTCTTGATGTACTGCATGGTGTCGTAGATCGCCATGCCGGCCGAGATGGAGCCGCCCGGGGAGTTGATGTAGAGGAAGATGTCCTTTTCCGGGTCGGCGGCGAGCAGCAGCAGCTGTGCGGTGATCTTGTTGGCGATGTCGTCGTCGACCGGCTGGCCGAGGAAGATGATCCGCTCGTCGAGCAGCCGGTTGTAGACCTGGTCGCCGAGACCGGCGAGGGAGGCCGGGGTGGCGGCGGAAGGCATCGGAATCGTCACGTGTCCACCTGCTCTTCTCTGACGGCGACGCGCCGTCTCAGCATCTTCGTCGGGCTACTACCGGGTCTTATGGGGACTCCCCTGCCCTCGTACTAACGGACCCTAACGCGCTGGTGGGCGGGCGCCATCCCGCATCAGGAACTGTTCGCTCTGAGCGCAGGTTCGCCCGCCGCGGCGGGCCGCGGGGCGCCCGCCGGGGCCCGTGGGCGACCGGCGGGGGGGCCGTGGCGCCCGGCCGAGGGACCCGCCCGGGGGTCGCCGGACGCGGCGCCCCCGGCGGCCGCGGATGAGCGAACGGGCCCGGACGCGGCGGGGCGTCCGGGCCCGTTCCTGCGAGCCGTGCGGGGGCGGTGCCGGGGCGGCGGATCAGCCCTCGGACTTCTCCGTCCGCTCCTCGGACGCCTCCTCGGCGGCGTCCTCGGTGCCCTCGGCGGCCTCGACCGTCTCGGCGGTCTCGTCCGTCTCGTCCTCGTCGTCCAGGTCCACGATCTCGCCGTTGGTGTCCTTGACGGTGGCGGCCTCGACCACGACGGCGAGCGCCTTGCCGCGGGCGACCTCACCGACGAGCATCGGCACCTGGCCACCCTCGACGACGGCCTGGGCGAACTGGTCCGGGCTCATGCCGGAGGACTGCGCACGGCGCACCAGGTGCTCGGTGAGCTCCTCCTGGCCGACCGACAGCTTCTCCTTGTTGACCAGCTCGTCGAGGACGAACTGGGTCTTGATGCCCTTCTCGGCCTGCTCCTTGAGCTCGGCCTCGAACTGCTCCTCGGTCTTGTCCTGGATCTTCAGGTACGCCTCCAGCGTCATGCCCATCTGGCCGAGCTGGTGGTGCTCCAGGTTGTGCTTGCGGGTGCGGATCTCCTCTTCGAGGAGCTTCTCCGGCAGCGGGACCTCGACCAGCTCCAGGAGGGCGTCGAGCACCTTCTCCTGGGCCTCGGTGGCCTGCTGGAACCGGCGGGACTGGGCCAGCCGCTTGCGGCTGTCGGCCTTCAGCTCCTCCAGGGTGTCGAACTCGCTCGCCAGCTGGGCGAACTCGTCGTCCAGCTCGGGCAGCTCACGGGCCTTGACCTCGGTGACGTCCACCTTGACCTCGGCCTCCTTGCCCTGGGCGGAGCCGCCCTTGAGCTCGGAGGTGAAGGTGGCGCTGCCGCCGGCCTCCAGGCCGGTGACGGCCTCGTCGATGCCGTCCAGCAGCTCGCCGGAGCCGATGGTGTAGGTGACGCCCTTGGCGACGCCGTCCTCCAGCACCTCGCCGTCGACCTTGGCCTCCAGGTCGATGGTGACGACATCGCCCTCGGCCGCGGCGCGCTCGACCACGGAGGTGGTGGCGAAGCGCTCCCGCAGCTGCTGGACCGAGTTCTCCACGTCCTCGTCGGAGATCTCCACGGCGTCCACGGTCACCTCGATGCCGGAGTAGTCCGGGATCTCGATGGCCGGGCGGATGTCCACCTCGGCGGTGAACGTCAGCAGCTCGTTGTCCTTGAGCTCGGTGATGTCCACCTCGGGCTGGCCGAGGGGGTTGAGCTCACCCTCGTTGACGGCCTCGGTGTAGAACTTCGGGAGCGCGTCGTTGACGGCCTCCTCCAGCACGGCGCCGCGACCGAACCGCTGGTCGATGACCCGGGCAGGGATCTTGCCCTTGCGGAAGCCCGGCACAGTGACCTGCTGGTTGATCTTCTTGTACGCCGCGTCGAGGCTGGGCTTGAGCTCCTCGAAGGGCACCTCGACAGTGAGCCGAACCCGGGTCGGGTTCAGGGTCTCCACGGCGCTCTTCACGGTTCGGTCTCCTTGGGGCTGACATCTGGGGTTCTGCCGGTCCGCTGCGATTCAGCGACCCGGCGGATCGCGCCCGGTAGAGAGACACAGGCACGCAGTTTGCATAGTAACCGCATGCGCGACGGCGCCCACAACGCGATCTTGGCGTCGGTGCCGGTGTTGATGGTCGGGGTGGCCGGATTCGAACCGACGACCTTCCGCTCCCAAAGCGGACGCGCTACCAAGCTGCGCCACACCCCGTCGGTGCGACACGTAGGGTACATGGCCACGGCCCCGCGGGCCGCCGCATTTCCACTGGAGGGCGGCGTTCTCCCGGGCTTCGTCCGGAGTGTGCGGAAGACGGTCGCGACCCGCTACGATGCACATCGTGCCGTCACGCCACCGACACGGTGGCCGACCGGTACGCGCGGGCGTAGCTCAATGGTAGAGCCCCAGTCTTCCAAACTGGCTACGCGGGTTCGATTCCCGTCGCCCGCTCGGCGCGCATCGCGTGACACGGCCCGGCCCGGGATTCCCGGCCGGGCCGTCGTCGTTCACGCCACCGAGGGGCGCACCGGGGCTCTGCGCGGCGCCCGGGGTCTCCGGCGGCGCCCGGAGGTCCGCCCGGCGCCCCACGGGCCCGTGGCGGCGCGCGGCCGGCCGTGCGCACCGCACCCGCGCCCTCGCATCCCGCGCCCTCGCGCCCCGCGTCCCCGCCGGGCTTCCCTCACGCTTCCACCGCGCCCCGACCACCACCCGCCGGTCCGTCCGTCCGGCCGGCCGTGCGGTCCCCCACCGGCCGCGCCCCGCCCGCCGGGCGCCGGCGCACCCGCGCTTCCGGTTCCCGGTGCACCGCTCCCCCGGCGAGGCGTCCGACCCCGGGGGGCCGGGTGTTCCCGCGTTCGCGTACGCGACGGGTTCGGGTGTTCGCATTCGCGACGGCACACCCGTGCGGAGCCACCGGCGGGCAGCCCGGAGGCCGGCGGTGGCCACCGAGGCGGACGCGGACCGCGCGCGGCCGCCCGTACCGGGGAGCGCGCGGCCGGCGCACCCAGCGCCGGACGGACCGGTCGGCGGTCGCCGCGGACGGTCAGAGGTCGATGTCGGCGATGGTCCGGGAGAGCGAGTTCAGGAACTCCTGGATGTCGGGGGCCATGTCGGTCGAGGCCAGCAGGAAGCCGAAGAGGATCGCGACCAGCGCCGGACCCCCCTTGAGTTTGCCGCTGCGGATCATCAGGAACATGACGATGCCCACCAGCAGCACCAAGGACACGGAAATAACCACAGCTGATCACTCGCCCTCGCGGTCGCCATCCGTCTTACCGGCCCGAGGGGCACATCCCGGTACACCCCCCACGTCCCCATCGTGCCATCAACTGGCCCGGCGCCGGGGGCTCGTGACGGATCGAACACTCTCACCGGGGACACCGGGCACGCCGCCGCCGGGGCGGCCGGATACCGCGCGAGTGACTCCGGACACCATTCGACGATGTGCCCGGATTTCGAATTCAAGGCTGCCGCGACGTCCCCTCGGCGGAGAAATACCGAATTCACCGGAGGCCGACCCGCCACCCCGACATAAGAACATTGATTCTGACATATCACCGGCGCCACTTGCTGGGCATATGCCCCCTTTAAGGGGGATGAAACCGCACAGATCAGACATAGCGGTGCGTGGTATCGGATGCATGGACGCGGAAATCGCCGGAGCGCCGGAGAAATGCCGGGCGGGGTTTTACCGAATAGCCGGGGCGGCGCTATGGTCCCTCAGATGTTCCACGCTGCCCCCACCTCGCCATGCGCAGTGCAGCCGCAGGTTCTTCCCCCCACGTTCCCCCGGGAGCGCCTGTGACGGACACACTGCGTTCACCCGGTCCCGCCCTGTTCCCCCGCTCCCCCCGGCGCAGCAGGCGCCACCGCCGGACGGCCCGCCCCCGGCCTCCGCCGGGGAGCGTCCGGCACCGCCCGCCGCGCCCGGCGGGAAGGGCGCCGAGCCCCGGGACCCGTTCTTCGACAATGCGAAGTACCTCGCGATCGTACTGGTCGCGATGGGCCATTCCTGGGAGCCGCTGACCGACGACAGCCGCGCCGCGGAGGCGCTCTACATGACGGTCTACGCCTTCCACATGCCGGCGTTCATCCTGATCTCCGGCTACTTCTCCCGCGGCTTCGACGCCCGGCCGGACCGGGTCAGGCGGCTGATCACCGGCGTCGCGGTGCCCTATGTGCTGTTCGAGGTGGCGTACACCCTCTTCAAGCGGTGGGCGGACGACGATCCCACCTACGACTTCAGCCTGCTCGACCCCTGGTACCTCACCTGGTTCCTGGTCGCGCTGTTCGTGTGGCGGCTGACCGCCCCGGTCTGGCGGGTGATCCGCCGGCCCGTCCTGGTCTCCCTGATCGTCGCCGCCCTGGCGTCGGTCTCCCCGGACATCGGGGACGACCTCGACCTCCAGCGGGTGCTCCAGTTCCTGCCGTTCTTCGTGATCGGCCTGCGCCTGCGGCCTGAGCACTTCCGGTGGCCGGCCCGGCGCGAGGTGCGGCTGGCGGCGCTCCCGGTGTTCGGCTGCGCCCTGGCGGTCGCCTACTGGGCGGCGCCCCGGATGAACGCGGCCTGGTTCTACCACCGCGACAGCGTGCAGGAGCTGGGCGCCCCGCCGTGGACCGGCCCGGTGATGACGCTGGCGCTCTTCTGCTGCTCGGCGGTGCTGGTCACCGGCTTCCTCGCCTGGGTGCCGCGGCGGCGCACCTGGTTCACCGTGCTCGGCGCGGGGACGCTCTACGGCTACCTGCTGCACGGCTTCCTCGCCAAGGGTTCCCGCTTCTGGGGCTGGTACGACGAGTACCGCTGGCTCCACGAGCCGCTGGGCCAGATCGCCGTCACGGTCGTCGCCGCCGGGGTGGTCACCGTGCTGTGCACCCCGCCGGTGCGGCGGATGTTCCGCTGGGCGATGGAGCCCCGGATCCCCTGGGCCTTCGCACCGGAACCGGACCGCCGGGACGGGCGGGGGGCGGCCACCGCACCGGCCGCCACTTCCGCCGCCGCGCCGGCCGTGCGCTGACCGCCCCGTCTCGTCCAACCGCCCTCCTCCCGCGTCCGCGCCCGGCCCCGGGGCCGTGACGCTGACGCCCGGGGCGCCCCTCGTACCGGGCGCCCCTGGGCGCTGGTGCCGGCCCGCCCGGGGCCGGGTGTCACCGGCCGCCGCTGCCCGGGGCCGCGCCGCGAGCGCGCGGCGCGGGCCGGCAGTTCGGTGGCGGCCCACCCCAGCAGCAGCACGGCGCCGATGAAGGAGCCGTAGACGGCCGGCGGGATGTGGGGCGCGGCGCCGGTGATGCCGCGCACCAGCGGCCGGAGCGTCGCCAGGGCGATGAGGCTGCCCAGGGCCGCGCCGACCACGGCGACCAGCAGCGCCTCCCAGCGGACCATGCCCAGCACCTGCCGCCGGGTGGAGCCGATCAGGCGCAGCGTGTGCAGCTCCCGGCGGCGGTCCAGCACCGTCATCACCAGGGTGTTCGCCGCCGCCACCGCGGCGAAGCCGCCCAGCACCGCCGCCATGGTCATGTTGGCCCAGGCGCTGACCTCGGCGTTCTTGTCGAGCGCCGCCCGGTAGCCGTCCCGGTCGGTCACCTCGCCGAGCGCGGCGAGCCGCTCCGCGACCCGCTCGGGGTCGGCGCCGCCGGCGGTGCGGACCAGCACCTCGGTGTCGTAGGACGCGGTGACGTACCCGGCCAGCTCCGAGCGGTCCAGCGTGACCTGGGCCAGGCCCAGGCCGCGGCCGTAGGTGGCCACCACGGTGACCGAGCGCCGGGTGCCGTCCGGCAGCCGCAGCGGCAGCCGGTCGCCGAGGCCGACGCCCGCCTCGTGGGCGAGGCGGCTGTCCAGGGCCACCGTGCCGGGCCGCAGGTCGGCCAGCCGGCCGGCGGTGACGTCCAGGTCCTGCACGGCGGCGAGGTCCCGGCCGGCGGTGACGCCCTGCGCCGTGGCGGCGGAGAGCATCGCGCCGCCGGAGTCGACCCGTACCAGGACGCCGGTGCGCAGCACGCCGACCGCGGTGTCCACGCCGGGGGTGGCCGCGGCGCGCTCGGCGGTGCCCGCGGGCAGCCCGCCGGGCGCGGTGATGACCCGGTCCGCGACCAGGCCCGCGCGGCGCTCCCCGGAGGCCGCGTGGTCCTGGCTGGTGTGCATGAACACCAGGGTGGAGGCGAACGCCATGGCGAGCACGATCGGGGTGACCGCGGAGGCGAGCCGGCGGGCGTTGGCCCGGGAGTTGGCGGCGGCGAGGTGGGCGGCGGCCGGACCGGCGCGCATCGGCAGGCCGAACAGTCCGGCGCAGAGCCGGGCGATCAGCGGGCCCAGCAGGGCGACCGACAGCATGAAGCACATCACCACGCCCAGCGCGATGTTCGCCGCGTCCTCCCCGGTGGCGCCGGCCGCGACCCCGGCCAGCACGATGCCGCCCACCAGTGCCACGATCCCCAGCGGGGTGCGCACCCAGCCGGGCCGGACCCGCTCCACCGCGGCCTCGCCGAGCGCCTGGCCGGGCCGGATGCGGGCCGGCCGGCGGGCGGCCATCAGGCCGGCGGCGACCGCGGTGAGGCTGACCGCGCCGACCGCGGCGAGCGGCGGCAGCCAGGAGTAGGTCAGCTCGACGGAGGCGGGGACGGCGCCCCGGTCCTGGAGTTCGCCGAACCACCAGTGGGCCAGCGCCACCCCGGCGGGGCAGCCGACCAGTCCGGCGAGCGGGGCGATGAGCAGCGCCTCGGCGGCGACCGAGCGGCGGATCTGCCGCGGGGTGGCGCCGATGGCGCGCAGCAGGGCGAACTCCCGGCGGCGCTGCCCCACGGAGAGGGCGACGGTACCGGCCGCGGTGAAGACCGCGGTCATGGTGGCGATCCCGCCGAAGGAGCCGCCGAGCGCGATGAGCACCTCCTTGGCCTCGGACACGCCGGCCTCCTCGGCGCCGCCGCGGTCGTCACCGGTGTACGCCTCGGCGCCCGAGCCGCCCGGGCGGAACCGCTCGTCCAGCCGGTCGGCGAGCCGTCCCGGGTCGGTGCCGGCGTCCGGGCGGACCAGGAACGCGTCCACCCGGCCGGGGTGGCCGGAGAAGGCCGCCGCCTGGCGGTCGGTGAGCCACACCGGCGCGCCGGAGGTCTCCCCCGGGCCGCCGTCGGCGATCCCGGAGACCCGCAGCCGGTGGTCGCCGTCGGCGGCGCGCAGGGTGACGCGGTCGCCCACCCGCACGCCGGCGGCGGTCGCGGCCGGGGTGCTCAGCACGGTCTCGCCGGTGCGCGGCGCGGACCCCGAGCGCAGCGTGACGCCGGTGTACGCGGCCGCGCCCCAGCCGTGCGCGGCCAGCGGCTCCGCGCCGGGCCGCCCGGCGGGTTCGCCGAGCCGGACCGGGAAGGTCACGTCGGGGACGGCGGAGGCCACCCCGGGGGTGCGGACCACCGTGCTCAGCAGCGCGGCGTCCACCCTCTCGTGGTCCGGCACCTGCGCGGGGACGTCCTCGCGCTCATCGCCGCTGCCGGTGGTGAGGTGGGCGCGCTGGTCGGCGGCGACCACGACCGGGACGTCGGCGTACCGCACCGGGGGCATGGCGGCCCGGATGCCGCCCTCCAGCAGGATGCCGCAGGCCGAGACGATCACCGCGGCCAGCGCGAGGGCGACGAAGGTGCCCACGAAGGAGGAGGGCTTGAAGCGGATGGCCGCGCGGGCCAGCCCGTTGCTCGGCGTCCTCATGCCCCGGCCCCCTGGGCGTGGGCCATGGCCGGCCGGTACCCGGCGCCGGCGGCCGGGCCGGGCCGGGCGGTCAGCTCGGCGAGGCGGGCGGCGATCCGGTCGGGCGTGGTGCGCGGCAGGTGGCCGGCGAACGCGCCGTCGGCGAGGAAGAGCACCCGGTCCGCGTAGCCGGCCGCGGTGGGGTCGTGGGTCACCATGGTGACGGTCGCGCCCAGTTCGTCCACGGCCCGGCGCAGCAGGGTGAGGATCTCGGTGGCGGTGCCGGTGTCCAGGGCCCCGGTCGGCTCGTCGGCGAAGATCACGTCCGGCCGGGTGACCAGGGCGCGGGCGATGGCCACCCGCTGCTGCTGGCCGCCGGAGAGCTGGCCGGGCCGGCGCTGGGCGTGCCGGTCCAGGCCCACCTGGGCGAGCACCTCGCGGGCCCGGGCCCGGTCGGCACGGACCCCGGCCAGCCGCATCGGCAGCAGCACGTTCTGCTCGACGGTGAGCGACGGCAGCAGGTTGAACGCCTGGAAGACGAAGCCCAGCCGGGTGCGGCGGAGCGCGGTCAGCTTGTTCTCGCTCATGTCGGTGATCTCGGTCCCGCCGAGCCGGACGCTGCCCGCGTCGGGCCGGTCGAGCCCGGCGGCGCACTGCAGGAAGGTGGACTTGCCGGACCCCGAGGGGCCCATGACCGCGGTGAAGCTGCCGTGCGGCAGTGCCAGGTCGATGCCGCGCAGCGCGTCCACCGCGCCGGAGCCGCGCCCGTACCGCCGGCGTACGCCGTGGAGTTCCACCGCCCACTCGCCGGTCCCCGTGGCGGCCTTCCGCCCGTTCGGCCGCCGTGTGCCGCGCCACCCCATGTCTGGTCCCTTCGTTCCCGGCCGGACACCGTGCGGTACCCGGTACATCGAACGTACGGATCGGGAGGGGGCCGCCACCATGACGGTGCCCGGCGGATCGGGGGGTGGGGAAAACCCGAAGACGCACCGGGAGCCGGCCTGACCTGGGCGGTGTGGGAGCGGGCGGGGCCGGCGCCACGCGCGGGGGCGGGTCCGGGACCGTACCGGGGGCCGGGGGACCGGGGGACGGGTGCGGACGCCGGTGCCCGCCGGCAAGACCGGGGCCGGGGGCCGTAGGAGCGTGCGGGGCGGAGACCGGGGCCGTGCGGGGTGGCCGCCGGGCGAACCGGCACGGGCCCAGGCACCGGGGCCGTGCGGGACCGGGCCGGGCGGGGGCGGAGGGCGGAGCGTGTGGGAGCCGGACCGGGGGCCGGGGCCGGGCGGTCAGTCCCGGCAGATCAGCAGCAGCGCCCGGTCGTCGTTGACGTCCTTGGCGACGGCCTCGATCAGGTGCCAGGCGGCCCCGTGGAAGCCGGAGGCGACGTACCGGTCCGCCTCCCCGGTCAGCCGGTCCATGCCCTCGCTGATGTCGCGGTCGGCGGTCTCCACCAGTCCGTCGGTGAAGAGCATCAGCACGTCACCGGGGCGGAGCCGGCCCTTCACCGGGTCGAACTGCGCCCCGTCGTAGACGCCCAGCAGCGGCCCCTCGGCGCACTTCTGCTCCCAGGTGCCGCTGCCCGCGTTGAGCTGGAGGGCGGGCAGGTGCCCGGCGGACAGCAGCTCGTAGTCGCCGCTGTCGAGGTCGAGGACCAGGTGGACGGAGGTGGCGAACCCCTCGTCCCAGTCCTGGCGGAGCAGGTAGCCGTTGGCGGCGGGCAGGAAGCCGTGCGGCGGCAGTGAGCCGAGCAGGCCGCCGAACGCCCCGGAGAGCAGCAGCGCCCGGGAGGCGGCGTCCATCCCCTTGCCGGAGACGTCGGTGAGCACCACTTCAAGGGTGCGGCCGCCGTTGGTGCGGGCCGCCACCACGAAGTCACCGGAGAAGGACTGGCCGCCGGCCGGGCGCAGCGCCATCTCCCGGTGCCAGCCCGGCGGCAGGGTGGGCAGCTTGCTCTGTACGCGGATGCGTTCGCGCAGGTCGAACAGCATCGTCCCGCCGCGTCTCCAGGGGACGCCCACCCGGCTGCGGAACTGCGCGATGAGCAGCCCGGAGAACCCGACGGCGGCCACCACCAGGATGGTGCCGGGGGTCACCCGGTCCGGCCCGTCCGGATACGGGCCCAGCGCGGCGGACTCCACGATGAGCGCCGCCGCGGCGGCCGCGTACAGCGCGAGCAGGCTGGCGGGGCGGAGCAGCAGCCCGCCGGCGACGATCGGCAGCACCAGCGCGGTGGGTGAGCACCAGTCGGGCTGGGCGACGGTGCCGACGGCGAGGGCGGGAACCGACAGCAGCAGGGCGGCCAGGGCCAGCCAGTCGGAACCGTCGCCGCGGAAGTAGTCCACCCCGGCTTTGCGCACGCCGGTGCGGACCCGGTGCAGCGCCTTGCGCATCCGGGCCGTCGGCGAGTCCGCTCCACCTCTTCCACTCATTGCTTCGGGACCCTACCCACCCGTTCGGACGCGCGTCGATTCGCGGTGGCCCAGACCACTCTCCAGGGCGGGCGGAGGGCCGGGAAATACGGTCGCCCGTGCGAAGAGTCGCTGATAGGCATGACACATGACGACTGAGGTGGCAACGCTGCGCCCGGAGGACTGGGACGAGTGGTACGGCAAGTTGGACCTGGCCTTCGGCGGGGTCCCGGAGGCCGCGGAGGAGCGGGCGCTGTGGCAGGACCTGATCGAGGTCGAGCGGTGCCTGGCGGTGCGGGACGGCGGGGAGATCGTCGCCGGCGCCGGGGCGTTCACCTTCCGGATGACGGTGCCCGGCGGCGCGCCGGTGCCCACCGCGGGGGTCACCATGGTCGGTGTGCAGCCCACGCACCGGCGGCGCGGGCTGCTGACAGCCATGATGCGGCGGCAGTTGACGGACGTCCGTGAGGGGGGTGAGCCGATCGCGGCGCTCACCGCGTCCGAGCCGGAGATCTACGGCCGGTTCGGCTACGGCATCGCCACCCAGAACGTGTTCGCCGAGATCGACACCGCCCGGGTCCGGCTGCGGGTGCCGGCGGGCACCGAGGAGGTGCGGCTCCGGCTGACCGGGCCCGCGGACGCCCGGGAGGTGTGCGAGTCGGTCTACGCCCGGCGGGTGCCCACCCGTCCGGCGATGCTGGAGCGGGCCCCGGGCTGGGACCGGCTGCCGCTGCTCGACCCGCCCGCGGACCGGGAGGGCGCGTCGCCGCTGCTGTGCGTGCTGGCCGAACGGGCGGGCGAGGTGACCGGTTACGCGCGCTACGCCGTCCGCCCGGTGTGGGAGACGTCCGGCCCGGAGGGGACGGTGGTGCTGCGTGACCTGGAGGCGCTCGACCCGGCCACGTACGCGGCGCTGTGGCGGTTCCTGTTCGAGATCGACCTGACGTCCCGGCTGCGGGTCCGCAACCGGCCGGTGGACGATCCCTGGCTGCACCTGGTCTCGGACGTCCGCCGCTGCCAGGTCGGGGTCCGCGACTCCCTCCACGTCCGGCTGGTGGACCTGGGGGCGGCGCTGTCCGCACGGACCTACTCCGCCCCGGTGGACGTGGTGTTCGACGTGGCGGACGACTTCTGCCCCTGGAACGCCGGACGTTGGCGGCTGACCGGCGACGCCAAGGGCGCCTCCTGCGAGCGGGTACCGGCCGGCGAGCCGGCCGATCTGCGGCTGTCCGTCCGCGACCTGGGCGCCGCGTACCTGGGCGGTGTCCGGCTCTCTGCGCTGGCCGGCGCGGGCCGGGTCACCGAACTGCGGCCGGGTGCGCTGGCCGAGGCGTCCGCGGCGTTCGGCACCGATGTGGCGCCCTGGCTGCCGCACGGTTTCTGACCACGGACGGCGGGGCCGGCCGTACGGCCCCGCCGCCGCCCACCGCCGGGTCGCGGTCGTACGCGGGCCCCGCGGTACGCGCCTCCGCCGCATCCGGCTGCACGCTGCCCCTTGCCGCGGCCCCGTCCGTACACGGTCCCGTCGTGCGCGGCCCCGTCCGTACACGGTCCCGTCGTACACGGCTGCACGCGGCCCCGCCGGCCGGGCAGCCACCGCGGTCGCCCGGCACGGACCGGTCCGGCCGGGCACCGGGCGCGGCTATCCCCCGATGGGCCCCGCCGCTGCCGCCGGCCACGCCGCCGCTGCCGATCCCGCCGCCTCCGGCGCCGTTCCGGTCTCCGGACCGGGGCGCACCACCGGGCGGAGGGCGAGTGTGCCGGGCAGCGCGTCGTACGCCTCCCGCACCCGGGCGGCGAGGTCCTCCCGGGTCGGCTCGCCCGGCATCGCGGTCCAGTCCTCCAGCGCCCGGTGGAACACCGCGTTCAGCAGGTCGAAGGCGAGCCTGACGCGCATGTCGCCGGGGACGGTCCCGCCGGCACCGGCCTCGCCGGCGGCGCCGTCCGGACCGGCCGCCACGGCCGGCCCGGGCACCGCGGCGGGTGCCCGGTCCGCGCCCGCCCCCTGAGCCGCTCCGGGCTCCGGCGAGGTGCCGTCCGGGCCGGGGAACCCCAGGTGGCGGTGGAGGAGTCCCACGGCGGACCGGCAGGTGCGCTCGCAGAACTGGCGCCCGTGGGCGTCCATCGACGGGTTGCGCGCGATCAGCCGGCCGCTGAGCCGCACCCGTTCCGCCCACCCCTCCTCGGTCATCGAGCCGAGCGCGGCGAGCAGCGCGTCCCGGAGCATCTCCAGCAGCGTGCCGCCGGCCGGCCGCCGGGTCTCCAGGTCCGCCAGGAAGGCCGCCCACAGGTCCTGGGTGGGGGCCATGGCGACGTCTTCCTTGCTGGTGAAGGTGCGGAAGAAGGTCCGCTTGGACACCTCCACCGCGTCGCACAGCTCGTCCAGGGTCACCCGGTCGAAGCCGTGCTCGGTGAAGAGCCGCAGGGCGGTGTCGATCAGTGCCTGCCGGGTGCGGAGCTTCTTGCGGGCCCGCAGCGGCAGCCGTTCGTCGCTGGTGCGGGGGCCGGGCGCGGTGCTCATGACGTGAGTGTAGCGAAGGCGCAGTTGCCTCTTGTAGGTTAATGCCACTCAGTGGCACTCGCCCCCGAGCGGCTACCGAGTGGCATCCGTGTGCCCACGCGCCCGCTGCCGCCCTTCGCCGCCCGGTCCCATACGGGACGGCGTCCGTTCCACCCCCCGGCCCCGCACGGGGCCGGTGTCCTCGCACCCCGCACTCCGCGCGATCCGAAAGGTACGCATCCATGCGCGCACTCCTCGTTGACCGCTCCGCCCCGGGCGGACTCCGGCTCGGCACCGCCTCTGACCCCCGGCCCGCCCCCTCACCAGGCGCTGGTCCGGGTGGTCGCCACCTCGCTCAACTACGGGGAGGTCCGCCACGGCATCCAGGACGCCCCCGAGGGAACGGTCCTGGGGTGGGACGCCGCCGGCGTGGTCGAGCGGGCCGCCGCCGACGGCTCCGGCCCGGCCGCCGGCACCCCGGTGGTGACCCTGGGCGGCGACGGGGCCTGGGCGGAGCTGCGGGCCGTGGACACCTCCATGCTGGGGACCGTGCCCGAGGGGGCGGACCCGGGCGCGATCAGCACCGTGCCGGTGGCCGGTGCGAGCGCGCTGCGCGCCCTGCACCGCATCGGCCCGGTCCTCGGCCGCCGGGTGCTGGTCACCGGCGCGACCGGCGGGGTCGGCCGGTACGCCGTACAGCTCGGCCGGATGGCCGGCGCCCATGTCATCGCCTCCACCGGCGACCCGGCCGCGCACGGGGAGGAGCTGCGCGCCCTGGGCGCGGATGAGGTGGTCCAGGGACCGGAGGCGGTGGACGAGCCGGTGCACGGCGTGCTGGACATGGTGGGCGGCGAGCAGCTGGTGACGGCGTTCGGCAAGCTCGCCGCCCGGGGCACGCTGGTCACCGTGGGGCAGTCCGCGGGCGGCGGCGAGCACTTCCCGCTCGGCGCCTTCTGGGACGAGCTGGGCCGCCACGACCGCACCATCGCCACGTTCTACCTGCTGACCGCCGACGACCTGGGGCCGGACCTGACCTGGCTGGCCGCCCGGGTCGCGGCCGGCGAGCTGGACCCGCAGATCTCCTGGCGCGGCGGCTGGGAGCGGGCCGCCGAGGCGGTGGACACGTTGCTGGGCCGCCGTCTGCACGGCAAGGCGGTCCTGGACCTCGCCACCGCCTGACCCCCGCCCGGCGGGCGGCCGGCCGCCCGCCGGGACGGGCTCCCCCGGGGGTGGCCTCCTACCCGGACGGGCCTACCGGGACGAGCTCCCACCGAAGGCGGGCTCCCCGCCCGGAGGCTTCCCGTCCGGAGGCTTCCCGTCCGGACGGTCCCGCGCGGGCGGGCGCGAAGCCCGCCGGGCGCCGGTCAGCGCGTCTGGCACCCCGGGCACCAGAAGAGGTTGCGCGCGGCGAGACCGGCGGTGCGGATCTCGTCGCCGCACACATGGCAGGGCTGCGGCGCCCGGCGGTAGACGTAGACCTCGCCGCCGTGGTCGTCCACGCGCGGCGGCCGGCCCATCGCCTCGGGGGTGTGTTCCGGGCGGACGGTGTCGATGCGGTTGTTCCGCACCCCCTCCCGCATCAGCACCACCAGATCCGTCCAGATGGCGTCCCACTCGGCACGGGTCAGTTCACGCCCGGGCCGGTAGGGGTCGATGCCGTGGCGGAACAGCACCTCGGCCCGGTAGACGTTGCCGACGCCCGCGATCACCTTCTGGTCCATCAGCAGCGCGGCGATCGAGGTCCGGCTCCGGGAGATCCGCAGCCAGGCGCGCTCCCCGCCGCGCTCCTCCTCCGGCGCGGTGGCCTCACGCAGCGGGTCCGGGCCCAGCCGCCGGTGTATCGCGTCCTTCTCGGCGTCGGTGATCAGCGCGCAGGCGGTGGGCCCCCGCAGGTCCGCGTACGAGGCGTCACCGGTGAGCCGGAGCCGTACGGTGGCCGTGGGCGGCGGCGCCGGTGTGTCGCCGAACACATAGGTGCCGAACAGCCCGAGGTGCACATGGATCCAGCCGGTGCCCTCGAACCCGAGGAAGAGGTGTTTGCCGTGCGCCTCGGCCCGGTCCAGCACCCGGCCGTCCACCAGCGCCGCGCCGTCCGCGAACCGGCCCTGCGGGCTGGCGGCGCGCACGGGCCGGCCGCCGAACCTCTCGAAGTGGTCGGCGGCCAGTCGGTGGATGGTGTGCCCCTCCGGCATCAGTCCTGCTGCGGGTGGTGGGCCGGGACGGGCGGCAGCTCGCCGGTGGTCTCGTAGGCGCTGAGCATCCCGATGCGGCGGGTGTGCCGCTCCTCACCGCTGTACGGGGTGTTCAGGAAGATCTCCACGAACCGGGTCGCCTCGTCGAGGGTGTGCATCCGGCCACCGACGCTGATCACATTGGCGTCGTTGTGCTCACGGCCGAGCCGGGCGGTCTCCTCGCTCCAGGCCAGCGCGGCGCGGACGCCCTTGACCTTGTTGGCGGCGATCTGCTCGCCGTTGCCGGAACCGCCGATCACGATGCCCAGGGCCTCCGGGTCCGCGGCGGTCCGCTCGGCGGCGCGCAGGCAGAACGGCGGGTAGTCGTCCTGGGCGTCGTAGATGTGCGGGCCGCAGTCGACCGGCTCGTGGCCGTGGGCCTTGAGCCACTCGACGAGGTGGTTCTTCAGTTCGAAACCGGCATGGTCGGAGCCGAGGTACACGCGCATGAATGCAGTGTGACACGGCCGCCGTCCCCGCCCGTCGCGGGGCCGGACCCGCCCGCGCCCCACCCCCGCCACGGCGTCCCCGGGCTCCGCGCCCCCGCCCCCCGCCACGGCGTCGGCCGCCCCCGCCCGGCGCGGCGTCCCTGCTCCTCCGCCGTCCCCGCCACCGGCGGCGGGCACGGGGGTGACGCGTGCCGCCCGGCCGGCCCGGGTAACTGATCTTCGCGCGGCTCGCGGCTCTCCGGCAGGGGCGTCCGGGCCGGCCCTCCGGACCGGCCCGCGGCGGTGAACTGCGCAGCGTAATAGCGGAATACGTCCATCCGCTTGATCGTATTTCCGCTGCCCAGCCATGAAAGCTCACGAAAACCTCAAGTAACGATCCGGATTCAAAGGTTCATCTATCTCTTACCCTGAGATTCACTGACCTGGCTCAAAACCCTTCGGTGCTAAGGAACGTGCACATGAGCACACAGCCAGTGACCACCCCGCCTGGCACGTCATCCGGCGATCCCGGCATGACCCCCACCGGGGACGGCCTGCAGGCAGGCCTCAAGAACCGCCACCTGTCGATGATCGCCATCGGCGGTGTCATCGGCGCGGGTCTCTTCGTCGGCTCGGGTGCGGGTATCGCGAAGGCCGGACCGGCCATCCTGATCTCGTACGCCCTGGTCGGCGTCATGGTCGTCTTCGTCATGCGCATGCTGGGCGAGATGGCCGCGGCCCACCCCACCTCCGGCTCCTTCTCGGCCTACGCCGACCGGGCGCTCGGCCGCTGGGCCGGGTTCTCCATCGGCTGGCTCTACTGGTTCTTCTGGGTCGTGGTGCTCGCCGTCGAGGCGACCGCCGGCGCGGAGATCCTGGAGAAGTGGATGCCGGGCGTGCCCCAGTGGGGCTGGGCCCTGATCGTCATGGTGGTCCTCACCGCCACCAACCTGGCCTCGGTCGCCTCCTACGGCGAGTTCGAGTTCTGGTTCGCCGGGATCAAGGTCGTCGCGATCGGCGCCTTCGTGGTGGTCGGCGGCCTCGCCGTCTTCGGCCTGCTCCCCGGCTCGGACAACGAGGGCGCGGGATTCGCCCACCTCACCGACACCGGCGGCTTCCTGCCGCACGGCGCGGGCGCCATCCTCACCGGTGTGCTGATGGTGGTCTTCTCCTTCATGGGCAGTGAGATCGTCACCCTGGCGGCCGGCGAGTCCGCCGACCCGCAGCGCGCGGTCACCAAGGCCACCAACAGCGTGATCTGGCGTATCGCCGTCTTCTACCTGGGCTCCATCTTCGTGGTGCTGACCCTGCTGCCGTGGAACTCCGAGGAGATCGTCGAGGACGGCTCCTACGTGGCCGCGCTGAACTCCATCGGCATCCCGCACGCCGGCAACGTGATGGACGTCATCGTGCTGACCGCCGTGCTGTCCTGCCTCAACTCCGGCCTGTACACCGCCTCCCGGATGGCCTTCTCGCTCGGCCAGCGCGGCGACGCGCCGAAGGCGTTCGCCCGCACCACCTCGCGCGGTGTGCCGCAGACGGCCATCCTCTGCTCGGTGGTCTTCGGCTTCGTGGCGGTCTTCTTCAACTACAAGTGGCCCGACACCGTCTTCCAGTTCCTGCTGAACTCCTCCGGCGCGGTGGCGCTCTTCGTGTGGCTGGTCATCTGCCTGACCCAGCTGCGGATGCGCGGCATCATCCTCCGCGAGGCCCCGGAGAAGCTGGTGGTGCGGATGTGGCTGTTCCCGTACCTCACCTGGGCGACCATCGCGATGATCGTCTTCGTGCTGGGCTACATGTTCACCGATGACGCCAACCGGGACCAGGTGTCCATGTCGGTCCTGGTCGCCGTGGTCGTGGTGGGCATCGCGCTGCTCCGCGAACGGCTCGGCAAGGGCGGCGCGAAGCCGGTCGGGAAGGACACCGCCGCGCCGCGGTGACACCGGTACGACCGGACTCCGTGACCGGGGCCGCGACGGCCACCGGAGCGGGACGCCGGCCGGCTGTGCGCCACCGGACGGCACGCGTGCGGACATCGGGTACGCACACGGGCCGCACGGACGACGGACACCGCGGCCGATGAGGACGCGGACACACGAGAACGGGCCGGGGCATCAGCCCCGGCGGGAGTGCAGCAGCTTCCAGGCGGTGGGCAGGACGCCCATCGCCAGCGCCGCCTTGAGCGCGTCACCGAGCAGGAACGGGGTCAGCCCGGCGGCCACCGCCGCGCTCGGCGAGAGGTCCGCGGCGAGCGCCAGGTACGGCACGCCCACCGCGTAGATGATCGCCGAGCCCAGCACCATGGTGCCCGCGGTGCGCAGCACGTCCCGGTCGCCGCCGCGGCGGGCCAGCGCGCCCACCACGGTCGCGGCGAGCAGCATGCCCAGCACGTAGCCGAACGACGGGGCCAGCGCCCCGGAGCCGCCCTCGGCGAACCACGGCGTGCCGGCCATGCCGGCCAGCGTGTAGAGGACGAGCGAGAGGAAGCCGCGTCCGGCGCCGAGCGAGGTGCCGACCAGCAGCGCGGCGAACGTCTGACCGGTCACCGGGACCGGCGACCCGGGCACCGGCACGGCGATCTGGGCGGCCAGACCGGTCAGCACGGCGCCGCCGGTGACCAGGGCCGCGTCCCGGACGAACACCTGCCGGGCGGTGGCGGGGGACCGCCGGACGGTGCCGAGGACGGCGTCGGCGAGGACCGTTCCGGTCCGGGCGGCTGGGACGAAGGCGGAGCTCATCGGTTCTCCCCGAGGTGAGAGGTGGACTGCGGACCGGCCGCACGGTGCCGGCCGCACGGGACGATCCCGCCCCGGCAACCAGGGCCACCGCCGGAGTGATTCCCGCCGGTACCGCGCGCCCCGGCGACGTTAACCCGGTGCGCCCCACCTGATCACCGTGGACAGCCCACAAAGACCGGTACCCCCGGCTTGGCGCCTTCCTCCTCCGGGTGACCGCCATCCGGTCCCATCGTCCGCCCGTTCTGGCAGGTCAGTGACGTTCCTCACGTTACTGCGGGCGAGTCGGCGGCCTGTTTTGCACCGAACCGGACGGCAGGGGGAGACTGTGGGGACCCCCCAATGCGCTCAGGCCGGGCGCTGCCAGAGAGTGAACGAGCACATGCACCACCCCCCGCCCGCCGAGCAGCTCTCCTCCCGCTCCCCCGAACCGCTCGCTCCCGGGCTCAAGCAGCGTCACCTGACGATGCTCGGCCTGGGCGGGGTGATCGGCGCGGGACTGTTCGTCGGTTCCGGGGCGGGGATCGCGGTGGCCGGCCCCGGGATCGTCATCTCCTACCTGCTCGCCGGCGCCCTGGCGATGCTGGTGATGCGGATGCTGGGTGAGATGTCCGCGGCGATGCCCGCCTCGGGCGCCTTCTCCGTCCACGCCGAGCGGGCGCTGGGCCGCTGGGCCGGGTTCACCGTCGGCTGGCTGTACTGGTTCATGCTGGTGGTGGTGCTGGCGGTGGAGGCGACCGCCGCCGCCGCGATCGCGCACGGCTGGCTGGGGGCGCTGCCGCAGTGGGCCTGGGTGCTGGTCTTCATGGTGGTCTTCACCGGGGCCAACCTGGCGGCGGTGAAGAACTTCGGGGAGTTCGAGTTCTGGTTCGCCGCGCTCAAGGTGACCGCGATCGTGCTCTTCCTCGGGCTCGGACTGCTGGCGGTCCTCGGCCTGCTCCCGGCCTCCTCCACCTACTCCGGCGAACCGGTGGGCCTGACCAACCTCACCGGCCACGGCGGGTTCCTGCCCACCGGCTGGAGCGGGGTGGTCTCCGGCGTGCTCGCGGTGGTCTTCGCCTTCGGCGGTCTTGAGGTGCTCACCATCGCGGCGGCCGAGTCGGACGATCCGGCCCGCGCGGTGGGGCGGGCGGTGCGCAGCGCGGTGTGGCGCATCCTGCTCTTCTACATCGGCTCGATGCTGGTGATCGTCACCGTGCTGCCCTGGACGTCGATGGAGCCGGGCACGAGCCCGTACGTGGCGGTGCTCGGTCACATCGGCGTGCCCCGGGCCGGGCAGGTGATGGAGATCGTGGTCTTCGTGGCGCTGCTGTCGGCGCTCAACGCCAACCTCTACGGCGCCTCCCGGATGGTGTTCTCCCTCGCCGAACGGGGAGAGGCGCCGCGCGGACTGCTCACGGTCTCCCGCGGCGGGGTGCCGCGCCGCGCCGTCCTGGCGTCCGTCGCGTTCGGTTTCGTCTCCGTGCTGCTCAATCTGCGCTGGCCGGAAACGATCTTCTCGTATCTGCTCAACTCGGTGGGTGCGGTACTGCTCTTCGTCTGGGCGCTGATCGCCCTCTCCCAACTGCGGCTGCGCCGCCGGGTGGAGCGGGCCGCGGGCGGCCGGCCGGCCCTGGCGATGTGGGGTTTCCCCTGGCTGACCTGGGCTTCCCTGGCGGGGATCGGCGCCGTTCTGGTGCTGATGATCGACGACGACGGCACCCGGCCGCAGGTGCTGTGGTCCACCGGCGCCGCCGGTGTGGTGCTGCTCGTCGCGGCGCTCCGCGCGCTGCGCGACCGCGCCCGCTGATCCGTGATCGAGCCGACCTGACGATCGGTCGGGTACGCAGCGTCATGATGATGTCCGATATTCAGACAGCGCTGACACAACTGTTGTCCTGAGCGGACACGGCCCCCACACTGGGCGCTCAACAACGCTCGGCTCTCACGTTATGGACACACCACTTCATGAACCGGACCACAGCGTCGTCCGCGCGGGAGCGCGAGACAGCCCAGCCATCGTCGGCCTCCACCGATTCCGGCACGCCTCTGTCCCACGGCCTCAAGCAGCGTCACCTGTCGATGATCGCCCTGGGCGGGGTGATCGGCGCGGGCCTCTTCGTGGGCTCCGGCGCGGGTATCGCCGCGGCCGGACCGTCCATCGTGCTGGCCTACGCCGCCTCCGGTCTGCTCGTCATGCTGGTCATGCGCATGCTGGGCGAGATGTCCGCGGCCAACCCCGCCTCCGGCTCCTTCTCGGTCCACGCCGAACGGGCCATCGGCCCCTGGGCGGGCTTCACCGCGGGCTGGATGTTCTGGGTGCTGCTCTGCGTGGGCATCGCGGCCGAGGCGATCGCCGCGGCGGACATCATGGTCGGCTGGATGCCGGAGACCGAATCATGGATGTGGGTCCTCCTGTTCATGATCGTCTTCTGCGGCACCAACCTCGCCGCGGTGGGCAACTTCGGTGAGTTCGAGTTCTGGTTCGCCGCGCTGAAGATCGCCGCGATCGGCCTCTTCCTGGTGCTCGGTGTGCTGGCCATCCTGGGCGTGCTGCCGGGCACCGACGCCCCGGGCGCCGACAACCTCACCGGGGACGGCGGGTTCATGCCCAACGGGGTGGACGGGCTCGTGGTGGGTCTGCTCGCCTCGGTGTTCGCGTACGGCGGTCTGGAGACCGTGACCATCGCCGCGGCCGAGTCCGAGCAGCCGGTCCAGGGTGTCGCCAAGGCCGTGCGCACCGCGATGTGGCGCATCGCCCTGTTCTACGTCGGCTCGATGCTGGTCGTGGTGACGCTGATCCCGTGGGACCACCCGTCGGTGGCCGGCGACGGCCCGTACGTCGCGGTGCTCAACCACATCGACATCCCGGCGGCCGGCGAGATCATGAACGTGATCGTGCTGGTGGCCCTGCTCTCCGCGATGAACGCCAACATCTACGGCGCCTCCCGGATGTCCTACTCCCTGGTCGCCCGCGGCGAGGGCCCGCGCTTCCTGGGCAAGGTCAGTGGCGGCGTGCCCCGGCTGACCGTGCTCGCCTCCTCCGCCTTCGGCTTCTTCGCGGTGCTGCTCAGCTACTGGTGGCCGGACACCATCTTCAAGTGGCTGCTCAACATGGTGGGCGCCGCGGTGCTGGTGGTCTGGGGCTTCATCGCGGTGGCGCAGCTGCGGATGCGCCGCAAGCTCCAGCGGGAGGCGCCCGAGCGCCTGGTCGTGAAGATGTGGCTCTTCCCCTACCTCACCTGGGCCGCCCTGGCCGGGACGATCGGCGTGCTGCTGCTGATGCTGCGGGACGACGACAACCGCACCCAGCTGTTCTTCACCGTGGGCCTGGCCGTGGTGCTGTCGGTGGTCGGGTACCTCCGGCAGCGGTCGCTGGAGCGCCGGAACGCCTGAGCCGCACCAGCCGCGCACCCGACCGGAAGGCGGGGCGGGCCCCGAGGTCCCCGAGGACCCGGGCCCGCCCCGCCTTCTCCGTTCCCGGCCTCCTTCCCGTTCCCGGTGTTCCCGGTGTGCCCGGCGCTCACGGCGCTCCCCCGTTCCCGCAGTTCCGTCCCTTCCCGCAGCTCCCGCGGTTCCGCCGTGTTCCCGCCCGTTCCCGCGCGGGCGGGCTCCTGCTGGTACGGTGCAGTTGCAAGTCGATTGCAATAAGGACGCGGAGGCTCGGCATGGCCGTCTACACACTTCCTGAACTCCCGTACGACTACGCGGCGCTGGCGCCGGTCATCAGCCCCGAGATCATCGAGCTGCACCACGACAAGCACCACGCCGCCTACGTCAAGGGCGCCAACGACACCCTGGAGCAGCTCGCGGAGGCGCGGGACAAGGACGCGTGGGGGGCAATCAACGGGCTGGAGAAGAACCTGGCCTTCCATCTGTCCGGCCACATCCTGCACAGCATCTACTGGACCAACATGTCCGGTGACGGCGGCGGCGAGCCGCTGGAGAAGGACGGGGTGGGCGAGCTGGCCGACGCCATCGCGGAGAGCTTCGGGTCGTTCGCGAAGTTCCGGGCGCAGCTGTCCAAGGCCGCCGCCACCACCCAGGGTTCGGGCTGGGGCGTGCTGGCGTACGAGCCGGTGAGCGGCCGCCTGATCGTGGAGCAGGTCTACGACCACCAGGGCAACGTGGGCCAGGGCTCGGTGCCGATCCTGGTCTTCGACGCCTGGGAGCACGCCTTCTACCTGCAGTACCGGAACCAGAAGGTCGACTTCGTCGAGGCGATGTGGCGGGTCGTCAACTGGCAGGACGTGGCGCGCCGTTACGCCGCCGCCAAGGAGCGCGCCACCGGTCTGCTGCTGGCCCCCTGACGGCCCCCCGGTCGTCCTGCTCGTGATCGTCTTCTCACCGTCACCGAGCAGGCGGAGGAAAGGAGCGGCCCCGCGCATCGGACGTGCGCGGGGCCGCTCCCGTTGCCACCCCGGGCTCCGGCCGGAGCCGGCGGGCCCGGGGACGGGCGGGCCCGATCGGGGACCCGCCCCGGGACGGGCGGACCCGGTCGAAGCCCGGTCCGGGGACGGGCGGTCGTCAGTCGAAGATCGGGCCGGTGGTCCGGGTGCGCTTGATCTCGTAGAAACCGGGGATGGAGGCGACCAGCAGGGTGCCGTCCCACAGCTTCGCGGCCTCCTCGCCCTTGGGCGCCGGGGTGACCACCGGGCCGAAGAACGCTATCCGCTCGCCGTCGGGGCCGGGCACCGCGATGACCGGGGTGCCCACCTCCTGGCCGACCAGACCGATGCCCTCCTGGTGGGAGGCGCGCAGCTCGGCGTCGAAGGCGTCGCTGTCCGCGGCGTCGGCCAGCTCGGCGGGCAGGCCGACCTCCTCCAGCGCGGCGACGATGGTCTCGCGGCCGTGCCCCAGGCCCTGGTTGTGGAAGCGGGTGCCCAGCGCGGTGTAGAGGGGGCCGAGCACCTCCTGGCCGTGCTTGCGGGCGGCGGCGATGCAGACCCGCACCGGGTGCCAGGCGGTGGTCTTCAGCATCTCCCGGTACTCCTCCGGGACCTGGTCGAGCTTGTCCTCGTTGAGCACGGCCAGGCTCATCACGTGCCAGCGCACCTGGACCGGGCGGACCTTCTCCACCTCCAGCATCCAGCGCGACGTCATCCAGGCCCACGGACAGAGCGGGTCGAACCAGAAATCGGCCGTGGTGCTGGCGGTGGCGTCGATGGCGGTGTCGGTCACGATGGCTCCTTCGCGGAGTTTCGATATCCGGACGAACAGATGGATATCCCTACGGGCGTACCGGATATGTATCCGGTCTTCCTCGGGGTAACGCGAGGGTCGGGTGGGGGCATTCCCCGATGCCCGGCGAGGAACCCGCGTGACATGATTCCGAAGTCCGACATTCGAGACGATGATGAGGGAGTCACGTCGTGCCCGGTGAGAATCTGTCCCGTGACGAGGCCCGTGAGCGGGCCCGGCTGCTGACCGTGGACTCCTACGACGTCGTGCTCGACCTGCGGTCCGCGGTGGCCCCGGCGGAGGCCGGCGGCGGACGGACCTTCCGCTCCACGACGACGATCCGGTTCCGCGCCGCCGAGCCGGGTGCGGCGACCTTCGCCGACCTGCTCGCCCCGCGGGTCGCCTCGGTGGTGCTCAACGGACGCGAGCTGGACCCGGCGGCGGTCTTCGACGGCACCCGGATCGCGCTGGACCAGCTGGCCGCGGAGAACGTGCTGGTGGTGGACGCGGAGTGCGCCTACAGCCGGAGCGGCGAGGGGCTGCACCGGTTCGTGGACCCGGAGGACGGTCAGGTCTACCTCTACACCCAGTACGAGCCGGCCGACGCCCGCCGGGTGTTCGCCAACTTCGAGCAGCCGGACCTCAAGGCCCCCTTCACCTTCACGGTGACCGCCCCCGCCGGGTGGACGGTGCTCAGCAACGGCGAGAGCCAGGGCGAGCCGGAGCCGGCCGGGGACTCCGCCGCCACCTGGCGGTTCGCGCCGACCCGGCCCATCTCGACGTACATCACCGCGGTGGTCGCCGGCCCGTACCACATGGAGCGGGACCACTACCGCCGCACCTTCGACGACGGCCGGGTGCTGGACATCCCGCTGGGCGCGCTGTGCCGGGCCTCGCTGGCCAAGCACTTCGACGCCGACGACATCTTCACCGTCACCAAGCAGGGTCTGGACTTCTTCCACGACCACTTCGACTACCCGTACCCGTTCGGCAAGTACGACCAGGCGTTCGTGCCGGAGTACAACCTCGGCGCGATGGAGAACCCGGGGTGCGTGACCTTCCGCGAGGAGTTCGTCTTCCGCGGCAAGGTGACCCAGGCGGCGTACGAGCGGCGGGCCAACGTCATCCTCCACGAGATGGCGCACATGTGGTTCGGCGACCTGGTCACCATGGAGTGGTGGGACGACCTGTGGCTCAAGGAGTCCTTCGCCGACTTCATGGGCAGCTTCTCGCAGGTGGAGGCGACCCGCTTCACCGGCGGCTGGATCACCTTCGCCAACAACCGCAAGTCCTGGGCCTACCGCGCCGACCAGCTGCCCTCCACCCACCCGGTGACCGCCGACATCCGGGACCTGGAGGACGCCAAGCTCAACTTCGACGGCATCACCTACGCCAAGGGCGCCAGCGTCCTCAAGCAGCTGGTGGCCTACGTGGGCCGGGACGCCTTCCTGGAGGGCGCCCGCCGCTACTTCAAGGCCCACGCCTACGGCAACACCCGGCTGGAGCACCTGCTGTCGGTGCTCGCCGAGACCTCCGGCCGGGACATGACCGCCTGGTCCCGGGCCTGGCTGCAGACCGCCGGCGTGGACGTGCTCACCCCGCAGGTGACCTACGACGCCTCCGGCCGGGTGACCGAGCTGGCGATCGTCCGGGAGGACGCCGTGCAGCCGCACCAGCCGGCGCGCCCGGAGTCCGCCGCGGCCACCGACGCGCCGCCGCGCCCGCACCGGGTGGCGGTCGGCCTCTACCGGCGGCAGGAGGCCGACGGCGCGCTGGTCCGCCACGCCCGCGCCGAGGTGGACGTCACCGGGGCGCGCACCGTGGTCACCGAGCTGGCCGGCGCCGAGCGGCCGGACCTGATCCTGGTCAACGACGACGACCTGACCTACTGCAAGGTCCGCTTCGACACCGACTCGCTCGCCACCCTCCGCGCGCACCTGGGCGACCTCACCGACCCGCTCGCCCGCGCGCTGTGCTGGTCGGCGCTGTGGAACCTCACCCGGGACGGGCTGATGCCGGCCCGCGACTTCCTCGGCCTGGTGCTGCGCTTCGCCGGTTCGGAGACCGACATCGGGGTGCTCCAGATGGTGCAGACCTGGGCCCGGACGGCGCTGGTCCACTACGCCGCGCCGGAGTGGCGCGAGCAGGGCCGTGCCGACCTCGGGGCCGGTGCCCTGCGCGAGCTGCGGCAGGCCGCGCCGGGCAGCGGACACCAGCTGGCCTGGGCCCGCTTCTTCGCCCAGACCGCCACCGGCGACGCCGAACTGCGGCTGCTGAGCGGCCTGCTGGAGGGCACCGCCCGGATCGACGGCCTCGACGTGGACCAGGAGCTGCGCTGGGCCTTCCTGGAGCCGCTGGCCGCCCGCGGCGCGGCGGACGAGTCGGTGATCGCGGCGGAGCTGGCCCGGGACGACACCGCCTCCGGCGAGCGCCACCGCACGCGCTGCCTGGCCGCCCGGCCGTCGGCCGAGGTCAAGGCGGCGGCGTGGGCCGCGGTGGTGGAGTCCGACGCGCTCTCCAACGCGCTGGTGGAGGCCACCATCTCCGGGTTCGCCCAGGAGGGCCAGCGGGAGCTGCTGGCGCCCTACGCGGAGCGGTACTTCGCGGTGATCGAGGAGGTGTGGCGCAGCCGGTCGATCGAGATCGCCATGTCGGTGGTGCGCGGCCTGTTCCCGGCACTGCAGGACGACCCGGGGACCCTGGCCGCCACCGACGCCTGGCTCGCCGGGCACCCGGACGCGGCACCCGCGCTGCGCCGGCTGGTGAGCGAGGCCCGGGACGACCTGGCGCGCGCGCTGCGCGCCCAGGAGTGCGACGCCCGCGCCGCGTCCTGACCCCGCCCCGGGCGTCCCGGCCGCCGTCCGGGGTCCCGGGCAGCGGTCAGCACGCCCGGGACCTCCGGGGCCGTGGCTCCTCCGGCCCGGATCCCGGCAGCCGGGTGCGGAAGCGCCGGGGCCGGGCGCCGCGGGCCCGGGATGCCGGATGCTCCGGGCCCGGGGGCGGCTACGGGCCGGGCGCCACGGGCAACCGGGGCCGCGTGCACCGGTGTCGGGAGCCGGGTGTGCGCGCCCGCTGCTCCGCCGGGAGGTCGGGACCACGGGTGCGCGCCCGCTCCGCCGGGGCCGGGTGCCGGTGGTAGCGCCGGGCCGGAGCACCTCCACCGGTGGGGCCACCGGTCCCGGTGACCCGGCGGCCCCATCCGGCACGACGGACAGGACTCCGTTCGAGCCTCGAAAATCTGCCCGTAAGGGCAGAGTTGTCCCGATCTGTCGACAGGTGTGTCACAGCGGTGGGTGATCGTGGCGGACCGGGGAAGTGCGGCAACATGACCCATGCTTCCGCTCCCCTCGGCGGGGAGGGCCCCGCCACTCCGCCCCGGCCGCACCCGGTACGCCATCTGTCCGGTGCCCGCCACGTCTCCGGCGCCGGGCACCGGCTGCTGACGCTCGGCCAGCTCCGGGCGCACGGTGTCACCCCCTCGACCGCGGCCGCGCGGTGCCGCCCCGGTGGCCCCTGGCAACTGCTGCTGCCGGGGGTGGTGCTGCTCCACCCGGGTCCGGCCAGCGACGAGGAGCGTCTGCACGCCGCGCTGCTCTACACCCGGGTCCGGGGCCCGGCGCGGACCCCCGCGGCCGACCCGGGCGGGACGCCCGGCGGCCCCGGTACGGCGATGATCACCGGCAGCGCCGCGCTCGCCCTGCACCGCTTCCCCGTCACTCCCCCGCTGCCGCCGACGAACCGGGTGGACGTCCTGGTGGACCTGACCCGGCGGCTGCGCTCGACCGGCTTCGTCCGGGTGGTGCGGGGCCGCTGCCTGCCCCGGCCGCAGGAGGTCTCCGGGGTGCCCACCGCCCCGGTGCCCCGGGCCCTGGCCGACGTGGTCGGCGACCTGCCCGGGGCGGCACCGGTGCGGCGGCTGCTGCTGGAGGCGGTGCGCGGCGGGCACTGCGAGGCGGCCGAGATCGTCCGTGAACTGGACCGCTGCCGGCTGCTGTCCCGGCCGTACGTGGCGGACGCCGCCGCGGCGGTCCTGGACGAGGGGCGGGCGCTCGCCGAGGGGCGGCTGTACGCGGTGGTACGCGGCCACCGGCTGCCCGAGCCGCTGTGGAACGTCACCCTGCGGCTGCCCGGCGGCCCGCTGCTGGGCCGGGTGGACGCCTACTGGCCGGAGCAGGCGGTGGCCGTGGAGCTGGACACCCGGCCCGCCGTCCGGTCCGCCGGCCTCCCCTCCCCGCCGGACGATCCGCCGGGCGGCCGCGACCGGCTGGAGCGGCACGGGATCACCGTGGTGCGGGTCGGCCCCGAGCGGCTGCGGCGGTCCCCGGCGGACCAGGCCGCGGTGATCCGTACCGCGCTGATGGCGGCGGCCGACCTGCTCATCGACGCCGCGCCCGGTGACCCGCCGCCGGGCGCCCGGGTCGAGGTGCTGCCCCGCTGAGCGGCGCGGGGGCCGCGGTCCCGGCCCCCGGCGCCACCACGACCGCACCCGCGGGGCCCGGCCCGCCGCTCCCTGACCTGGCCGCCCCGCCCCGCCGCTCCGGGACCAGGCCCGGCCCCGCCGCGAGCGCACCCGGACCGGCCCCGCCGCGCCCCGAACCGCGAGCGCACCCACGGCTGCGGCCGGCCGGGTCCCCGGCCGGACTCCCCGGCCCGGCTCCCCGGTCGGCGGCGCGTGGCCCGTGACCCGCGGGGCTGTGGCGGTGCCGGGTCACCGGTGCCGGTCACCGCTTGCGCAGCAGCAGTTCGGTGTTGCGGTCCCCGGGCCGGCCCGCGAGCGTGCCGCGCGCGCCGGGCGCGTTGTACGCGAGTTCGCGGTAGAGCGCGGCGAGTCCGGTCTGGGACAGGTCGGCCGGGTCGGTGCGGTACGGGGCGGCGGACTCCACCAGCGTGGTGAAGAGCGACAGCGTCCCGTCGTGGTTGTCGGTGATCTCGACGATCCGCGCCAGCTGCGGGAAGTCGATGTGCGAGGCGGTGGTGATCTCCCAGAAGGTGCCGCGCGGGGTGATCTCGTTGCGGTGGCTGTGGCCGTTGATCCAGGCGAGCACCTGCGGATGGCGCCGGAAGAGGTCCCCCAGCTCGGCGCCGGTGTGCCGGGCCTCGTCGGGGCGGGCCGGGTCGCGGTGGAGGTTCTTCATGCTGCGGCTGTAGTGGTGGCTGAAGACGATCACGTGGTCGTCCCGGTGCGCCGCCAGGGTCCGCTCCAGCCAGCGGAGCTGACCGGTGCCGACCGAACCGGTGTAGTGCCCGCCGGGGTCGGTGGAGTCCAGGCTGATGCCGACGACCCCGTCGGAGATGCGGAACGCGTAGTACAGGGTGCCCGCTTCGAGGTTGTCCCGGGTGTAGCCGTGTCCGGCCGGTCCGGCGCCGGTGAACCGGGGGTCGAGGTGCGCGCGGAGGTACTCGTGGAGCGTGAAGGGGGCGCGCCGCTCGTCGGGGGTGACGGTGCGCATGTCACGGGCGTGCGCGCGCAGCAGTTCCTTCATCACGGTGCCGCGCGGGTCGTCGCCGCGCCGCTCGTCCCGGTAGATCCGTTCCGCCTCGGACGCCGGAATGATCTCCAGCTTCCGGCGGCCGGTGGCCAGTTCGGTGAGGTAGCCGCGCTCGAACGCGTAGACGCCGCCGGAGAGTCCGTCGTGGTTGCCGACCGTGGAGTACCAGGGCAGCCGGAGTCCGGGGCTGTGCACGGTGCGCAGCGCCGCCCGGAGGAAGCCGTCGATGCGCGGGAAGCCGGCGTCGCGCTTGTCGATGTCCCGCAGCGGGCTCTCCGGGTGCCAGAAGTGCGCCAGTCCGCTGTTCTGCACGCCCTCGTAGTGGTGCGGGTCGCCGGAGTCGGGGGTGAACCGGCCGCCGCTCATCGCGGTGAGGTACCACTCCAGCTCGTTACGGGCGTTGTTGTCGGTGTTGTCGCCGGTGGTCATCGCGAAGTCCAGCGGGGCGCCGGTGACCGGGCCGCCGCGCAGCCCGTTGATCCGCTCCACCAGCGCCACCGCGCCGACCGCCGAGAGCGCCTCGTGGGGGCGCCAGGCGGACACCTGGCCGGAGCGCAGGAATTCGTACCGCACCGGGTGCTGGACGTCGGTGATGTGCAGGTCGGTGAGGTGCACGAAGGAGGTGAGGGTGGTGCGCCGCCTCTCCCGCCCGCCTCCGGCCCGGGCGAGATCGGTACGGACCACGCGCGGCCAGCCGGGGCCCTCGCCGAGCCGCCGGTAGCCCGGGCCGCCGCGCGGCGCGGCGGTGGAGCGCAGCGTGGTCCCGGCGGTGGAGGGGGCTCCCGGGGCGGCACCGGCCGCGGTGCGCGGACCGGGGCCGGCGGAGGCGGACGCCGCCCCGGCGGCGTCCGCCGAACCGCGCGACGGGCCCAGGGCGAACCCCAGCCCGGCGGCGGCGCCGGCGGTTCCGGCGGCGGCGAGCAGCGTACGGCGATCGACGGATGCGGCGGTGGACCGTATGCGGGACCTGCGGGACATGCGCCATCTCCCCGGGTGCGAGCGCGGTGTGCGGCCGGGCGGCGGACCGCCCACCGGGGATGCTCGGCAGCGGGTCTGACGGTGGCGTGAACGCGGTCGCAACGCCCGTTGCCGGGATGCGCACAGGGATCACCCGCGGCACGGACCGCCACCGGACGCACGGCGGACGGTCGCCGCCGCCTCACCGCGGGTTCACCCGCCGGGGGAAGGGCCCGCGGTCAGCCGGCCGGCCGCGGGTTGGCGGGGGAGTACTCGGGGGCGGACCAGCGCAGCGGGCTCGCCGCCGGGGTCCACACCGCCTCGGACAGGTCGAAGTGGACGGTCCGGCCGGTGTCGCCGAACTCGGTGTGCGCGGTGCCGGTGAGCTGGAGGGTGTCACCGGTGGTCCAGTCGGTGAACAGCAGGCCGGCGCGCGGGTCGGCGGCCAGGTTGCCCAGGGTCAGGAACATCGCGTTGCCGGGGTAGTCGGCCCAGCTCAGCCGGGTGGGGCCGGTGACGGTGACGAAGCCGGGCATACCGCCCCGGTGGCTGGCGTCGGCCGGGCCGCCGGCGGACCGGCCGGGGGCGGACGGTTCCGGGGCCGGTGCGGCGGTGGCGATGAAGAAGGTGTCGGCGGCGCGGACGAAGGCGGCCTGTGCGTCGCTCAGCGCGGCGGACCGTCGTACGGGGCCGGGCGTCCGGTCCGCCGCGGTCTCCTCCAGCTGCCGCTTCTGGAGGTACTTGGGGCAGTTGGCGAACACCTGGTCGGCGTCGATCGCCAGGCCGTCGGTGGTGGGCCGGGCCGTGCCGTTGAGCCGCATCCGGCGGCGGGTGCGCGGGTCCAGGGCGATGGTGCCCACGCTGGTACCCGCCTCCTCCAGCGTCTCGGCCAGCGGGTCGGACCCGGGCAGCCGGCCGGCGACGGCGATGGACCGCGGTCCGGTGGCGGTGACGAACCCCGGCTCGCCGGTGAGGAGCGAGCACCACAGGCGTCCGGCCGGATCGGCGGCCCCGGCCACCAGCATCGGCTGGAGACGCAGGAACGCCGCGGCCACGTCCCGGATGCCGCTGCCGATCGCCCGGCCGGAGTGGTCGGCCTGGGCGAGCAGCCCGGCCCGGAGCTGCACGGCGCGCTCCCCGGAGTGGTACGGGCCGGCCGGGGTGGGCGAGGTCGGCAAGCTGCTGGTCATGGTGTCCCTCCTGGGTGGATACGGCCGGCCGCCGGGCGGACGGCGGCGGGGTACGACGACGGGATGCGGGGACGGCGGCACGGCGGCGGGGTGCGGGGACGGCGGCCGGGGGCGGATGCGGGATGCGGGGCGGCGGCCCGGGGGCGCATGCGGGGACGGCGGTCCGGCGGCCGGCACCGGGCCCACCCTCGCGAGGCCCGGCACGGCAGGCCCCGGGGCCCGGCAGGGCAGCCCGCACCCGGCCGGCGAGCCGCACCCGGCCGACGGGGCCGGTCACGGCACGGCCCCGGACCTCCCTCCACCGCGCGGCCCTCGGCCGCACGGGCGCCGCGGCAGGTCCGGGTGGGACGGTTCCGTGTCCCGGCAGCACCGGCCGGCGAGCCGCGCCCGGTGGCGGACCCGGCCGGCCCGCCGTGTCCGCCACCGGACGGGACCGGGGTCGCGGGCGAGCCGGCACGACCGGACGGTGGGAGACCGGGCGGGGGGAGCCGCCCGGCCTCCCGCCGCCCGGCAGCGGACCGGGTGAGGGCGGGCAGCCCGGTCCGCCACTCGGCGGTTTAGAAGAAGCCGCAGGTGGGAGCCCCCGCGACCGGCGCCGCGACACCCTCCGCGCCGGTGGGCGCGTAGATCTCCAGCCGGGTGCCGTCGGGGTCGGTGAAGTAGATCCCGCCGGACGCGGTCCCCTCGCCGTGCGGCACGACCCCGTCGTAGGCGAAACGCGCGCCCAGCTCGCGCAGCACCGCCTCGGCGGCGCGTACCTCCTCGGCCGAGCCGACCTCGAAGGAGAGGTGGTGCAGGCCCGCCCGGTCCGCCTCGAAGGCGTGCCCGGCCTGCTGCCACAGGGTCAGCACCAGGGCCCCGTCCCGGCCCAGGAAGACGAACCGGCGCCCCTCCTCGGTGCCTTCGGTCACCACGTCGAGTCCGAGGACCCGGCGGTAGAAGGCCGTCGAGCGCTCGACGTCGGTGACGTTGATGCCGACGTGCCCGGTGCGCAGTGAAGCCGTGGACATGGCTGTCCCCCTCCGGTGAACGGCTGCCCGGGCCGCTCCCGGACTAACCTGTTAAATGAAACTTAGGGGTTAGACAAGATCGCCGTCAAGGCGCCTCGTACGATGCAGAGGTCAGCCCGGAACGCACCGAAGGGTCCCCAGATGCCACCAGCCGGCCCCCGTCCGCTGCTCGGCGAGCCGGTCTCCCTGGACCTCCTCAACACCGAGTGGATCGCCCAGGGCGTCCGCCAGGACCTGCTGACCTCGGTGGAGGGGCTGCACGTCTGGCTGGCCGACAACGGACTGGAGCACCTGGTCACCGGCGGCACCCCCGGCGACTCCGCCCCCCACGGCGCGGCGGCGCCGTCCGGCGGCGCGGTCCTGGAGGCGCTGCTCGAAGCCCGGGAGGCGATCGGGGCCGCGGTCCGCGCACCCGGCACCGAGGACGCGGTCCGCCGGGTGAACGCGGTGCTGCGGCACGGCCGCGTCCGCCCGCTGCTGACCGGTGACGGCCCCGGCGAGGCCGTGGAGTTCGACGACCCGGCGTGGGGTCCGGCCTGGACCGCCGCCCACGACTACCTGCGGCTGCTGCGCACCGCGCCGGACCGCATCCGCGCCTGCGAGCACCCCAAGTGCATCCTTCACTTCTTCGACACCTCCCGGAACGGCACCCGACGCTGGTGCTCCATGGCGGGGTGCGGTAATCGGGCCAAGGCGTCCCGGCACTACGCCCGGACCCGGGAGGACCGCCCCTGAGGGGTCCGGGCGCCGGCGGCCGGCCGTCCACGCCGCGCCGCCCCTCGCCATGCCCGTCATCCGACCGAAAAGGTTCGCCCCAGCCTGCGAACAGCCGGCGACGGCGGACATCCGAAACCGGACGGCACGTGATCAGGACCGGTCAGAACCGCCTGGGGCACCTCGCTCCGAGCGGGAATTAGCGGCTTTGGCAGCGCTTTGTCCCCGATGACGTATGGCGGGAATGCGCCAACCGCACAATCAGGCTCGGGCAACTCTCCCCAAACATCAGTCAGTTCCACAAAGGTGAACGGACCGACGGCACCGTATTTCGAACAAGGATGCCCATGTCCTCATCACCTGAAGAGAGATCCGCACGTGGCGCGAGACGTGCGGCCCGCATAGCCATAGGCGCGGGCCTGGTGGCCGCCCTGGTGGCCGCGGGCCCCGCCCCCGTTTTCGCCTCGTCGCCCGGTGACACCCCCGGGACGGCCGCGCCCACCGAGCCGGTGAAGAGCGCGTCCGACAAGCTCGGCGCCACCGACGCCGCACTGCTCGCCGAGGCCAAGGCCGACGGCGACAAGAACATCACCATGATGATCGCCACCGCCCCCGGGAAGACCGAGCAGGTCGCCGAGGAGCTGGACGCGGTCAAGGGCGCGGCGGTCGGCCGCACCTACGACAAGCTCGGCTACGTCCGGGCCACCGTGCCGACCGGCAAGGCCGACGCCGCGATCGCCACGGCGGAGAAGCTCTCCTCGGTCCACGGCATCGACCTGCGCCAGGAGATCCGGCTGCCGGACCCGACCCCGGCCGCGGACCGCGCCAAGGGCGCGAAGACCGGCCCCTCGGCGGGTTCCTACCCGGCCCCGGACCGGAACACCCCGGCGAAGAACCCGTACCAGCCCGCCTTCGAGACCGGCGCCGTCGACTTCGTCGAGGACAACCCCAAGGCGGACGGCCGCGGGGTGACGATCGGCATCCTCGACTCGGGCGTGGACCTCGGGCACCCGGCGCTGCAGAAGACCACCACCGGCGAGCGCAAGATCGTGGACTGGGTCACGGCCACCGACCCGATCACGGACCGGGACGGCACCTGGCTGCCGATGGTCACCGCCGCGTCCGGCCCCAGCTTCGGCTTCAACGGCCGCACCTACTCCGCCCCGGCCGGGTCGTACCAGGTCAGCCTCTTCAAGGAGAGCGTGACCACCGGCGGCGACATGCAGGGCGACCTCAACCGGGACGGTGACACCACCGACTCCTGGGCCGTGCTGTACGACCCCGCCAAGGGCACCGCCCGGGTGGACCTGGACAACGACGGCGACTTCACCGACGACGAGGCGATGAAGCCCTACCGGGACGGGTTCCAGGTGGGCTACTTCGGCACCGACGACCCCGCGACCCCGGTGGCCGAGCGCATCCCGTTCGTCATCGAGGTCCGCAAGGACGTCGCGATGGACCCCTACGGCGGCAGCTGGGTCGGCAAGAAGGCCGACTTCGTCAACATCGGCGTCATCGAGTCCGAGCACGGCACCCACGTGGCCGGCATCACCGCGGCGAACGGCCTGTTCGGCGGCGAGATGAACGGTGCCGCGCCGGGCGCCAAGCTGGTCTCCTCGCGGGCCTGCACCTGGACCGGCAGCTGCACCAACGTCGCGCTCACCGAAGGCATGATCGATCTGGTGGTCAACCGCCACGTCGACATCGTCAACATGTCGATCGGCGGCCTGCCGGCGCTCAACGACGGCAACAACGCCCGCGCCGAGCTGTACACCCGCCTCATCGACACCTACGGCGTGCAGCTGGTGATCTCCGCGGGCAACAGCGGCCCCGGCGCCAACACCATCGGCGACCCGTCGCTGGCGGACAAGGTGATCAGCGTCGGCGCCACCGTCTCCCGGGAGACCTGGGCGGCGAACTACGGCTCCGAGGTCACCACCCCGTACGCGATGATGCCCTTCTCCTCCCGCGGTCCGCGCGAGGACGGCGGCTTCACCCCGGTGCTCTCCGCCCCGGGCGCCTCGATCAACACCACCCAGACCTGGCTGCCCGGCAGCCCGGTGGCCGAGGCCGGCTACCAGCTGCCGCCCGGTTACGGCATGCTGCAGGGCACCTCGATGGCGTCCCCGCAGGCCGCCGGCGCCTCCGCGCTGCTGCTGTCCGCCGCGAAGCAGAAGCGGATCGACCTCACCCCGGCCGATCTGCGCACCGCGCTGACCAGCACCGCCAAGCACATCAAGGGCGCGCAGGCGTACGAGGAGGGTGCCGGCCTGATCGACGTCGTCGGCGCCTGGAAGGCGATCCGCAAGGGTGCCACCGGGCACGAGTACACCGTTCAGGCGCCGGTGCGCACCGCGCTCTCCGGCCAGCTGCGCACGCCGCACACCGGGACCGGCCTCTACGACCGCGAGGGCGGTCTGAAGACCAACGAGTCGCGGACGTACGACGTCACCATCACCCGCACCACCGGTCCGGAGGGCGCCCTCCGCCACGACCTGTCGCTGCGGAACAACGACGGCACCTTCACGCTGTCCCGCTCCTCGGTGTCGCTGCCGCTGGACACCCCGGTCACCGTCAAGGTCACCGCGAAGACCCGCGCCGCCGGCATCCACACCGCGGTCATCGACGTCAACGACCCGAAGACGGTGGGCGTCGACAAGAAGATCCTCGCCACCGTGGTCGTCGCCAAGGAGCTGACCAAGCCGCACTTCGCCCACGGGCAGTCCGGCACGGTGCAGCGCAACGACAGCACCTCGTACTTCGTGAAGGTTCCGGCCGGCGCCACGTCGCTGGAGGTCTCCCTCAAGGGCCTGTCCGGCGACAGCCAGACCCGGTGGATCGCGATCAACCCCTACGGCGTGCCGGTGGACCCGACCTCCACGATCAACTGCTACCCGAACTACCCGAACCCGGCCAACACCTGCCGCCCGGACCTGCGCTCCTACCGCGACCCGCTGCCGGGCGTCTGGGAGTTCGAGGTCGAGTCGCGCCGGACCTCGCCGCTGCTCGACAACCCGTACACGCTCACCGCGACCGCGCTCGGCGCCACCTTCGACCCGCAGGTCCAGACGGTGCCGGAGGCCAAGGCCGGCACCCCGGTGCCGGTCGAGTGGAAGGTCACCAACGGCTTCGCCCGGATCGAGGGCGGCAAGCTGACCGGCGGCGAGCTGGGCTCGGCCCGGTCCGAGCGCCCGGTGATCAAGAACGGTGAGACCCGGACCACCACCGTCACCGTGGGCGAGGGCGTGTCCCGGCTCGACGTGTCCATCGGCAAGGTGTCCGACGCCAAGGCCGACCTGGACCTGAGCGTCAAGCTCAACGGCACCGTGGTCGGCTCCTCCGCCGACGGTGACTCCGAGGAGTCGGTGAGCCTGGCCAAGCCGAAGGCCGGCACGTACACCATCGAGGTGGCGGGCTACTCCGTCCCGGCGGGCTCCACCGAGTACGACCACCTCGACGTGTACTACGCGCCGTCGTTCGGCCGGATCTCCGCGGACAGCACCCAGAGCGTGACCCTGGCCAACGGCGCGACCGCGCCGGTCGGCGCCAAGGTCGAGGTGGCCGCCGCGGGCCCGGAGGGCCGGTCCTTCTTCGGCCAGGTACAGCTGGTCAACGGTGCGGGCACGGTCACCGGCGTGGGCCGCGTGCAGATCGAGAAGGTCGCGTCCTGACGCACCGGACGCCCGCCGCGGCGAGGCGGCGGCGCACGGCCCGGTGAGGCCTTGCGCCGGCCGGCCGCGGTCGTGAACGAACGGGGCGGGTCCCTTCCCGGGGGCCCGCCCCGTTGCCGTACCCGTGGCCGGAACCGGGCCGGCGTCCGTCCGCGCGCCCGGGCCGGCCCGCCGGCTCGCGTGCCCGAGGCCGACCCGCCCGGTGCCGCAACCGGTGCCGCAACCGGTGCCGGAGCCGGGCCTGACCGTCCCCGCTCCCGGGCTCTCGCCGCCTCCCGCGCCCGCTGCCGGGCCGCCGGGCGGCCGGAGGGGCCGGGCGCCGGCGCCCGGTCGGCTCACGCCGCGTCGCGGTGCCGGTCCGCTCCGTGCTCACCAGGGGTGATCCCGGTCGCAGGATGGAACGGATTGGACAAGACCGGCGGGCGGCCACGCATGATGGATACACCTGTCGGACGGAAGAAGGAGCACCTGGTGAGGATCGGAATCGTCGGAGCCACCGGTCAGGTCGGCAACGTCATGCGGACGATACTGGCCGAGCGGGACTTCCCGGTGAGCGAGCTCCGGCTGTTCGCCTCCGCCCGGTCGGCGGGGCGCACGATCCCGTGGCGGGACGGCGAGGTGACCGTCGAGGACGCCGCCACCGCCGACTACACCGGTCTGGACATCGTGCTGTTCTCCGCGGGCGGCGCCACCTCCCGGGCGCTCGCCGAGAAGGTCGCCTCCCAGGGCGCCGTGGTGATCGACAACTCCTCCGCGTGGCGGCGCGACCCCGAGGTGCCGCTGGTGGTCTCCGAGGTCAACCCGCACGCGCTGAAGAACCGCCCCAAGGGGATCATCGCCAACCCCAACTGCACCACCATGGCCGCCATGCCGGTGCTCAAGCCGCTCCACCTGGAGGCCGGGCTGACCGCCCTCGTGGCCACCACCTACCAGGCGGTCTCCGGCTCCGGCCTGGCCGGCGTCGCCGAGCTGCACAACCAGGCGCGCAAGGTCACCGACACCGCGGACCGGCTGACCTTCGACGGCGAGGCGGTCGAGTTCCCCGAGCCGGACGTCTACCGCCGGCCCATCGCCTACAACGTCCTGCCGCTCGCCGGCAACCTGGTGGACGACGGCAGCTTCGAGACCGACGAGGAGCAGAAGCTGCGCCACGAGTCCCGCAAGATCCTGGAGATCCCGGAGCTGAAGGTCTCCGGCACCTGCGTCCGGGTCCCGGTCTTCTCCGGCCACTCCCTCCAGGTCAACGCACGGTTCGAGCGGCCGATCGGCGTGGCCCGCGCGCAGGAGCTGCTCAAGGACGCGCCGGGGGTGGAGCTGTCGGAGATCCCCACCCCGCTCCAGGCCGCCGGCAAGGACGTGAGCTACGTGGGCCGCATCCGGGTGGACGAGACCGTGGACAACGGCCTGGCGCTCTTCCTGTCCGGGGACAACCTCCGCAAGGGCGCGGCGCTCAACGCGGTGCAGATCGCCGAGCTGGTCGCCGCCGAACTGAGCTGACCGGTCCGATCGTCATACCGGCGGGGGCGGCCTGTGGACAACCCTCGGCCGGGTCCGGGGGTTCGTGGCACAGTTCGACCATGACCCGGATCGCCAAGGGCGGAAACCTGCCCGTCCCCGCCGAGCCCCTGACCGTCGCCGTCACCTGGACCGCGACGGCCGGGGGCCCGGACATCGACGTGTCCGCGCTGCTGCTGGACGCGGGCGGCAGGGTGCGCGGCGACGCGGACCTCGTCTTCTACAACCAGCCGGCGCACCCCGGCGGCGCCGTCCGCCACCTGGGGAAGTCCCCGGCCGGAGCCGCGCAGCGGGCCGACTGGCTCTCGGTGGACCTGGCCCTGGTGGACCCGGGCACCCACCGGGTGGTGGTGGCCGCCTCCTGTGACGGGGGCGTCTTCGGCGGGATACCGGGGCTCGCCGTCCGGATCGACACCGCCGATGGCCGCCATGTGGTGCACTTCCTGATCGGGGACGCCACCACCGAGACCGCGTTCGTCTTCGGCGAGTTCTACCGGCGCGCGGGCCGGTGGAAGTTCCGCGCGGTGGGACAGGGGTACGCCAGCGGGCTGGCCGGCCTCGCCACCGACTTCGGGATCGAGGTCGCCGACGAGCCGCCGCGCGCAGCGGCGGCCCCGCCGCCCGCGCCGCCCACCGTGCCGGTGCCGCCCCGCCCCTGCCGCACCCGGGCCGTCCCCGGGCCGCCGGCCGCCCCCGCCCCGGACGCCCGTCGCCGGACCCTGGGCCCCCGGCCCCCGCCGCCGGCGTTCGCGGCGCCCGCCGCCCCGGCCGCTCCCGCACCCCGGGCCGCCGGGGGCGCCCGCCAGGCCCGCCTGGCAGCCCCCGCCCGCCTCCCGTACGGCGCGCCGGCGCCCCCAGGTACGGGACGCCGTACGGGCACCGCCCGTGGTGCCGCCGGGCGCCCTCACCGGGCCTGCCGTACGCCGTGCCGCCGGCGGTGCCGCCCGGCGGAGCCGTCACTGCGGCCCCGGCCGCCGCCGGGTTCCTGGGCACCGCGCCCGCCGCCCCGCCGCTTGAGGTGTGCCCGGCGCCACGGTCCACGGCGCCGCGGCGCTCCCGCCCGGCTGGGCGCCGGCGCGTCCCCGGCCGGCCCCGGCGCCCCGTTCAGCCCCTTCGTGCAGCGGGGCCACGGCAACCGGACGGTCACCTGCGACGGCCGGGTGCCACCGGGCTGGGTGCTGGTGGAGATCGAGTGCCATGACAGCGTCTCGGTGTCGGTCCGCTCCTGCGACGCCTACGGGCGCAGCGAGGACTCCCTGCTCGACCGGTACGAGGACCATGTGCGGGCCCGCGCCGTCGGGGTGGCGCCGGAGGGCAGACCGCTGGCCCTGCGGGTGGAGGCCGACACCCCGTGGGTGCTCACCGTGCGCCCGATCGGCGAGACCCCCCTGCTGGTGACCACCGCGCAGGGCCGCGGCTCGGACGTGCTGTGGTACGGCGGACCGCCGGCGCTGCTCTCCTTCGCCCACCACGGCGAGAGCAACGTCACCGTCCACCACCTCACCGATCCCGCCGACGACTACGGGGACATGCTGATCAACGAGATCGGGCGGGTGGATCTGTTCGCCCCGGTCTCCGGGCCCGGGCTGATCAAGGTGGACGCCGACGGGGTCTGGAGCTGTGCGATACGGGCCCGCCAGGATTGACCCGGCCGTGGAAGGATGGCCAAAAACGTCACATACCGAGGAGATGCCCAGGTGCCTGGCACGAATCTGACCCGCGAAGAGGCGCAGCGGCGGGCGCGGCTGCTCACCGTGGACGCGTACGAGATCGACCTGGATCTGAGCGGCGCGCCCGAGGGAGGGACCTTCCGCTCGGTGACCACCGTGCGCTTCGACAGCGCCGAGGCCGGGGCGGAGACCTTCATCGACCTGGTCGCGCCGGCCGTGCACGAGGTGGTGCTCAACGGAGCGTCGCTGGACCCGGCCACGGTCTTCGCCGACTCGCGGATCGCGCTGCCGGGGCTGGTGGCGGGCCGCAACGAGCTGCGGGTGGTGGCCGACTGCGCGTACACCAACACCGGTGAGGGGCTGCACCGCTTCGTCGACCCGGTGGACGACCAGGTGTACCTGTACACCCAGTTCGAGGTGCCGGACGCCCGGCGGGTGTTCGCCTCCTTCGAGCAGCCGGACCTGAAGGCCACCTTCCGGTTCACCGTGCGGGCGCCCGAGGGCTGGCAGGTGATCTCCAACTCGCCGACGCCCGAGCCCGAGTCCGGGGTGTGGCACTTCGAGCCGACGCCGCGCATCTCCACCTACATCACCGCGCTCATCGCCGGCCCGTACCACGCGGTGCACAGCAGCTACGAGAAGGCCGGGCGCTCGGTGCCGCTGGGCATCTACTGCCGTCCGTCGCTCGCCGAGTTCCTGGACGCGGACGCGATCTTCGAGGTGACGCGGCAGGGCTTCGAGTGGTTCGAGGAGAAGTTCGACCACCCGTACCCGTTCGCCAAGTACGACCAGCTCTTCGTGCCGGAGTTCAACGCCGGCGCGATGGAGAACGCGGGCGCGGTCACCATCCGCGACCAGTACGTGTTCCGCTCCAAGGTGACGGACGCGGCCTACGAGGTGCGGGCCGAGACCATCCTGCACGAGCTGGCCCACATGTGGTTCGGCGACCTGGTCACCATGGAGTGGTGGAACGACCTGTGGCTCAACGAGTCGTTCGCCACCTACACCTCCATCGCCTGCCAGGCCGACGCCCCGGGCAGCCGCTGGCCGCACTCGTGGACCACCTTCGCCAACTCCATGAAGACCTGGGCGTACCGGCAGGACCAGCTGCCGTCCACCCACCCGATCATGGCGGACATCCGCGACCTGGACGACGTGCTGGTCAACTTCGACGGCATCACCTACGCCAAGGGTGCCAGCGTGCTCAAGCAGCTGGTGGCGTACGTGGGCCAGGACGAGTTCTTCCGCGGGGTGCAGACGTACTTCAAGCGCCACGCCTTCGGCAACACCCGGCTGTCGGACCTGCTGGGCGCGCTGGAGGAGACCAGCGGCCGGGACCTGAAGACCTGGTCGGCCAAGTGGCTGGAGACGGCGGGCATCAACGTGCTCCGGCCGGAGATCGTCACCGACTCCTCCGGTGTGATCACCGCCTTCGCGGTGCGCCAGGAGGCCCCGGCGTTGCCGGCCGGCGCCAAGGGTGAGCCGGTGCTGCGTCCGCACCGCATCGCGATCGGGCTCTACGACCACCAGGAGGGCGCCCTGGTCCGCACCCGGCGGATCGAGCTGGACGTCGACGGCGAGCTGACCGAGGTCCCGGAGCTGGTGGGCGCCAAGCGCCCGGCGGTGGTGCTGCTCAACGACGACGACCTGAGCTACGCCAAGGTGCGGCTGGACGAGCAGTCGCTGTGGACGGTCCAGCGTCACCTGGCGACCTTCACCGAGTCGCTGCCGCGCGCGCTGTGCTGGGCGTCCGCCTGGGACATGACCCGGGACGGCGAGCTGGCCACCCGCGACTACCTGGAGCTGGTGCTCTCCGGCATCACCCACGAGTCGGACATCGGCGTGGTGCAGTCGCTGCACCGCCAGGTGAAGCTGGCGCTCGACCTGTACGCGGCCCCCGAGTGGCGGGACGCCGGACTGGCCCGGTGGACCGAGGCGGCGCTGGAGCAGCTGCGGGCGGCCACCCCGGGCAGCGACCACCAGCTGGCCTGGGCCCGGGCGTTCGCCGCGACCGCCCGCACCGACGAGCAGCTGGACCTGCTCGCCGCGCTGCTGGACGGCTCGGAGTCGATCGAGGGCCTGGCGGTGGACACCGAGCTGCGCTGGGCGTTCCTGGAGCGGCTGGCGGCGACCGGCCGCGCCGGTGAGGAGGAGATCGCGGCGGAGTACGAGCGGGACCGTACGGCGGCCGGCGAGCGGCACGCGGCCACCGCCCGCGCCGCACGGCCGACCGCCGAGGCCAAGGCGGCGGCCTGGGCGTCGGTGGTGGAGTCCGACAAGCTGCCGAACGCGGTGCAGGAGGCCGTGATCGGCGGCTTCGTCCAGACCGACCAGCGGGAGCTGCTGGCCCCGTACGCGGAGAAGTTCTTCGCGGTGGTCAAGGACGTCTGGGACTCCCGCAGCCACGAGATGGCCCAGCAGATCGCGGTGGGTCTCTACCCGTCGCTCCAGGTCGCCCCGGAGACGCTGGAGGCCACCGACGCCTGGCTGTCCTCGGCGGAGCCGAACGCGGCGCTGCGCCGGCTGGTCTCGGAGTCGCGGTCCGGTGTGGAGCGGGCCCTGCGGGCGCGGGCCGCGGACGCCGCGGCGGGCGGCACCTCCGCCTGACCTCTCTCCGGTGCCCCGCGCCGCGTGCGGTGCGGGGTACCGGACGCCGACGTGGGGGTGCCCGGGACCGTCACGGTACCGGGCACCCCCACGTCACGGTCGCGGTCCCGGCCCCAACCCCGGCTCCGGACGGTTCAGTCCGAACCGTCGTACGGGCCCGAACCCGATCGGCCCGGGCCCGAACCGCTCGATCGCGGTCCGGGCCCGGCCGACGCGGGCCGGCGCCCGGTTGGCCCAGGCCGGGGCCCGGGCGGCTCAGGCGCGTTCGGCCCGGGCGCGGCGGCGGGCCAGCAGGGCCGCGCGGCGCTCGTCGAACTTGCGGGCCTGGTCGTCCAGCCCGCCCATGTACCGGCCGAGTTCGTCCTGGGCCTCCAGCCCCTCGGGGCCGAGACCGGAGATCTCCAGCACCTTGAGGAAGCGCAGCACCGGCTGGAGCACGTCGTCGTGGTGGATGCGCAGGTTGTAGATCCCGCCGATGGCCATCTGGGCGGCGGCCCGCTCGAAGCCGGGGATGCCGTGGCCGGGCATCCGGAAGTTGACCACCACGTCGCGGACCGCGCTCATGGTCTGGTCGGGGGCGAGTTCGAAGGCCTTCGACAGCAGGTTCCGGTAGAAGACCATGTGCAGGTTCTCGTCGGTGGCGATCCGCGCCAGCATCCGGTCGCACACCGGGTCACCGGAGTGGTGGCCGGTGTTCCGGTGCGATATCCGGGTGGCCAGTTCCTGGAACGCCACGTACGCCACCGAGTGCAGCATGCTGTGCCGGTTGTCGGACTCGAAGCCCTCGGACATGTGCTGCATCCGGAAGCGTTCCAGCGCCACCGGGTCCACCGCCCGGGAGGTGAGCAGGTAGTCCCGCATCACGATGCCGTGGCGGCCCTCCTCGGCGGTCCACCGGTGCACCCAGGTGCCCCAGGCGCCGTCCCGCCCGAAGAGGGTGGCGATCTCGTGGTGGTAGCTGGGCAGGTTGTCCTCGGTGAGGAGGTTGACCACCAGCGCGGTCCGCCCGATCTCGGTGACCTTGGACTGCTCGGGCGACCACGCCTCGCCGCCCATCACCCCGTCGAAGTCCCGGCCCTCGCTCCATGGCACGTACTCGTGCGGCATCCATTCCTTGGCGACCTTCAGATGCCGGTTGAGTTCGGTCTCGACGACCTCTTCGAGCGCGTACAGAAGCTGGCTGTCACTCCACACGGCACGGCCGTGCGACTGGGCGGGGGCAAGGGTCACGCGAGCTCCTGGGGACGTAGAGCCATCGGGTACTTACGGTTCCGTAGGTTACGACACCGTAGGTTAAAGCCGAAATAAATGGCTCGCCATGCGGACGCCGATGCTCTACGGACTCCTTGAGGGCCCGGCCCGCCCGGGGTTCCCGTGCCCGTCCGGTCAGCCGGTCAACTTCCCGTGCCGAGACCTGAGTTGCTCCAGCCCGAGCGCGGTGAGGGCGCCGTGGACCCGCAGCCGGGCGATGCCGCCGTCGGGAAAGGTGTCCAGTCGCACATGGGTCACGGTGGCCGGTCCGGGCAGCGGCAGCCGGTGCGCGGCGTCCGGTTCCAGCCGCACCGGGGGCAGCAGCGGGAACCAGGCGGCCGGGTCGGCGGGGTCGGCGGTGAGCGCGTCGCAGCCGGACAGGGCCGCCCAGCCGGCCGCGTTGCCCTTGTAGTACGCGGTGTCGATCTCCACCGCCCGCACCTCGCCCTGGCCGGCGAGCCGCAGCCGCGCCCAGTCGTGTCCCCGGTCGCGGCGGCGCCGGGTCTCCCAGCCGTCCTCCATCTTCCGGGAGAGATCGGGCCGGATCATGTTGAGCGGGGCGGAGAAGAAGCGGTCGGAGGCGTCCTCGACCACGCCGCCGTGGACCACCGAGGCGAGGTCCACCGTGCCCAGCAGCTCCAGCCAGCCGGGGTCCGGCACCGCCTCGCCGTGGACCCGCAGGCGGGCGATCCCGCCGTCCGGGTACTGGCACAGCCGCAGATGGGTCCAGCGACGCCCGTCGGTGACCGGGAAACCGTTGGCGGCGTGGCCGCGCACCGGCGACGGCGGCACGATCTCCTCCCACCGCACCCGGCCGGAGAGGAGTTCCGCCGTACCCGGGGTGCCGGGCAGGGCGGCCGCCTGCACGCCGATCAGCCACGGGTGGTTGCCGCGGAAGTGCGCGGTGTCCACCACCAGGCCGCGCACCACCCCCGGCAGGCCGAGCCGGATCAGCGCCCAGTCGTGGTCGTCGCCGGACGGGTGCGGCGACCCGGCCGAGGTGCCGCGGCGGCGCCGGGTCTCCCAGCCGTCCATGACCTTGCCCTTGTGGCCGAAGGCGTGCGGGTCGAACACCGGCCGCCCGGGCAGCAGCAGGTTCTCCCGCTCCGCGAAGAACTCGTCGTTGGCGGCGGGCACGGCGCCGCCCAGCCGGCGGTCGGCGAGGTCCACCAGATGGGTGAAGGGGAAGTCGCCGTGCCGGTAGTCGGCGTAGGGGTCACCGCCGCCGTAGGGGGCGGCGTTCCCGCCGGCCGGATCAGCCGCCGCATCACCGGGCGCCTCGCCGGCGGGGGCGGCCGGGGCGGAGGTGGCCGGGACGGGCCGGGGTGCCGGAACGGTCGGGGGTGCCGGAACGGCCGGGGGCGTCGCCGGTGAGGCAGTCCGGGGGTGCCGGAGGCGGGACGACCGGGGGCAGGGGCGGTCGAAGGCGGGGTCCGGGGTGGTCGGACCGCCGGGAGTGGGGCGGTGATCGCGCATGATCTCCTCCGTTGTGTCGGGACGCTCGGCTCGGATGGCGGAGCGGGCCGCGGGCGCGGCCTCCGTCACGACTCTCGGGGAGGGCGTTCACACAGGTCCATCGAAACTTTTCGATGCTTCCTTTCAGTTCGGCTGAACGGTCGCGGGTGCGGGGTCCGTGCCGGAGTGCGCCGTGGCCGCACGCCGGAGCGCGTCGAGCACGGTGGCGTATCCGGGTGCGCCCTCCGATCCGCGCCGTACCGCCGCCACCACGTGCCGGTGCGGCCGGTCGGCCGCCAGCTCCCGCACCACCACGCCGCGCGGTCCGGGCCCCGGCGCCACCACGGTCAGGGCCATCCGGGAGACCAGTGCCACGCCCATGCCGGCGGCCACCATGGCGAGGATCGAGTGCCAGTCGGCCGCCGCGTGGGCCTGTTCCGGCGCGAAACCTGCGGCCTCGCAGGCGGCGGTGGTGATCCGGGACCACGGCCCGCTGCTGCCGAAGATCCACCGCTCGGCGGCGAGGTCGGCCAGTCGCAGCGCGGGGGCGGTGGCGAGCGGGTGACCGGTGGGCAGCGCCACGTCCAGGGGGTCGGCGAGCAGCGGCAACCGGGTGAACCGCGCGTCGCGGGCGGTCGGCGCGTGCGCCGCCAGCGACAGCGCCAGGTCGACCGTGCCGTCGGCGAGGAGCGCGTACGCCTCGGCGGCCTCGGCCTCCCGGACGCCGATCTCCAGCCCCGGGTGGCTGGTGCGCAGCTCCACCACGGCGGGCACCACCAGGGCGGGGACCGCGGTGCCGAACGCGCCGACCCGTACCCGGCCGGTCTCACCGCGCAGATGGCCGGCCAGCTCGGCGTCGGCCCGTTCCAGCTGGGCGAGCACCTCGTCGGCGTGGCGCAGCACCAGCCGGGCGGCGTCGGTGAGCCGGAGCCGCCTGCCGTGCGCCTCCAGCAGCGGCACGCCGAGTTGCTTGGCGAGTCCGGACAGCGCCTGGGAGACGGCCGACGGCGTCAGCCGCAGCGCCTCGGCGGTGGCGGTGACGGTCCCCAGGTCGTGGAGGGTACGCAGCACCCGCAGCTTTCTGATGTCCCAGTCGCCCATACGCGCAAGCTACCCGGCGGCCTCCCGCCGCTCGGTGGGCGGAGGCAGGCCGGCCGAGGCGGGTCGGCCGGAGACGGGCGGAGGCAGTCCGGGCGGAGACGGTCGGAGGCGGTCCGGCCATGGGCGGCCGGAGACGGCCCGGCGGGAGACGGGGGCGTCGGAAGGCGGGGGCGTCGGTAACGGCCCCTGGCCTCCGGCGGAGGCCGCGGGGTTCTCGCGGGTTCTCATGGGTCTGCGGAACCGGGGCCGGGCGGGCGCACGGCCGGGATCCGTCGGCGGGCGCGGCGGTCCCTGGGCCGGGGGCCCGGGCGAGCGGGCGGCTCCCGTACGCCCGGAGGCGGACGGTGGCTGGGCACGCGGGCGGGGCGTACCGCCTCCGGCGATGGCACCGCCCGGGCGTACGACCGCTCTGAATCCCTGCGGGGGCGCGGCGGGGACGGGGCCCGGCCGCCAGGCGGAACCGGGCTCGGCGGGCGCACGACCGGGCCCTCCGCCCCCACCGGGCGTAGGGCAGCTCGGCACCATGGGGCGCGGACATCCCGTCGGACCGGCGTGCCCGCACCCGCGGACCGGCCGGACGGCCCTACGGCGGGCCCGGCAGCCGGGCCCGCCGTCCGGCCATCAGGGGAGGGAGGCAGCCGGGGCCCGTGCGATGGAAGGACGCACGGGAACGGGGGTCTCCGTGCGACGGCATGCCGGGAGGAAGCGGCGCGCGGCGGGGTTGGGACGCCCGACGGACCTGCGGCAACGCATGGCGGGTGGAACACTGCGCGCAGCTTGACGACGACGGCGGCGCGCGGCGGGGCGCAGGCGCCGGGGGGCGGCACAGGCGTGAAACGGCGTCCGGCTCAGCGGGCGAGGCAGGGCACGGCGGGACGGATCGGCGTGCGGAGCGACACATGATGGACCGGTCGATGTGGAGCTACACACGACGGACGGGTCGACGTGCAGGGCGGCCGCACGGCAGGCGGGACGGGTCGGTGCGTGGAGCGACACACGACGGACGGGACCACGTGCACGGCGACGCGCGGCGGGACTGCGGCGCGAACGGCCCGAAGTCGGACCTGCGGCGCGCACGGCACGCAGAAGGGTGGGGGCACGGCGAGGTGGCCGGCCGACGGCGTCACCGCCGGGGCGCACCGAAGGCACCCACCGGCGGTCTCACCGGTGGGCGCCCTCGCGCGGAAGTCTGGTCAGCCCGTCTGCTTGCGGGACTTGTCCAGCATCATCACCAGGCCGGCGATGACCAGGAACGAGACGATCGGCAGCGCGACATAGAGGCCGAGCGTCTCCATGACACTCAGGCCCGGACCCGGGTCGTCGCCGTCGTCACGGGTGAGCGCGAACGCGGAGGACGACATCAGCAGCATCAGCGTCGTACCGGCGGACACGGCACCGGCGCGCAGGGCGTTTCTGTTGACCACGCTCCCAAACTAGCGAACCCCCGAAAGCGCCGCGCGTCCGGGGTGCCGTTCGCCCGCCCGCGCGGGGCTTCCCGAGGTGGCGGCCGGAGCGGGTGCGGGGGCGGGCCGGAGCGGGTCCCGGCCGGCCGGCGGGCTCACCCGTGCCCGCCGGCTCCGGGAGCGGGCCGGGGGCCGTCGCAGTCCCGGGCGGCCGCGCACCGGGCCACCTCCGCCATCAGGGCGTGCAGCCGGGGCGAGGCGGTCAGTTCTTCCAGGGACACCGGGCGGCCCGACGCGTCGGCGATCGGCAGCCGCCAGTTGGGGTATTGGTCGCAGGTCCCCGGGAGGTTCTGCGGGCGCCGGTCACCCACCGCGTCCGGCAGCCACACCCCCACCATCCGGGCGGGGGTCCGCAGCAGGAAGCGGTACACCGCCTTGATCACGCCTTCCTCCTCGTCCGGCCCTTCGGGCAGCAGCCCGAGCCGTCCCAGCAGGGCCAGCCACTCGGCGACCTCGGCCGCGTCCTCGGCCCGCTCCCGGGCGAGCGGGCGGGTGAGCAGCCCCAGCCGGTGCCGCAGCTCCACGTGGTCCCCGGTGAGACGAGCCGCGGTGCTCGGCAGGTCGTGCGTGGTGGCGGTCGCCAGACACGCCTCCCGCCAGGCGCCGGGCGGCAGCGGCTCCGGGCGATCGGCGGCTCGCCCTTCGACGGCCGGGCCGCCGGTCGTCGTCGTGGCAGCCGCCGGGCCGTCGGTCCTCACCGAGACGGCCACCGGGCCGTCGGCGACGCCGCCCGGCACGGCTGCCGGCCCGGTGGCCGGGTTTCCGGACTCCGGGCGGTCGCCGCCCACCGGATGTCCGGACGGCGGACTCCCGTGCGCCCCCGGATCCCCGGCCGTCGGGTCGTCGGCCGTGGAACCACCGGCCGCCGGGACCCCGACCACCAAGGGCTCCCTCGCCGGCGTTCCGGGTGACCGACCGGCCCCGGCGGGCGGGCCCCCGGGAGCGGCGTCGGGGCCGGGACAGGGGCCGGAGTCGGCAGCGCGGTCCGCCACGGCCGCCACGGGCCCGGCCGCCACCGGCAGGGCGGAGGCGCACACCGGTGCGCCGGGGGCGGGCTCGGCCGGAGCGGTGACCCGCCCGGCCGCCTGCACCGATCCGGTACCGGGAACCACCTCTCCGCCGCCCCGCCCGTGGTCCGGGCCGTCGTCACCCCACCGCCCGTGCTCGGACCCGTTGTCACCCCACCGGCCGTGCTCGGGACCCGTTGTCACCCCGTTCACCTGCGGTATGGCCGCCGCCGCTCGGTTCACCGCCGGCCGGACCGGCGTCCCCGGGGGCCGCCGTAGCCGCGCGGTCCGTCCTCGTCCCGGGCACCCCCGCCCCGGCTGCCGGATCCCCGGCCCCGGTCACCGCTCCGGCCGTCACCGCTCGGGCCGTCGTCGCCCCTGACCGTGCCCGTCCTCGTCCGTGCCGCCCCCGCCCCCGTCCCGACCGATCCTGTTCCCACCAGCGCCGTCCCGGCCGGTGCCGTCCCGGCCATCGTCGTCCCGAGCGTCGCCGGTCCGTTCGAACCACAGCACCGACGTGCCCAGTACGCCGCGCTCGGCGAGCATGTCCCGCACGCCCGGGCCCACCGTGCCCAGGTCCTCGCCGATCACCACCGCCCCCGCGCGGTGTGCCTCCAGTGCGAGGACGCCGAGCATGGCCTCGGCGTCGTACCGGACGTACGTGCCCTCCGCCGGGTCCCGCCCCTCGGGCACCCACCACAGGCGGAAGAGCCCCATCACATGGTCGATCCGGAGCGCGCCCGCGTGCCGCAGCACCCCGCGCAGCAGCTCCCGGAAGGGTGCGTGGCCGGTCGCGGCGAGGGTGTCCGGGCGCCACGGCGGCAGGCCCCAGTCCTGGCCGCGCGCGTTGAACGCGTCCGGGGGCGCGCCGACCGACATCCCGGCGGCGAACGCGTCCTGCCGCGCCCAGGTGTCGGCGCCCGCCGGGTGGACGCCGACGGCCAGGTCGTGGACGAGGCCGATGGCCATCCCCGCCGCCCGGGCGGCGCGCTGCGCGGCGGCGAGCTGGTCGTCCACCAGCCAGGCCAGCCAGCGGTGGAAGTCCACCCGGTCCAGGTGTTCGCGCCGGGCGCGGGCGGTGTGTGCGGAGCGCGGGTCGCGGAGTCCGGCGGGCCACCGGCGCCAGTCCGGCCCGTACACCTCGGCCAGCGCGCACCAGGTGGCGTGGTCCTCCAGCGCCTGACCCCGCTCGGCGAGGAAGGCTCGGTGGGCGGCCTGCCGGGCCGGGCTCGCGGGCACCGTGCGCAGCAGTTCCAGTGCCTGGTACTTCAGTGCCCGGACCCGGTCCCGGTCGATCAGCCGGCCGTGCCGCAGCACGCCGTCTCGCAGGGCGGCGGCCTCGGCCAGCAGGGCGTCGGCACGGCCCCGGGCCTCCCCGGTCAGCCGGGCGAACTCGGGCACGTCCGCGACCCGCAGGTGGAGCGGGTCGGGGAAGCGCCGGGAGGAGGGACGGTAGGGCGAGGGGTCGGAGGGGGCACCGGGTGTGCCGGGCATGGCCGCGTGCAACGGGTTGACCTGCACGAACCCTGTCCCGAGGGTCCGGCCGGACCAGTCCGCGAGATCCGCCAGGTCGCCGAGGTCGCCCATGCCCCAGGAGCGGGACGACAGCAGGGAGTACAGCTGGACCAGCAGTCCGTGGGTACGGACCGCGGGTGCCGGGAGCCGGTCCGGGGCGACGATCAGCGGGGCGGCGGCCGAGCGGCCGTCCGGGGCGTGGGCGCGCAGCACATGCTGCCCGAACGGCAGACCGGTGGAGCCTTCCGGGGCCCGGACGCGGGTGCCGCCGGTACCGGCCGGCGGTCCGGGGGCCGGGTACCGGGCAGCACCCCCGTGCGTCGGGGTGGTGGGGGCCCGTCGCGGCGCACGGCGATGTGTCTCCGGGGCCCAGTCGTGGCTGCCGCCGTCCTCGGTCTCCACCCGCAGTACGGTGCCCGGCGGCAGCCGCAGGGCGGGCGGGCGCCCGGGGCGTACCACGACGCAGGGCGGCAGCAGCCGGTGGAGTTCCCGGTGCGCGTGGCGGTTCAGGGCGGCCCGGACCGCCCGCGGTGTGGACGCGTCCACACCCATCGCGGCGAGTACCGCCACCACGGTGTCCTCGGGTGCCGGGACGGTCCGGCCCGGTACCGGTTCGTGGTGCGTGGCGACACCGTACAGCTCGGCGAGCCGCGCTCTGCTTCCCATCGGACTCCTCACCACTCCCTCGGTACGTCCCGCGGCGGCCGGTGACCTCCTCGCGGCTCCCGGGTGGCCGGCTGTGATCTCCCCGACGGTGAGCCGAGGGTCTGCCCGTCGGCGGATCGTCACTCTTTCCCTGTGGCGGGGCTGCGGGCTCCCCGCCGGGTGCGGCCCTCCCGGTGGGTGGGTCGTCGGTCCGTACGGCGGTCGGCCACGGGCTGCTCGGCGGTGCGCCGGCCGGCCGTGCACCGGCCCGGGGCGGGCCGAGGCGTCCCCTGCCGTCCCGTTGGGCAGACGGGTGAACCGCGACGACGACCGCGGCCCGGGACCGGCCGGGCAGCCCGACGGCCGGGCGGCCCGGCGGCACATGCACCCGGCCGCACCGCCAACACCGAGCCCCGGCAGCCGCCACCGCCACCGCCGCCGGTGCGGACGTGACCGCCATACCGGGAGGCCCACCGCCGCCGCCGCCACCGCCGCCGCCGCCGAGGATGGTGACCGCCTTACCGGGAGGCCCGCCGGTACCGAGGGCCGAACAACAGGATCAGGCATGCCCGGGCGATGGGCCGTCAGCCGCCCCGGAGCGCCCCGCACTCGGGGGCATTCGGCGTATTCGGCGTATCCGGCAGGCCGGCTTCCGAAGCCCGTCCGGCAACCGTCCCTGGACAGCCGCCCGCCGGGCCCGCGGACGGCGGCAGCCGCACACCACGGCAGCGCCGGCCTGGCCGGTCAGGAACGCCCGGCCCCTGTCAGATCGTCACTGCTCGCCCGCATGCGGCAGACTTCGGCCCCGCCGGGCCCGGTCGCACATCAGGCGTCGCGTGTCCCGGCGCGTCGGGCAGGTGCCGGAGGGCTTGCGACACGCCGGTCCGGGATACGCAGGACGCCGGAGCGACACGGCCGGTGACACGGCTCAGCGCCGGACCGGACACCGGATCGGCCGAACGCGGCACACCGGCCCGAGCGAGGCGCGCGGCCGATCAAGCCGGCTGACGCCGTGTCGCACCGCCCGATCGGCACGGGGCGCGCCGGTCTCTGCTCGCGCCGGACACCGGCACGCCGGGGTCCCACCACCCGGTATGCCGGAGCGGGCGACACGCCGGGCGGGGCACCCGGCCCACCGGATCGGTGACACCCGCGACTCACCGATCACCGGTTCACCGGCCGCATCACCGGGCACGCCGGGGCCGGGCCACCGCCTCGGCAGGCGCAGGCAAGACCGGGACACGCCGGCCCGTCGGACGGACAGCGGCCTGCGCGACCCGGCCCCTCCGGTGGGCAGCGGCGCATGCGAGCCGCTCCGCCGGACCGGACAGCGGCGCATCGGTCCGGTCCGCCGGGCCGACAGCGGGCCACACGCCCCGGCGCGGCGGACCGGGCGCGGCACCTTGCTCCGCCGGCCCGTCAAGCCCGGGGGCGGCCCGCTCTCACCCGGCGCGGCGGACCGGGCACACGGCCCGTACGCCCGACGTCCCGGCCGCAGGCCCGACGCCCGGTCCAGGTGTCCGGCGTCCGGCGGCCCGTGCGCACCGTTCCGGGGTGCGGACCCGCGCGACGGGCGACGGGCCCCTGGGCGTGCCGCTCGTCGGCGGTCGGCGGGTTGACGCCCCAGCGGTCAGTGGCCCGCCCCGGGGTCCCTCACGGCGGCGGTCGGCTCGCTGGTCAGCGGCAGCCCCGCGGCGAGCGGGGGTTCGCTGGTCAGCGGAAGTTCGGTGGCGAGCGGCGGCTCGCTGGTCAGCGGGGTTTCCATGCCGGTGGCCGAACCGGCCCCGTCCAGGCCGGCGTCGGGGTAGGGCACTCCGGCGAGCAGATCGGGTTCCCGGCCGTCGGCCCCGTCCTGGGAGCCGTGCCCGTCGGCAGTCGGCCCGGGAACCGTGGGTTTGGAGAGGGCGGTGAGCAGAAGCTGGGCGGAAGCGGCCACGGGGGCCTCCGTAGGGGGTCTCGGGAGTGGGACAGGCGAGCCCTACCCACTGCGGACGGACACAGACGTGACCCGACCCGAAACGTGATCCAGGCCACACCTTCGGGGCGGACGTTCTGCGTGCCACACCCACCCCGAACCACAGAGCTTACGGGCGAAACGGACATTCGGGCGGCAGACTTGCGGGACCGGAGGGGTGCCGCCGAAGCGCCTGCCGGAGAGCCGAAGAGCATTACCGGCACTTCGGTCACGCCCGTTGACACCCTCCCCGGCCGAGTGGTGGGCTCGACGCCGATCGGCGCGTCAGCCGTACGCCGCCGGCCGCCCACCGCACACCGTCGCACGCCCTCCGCACGCCGTCCGCGCCCCCGGCGCGGACCCGGAACCCCGCCGGACCCGGACCCGGCACCCATCCGGCCCGGGGTCGGTACCCACCGGCCCGGGGGCCGGCCCGTCGCTGCTCCGGGGCCACCGGCCCCGGGTCCGGGGCCGGCCGTCGGCCACCCGGCGCTCCGGAGGCGGCGGGGCACCGGCAGCAGCGGAAGGCGGCGGGGCAGCGGCAGGCGGCGGGGCGCCGGTCACGCACACCGGCGGGCCGTCACCGCCGCCGTGCCGCCCCCCGCGGGACGGGCGGCGCGGGCGGAGCGTACGGCTGCCGGGACCGGGCGCCCGCGGGGGCGCACGGGTGTACGGCTGCCGGCGCCTGGCGCGCACGCGCCCCCGCGCACGGGCGTACGGGTGCCGGCACCGGGCCCCGCGTACGCGTTGTACGGGCGCCGGCACCGGGCCCCGCGCGGGGGCGTACGGTCGTCGGCACCGGGCATCCGGGCGGGTGACCACCACCGGGCGCCCGGGCGGGGCCACCGACGAGGAACGAGGAGAGGGCACCGTGCAGTTCCGCGGGATGTGGGCCGGCGGGTCGAGGGCCGCCGGTGCCACCGCACTCGCCGCCGCCGTCCTCGGCGGACTGATCGGCGGCGCGCCCAACGCCGCCGCCGAGCAGCCCGCCGGCACCGGCGCCGAGTCCCCCTGGGCCACCACCGCCGAGCGGACGGACGCCTCCGGGGTGCCCCCGGTCTGGCCACGGCCGCAGACCCTGCGGGCCCACGGGACCTCGGTCCCGGTCGCCGGGCAGGTCACCCTGGTGGCCGACGCGGACACCGACCCGTACGCCCTGGACGCGCTGCGGGAGTTGCTGAGCGGCGCCGGGGCACGCACGGTCACCGAGGTGACCGACGGCGGGCGGGACGCCGCCGGGCGCGACGGTTCCGCCGGCCTCCGGGTGCTGGTCCAGGGGCGCGAGGCGGAGGCGGCACTGCGCGCGCTGCGCGCCCCGGAGCGCGGTGACCTGCCCTCCGGCGGCTACCGGCTGGCCTCCGGCACGGTGGACGGGGTGCCCACGGTGGCGATGGCCGGGGTCGGCCGGGACGGGCTGTTCCACGCGGTGCAGACGCTCCGTCAGCTGCTGGTCGGGCCCGGCGGGCGCGCCCCCGGGCAGGCCGGACAGGGCGGGCGGGCCGGATCGGGAGGACAGGGCGGCTACGCCGTCCCGTCGGTGACCGTGCGGGACTGGCCGGCGGCGGCCGTCCGCGGCACCACGGAGGGCTTCTACGGCGAACCGTGGACGCAGGAGCAGCGGCTGGCCCAGCTCGACTTCCTGGGCCGCACCAAGCAGAACCGTTACCTGTACGCGGCGGGCGACGACCCGTACCGGCTGGCGCGCTGGCGCGACCCGTACCCGGCCGAGGCGCGCGCCGACTTCCGGGAGCTGGCGGACCGTGCCCGCCGCAACCACGTGACCCTGGCCTGGGCGGTGTCGCCGGGGCAGAACTTCTGCTTCTCCGCGAGCGGCGACGTCAAGGCGCTGCTGCGCAAGATCGACGCCATGTGGGCGCTGGGTGTGCGTGGCTTCCAGCTCCAGTTCCAGGACGTCAGCTACGACGAGTGGCGGTGCGTGGGCGACCGGATCACCTTCGGCGCCGGACCGGAGCGGGCCGCGGCGGCCCAGGCGCAGGTGGCGAACGCGGTCGCCGACCACCTGGCGCGCCGTCACCCGGACGCGCCCCCGCTGTCCCTGCTGCCCACCGAGTACTACCAGGACGGCCGGACCGAGTACCGCGCCGCGCTGGCGGAGCGGCTGGACGACCGGGTGGAGGTGGCCTGGACCGGCGTCGGGGTGGTGCCCCGCACCATCACCGGCGACGAGTTGGCCGAGGCCAAGGAGGCGTTCGGGCACCCCCTGGTGACCATGGACAACTACCCGGTCAACGACTTCGCCCAGGACCGGATCTTCCTCGGCCCCTACACCGGCCGGGAGCCGGCCGTGGCCATCGGGTCGCAGGCACTGCTGACCAACGCCATGCAGCAGCCGGCGCTCTCCCGCATCCCGCTGTTCACCGCGGCCGACTTCGCCTGGAACCCGCGCGGCTACCGGCCCGGGGAGTCCTGGCAGGCGGCCGTCGACGACCTGGCCGGGCCGGACCGGGCCACCCGGGACGCGCTGCGGGTGCTCGCCGCCAACAACGCCTCCTCGATGCTCGGCGGATGGGGCGGGACCGAGGAGGGCGACGGGGAGAGCGGCGGGGAGTCGGAGTACCTGCGCCGGCGGATCGAGGCGTTCCTCACCGCGCACGAGGGCACCGACGAGGCGGCACTGGCCCGGGCCGCGGAGCGGCTGCGCGCCGCGTTCCGGACGCTGCGCGAGGTGCCCGGACGGCTGGAGCCCGCCCTCGGGGACGAGGCCGGGCCCTGGCTGGAGCAGCTGGGCCGGTACGGCGAGGCCGGCCGGTACGCGGTGGACATGCTCACCGCGCAGGCGCGGGGCGACGGCGCCGCGGCCTGGCGGCACCGGCAGGCGCTGCAGCGGCTGCGGCAGCAGATCGCCGCCAGCCCGGCCACCGTCGGCAAGGGGGTGCTCACCCCGTTCCTCGCCACCGCGCTGGAGCGGGCGGACGCCTGGGCCGGGCTCGACGAGACGGCCGAGAAGCCGCCGCGCACCGACGCGGGGCAGCGGGCCGCGGCGGACGGCGACGCGCGCACCACGGTGACCGCCGGCCGGCCGGTGACCGTGCGGTTCGGCCGGGTCCGCCCGCTGACCGCCGTCACCGCGCTCACCGGCACCGGCCCGGAGCGGCGGGGCACCGTCGAGGCGCACGTGCCCGGCGCCGGCTGGCGGAAGCTGGCCGAGGTCTCCGGCAGCGGCTGGACGCAGGCGCCCGGCAAGGGGCTGCGGGCCGACGCGGTACGGCTGACCTGGGCGGACGAGGACCGGGACGGGGCGGGCGGCACGCCGCCGGCGGTGCACGAGCTGACCCCGTGGTTCGCCGACACCCCCGCTGCGGAACTGCGGCTGTCGCGGAACGTGGCGGACGCGGAGATCGGCGGCCGCCCGGCGGAGGTCGAGGTCCGGCTCACCGCCCGCCGGCCTGGCGACGTCCGGGGCGACCTGGTGGTACGGGCGCCCGGCGGGGTCACCGTCACCGCGCCGAAGGAGGTCACCGCGGTGCGCGGCGGGGTGGCCACGGCCCGGATCCAGGTGTCGGTGCCGGCCGGCGCCGCCGCGGGCACCTACCGGCTGCCGGTGCGCTTCGGGTCCGAGGAGGCGGTGCTGACGGTGCGGTCCTTCCCGCCCGCCGGGGGCCCGGACCTGGCGTCGGCCGGACGCGGCACCCGGGCCACCTCGTCCGGCGACGAGACCGACGCGTTCCCGGCCGCCGCCGCCATCGACGGCGACCCGGCCACCCGCTGGTCCTCGCCGGCCGAGGACGGGGCGTGGCTCCAGCTGGAGCTGGCCCGCCCGGTCCGGCTGGGCCGGCTGGACCTGCACTGGGAGGACGCGCACGCCAGCCGGTACCGGGTCCAGGTGTCGGCGGACGGCCGCACCTGGCGCACCGCGGCCACGGTGGACGACGGCCGGGGCGGACGGGAGACGGTGCGCATGGACGCCTCCGGCACCCGGTTCGTCCGCATCCAGGGCGTCGAGCGGGCGCCGCTGCCCGAGGGGGTACCGGGCCGTTACTCGCTGTGGTCGGTCCAGGCGTACCAGGTGCTCGACGAGGGCCCCGGCGGGGCGTGACGGGGCCCGGGCCGAGGGGCTGCCCGTCCGGGCCCGGAACGGACCGGCTCGTGCCGGGGACCGGGACCGGCCCGGACCCGCACGCGCCCTGAGCAGGGGCGTGCCGGGCCGCCGGCGACCACGCAAGGACGGGCGCCGGCCCCGGCGGGCCCCGGACGCCCCGCGCGTCCCGGCGGGCCCCCGGATGCCCCCGACAGACCCCGGGGCGCCCCGGAGAGACCCCGGCGGCCCCGGGGACGACAATGGCCCGGAATCTCAGGCAGAGGTTCTGCCGTCGATCCGGGCCATCGCATCGTCCGCGCCGTACGGCCGCAGGTAGGGCAACCAGCGCGGGTCCCGGTGGCCGGTGCCGATGATGCGCCAGGCCAGCCCGGAGGGGGGCTCGGGTTGGTGGCGCAGCCGCCAGCCGATCTCCGCGACGTGCCGGTCGGCCTTCACGTGGTTGCAGCGGCGGCAGGCTGCCACCACGTTCTCCCAGGTGTGCTGGCCGCCCCGGCTGCGCGGGATGACGTGATCCACGCTGGTGGCGACGCCGCCGCAGTAGGCGCAGCGGCCGCCGTCCCGGGCGAACAGGGCCCGGCGGGTGAGCGGCACCGGACCGCGGAACGGGACCCGCACGAAGCGTTTGAGTCTCACGACGCTGGGGGCGGGTATGACACGGGTCGCGCTGTGCATCAGGGCGCCAGAGTCCTCAAGGCTGACGGCCTTGTCGTTGAGGACGAGGACGAGCGCGCGGCGGAGCGGTACGACGCCGAGCGGCTCGTACGACGCGTTGAGGACCAGGACGTGCGGCACGGTGCCTCCTCATAGACGCCGGCGGCGCGTGGCTCGCGCCGGGACGATCTCCCCTTAGTCTCTACAGATCCCCGGTCCACGCGCCACCACCAGCGGGTAACGGCATGGAAGTGTTTTCGACCACACCGTGTTCATCCCCCGCCGTGAGGCGCTTCTCTCCTGATCGGGACAACGGAGCAGCGGTCGTGCCCCGTTAGTGTGGTGAGGCCGCCCGTGTGTGTCCGCGCGGGCTCTCGCTCACGAAGGGTTCTTGCTGTGTTCTGGTCCGGTGCCGTGGCCGCTGACTCGACGCCCCGCCCCGGCCCGTCCGGGCCCAGCGGTTTCGACGCGGCGCACGACACCGCATCCAGCGCCGCGGGCTGGGTCGAGGAGAACTGGTCCACGTGGCTCGGCATCGGCCTGCGCATCCTGCTGATCCTGGTCATGGCCTTCGTCCTGCGGTCCCTGGTGCGGCGCTCGCTGACCAAGCTGATAGAGCGCATGAACCGCACCGCCCAGGCGGTGGACGGCACGGCGCTGGGCGGCCTGCTGGTCAACGCCGAGCGGCGGCGGCAGCGGTCGGAGGCGATCGGCTCGGTGCTGCGCAGCGTGGCCTCGTTCCTGATCATGGGCACCGCGGGGCTGATGATCCTCTCCGCGCTCCAGATCAACCTCGCGCCCCTGCTGGCCAGCGCCGGTGTGGCGGGCGTCGCCATCGGTTTCGGCGCGCGGAACCTGGTCACCGACTTCCTCTCCGGCGTCTTCATGATCCTTGAGGACCAGTACGGCGTCGGCGACACCATCGACGCGGGCGTCGCCACCGGTGAGGTCATCGAGGTGGGACTCAGGGTGACCAAGCTGCGGGGCGCGGACGGCGAGATCTGGTACGTGCGCAACGGCGAGGTGAAGCGGATCGGCAACCTCAGCCAGGGCTGGGCCACCGCCGGGGTGGACGTCCAGGTCCGCTCGGACGAGGACCTGGACCGGGTGCGCTCGGTGATCGCGGCGGCCGGCGAGTCCATGGCCAAGGAGGAGCCGTGGAACGAGCGGCTGTGGGAGCCGGTCGAGGTGCTGGGCCTGGACGCGGTGTACCTGGACTCGGTGATCATCCGGGTCTCGGCCAAGACCATGCCGGGCAAGGCGCTCGGGGTCGAGCGGGAGCTGCGCTGGCGGATCAAGCGGGAGCTGGACCGGGCGGGCATCCGCATCGTCGGCCAGCCCGCGGAGCCGGACCTGGAGACCACGCCCGCCCCGGACCCCACGGCGACCGTCGCCGCCCCCGTCCGCACTGGCCAACCCCGCCTCGCCGCAGGCGATGGCGGCCACCCCGCTGACGCCGCAGCCGCCCACCCCGCCCACCCAGAAGTGACCGCCCGCGGCCCCAGGAGTCCCCGGGGCCGCCGCGACCTGCCCGGCGGCCCCCCGCCGGCCCACCGGCCCACCGGCACTGGTCCGCTGGCTCACCGGCTCACCGGCTCACCGGCCAGGTGACCATTCCCGTCGGCCTGGCACACCGGCCGACCGCGCCCCGCCGTGCCGGGGCCCGGGAGCGGATCGCCCGCCCGCCGGGCGGGAACAGGGGCGGGCGCCGGCGGGCGGAGTCGGCCCGGCCCCACCTGCGACGCCCCCCACCCGCCCCCCATCCCGCCCGGTCCCACGGCCCGATACGCCACCCGGTCGGCCCCGCCTCCGGTCCCGGGGGCGCCCGCGCACCGGAACCGGTGAACGCCCGCACCTTTCGGTGAGGCCGCCGCGTCCCGGAGTGACCCCGTCCGCCGCCTCGGAGCCCCGACGCGCCCGCCCGTGCCGTCCGTGCCCCGCACGGTCCCGTCGCCGTGCCGTTCCGGCCGCCGCACGCACCGGGACGCCCGCCCGGCCGCCGCTGCCGGAGCCGCTCAGCAAACCCCCGCACCGCTCGCACCTGCCTCCCCCCGCCCCCGCCCCCTCCGCCCCCTCCGGCCCCCGCCCACCCACGCATCGGAACGCCGCTCCCCGGCCTCCCTCCGCGCCGGACGCCGCCCCCCGCACCGCGGTCCGGCGGCCGGTGTCCGGCCCGCTCCCCCCCTTGACCGCGTGGCGCCGGGAGCCGTAGCGTCCCGATCGACAGGAAAGTTTCCTTACAGTCCTGCCCTGGGCGGAGGCGATGGCCGATGGCCGGTACCGCGGTCACCCCCGGTACACCCCGCGTGCTGCGTGCCATGAACGACCGGACCGCGCTGGAGCTGCTGGTCACCCACGGCCCGCTGACCCGGACCCGGCTCGGTGAGCTGACCGGTCTGTCCAAGCCCACCGCGTCGCAGCTGCTGGCACGGCTGGAGGCGGCCGGGCTGGTCCGGGCCACCGGCACCGCCCCCGGCGGACCGGGGCCCGCCGCCCGGCTGTACGGGATCGTCCCGGCGGCAGCCCATGTCGTCGCCCTCGCGGTGGATCAGGAGGGGATCACCGCGGCGGTCGCCGACATCACCGGGCGGGTACTCGGCGAGCGCCGGGTACCCGCCCCGGCCGACGGGCCGCCGACGGTCTGCCGGGCCGCCGCGTCCGTGCGGGAGGCCGTGGCGGAGGCGGGCCTGGGCCCGGGCGACATCCACCGGGCGGTGATCGGCATGCCTGGCGCCCTCGACCCCCGCACCGGCGAGCTGCGGTACGCGCCGCACCTGTCCGGCTGGCAGTCCGCCACGCTCCGCGCCGACCTCGCCGGGGCGCTGGGCACCCCGGTGGTCGTGGAGAACGACGTCAACCTCGCCGCGGTCGCCGAGCGGCAGGGCGGCGCGGCCCGGGACGTGGAGGACTTCGTCCTGGTCTGGGTGGACGACGGGGTCGGCGCCGCCGTCGTGCTCGGCGGCCGGCCGCTGCGCGGGTTCACCGGCGGCGCGGGCGAGATCGGCTACATGCCGCTGCCGGGCGCGCCGCTGGCCCGGGGCGGGCCCAGGGGCCGCCGCCGGACCCGACAGGGGGCGGCGGCTTCCAGCGGCTGGTGGGCGGGGGCGGCCGTGCGGGAACTGGCCCGTGCGCACGGCATCGAGGCGCCCACCGCCGCCGAGGCGGTGGCCGGCGCACTGCGCACGCCCGGTGCCGGGGACCGGGTGCTCGACGAACTGGCCGGCCGGCTGGCCACCGGGCTGGCCGCGGTGGTTTCCGTGGTGGACCCCGAGCTGGTGGTGCTCTCCGGGCGCACCGCGCGGGCCGGCGGCGAGCGGCTGCGGGAACGGGTCGCGGCCGGGCTGACCGGGTTGGCGCTGCCCGCGCCCCGGCTCCGGCTGAGCGCGGTGGACGGACCACCGGTCCTGGCCGGGGCGCTGTGCACCGCCCTGGCGGCGGCCCGCGACGCGGTCTTCGACACGGCCTGAACCGCACACCGCACCGGCCGGGCCCTACGGGCCGCCGCGTTCCGGCCCCGTACCGGCTCCGGGGCCGACCCCGCGCGGGCCCTCCTCCGTGCGCCCCGTACGGCTCCTCCCCCACCGGGCCGACGTGCTGATCCCGGGGCCCGGACCCGCACCACGCCGGACCCGGCGCGCCCGTGCCGACGCGCCGGGACGGCCCGGCTCCCGGGTCGCGGTGGGCGGGCCGGGGCGGGCCCGGCGGCAGGCGGCGGCCCGCACCACCGCGCACCGCGCCGCCCGTACCACCGGTCCGTCCCCGCGCCGCGACGGGCGGACCGCACCGCACCACACCTGCCGGACCACCTGCCGGCCGGGCCCGCGCGGCCCGGTGCCCGACCACCGCCCCGGCGGTGCAGCCCGTACGGCGCCCCAGCGGCGCCCCCGGACGCCGCCCGAGCGGCGCAGAGAGAGGAGCAACGGTTGAAGCTCGCGGTCGTGGGTGGCGGGTCCACCTACACACCTGAACTCATCGACGGGTTCGCGCGGTTGCGCGATGTCCTCCCGCTGACCGAACTCACCCTGATCGACCCGGCCGAGGACCGGCTGGAGCTGATCGGCCCGCTCGCCCGGCGGATCTTCGCCCGGGCCGGGCACCCGGGCCGGATCACCTGGACGGGCGATCTCGACCGCGGGGTGGACGGCGCCGACGCGGTCCTGCTCCAGCTGCGGGTCGGCGGCCAGGCCGCCCGCGCCCAGGACGAGAGCTGGCCGCTGGAGTGCGGCTGCGTGGGCCAGGAGACCACCGGCGCGGGCGGCCTGGCGAAGGCGCTGCGCACCGTCCCGGTGGTGCTGGACATCGCCGAGCGGGTCCGGCGCCGCGCGCCGGAGGCCTGGATCGTGGACTTCACCAACCCGGTGGGCATCGTCACCCGTGCGCTGCTGACGGCCGGACACCGGGCCGTCGGCCTGTGCAACGTGGCGATCGGGTTCCAGCGCAAGTTCGCCGCGCTGCTCGGCGTCTCCCCCGCCGAGGTGGCGCTGGACCACGTGGGGCTCAACCACCTCACCTGGGAGCGCGGGGTACGGCTGGGCGGTCCGGACGGCGAGGACGTCCTCCCCCGGCTGCTGGCCGAGCACGGTGACGCGATCGCCGCGGACCTGCGGATGCCCCGTTCGCTGCTGGACCGGCTGGGTGTGGTCCCCTCCTACTACCTGCGCTACTTCTACCAGCACGACGCAGTGGTGGCGGAGCAGCGCGGCGCCACCTCCCGGGCCGCCGAAGTGGCGGCCATCGAGAGCCGGTTGCTGGAGCTGTACGCCGACCCGGAGCTGGACACCAAGCCGGAGCTGCTGGCCAAGCGGGGCGGGGCGTACTACTCGGAGGCGGCCGTGGACCTCACCTCGGCGCTGCTGCGGCCCGGAGCACCCGGCGGTGAGGGGGACGGCACGGCCGGCGGGAATCCGGCGCCGGGGCACGGGGCAGGCCCGGGGGCCGGTGCTGACGGGGCCGACGGTGCGGCTGTGACTGCTGGTGGCGCCGCGGCCGGTAGTGGCACTGCGGCCGGTGGTGGGGCTGTGACCGGTGGTGGGGCTGTGACCGGACGGTCCGCCGGCGAGGTGCTGGTGGTGAACACGTTCAACCACGGCACCCTGCCGTTCCTGCCGGACGACGCGGTGATCGAGGTCCCCGCGGTGGTCGGCGCGCACGGCGCCACCCCGCTGCCGCAGGCGCCCCTGGACCCGCTGTACGCCGGGCTGGTCGCCCAGGTCACCGGGTACGAACACCTGGCCCTGGAGGCGGCGTTGCACGGCGGCCGGAACCGGGTCTTCCGGGCCTTGCTGGCGCATCCGCTCATCGGGCAGACCGAGTACGCCGACCGGCTCACCGACTCGCTGCTGGCGCACAACCGGGAGCACCTGCCGTGGGCGTGAACCGTAACTCCCCCGCCGAAGGCCCGGGCGCTCCCGGCGCCGCACCGCTCACCGCCGGGCCGGCCGGTACGCCACCGGTCACCGACTCCGGCGCCGCCCTGCCCGACGACGCCGCCCTGCTCGACGACGCCACCCTGCCCACCGGGGCCGTACCGGCGTCCGGCGCGGGCCCGGCCGCCGGGGCTGTCGTTGCCGCCGGGGCTGTCGTGGCCGCGGAAGCCCCCGCGGCCTCCCCTGCCCCTCCCGCCTCCCCGGCCACTTCTGCCGCCCCCGCCACCGGGACCACCGCGGTTCCGGGGGCGGACACTGCACCCGGGCCAAGCATCGCGCCGGGGTCGGGCACCGTGCCGGGGCCGGGCACCGTCACCGCCGCCCGGGGCGCGGGCTCCGCCGCCGGCACGGGCGCCGCCATCGACGCCGTCCTCGCCGTCGACGCCGGGAACAGCAAGACCGATGTCGCGCTGGTGGCGGCGGACGGGACGGTGCTGGGCACGGCCCGGGGCGGCGGCTTCCGCCCTCCGGAGACCGGGGCCGAGCGCGCGGTCGAGGCGCTGGCCGCGCTGGTGGCCCGGGCCACCGCGGCGGCCGGCGGCGGCCCGCCCCGGGTACGTCACGTCTCCGCCTGCCTCGCCAACGTCGATCTGCCGGTCGAGGAGCGGGAGATGACCGGTGTGCTGCGGGCCCGCGGCTGGGGGGAGTCGGTGACCGTCGCCAACGACACCTTCGCCCTGCTGCGGGCCGGGGTCGACGACGACGGCCCCCGGTCGGGGGTGGCGGTGGTGTGCGGGGCGGGCATCAACTGCGCCGGCCTGGCCGCCGACGGGCGCACCGCCCGGTTCGCCGCGATCGGCCGGGTCTCCGGCGACTGGGGCGGTGGCGGTCACCTGGCCGAGGAGGCGCTGTGGTGGGCGGCGCGCGCCGCCGACGGCCGCGGCGAGGAGACCGCGCTCGCCCGGGCACTGCCCGCGCACTTCGGACTGCCGGACATGGCGGCGCTGATCGAGGCGCTGCACCTGGGGCACGTTCCCGTGGAGCGCCGGCACGAACTGGTGCCGGTGCTCTTCGCCGTCGCCGCGGAGGGTGACCCGGTGGCCCGTGCCGTGGTCGCCCGGCAGGCCGAGGAGGTGGTGGTGATGGCCACCGCGGCGCTCACCCGGCTGAGTCTGCTGGACGAACGGACACCGGTGGTGCTCGGCGGCGGGGTGCTCGCGGCCCGCCACCCGCTGCTGGACGAGGAGGTGCACCGGCTGCTGGCCCGGCGCGCCCCGAAGGCCGAACCGCGGGTCGTCACCGCTCCCCCGGTGCTCGGCGCGGCCCTGCTGGGCCTGGACCGGCTGGGCGCCCCGGCCGCCGGTTACGCCCGGCTGCGGCGGCACTTCGGCACGGCCTGAGCGCCCGGCGCGCACCCGGCGAACGCACCGCGGGAACCCGGTACGTGCACGGCGAACGTACGGCGGCATCCGGTACGTGCACGGAAACGCACGGCGGGCACCCGGTCCGTCACGCACGGCGGGTGCCCGGTGCGTCATGCACGGGGGACGCACCGCGGCCACCCGCTCCGTGCACGGCGAACCCACGCCGGCCACCCGTACGTGCACGGCCGGCACACGGCGGGCACCCCGTACAGGCACGGGCACGCACCGCGGCCACCCGTACGTGCGGGCACCGTGCGCACACGCCGGGCACCCCCCGCGTACCCCGATGACCGCGCGCGGGCACCCCGTGGGCGCCCCGCGCGCGGTCCGTGCCTTTCGGGCGCCCGGACGGCCGTCGGGCGCCGGTGGCCGGCCGGGCGCCCCGGAACCGAACAGCCGTGCCGTGCGTGATGGAACACAAGGCCGTCACGCCGTCCGGCCGGGATCGCGATCGGAAGAAGATCCGGGCAATACCGATGAGAATGGCCGGAGCTGCGGCCATACTGCTGCCGGTACCCGTACCCCGCCGCACCGGGTGACGGGCCGGAGCCGGTGACCGAGGGGGAGGGTCTGGTGTCACAGCCGCCGACCGCGGGCGGACCCGCGCCGTACGGGCGCGGGCACCCGGGCGCGACCGGACCGGCCGGAGCGACGGCAGGACCCTCCGGCGGGCCGGGTGCGGCTCCGGCCGGCGCCGCACCCGCCGGGACACCGGGCACCCCCGATCCCGCCGGGACACCGGGCGTTCCCGCCCCCGCCGGCACACCGGACGTCCCGGCCGCGACCGGTTCAGCGCGCGTTCCGGGCCCGGCCGCGCCGCCGGCGACCACCGGGCCCCCGCCGGGAACGCCCCCCGCGGGCGGCCCGGGGCCGGCCGGCCCCGGCGATCCCGCCGCCCCCCGGCAGACCGCCTGGCGGGAAGGGCTGGACCGGCTGCGGGCGGCCGCCGTGACCGAGCCCGGCCGGCTGCGGATCATCGGCGCGGTGCTGGCCGGCGCGCTGCTGCTGTTCGGCGCCGCGACGGCCTGGCAGGTCTCCGAGCGGGAGGCGTCCGCCGACGCGGTGTACGGGCGGAGCCAGCCGCTGAGCGCGGAGGCCGCGAACATCTACCGCCACCTCGCCGACGCCAACACCACCGCCGCCAAGGGGTTCCTGGCCGGCGGGAAGGAGCCCCGGCAGACCCGCGAACAGTACCGGCGCGCCATCGCCGACGCCTCGCTCAGCCTGGCGAAGGCGTCGGCGACCACCGGCGGTTCGGCCCGGGCCCGTGCCCCGCTCGCCCGGCTCAACCAGTGGCTGCCGGTGTACACCGGGCTGATCGAGAGCGCCCGGGCCAACAACCGGCAGGGCCTGCCGCTGGGCGGCGCCTACCTGCGGTACGCCAACGACGTGATGACCGACGAACTGCTCGCCGCCGCCGACGAGCTGTACCGGACGGAGTCGGCCCGGCTGGACGCCGACTACCGGGACGCCCGGGCGTGGCCCTGGGCGGCGGTGGCCACCGGGGTGCTCGCGCTGGGCGCGCTGGGCTGGGCGCAGCGCCGCGACTACGTCCGTACCAACCGGGTGTTCAACGTCGGGACGCTGGGCGCGACGGGTGCGTGCGCGGCGCTGCTGCTGTGGCTGCTGGCCGGGCACGGCGTGGCCCGGGCCCAGCTCACCGACTCCGACCGGCACGGCGCCCAGTCGCTGCGGGTGCTCAACGAGGCGCAGATCAGCGCCCTGCAGGCGCGCGCGGCGGAGAACCTGACGCTGGTGGCGCGCGGTGCGGTGGAGGTCGCCGACGGCCCGCACCGCGGCAAGGACGCCTACGAGGTGCGCTACGAACGGCAGATGGCGCGGCTCACCGGCGGCACCCGCGGCGGCGCGGCGGAGCCGGGGAGCCTGCTGGCGCGGGCCGGGACGCTCGCCGACGACGAGGCGGGCCGCGCCCCGGTGGCCCGCGCGGTCGGCGCGGTACGGCAGTGGCAGAGCCGGCACACCGCCGCCCTGTCGCTCAGCGACCGGGGCGACTACGACGCGGCGCTGAACGGGGTGATCGGCCGGACCGGCAGCACCGACGAGTCGTTCGCGCGGGCGGACCGGGCGCTGGACGAGGCACGCGGCCACGAGCAGCGGGAGTTCGAGGAGGCGGCGCGCGGCGCCCGGGACGCGTTCACCGGGCTCGTCGTCGGCGCCGGGGTGCTGGCGGTGCTGGGCGCGCTCGGCGCCGTGCTGGGCATCGGCCGCCGGCTGTCGGAGTACCGGTGAGGAGGGCATGAGGATGCGACCGACGCGGCCACGCCCCGCACGGCGGGAACCGGCGGCGGAGCCGTCCCGGCCGGGACGGGCCCTGCGGTCCGTCCGGCGCGCGCTCCGGCGCACGACGGACCCGGCGGACCCGGAGCGCACGGCGCACACGGCCCGTACGGAGAACCCTGCGGACACGACGACCAGGGCGGACCCGGCGGACCCGGCACGCACGACGGACCCGGCGCGCACGGACGGCCGTACGGCGGCCGCGGAACCGGCCGGCACGCCGACGGAACGGACGACCGGGGCGGCGGCCACGGCGCAACGGCCGGACCGGGCTGCGCCGGCGGCGGGACCGGCGGCACGTACGGCGGAACGGACGGAACGGACGGAACGGACGGAACGGACCGACCCCACCGGTCGGACGGGACACCCGGGCCGGGCGGCGCGCGTGGCGGAGCGCCGGCGCGGGGCCGCCGGACCCGTACGGCCGGGCCTGTTCGCGGCCACCACGGCGCTCGCCGTCACCGCCGCGGTCCTGGTGCCCGCGGCCGTCGGGGACGGCGGCACCGGCACCGACCGCCCCGGGCCGCGCGCCGCCCCCGCCCGCGACGACGTGGACTCCTCCGCGGACACCTGCGAGCGGCCGGAGGCGAGCCTGCGGCCGTCCCCGGCCGACGGCCCGGCGATCGAGAAGATCCGTGCGGCCGGGGTGGTCCGGGCCGGGGTCGATCAGAGCAGCTTCCGGTGGGGCTACCGCGACCCGGCCACCGGTGAACTGACCGGCTTCGACATCGCGCTGGTCAAGGCGATCGCCAAGGAGATCCTCGGCGACGAGGACAAAGTGGTCTACAAGGCCATCCCCACCAACCGGCGGGTACGGGCGCTGCGGGACCGGGACGTCGACGTGGTGGTGCGCACCATGACCATCAACTGCGAGCGCGCCGCCCAGGTGGGCTTCTCCACCGCCTACTTCGAGGCCGGCCAGCAGGTGCTGGCCGTCAAGAAGGAGGCCCTGGCGCCCGGCGAACCGGAGATCACCGGCTACGACGATTCGCTGCGCGGCCGGCGGGTGTGCGCGGCGGAGGGTTCGACCGCCGCGGCCGAACTGGCGAAGGAGAGCCACGGCGCGCGGGTCGTCCCGGTGCCCAACCAACTGGACTGCCTGGTACGGCTCCAGCTCGGCGAGGTGGACGCGGTGGTCACCGACAACGCGCTCGCCGCCGGGCAGGCGGCGCAGGACCCCACCGTCGAACTGAAGGGCACGCCGTTCACCACCGAGCTGTACGGCGTGGCGATGCACCGGGAGGACGAGGATTTGATACGCCGGGTCAACCAGGTGCTGGAGGAGTACCGCGCCGGTGGCCGGAGCAGTCCCTGGCGGAAGGCGTACGACCGCTGGCTGGCCGCCGACCTCGGACTGCGCGACCCGGTCCCGCCCCGGCCGGTGTACCGGGACTGACCGCGGAACCGTTCGTCGGCACGGCTTCGCCGACGGGGGACCGGGCGGGCCGGGCGGCGCCGGACGCCGCACGGCCGGTCCCCACCCAGGGCACGGACAGGCGTGCACGCACTCGAAAGAGGTGACCGATGGGGGTCTCGGGACCCTTCCCCAGCCCCGCGGGGAAACCCCAGGCACCGGCCATGGGCCGGGAGGAGGTGGACCGTGCGCTGGCGCGTCTGGGCGCCGAGCACGAGGCCATCGAGTCCTCGCTGCTCGCCCTCCAGGACCACGCCGGTCGGCGGCTCCTGGAGGGTGCCTCGCTGACCGGGGTCACCAAGGACCGCTGGGCCACCACCGAACAGGCCATATCGCTGCTGTGGACCTACTTCGACGCCTACACCGAGGCGCTGGGGACCGCCCGGGAGGTGCGGGCCCGGCGCCGCTGGCCCTCCCCGTCCGACCTGGCCGAGCTGAGCGAGCTGCTGGGCGGCCGCGCGGTCACCCTGCCCAGCAGCGGCAGCATCGCCGGCGCCCCGCTGCTCAGCGAGGAGCTGAGCCTGGACGAGCTGGTCACCCGGATGAACCGCTGGTACGCGGAGGCACTGGACGTCATCGTCACCGCCGACGCGGTCTGGTCCGCGCTGCCGGCCCGGATCGACATGCTCGCCGCCGAACTGCGCCGCACCCGCTCGCTGGCCCACTCGGTGGGGGTACGGCCCGGTGAGCATCCGGCGGGGGACGACCTGGAGCGGATCACCGAGGAACTCACCACGCTCCGCTCCGACGTGGTCTCCGACCCGCTGGCGTTCTGGGCGCCGGCGTCCGGCAGTTCCGCGCCCGGCGGCGGGCGGCCGGACACCACCCGCTACGACGACGCCGCCCGCGCCCTGGAGGACGTGCGGCGCGAGATCGAGGCGGTGCTCCAGGTGCGCCAGGACGCCGAGCAGCGGCTGATGCGGCTGCGGGACGTGCTGTCCCGGGCCGACCGCACCCTCACCGAGGCCCGCCAGGCGCGGGCCGAGGTGCTGTCGAAGATCGCCGCGTCCGAGGTGCCGGCGGTCAGCGGCCCGCCGACCGCGCTCCACGAACAGCTGGTCACCGCCGCCGAGTACCGCAGGCGCGCCCAGTGGCACCGGCTCTCCCCCCTGCTGGAGAGCCTGGAGCGGCGCGCGGACGAGGAACTGCTGCGGGCCCGGGAGTCGCTCACCGCGGTGACCGCGCCGCTGGCCGTCCGCGCCGAGCTGCGCGGCCGGCTCGACGCCTACCGGGCGAAGATGGTCCGGCACGGCCTGGCGGAGGACCCGCTGCTGGTCGAACGGTATGACGCGGCGCGCCGGATGCTGTGGACCGCGCCCTGCGACCTGCGGGCCGCGGAGCACGCCGTGCTGCGCTACCAGCGGGCGGCGGCGGAGGCCCTGGCCCAGGAGGCGGCCGGCCCGCAGGACCGGAGCGGTGCCCGGTGACCGGCGGCGCGCGCAACCCCGGTGAGCGGGCCCGCGGCGCGGCCCCGGCGGCCGGCACCGGCCGCCGGCACGGCGCGGACGGGGGGACGGGGTGAGCACACCGGATCGGTCCTGCCAGCGGCCCGGTTGCGCCGGGCGCTACGAGGACATGGGCGGCGGCGAACTGTACTGCGACGTGTGCGGGCTGGCGCCGGTGGTGCCGGCGGTGGGCCCGGCGGGTTCCGCGCGCGGCCGGGCCGCGGGTGCCGCGCCGCTGCACTCCCCGCCGACCGGGATCACCGCCGCCCCGGGCGGCGCGGCGCCGGGTGGCTCCGGGCGCGGCGGGTCGTCGTCCCGGTCCTCCGGGCACGGTTCGCGGGGTTCGGGCCCGGGGTCGGCCCGGTCGGGGAGTTCCCGCTCCTCGCGGCGCTCGGTGTCCGGGCGGCTGCCGCGGTCGCTGTCCGGCCGGGTGACCTCCCCGTCGGTGTCGGTGCGCAGTTCGTCCTCCGGCACCTCCACCTCCGGGCGCAGCCGGCTGGGCGCGGGGCTGGTCTCGGTCCCGGCGGTGCCGCGCCCCGACCCGCGCACCGCGGTGCTGGCCGACCCCGAGGTGCCGGAGCGCAAGCGGTTCTGCAGCCGCGGGGAGTGCGGCGCGCCGGTGGGCCGGGCGCGCGGCGGCCGCCCGGGGCGGACCGAGGGGTTCTGCACCAAGTGCGGCCACCCGTACTCGTTCGTCCCGAAGCTGCATCCGGGCGATGTGGTGCGCGGCCAGTACGAGGTGGCGGGCTGCCTGGCGCACGGCGGGCTGGGCTGGGTCTACCTGGCCATAGACCGCGCGGTCGCCGACCGGTGGGTGGTGCTCAAGGGGCTGCTGGACACCGGCGACGAGGACGCGCTCGCCGCGGCCGTCTCCGAGCGGCGCTTCCTGGCGGAGATCGAGCACTCCAACATCGTGCGCATCTACAACTTCGTGGAGCACCTGGACCAGCGGACCGGGAGCCTCGACGGCTACATCGTCATGGAGTACGTCGGCGGCAAGTCGCTCAAGGAGATCGCCAACGAGCGGCGGACCCCGGACGGCCGGCGCGACCCGCTGCCGGTCGAGCAGGCGTGCGCGTACGGGATCGAGGCGCTGGAGGCCCTGGCGCACCTGCACAGCCGCAACCTGCTCTACTGCGACTTCAAGGTGGACAACGCCATCCAGCAGCAGGACCAGCTGAAGCTGATCGACATGGGCGCGGTCCGGCGGATGGACGACGAGGACAGCCCGATCTACGGCACGGTGGGCTACCAGGCCCCGGAGGTGGCCGAGGCGGGCCCGTCGGTCGCCTCCGACCTGTACACAGTGGCCCGGACGCTGGCCGTCCTCACCTTCGACTTCCAGGGCTACACGAACGTCTTCGCGGACAGCCTCCCGGACCCGGAGAACATCGAGGTCTTCCGGACGTACGAGTCCTTCTACCGGCTGCTGGTCCGGGCCACCGACCCGGACCCGGACCGCCGGTTCGCCTCCGCGGAGGAGATGGCCGACCAGCTGACCGGGGTGCTGCGGGAGGTCGTCGCGCTCCAGTCCGGCCGGCCCCGTCCGGCGCTGTCCACCCTGTTCGGGCCGGAGTTGCGGGTGGTGGACACCGAACTCTTCGCCGAGTGGGACGCCGACCCCTCGGCGCTGGGCGGCCGGGCCCGGCGCCGCCGCGCGAGGCGCGCCACCGCCCCGGCCGCAGCCGCCCCGTCCACCACCCCGGCCGCGGGCGGGCCGTCCGTCGGTGCGGCGGCACCGGACCCGGTACGGCCGCTGGACGCCCGGGCGGCAGCCCTCGCGCTGCCGGTGCCCCGGATCGACCCCGGTGACCCCAACGCGGGCTTCCTCGCCGGTCTGGCCGCCTCCGCCCCGGCGGAGCTGGACGCGGTGCTGCGGACCGCGCCGGTGGACTCCCCCGAACTACGGTTCCTGCTGCTGCGGGCCCAGTTGGAGTCGGGCGACGGACCCGGTGCCACCGCCACCCTCGCGTCACTGCGCGCCGGGCACGCGGAGGACTGGCGGACCGTGTGGCACCGCGGCCTGCACGCCCTGGCCACCGGTGACCACGCGACCGCGGCGGTCTCCTTCGACGCGGTGTACGACGCCTTCCCCGGCGAGACCGCGCCGAAGCTGGCGCTCGGGGTGTGCGCCGAGATACTGGGTCAGCTGGACAACGCCGAGGAGTACTACCGGCTGGTGTGGACGACCGACCCCAGCTACGTCAGCGCCGCGTTCGGCCTGGCCCGGGTGCGGCTGCGCACCGGGGACCGGACGGCGGCGGTGCGCGCCCTGGAGTCCGTGCCGGAGTCCTCGATCCACTACACCGCGGCCCGGGTCGCCGCGGTCCGCGCCCGGCTGCGCCGCGGCGGCCCCGCCCTGGGCGCGGATACGGGAGACGGCGCGGTCCCGGGCGCGGGTACCGGAGTCGGCGCGGGCACGGAGGCCGGTGCGGGGGCGGGCGGGGGCGTCCCGGCCGGTCGTGCGATCCCGGCGCTGGACGATCTGCTCGCCGCGGCCGGCCAGGTGGAGCGGCTGCGGGAGTTCGGGCTCGACGCCCCGCGCCGCGAGCGGCTGAGCACCGAGGTACTGGGCAGCGCGCTGGACTGGGTACTGTCCGGCGGTGACGGCGCCCCGCGGAACCCGGCCGCCGGCGGACCGCACCCCGACGGTGCACCGCCGGGGCCGGTACTGCTGGGCTGCAGCCTGGACGAGCGTGGGCTGCGCCTCGGGCTGGAACGCTCGTACCGGACTCTCGCCAGGCTCGCGCAGCGTGGCGAGGAGAGGATCGAACTGGTGGAGCGGGCCAACCGTTTCCGCCCCAGGACGTGGGTGTGATCGATGTCGCAGATGCCGCAGCTGCCCCGGCTGGCCGCCTGCCCGAACTGCAACGAACCGCTGGAGTCGGGTGACAACTTCTGTGGTCGCTGCGGCGTGAGCCTCTCGGCCGCCCCGCCGCCTCCTCCCACCGGCGGCGGCCCGGTGCCCACCGACGGTGCCCCGGCGCCCGCCGGTACGCCGGCACCCGCCGGTGCGCGGCCGTCTGCCGCCGGCGGGCCGGTGCCCGTGGACGCCGGGCGGCTGGAACCGGTGGTTCCGGGGCCGTACCCGGGCCCGGCGGACGGGAACCGGGGCGCCGGGCCGGCCGGGGGTGGCAACACCCTGCACCTGGGGCCGGTGGCGGCGCCCGGGCGTCCGGCCGGACCGGCCGGGGCGTCACCGGGCGGCCACCCCGCGCCCGGGCCCGGGCCTCTGCCGGGCCCCCGCCGCGCCGCCGGCCCCCGCCGCGCCGGCACCGCCGTACCCGGGCACCGGACCGGTGGCGGCCGGATCCGCCGGGGCGGCCCACCCCGGGGCGCCGGTCCCGGCCCCCGGTCACCCCAGCCCCCGTCGCCTCCGCGCCCGCCGCCGTACCGCCCGCGCACCTGCCGACCGGCCCCGCCCGAGCGACCGGTGCCGCGCCGGGCGCGGCACCGGCCACCGGCTCCGGCGTGAGCGCCGGCGCGGAGGGCGTACCGCACGCGCCCGGCGGCGCCCCCGCGCCACACACCGCAGCCGCACCGCACCCCCACCCCCCGCGCCTGTGCCGCATCCCGCCCCCCGCGCCGCACGCCGCGCCTGTGCCGCACGCCGCACCCCCCGGCGCACGCGCCGTGCCCACCCCCCGCGCCCCCACTCCCCCGGGCCCCGGCCCCGTGCCGCCCGCCGCGGCCCCCGGGCGCGCCCCGGCCGGTGGCCCGGAGGACTACCCGCTGCCGGCGCCCGCCCCGGGCGGGCCGGTGCCGGGCGGCCCCCGAGGCGCGGCCGGGCAGCCGGAGCCGTACCAGCTGCCGCCGGCCGGGCAGTTCGGCGCGCCCGTGGAACCGGTGCGGGTCCCACCGGCAGTCCCTGCCGTACCCGCCGTACCGACCGTCCCCGCCGTGCCACCGGGCCCGCCCGCGCCCACGGCACCGCCGGGCGGGGCGCCCGCCCCGGCGGCGGCCCCCGCGGCCCCTGCGACTCCGGTGACACAGCCGGCACCCGCGGCACCGCCCGCGCCCACGGCAGCACCGGCGGCTCCGGCGGTCACACCCGCGGCCCCGGCCACGCCCGCCGCCGCGCCGGTGTGCTGTTCCGGCGTCACCACGGGTTTCAGCCGGTGCGCCGCGTGTCAGGCGGGCACCGTGGACAAGGACGGCTACTGCGAGAACTGCGGCCATGCCCAGCCGAGGGAGCGCGACCGGATGGAGTTCGAACTGGGGGGCGTCGCCGCGGCAACCGACCGCGGCCTGCGCCACCACCGCAACGAGGACGCGTTCGCGGTCTGCACCGCGGCGCTGGCCGACGGATCGCCGGCCGTCGTCGCCGTGGTCTGCGACGGGGTGTCGTCGGCCACCCGGCCGGACGACGCCTCCGCGGCCGCGGCCGGCACGGCGGGCGACGCGCTGGCGCGGGCGCTGCCGCGCGGCGAACACCCGCGGGTGGCCATGCGGGAGGCGATCCTCGCCGCCGCCGAGGCGGTCAACGCGCTGGCCCGGGAGCCGGGTGAGGACGGGCGGGACCCCTATCGGCAGGAGAACTCCCCGGCCTGCACCATCGTCGGCGCGGTGGTCGCCGGCGGTGTGCTCACCGTGGGCTGGGTCGGGGACAGCCGGGCCTACTGGGTGCCCGACGACCGCACCGCACCGCCCGCGCGGCTGACCGAGGACGACTCGTGGGCGGCGCAGATGGTCGCGGCCGGGCTGATGACCGAGGAGGAGGCGTACGCGGACGAGCGGGCGCACGCCATCACCGGCTGGCTCGGCGCGGACGCCTACGACCTGGACCCGCACACCGCGTCGTTCGAGCCGGACCGGCCGGGGGTGGTCGTGGTGTGCACCGACGGGCTGTGGAACTACGCGGAATCCCCGGAGGACATGGCCGGCGCGGTGCCGCCGGACGCCCGCTCCCGGCCTCTGCACAGCGCGCGCGTCCTGGTGGAACACGCGCTGGACGGCGGGGGCCACGACAACGTAACAGTGGCCGTGCTGCCGTTCCCGGTACCACCGGAAGGGGCAGGATCGGCCTGACGGGCCCGAGGGGGCGGTGCGCGCGTGCCGGGACGGCGCGGGCGCACGCGGGGCGAGGCTCCGCACGCACACCGGTGTGCGCAGGTCCATGTGGAGTGCCAAGGAGCTGATCAGATGGCCAGATTCTCCAAGTCGAACGTGCCGCGGTTCTCGGTGGACGTCTACCAGAACGAGTTCCTCCCCGAGGGGGGCCGGGAGGTGCACGCCATCGCGACGGTCACCGCGACCGGGGGCGGCACGACCGGAGGACTGGCCGTCCCCACCGCGGCCGTCGTCATCATGGTGGACTGCTCGGGGTCGATGGACTACCCGCCCACGAAGATGCGGCACGCCCGGGAGGCCACCGCCGCCGCGATCGACACCCTCCGCGACGGGGTGGCGTTCGCGGTGGTGGCCGGTACCCACAGGGCGGTCGAGGTGTTCCCCGGCACCGGGCGGCCGGCCGTCGCCGACGCGTCCACCCGGGCCCGGGCGAAGGAGGCGCTACGCGCGCTGAGCCCGTCCGGCGGCACCGCGATCGGCACCTGGCTGCGGCTGGCGGACCGGCTGCTGGCCTCGACCGACGTCGCCATCCGGCACGGCATCCTGCTCACCGACGGCCGCAACGAGCACGAGAGCCCGGAGGACCTGCGGGCGGCGCTGGCCGCGTGCGCGGGCCGCTTCACCTGTGACGCCCGTGGCGTCGGGACCGACTGGGAGGTCGCGGAGGTCACCGGCATCGCGTCCGCGCTGCTGGGCTCGGCCGACATCGTGGCCGATCCGGCCGGGCTGGCCGCGGACTTCACCGGGCTGATGGAGGCCGCGATGGGCAAGGAGGTGGCCGACGTCGCGCTGCGGCTGTGGACGCCGCAGGGGGCCCAGGTCCGGTTCGTCAAGCAGGTCGCGCCCACCGTGGAGGACCTCACCGGCCGGCGCACCGAGGCCGGTCCGCGCGCCGGGGACTACCCGACCGGCTCCTGGGGCGACGAGTCCCGCGACTACCACATCTGTGTGCGGGTGCCGGCCGCCGGGGTGGGGCAGGAGATGCTGGCGGCCCGGGTCGCGCTGGTGCTCCCGGACCGCGACGGCGGCACGCCCACCACCCTCGCGCAGGGTCTGGTACGCGCCGTGTGGACCGACGACCTGGCGGCCTCCACCGCGATCAGTCCGCAGGTCGCGCACTACACCGGCCAGGTGGAACTGGCCCAGGCGATCCAGCAGGGACTCCAGGCGCGCAAGGCCGGCGACCGGGACGGCGCCACCGCGAAACTGGGCCGGGCCGTGCAGCTCGCCGACGCCTCCGGCAACGCGGACACCGCGAAACTCCTTTCGAAGGTGGTGGACGTGGTGGACGCCGCGACAGGTACTGTGCGACTGAAGGCGAAGGTCGCGGAGGCGGACGAGATGACTCTCGAAACGCGTTCCACCAAGACCGTGCGCGTCAAGAAGTAACCGTCAACAACCGAGTTCACCGCGGCGAGAGCCGAGATACGGCACAAGAGGGGGAATCACCGACATGGCGACCTGCCCGAACGGCCACCAGTCGGCGGCCGACGACTGGTGCGAGGTGTGCGGCCACCGTATGTCGGGGACGCCCATGCCTCCAGGGGCCATACCGCCCCCTCCGCCGCCCCTGCCGGGCGGACCCCAGGGCCCCGGCGGGCCCGGGATGCCGGGTGGACCGGGAATGCCGGGTGGACCGGGAATGCCGGGCGGCCCGGGGATGCCGGGCGCCCCCGGTGGACCGGGCGGCTACGGCTACCCCGGCCCGGGGCCGGAGGCCGGCTTCCCCGGGGAGCTGTGCCCGCAGTGCCGCACGCCCCGGGAGGCGCAGGCGCCGTTCTGCGAGGAGTGCCGTTACAACTTCCTCACCCACTCCCCCACGCCGTACTCCCCCGCCGCCCCCGCCCGGCGGTTTCGCGCCGCCCGTGCCCGGCCACCCCCGGTGCGCCGCAGGGCGGCCCGGGCGGTGAGTTCCCCGGCTCGGCCCCCCTCGCAGGTGAACCGGCCCGCCGAGCCGCTGAACGGCGGTCCCGGCGGGGCGCCGCTGCCGGGCCATGCGCCGGGGCAGGGCTCCGACCGGCCGCCGCTGCAGCCGCCGCAGCGGTCCTTCGACGGCGACGACGACTGGCCGCTGCCGCCGCCCGGTGGCGGCGCGCAGGGCGGTCCCGCCTCCCCGCCGCCGCCCGGGCCGGGGCCGCTGCCCGGCCAGGCGCCGGGCCCGGTTCCGCCGGGTCCGGGCGGCCAGCTGCCCGGTCAGGCTCCGGGGCAGGTCCCGCCGCCGGGCCCGGGGTCGTTCCCCGGTCAGGATCAGGGGCCGTTCCCCGGCCAGGGCCCGGGCCCCGGCCCGCTGCCCGGCCAGGGTTTCGCGCCGGGCCAGGGCCCGGGACACGGACCCGGCCAGGGTCCCGGCCACGGCCCGCAGGGTCCTGGACACGGTCCCGGGCCCGGTCCGCACGGCCCCGGCCCGCAGGGACCCGGACACGGTCCCGGTCCGCAGGGTCCCGGTCCGCAGGGGCCGGGGCACGGACCGGGTCCGCAGGGGCCGGGCCACCACGGTCCCGGTCCGCAGGGCCCCGGGCACGGTCCCGGGCCGCAGCCCGGCCAGGGCCAGTTCCCGGCGCCGCCGCCGTCCGGGCCGCCGTTCGGCGACAACCGGCCGGGCGGTGCCCCGTCCCACCCGCAGCCGGACGGGCCCGCGCCGTTCCCTGGCGGCCAGCCGCCGGCCGGGGGCGGCGGTGGCTGGGTGGCGGTCATCGCGCCGGACCGCGAGTACTTCATGGCGATGATGCACCGCAGCGGTCCGGAGGCGGCGGGGCTCAACCTCCCGGCGTACTCCCCGGAGCAGCAGCTGCCGCTCACCGGCCACCAGGTCACCATCGGCCGCCGGCGGCACAGCACCGGAGAGGCCCCGGACATCGACCTGGCGCGCCCGCCGGAGGACCCGGGCGTCTCGCACCAGCACGCGATGTTCGTCCAGCAGCCGGACGGCAGCTGGGCGGTGGTGGACCAGGACTCCACCAACGGCACCACCATCAACGGCGCCGAGGAGCCGATCCAGCCGTATGTGCCGGTGCCGCTCCAGGAGGGCGACCGGGTCCACGTGGGCGCCTGGACGACCATCACCGTCCGCCGCGGCTGACGCCCCGGGCCGGGCCCCGGGTAGCCCGGGGGCCCGGTGGGCGGGTGGCCGGGCGGCTTGGTGGCCGAGGCCGGGGCCGGGTGCCTTGGCACCCCGACCCGGGTGAGCGGGTGGCTTCGCAGCCCGGGGCCGGGTGGGCTCTGCCCGGCCCCGGCCCCGGCCCCCGGTCCGGCCTCTTGTCCGGGGGCCGGGCCCCGGTGCGGCCGGCCCACGGTCCGGGTCGCCGGACCCGGTGCCGTACAGGACGGCCCGTCACCGCACAGGACCGCGGGTCGCCGTACGGAACCGACCCGCCGCCGCGTGGACCCGGCCCGTCTCGTGAGACCCGTTCCACACCGCGGTCGTTCGCCGGTCAGGGCCGGTCGCCGCGTGGGTACCGATCACCATGTGCGGACGGTCGTCTCCCCGTCCGTCGGCGAGTCCGTCAGGTGCGGTGGTGGACGGGCGCCCGCGTCGGCCCCCGGCCATCGGGCCGCGCCCGGACGCACCCCCGCCCACGCCCCTTCCGCCCTCCTCCCCCACGCCCTCGCCTCGCCCGCCGCCGTGGTGGCCCACGACGCGGCAGGGATGAAGGGGGACGGGACGGGCCCGTGCCGAGCTTGCCCCCAGCCGGGCGCCCTCCCGACCTTCGGGGCCCGCCGTACCCCGCGCCCGTCCAGGACAGGCGCAGCGCGTCACCACGGGCCACGGGGCCGCAGGTCCACGAGGCGGAGGAGCGACGGGCCGACGCTGCGGACCGACAGGACGACGGGACGACAGAACGGCGGGACGACGGCCGGGACTCGGCTGCCGGCGCCCGAACCCGCCGTCCGCCGAGGTCATTACGGTCAGGGGCGGCGCCGGTGTGACCTCCCCCACCCCGCGCGGCGGTCGGGCATTCCGCGAGAGGTCCGGCCACCCTCGGCAATCGCAGCGCGGGCCCCGGACCCGCGGACTTCTCCCGGGGCGTTCCGAGGCACCCAGGGGGCGCTCGGGAACACCCGGGGCGTGCTCGTGACCGTGGAAGTCCGCGCAAGTCCTAGGGCTGCGGTCCTCATCCGGTCATCTGAGACCATGGTGGGGTGATGGAGATTCCCCGCGACACGCTTCAGGAGCAGACGTTCTACGAGCAGGTGGGCGGCGAACCCACGTTCCGGCGCCTGGCACACCGGTTCTACCAGGGCGTCGCGGAGGATGCGCTGCTCCGCCCGATGTACCCCGAGGAGGACCTGGGCCCCGCCGAGGAGCGGCTGGCCCTCTTCCTGATGCAGTACTGGGGAGGCCCCCGCACCTACAGCGAGAACCGCGGTCATCCCCGGCTGCGCATGCGGCACGCGCCCTTCACCGTGGACCGCGCCGCCCATGACGCCTGGCTGCGGCACATGCGGGACGCGGTGGACGAGCTGGAACTGGCGCCGGAACACGAGGCAGAGCTGTGGCGCTACCTCACCTACGCCGCCGCCTCGATGATCAACTCCCCGGGCTGAGTTCACCCGAGCCCCGGGCCGGCTCCGGGTCTCTCCCCCGCCGGCTCAGGGTCGTCCCCGGGCCGGCCGGTCCCGTTTCCCGGTCCGGCGCCCGGGAGGGCCCCACGGCCCCCACCGGTCGACTCAGGCCCCCCGCGCCCTGGGGAACGCCCCCCGCCCTCCCACGACATGGGACCGGTGCGGGGGCGTACGACTGTCGCGGGCCGGACCGGACCGGGCGGGCCCCCGGCGGCGCGAGGCATCGGCGCGGGACCGTACCGACCACCGACCGGCCCGTCACCACGCCGGCACCGAGCCGGCCGCCGCATCGCCTCGGGCCGGGCCACCGCACGGCGGCCCGCACGCCGGGCAACGGTCGGTTCCATCAACGGTCGGTTCCATCGCCGTCCCGCTGGGAAACAGCCGTCCCGCCGGGGAACGGCCGCCCGGTCGGGCAACTCACCGGCCCCCCTGGCGCCGCACATGCGGTCGCGGGGAGGGGCGGCGGGCGCCGGACCGCGCGTCCGAGCAGCCGCCCCTCCCACCGCGGGCGGCGTCAGCGGGTGTAGTTCTTCCCCGGCGGCCGGCCGGGGACGGGCTTTCCGACGAGCGCCACCGGAACGAACATGCTGAGGTGGCCCAGCGCCACGGTCAGGTGCCAGATCTCCTCGTCCCGGTAGTGGCGGGAGGCCCTGGCGAACAGGTCGTCGGAGACCCGCTCACCGAACGGGTTCGGCGTGAACACCGCCTCCGCGAGTTCCAGTGCGATCCGTTCGGCGTCGGTGAAGTACGGGGCACCCTGCCACGTCGCCACCGCGGTGATGCGCCGGTCCTCCTCCCCGACCTTGCGGAGTTCGTCGATGATCGGGACGCAGTGGTAGGTGCTGCCGACGATCTGCGCGGCACGCAACAACATCAGGTTGACGGTGTTCTGCGGGACCGGGCCGTTGCGGACAGCGTTGCGCACGGCCCCGGACAGGGCGGCCAGCTCGGGGTAGAGGCCGGTGGGGTCGGGCAGGCGCGACTCGATCCGGTCCGGCCGGGAGGCGGTGTCGCCGGTGACGGTCATGGCTGAGGTGCTCTTTCACGCTCGGTGGCGCCCGCAGGGGCGGGTGACCCGCGCCCGGGGCGTGCTTCCACCTCCTCTGACACCGCGGCGCCCCGGATTGTGAGGCGGCTGCCGGGACCCGCACGTCACACATCGCCGGGCTGTCCCGTCCGACGGGTGAGGACGGACACCGACGACAGGGAGCCCACCGCCCCATGCCCACCCGATCCGCGCCGGACACCGCCGACGCCGCCGAGGTCACGCCCGAGGCCACCGAGGCCACCGAGGTCACCGGCGTCATGGACCGGCGTCGCCAACTGATCAATCTCGCCTACCGGATGCTCGGCTCGCTCGCCGACGCGGAGGACGCCGTCCAGGAGACCTACGCCCGCTGGTACGCCCTGTCCGGCCCGAAGCGGCTGGCCGTGGAGTCGCCCGCTGCCTGGCTGACCACCGTCGCCGGCCGCGTCTGCCTCAACCAGCTCCGCTCCGCACGGGCGCGGCGCGAACGCTATGTCGGCGCATGGCTCCCCGAGCCGCTGCCCGATCCCGCCGAGTGGCACACCGGCGGGGCGTACGGGGCCGCCTCCGACCCGGCCGACCGGATCACCCTGGACGAGTCGGTCGGGATGGCCTTCCTGGTCGTCCTGGACTCGATGTCGCCGGCCCAGCGGGTCGCCTTCGTCCTCCACGACGTCTACCGGTACCCCTTCGCCGAGGTGGCCCGGATCGTGGACCGGACACCGGCCGCGTGCCGTCAGCTGGCCTCCTCGGCCCGCCGCCGGGTCCGCGCCGCGCAGGCGCTCTCCGCCCCGACGCCGCGGGAGGCCGCCCTGGTCCGGGATCTCAAGCGGGCCTGGGAGGCCAACGACATCAACGCCCTGGTCGGTCTGCTGGACCCGGAGGCCACCGCGATCGGCGACGGCGGCGGTCTGGCGAGCACCCTGCGCCACCCGCTCCACGGCGCCGAGAACATCGCGCGACGGACGGTCCGTTTCGGCGGCCGGCTGTCCGGGACGACGCTCATCGAGTGCACCGTCAACGGGCGGCCCGGCCTGGTCGGCCGCCGGGGCGGTGCCGTGGTGGTGACGGTGTACTCCTTCGGCATCGCCGGCGACCGCATCCGCCATCTGTGGGCGGTGCGCAACCCCGAGAAGCTCCGGGCCTGGGCGGTGCGGCCCGGGGCCTGATCCCGGGATGCCGGCAAGACCCGGGCCGGCGGCGTGGCCCAAGGCCCGGGGGCGGGGTCCAGGGCCCGGCCGGGGCGGGGCCCGGACCCGCTCGCCGGGCCGGCCCGGACGGACCGGTCACGTACCCACCCACCCGAGACCCGGACCGCTGCCGGGGGGACGGGGTCCAGGGCCCGCGGTCCAGGACCCGCGCCGGAGAACTCGGTCCAGGCCGCCCGGCCGGAGAGTCCCAGGCCCCCGGCCGGGGCCGTCCCGCCGGCCCGCCCCGCCCGAGGCGGGTACAGCCGTCACGGCGGCCGGCTGGCCGCCGTGACGGGCGAGGGCCGGCGGCCGGACCTCAGGCCGGGGTGAGCGGCAGGGCGGAGAGTCCGCCGGTCCGTACCGCGACCGACCCGTAGGGGGTGCGCAGCCGGAGCCAGCCGGGTGCGGCCAGCAGCGCGATCTGGCCGGGAGCGGGCGCCCCGGGCACCGCGGCGATCGGGCCACCGGGCCCGGACCCGGCGCCCGCCGGGACGTACGGACGCGACCCGGCGCGGGCGCCGGCGGCCGTGGCGGCGGGCACCCGCACCGTCCGCAGGAAGCCGAGCGACTGCGCGGCGTGCACGGCACGCAGCGGCAGCCCGGTGTCGCCCACGGTACGGGACCAGATCTCCCGGCCCACGCGCTCCCGGTGCGCCCGGGTGCGCTGCTCCGGGGCGAGCGCCTCGTCCCGCGCCCGGAACTCGGCGACCGCCGCGGCCACCGCCGCCCGCAGCTCGTCCGGGCCCGGCAGGCCCTCGACGGCTCGCCAGCCGCCGCGCGGCGGCAGGACCCCGGCCCACGGCGGGCCGGTGACGGTCGCCGGGACCGGGACCACCGGCCCCGGTGGGCGCACGCCCCCGGACGCGGAGCCGCCCGGGCCGGACGCCCGGCCCGCGGGCCCGGTGTCCCCGGCGCCGAGGTCGGGGCCTGGGCCGGTGGCCGCCGGAGCGGCGGAGTCCAGCGCGTCCGCCAGCTGGCCCGCGGAGACCGTGACGTCCAGCGTCCCGGCGTCGGTGAGCAGGGCGGTGCGGATGGCCAGTACCTCGAACGACGGGGGGCGGCCGAAGACGGCGAGCACCCCGTTGCCGGCCTGGAGCCGCACCACGGCCGCCCGGTCGTAGTGGATCAGCCGGGCCAGGAAGGCGGCGAGGTCCGCCGCCTCCCGGGCGTCGGCGAAGGAGAGCACGGGCGCCGTCATCCGACGACGGCCTCCTCGGGCTGCCGCCCCGGACCGCCCACCGCGCCGGGGACGGTTCCGGCCGCCCGCGCGGCCCTGCCGGACCTCGTGGGCCGGGCCGGCTCCAGGTACTTCTGCAGGAACTCCTCCTCCTCGCGCGTGACGCGGCGCGGGCGGCCCAGTTCCAGGTCGTAGGGGACGATCGTGGTGGCGGCCCGTGCGTACAGGTGCTCCTCGTCCTTGACCTCGTACGCCATGTCGAGGGAGGCGGCACCGATCTTCGTCACCCAGGTCTCGATGGTCACCGGCTCGTGCCGGTGGACCAGCGGCCTGAGGTAGTCGATCTCGTGCCGGGCCACCACGACCCCGCCGGTGAAGGCGTCACTGCCCTCGCCGGGCGCGAGCCGCCAGATGAAATCGACCCGCGCCTCCTCCAGGTAGCGCACGTACTCCACGTTGTTGACATGGCCGAAGGCGTCCATGTCCGACCAGCGCAGATGGCAGGCGTAGATGTGGCGGGCCATGTCAGCCCCGGGTGAGCTTCTTGTAGGTGGCGCGGTGCGGGCGCGCCGCGTCCGGACCCAGCCGCTCGACCTTGTTCTTCTCGTACGACTCGTAGTTGCCCTCGAACCAGAACCACTTGGAGTCACCCTCGTAGGCGAGGATGTGGGTCGCCACGCGGTCCAGGAACCAGCGGTCGTGGGAGACCACCACGGCGCAGCCGGGGAACTCCAGCAGCGCGTTCTCCAGCGAGGACAGCGTCTCCACGTCGAGGTCGTTGGTCGGCTCGTCGAGGAGGAGCAGGTTGCCGCCCTGCTTGAGGGTGAGCGCCAGGTTGAGGCGGTTGCGCTCACCACCGGAGAGCACCCCGGCCGGCTTCTGCTGGTCCGGGCCCTTGAAGCCGAACGCGGAGACGTAGGCGCGGGAGGGCATCTCGACCTGGCCGACGTTGATGTAGTCCAGCTCGTCGGAGACGACGGCCCACAGCGTCTTCTTCGGGTCGATGTTGGACCGGGTCTGGTCCACGTAGGAGATCTTGACGGTCTCGCCGACCTTGATCTCACCGGAGTCCGGCTTCTCCAGGCCCTGGATCATCTTGAACAGGGTGGTCTTGCCGGCACCGTTCGGGCCGATGACGCCGACGATGCCGTTGCGCGGCAGGGTGAACGACAGGTCGTCGATGAGGACCTTCTCGCCGAACGCCTTGGAGAGGTTCTTCACCTCGACCACCACGTTGCCCAGACGCGGGCCCGGCGGGATCTGGATCTCCTCGAAGTCCAGCTTCCGGGTCTTCTCCGCCTCGGCGGCCATCTCCTCGTAGCGGGCCAGACGCGCCTTGGACTTGGCCTGCCGCCCCTTGGCGTTGGAGCGCACCCACTCCAGCTCCTCCTTGAGGCGCTTGGCGCGCTTGGCGTCCTTCTGGCCCTCGACCTTCAGGCGCGCCTGCTTGGTCTCCAGGTAGGTGGAGTAGTTGCCCTCGTAGCCGATGGCACGGCCGCGGTCGAGCTCCAGGATCCAGCCGGCCACGTTGTCCAGGAAGTACCGGTCGTGGGTGATGGCCACGACGGTGCCCGCGTACTTGGCCAGGTGCTGCTCCAGCCACTGGACCGACTCGGCGTCCAGGTGGTTGGTGGGCTCGTCCAGCAGCAGCAGGTCGGGGGCCTCCAGCAGCAGCTTGCAGAGCGCGACGCGGCGCTTCTCGCCACCGGACAGGTTGGTGACCGGCCAGTCGCCGGGCGGGCAGCCCAGGGCGTCCATGGCCTGCTCCAGCTGGGCGTCGAGGTCCCAGGCGTTGGCGTGGTCCAGGTCCTCCTGGAGCTTGCCCATCTCCGCCAGCAGCTCGTCCGAGTAGTCGGTCGCCATCTGCTCGGCGATCTCGTTGAACCGGTTGAGCTTGCCCTTGATCTCCGCGACGCCGTCCTCGACGTTCTCCAGGACGGTCTTGGACTCGTCCAGCGGGGGCTCCTGGAGCAGGATGCCGACGCTGTAACCGGGCGAGAGGAACGCGTCACCGTTGGAGGGCTGCTCAAGACCGGCCATGATCTTCAGCACCGTGGACTTACCGGCGCCGTTGGGGCCCACGACACCGATCTTGGCGCCGGGCAGGAAGCTCAGCGTCACGTCATCGAGGATCACCTTGTCACCGTGCGCCTTGCGCGTCTTGCGCATGGTGTAGATGTACTCAGCCAAGAGAAACCGTCCGGCATCTGTAGGTGTCGGTACGCGGCCGGGCCGCGAGGCCGACGAACCGCGTGAGGGCAATACACCCCATCTTGCCTGACCGCCAGCCCTGGGTGGTAACCCGTACGTCCCGGCGGCCCCCGCCCGGCCCCCCATCACCCCGGACCGGGCCCACCTGGCCCGGCACGGGACCGGCCGGACGGGCCGGACGGGGCCCGCCCACGTGGCCGCCGGGACAGGCGTAGGGCCGCCGGGGTACAGCGCGGACACCGCGGCGCGGGGGACCGCCGGGATACGGCGCGGGCCCTGCCGGTAGTCAGACCGCGGCCTGCCCGGACACGGCCGGGGACCCCGTCAGTGCTCGGGTCGGGTCCCCGCCGGTGGTCGGGTCGTGGCGGTTCGAGGCGGGGCGAGCCCGGTCGGAGATCGGGCCGTGCGAGGCGTGCCCTCATCGGAGGCCGGGCCGGAGCGGTACGAGGCGGGCCCGGATATAGGCATGGCTCCGCCCGGAGACGAGGCGGGGCCAGGAGGTCGGGCGGGGACGGAGAGGGGGCCGGCCGGGAAGCGGGGCCCCTCAAGGGCGGCGCCGCAGCATGGTCGGAGGCATGGCTCCGCCCGGAGGTCGGGCTCGGTGGGAGACGGGCCGGGCCCCGAGGCGGGGCGCCTCAAGGGCGGCGCAGCCCGGTCGGGACAGGGCCGCGCCTGGAGGCCGGGCCGGGTCGAGACGGAGCCGGGCCTGGAGGCAGGGCCCTCCAGGGGGCGGGCCCGACCCGGTACCCGGGGCCGGGCACACCCGGCCGCGCGGGAGACGGGCCCGGCCAGGACATGGACCCGGTGGTCAGGCCATGAAAACCGGCCGGAGGGTGCCTCTATGTTTTTCGTCAAGCGGTTCGGGGGGTTCTTGGTTCGTAGAAGGTTCCGTCGCGGAGCATGGCGAACAGGACGCTGATGCGGTGGCGGGCGAGGCGGAGGAGGGCTTGGGTGTGGGTTTTGCCTCGGGCTCGGCAGCGGTCGTAGTAGCTGCGGGAGGCCGGGTCGTGGAGGGCTGCGAACGCGGAGAGGAACATCGCCCGTTTCAGCTGCCGGTTCCCGCCTCGGGGTGCGTGCTCGCCGTGGATCGATGTGCCGGACTGCCGGGTGGCCGGGGCGAGGCCGGCGTAGGAGGCGAGGTGGGCGGCGGTGGGGAAGGTGCTGGCGTCGCCGACGGTGGTCAGGAGGATGGCGGCGGTCCTGACGCCGATGCCGGGCATCGAGGTCAGGACCCGGGAAAGAGGGTGGGCCTCCAGCAGGGCCTCGATCCGGGCATGAAGGGCCCGGCGTTGTTCGTGGACGGCGGCCAGGGACTTCGCCAGCGACGGGACGATGACGTCGAGGGTGCCGGTGCCGGGGACGACGACGGTCTGCTCGTCCAGCGCCGCGAAGATGTCCTGGACCAGCCGCTGGGCCATGCGCGGGGCCCTGGGGCGGACGGCCTCGACCAGCCTGCGGCGGCCCGCCTTCCGCAGGGCGGTCGGGGATCCGTAACGCTCCAGGAGCCAGGTCACCGCCGGATGGTCCAGGCGCGGGCCCAGGACGCGTTCCAGGCTGGGGTGGAACTGGGTGAGCAGGCCGCGGATGCGGTTGCTGGTGCGGTTGGCCTCGCCGGCCAGATCCTGGTCGAAACCGGCCAGCATGGTCAGCTCGGCGGTGACCTCGTCGGCCAGGTCCAGGGAGCGCAGGGTGTGGGGCATGGTGCGGGCGGCGTCGGCGATGACGGTGGCGTCTTTGGCGTCGGTCTTGGCCTCGCCGGGGTAGAGGTCGGCGATCCGGCGCATCGCGAGTCCGGGCAGGTAGGCGACCTGGCAGCCGGCGTCCCGGGCGACCGTGAGCGGGAGGGCGCCGATGGACGCGGGCTGGTCCACGACCACCAGGACGGTGCCGAACTTGTCCTTGAGCTTGTCGAAGACCGCCCGCAGCTTCGGTTCGCTGTTGGGCAGCGGTTTGTCGAAGACTTTCTTCCCGGCCGGGGTGAGTCCGTGGCCGTGATGGGTCTGCTTGCCGACGTCCAGGCCCAGGAAGACGTCCACCCCGTCGGTGCTGATCACCGTGCCCCCACATGTGTGTCGACGTGTGCCGGCCCCTTGGGTCGGGAGCCGTTCTCGCGCATCCACGTTATGCAGACCTGTCCGCCCGCGAGGGCTGGGCATTGCGCCCGGCCGGGCGGTGGTCGGACCTCTGATCAGCGTCTGTGACGGCACCCCTCGGACCCGGTGACACCACCCCCCAGGTCATCTACTTCGACAGGGGGCAACAGTCATACCGGGCCCGGAGGCCAGCGGCCCTCTTGCAGGACCGCGAAGAAGATAACGGGGCTGGCCCCGGGACCCGGGGATCGGCCCGGCCCCGGAGGCCGGCCCGGGACACGAGGGCAGCCGGGAGGTGGGGTACGCGGGGTGAGTCAGGCACCGGGCAGGCAGGACCCCGTCGCCCGGTTGCCCCTGCCGGGAGGCCCGGCACGGTAGGTGGTCACGGTCTCCCCTCCGTGTCCGCCCGGCGCCCGGCTGCCGCGGGCGGCCGGGGGTCGCCGTCATCCAGCGCCGGCGGTCCTCCGCCTGCGGACGGTGAGGATCGCCCCGCCACCGACGGCTATCAGTACCACGGCCATGCCGGTGAGGACGGGTGTGGTGTCGCCGCCGCCCGTCGCGGCGAGACCGCCTCCCCCGGCGCTGCCGCCGCCGATGGTGCCGCCGTAGGAGGCCGGGGTGAGTTGGGTGGTGAGGCCCTCGCCGCGCTGCGCACCGCGGGCCGTCTCGCAGTCCAGCGCGCCGGTGAAGGTCTCCTCGAACCCGTCGGGGCCGGTGATCGTCAGTTTGTAGGGCTGGTCCTCCTTCACCGGCACGGTGATGGTTTTGGACTCGCCGGCCCCTACCGTGTGCCGGGCGCCCGCGAGTTCGAAGGTGAACGGCGCGTCACCCTTGTTGGTGGCCGTGACGTCCACGCCACCCTCGGCGCAGTTCTCCTGGGCGGTCAGGGCGGGTACCGGGCCCCGCTCGGCCCAGACCGCGGTGGCGGTGGCGGACACGGTGCTGTCGCTGGAACCGGCCAGGATCTGGGTCTGGCTGGTGGTGTCGCTGGTGAAGGCGCGGCCGACCGGCACCTTGGTGACGGCCTGCGCGGTCAGCGAGGCCGCGCCGTCCGGGGTGCCGGCGGGCACGTCCACGTACAGCTGGGTCCCGTCGGTCGCGCTCGTCACCTCCTCGCCCCGGCCGTCCACCACCCGCACCCCGGAGGTGGCGGAGTCGCCGGACGCGGTGACCGTGACACCGCCGGCGTCGGTACGGACGGTGATCGGGCCGAGCCGTTCGCCGGAGCGGCCGGAGATGGCAGGCCGGTCCAGGGCCAGCGACGCCCGCGGCTCCTTCCGGTCCTCGGCCTCGCGCTCCAGGTAGTCGGCTAGCTTCTCGGCCGCCGGGTCCACCGCCTCCACGTCCGCGTCGTCGGAGAACCGCCAGATGGCCACCTGGGTGCCCGCGGCCGCCGTCTCCTGGGTGAGGGGCCCCGACCCCGCCTGCGCGGCCAGCTCCGTCAGGTCGTTCACCTGGGGGTAGGAGTTCTGCAGGATCCAGCGGATCTTGCCGGCGTCCTCGTTGGCGTGCAGCGAGGTCGCGTTCCAGGGCCTCTCCTGGTACCTCGCCTGCGCCAGCGTCGGGGTGTGCACGTCGATGCAGTAGGTGTGCAGGGTGCCACCGTTGTCCACGGTCATCTGGAAGAGACCGGCGCTGATCTGCTGCGGCGTGCCGTTGTCGCGGACCACGGCCAGGTCGGACACGGTGAGCCCGTTGAGGGTGGCCGAGGCGCCACCGGGGTTCGGGGTCACCTCGTGCGCGGCGGCGGGCCCGGCCGTGGCCAACGCCCCCGCCGAGGCCGTCCCGGAGGCGAGCACCGCGGCGGCAAGGCGGGCAGCGCCCCGCCTCCTTGCAGAGATCATGATTTCCCCTTCGGGCGGGCACAGGTATCGAGGCGTGCCTCGCCGGCGAACTCGGTGCGCAGAATCCCCCGTTGATCGTCTTCAGGGATCCTAAGGAGACGGCAGACCTTGATCCCCAGGAAACCGAACAGCCAACCGATCCGAATCGGAATCGTTATCACCGAGCCCGATCCGTAACCTGCCGTTCCCGTCAAAGCCCGGACATCATGGGGTTGTTGCCCCCACCAGCTGGGGCCTGGCCAGGGAAACCCTGCGGAAGGCGGCCGTCCCCCGACTGAGGTCGTGCCCGACCGCCACCGCGTCGATCTCCGCGGAGACCCAGCGGGCCCCGGCACCGCCGGAGCCTCCGCGCCGGGGCCGATCCGGCGGGCTCCCGCCGGGCCCGGACCCGGCGCCGTTGACCTCCCCCGCGCCGGTGGCCTGCTCCGTGCCGGTCGCGTCGTCACGGGGCACCGCCTCGGCCCCGGACGGCCCCGGCGCGCCGGCGGTGCCGCCCGCTGCGTCCCAGGCGTCCCGGCCCTCCGGCGCACCACGTGCCGTACCGGGGCCCCCGGGGGCGGCGTCAGGGGCCGCGCCCGCCGCCGGCACCGGACGCTCCTCGCGCCACTCCTCGCGGACGCGCAGCCTGCCGTGCACCACCAGGGGTTCGCCGAGCGTCACCGACGCCGCGAGATTCTCGGCGAGGGAGCGCCAGGCCCACACGGTGTAGAAGCTCGTGCTCCCGTCAACCCAGCTCTGCCGGGTCCGGTCCCACCGCCGCGCCGTCGCGGCCAGCCGGAACCGGACCACGCCCGCCCCGCTCGCCGTCAGCCGGTACTCCGGCTGCGTCGCCACATTTCCCACCACGGTCACCAGGGTCTCGTTCACCGGGATCCGCCTCCTCAACTCCGTTGTCGGCTCGTGCCGTTCCGGCTCCATGCTGCACGGATGCGCCGGAGCCCGCCGGAGCCTGTGGAGGGGCGGGGACTTGTGGAGAAGACCGTCCTTCGATCGGGTGAATCTGCCGGTGGGGACCGACGTGCTGGATGCGTGGCGCGGCTCGGTGCGTTGCGTTCGGTGCGGTGCGGTGCGGTTCAGTGGTGGGGTCGGTGCGGTGTGGCTCGGCAGCGGTCACCCGTTCCCCGGGGCGAGGGTGCCGGCCGTGCCTGTCGTGCCGTGGCCCGTCGCCGCGGGGACGTACCCGTACCCACCCCTTGCCGGCCCGTGCCGACGACCATGGCACAGGCCCCGTACCCGCAGGCCCCGTACCCGCGCAAGCCCCCGTACCCGCAGATCCCGTACCGCCGGGCCCCCGCCCCCGCCGGCGCCCGCACCCACAGACCCCGGAGGCCGATCAGCCGGCGGCCGCCACCACGTACTTCTCGCGCACCTCGCGGTAGCGCAGCAGTTCCGCCGCCACCGGTTCCAGCACCCGCGCCCGGCCGCACCCCGCGGCGGCGTCCCGGAGCCGTCGTTCCACCGCCTCCCCATGGGACCGGGCCGGGCCCCGTGCGGACAGCGCGCAGGCCCAGGCCAGGACCGGACCGCCGGACGCGGCACCCGCGAACAGCGCCACCGGCGGCCACCACGCGCCGGCCGCCTGGCCGGTGAGCACGCCCAGCAGCCAGCCCACCGCGACCAGTTGCGCGATCACCAGCGTCAGCTGGAACGACGCCACCACCGACCACCACGCGGGCCGGTCCGGCCGGCCGCCCGGCGCGGCACAGGCCACCGCCTCGTCCACCGCCTCCGGCAGCCCCTCCGCACCCGCGCGCGCGGCTTCCCGTACCGCCTGCGCCCAGGCTCCGGACAGTCCGGTGGCCGCCTCGTCCGCCAGAATCCGGACCGCCTCGTCCACCGCGGGCCGGGCCGTCACCGGAGCCACCGCCATGGCTCCGCCGGGGTCCTTCGCCGGACCGTTCCGGGCGCGCCGGCGCAGCCGGGTCCAGGGGACCCCGCAGGCGCGGTGCGCCTCGCGCAGCCAGACGCGTTCCGCCGCCTGTCCCACGGCCGCCGCGCCGGCCGCCTCGGCCAGCCGGTCCTCGAACGCGGCGCGGGCGTGCTCGGTCATGCCGACCGGTCCGCCGTCCGTCACGTAGCAGGGCCGCAGCCGGCCGGTGGCCCCGTCCACATCGGCCGTCAGGCGGCGCTCGGCCGCACCGCACTCGCCCACGAACCGGCCGAGCGAAGCGCGCAGATCGCCGATCCCGCGCCCGGTGAGGGCGGACACCGGCAGCACCGTGGCGCCCGGTTCGCCGTGTTCGCCGAGCGCCAGCCCGTCCTCGTCCAGCAGTCGCCGCAGGTCGTCCAGGACCTGGTCGGCCGCCTCGCCGGGCAGCCGGTCCACCTGGTTGAGGACGACGAAGGTGACCTCCGCGTACCCGGCAAGCGGACGCAGGTAGCGCTCGTGCAGGACGGCGTCCGCGTACTTCTCCGGGTCCACCACCCACACCACCGCGTCCACCAGTCCGAGCAGCCATTCCACCCGCTCCCGGTGCCCGGCCGCCGCGGAGTCGTGGTCCGGCAGGTCCAGCAGGACCAGGCCGCGGAGCCCGGGGTCGTGCGGGTCGGCCGGGAGGTGGCGGGACCGGGGCGCGATGCCGAGCCGGTCGAGCAGGCCGTCGGCGTGGTCGGTCCAGGCGCAGGAGACCGGTTCCGCGGTGGTCGGACGCCGCACCCCGGCCCGGGAGATCTCCACCCCCGCCAGGGCGTTGAAGAGGGTGGACTTCCCGCTCCCGGTGGCACCCGCGAGCGCCACCACGGTGTGCCCCAGCGAGTGACGGCCGCGCGCCGCCGCCCCGTCCAGTACCCGCCCGGCCTCGGCCAGCGCCCGCCGGTCCAGGCGGCTGCGGGAGAGGCCGATCAACTCGCGCAGTGCGTCCAGCCTGGGCCGGAGCGGGCGGGCCGCGCCGTGGGAGGGCCGGGGCTCGTACACCTCGAACGCCCGCTCCCCGCCGTACCCCGGGACGTCGGCGTAGTCCGGGTCCGCGCCGTATCCCGGGTCCGTGCCGTACCCCAATCCCGCGCCGTACGCCGGCTCCGTGCCGTACGCCGGCGTCGCGGCGTGCCCTGGGCCCGGGACGTACGCCGGGGCCGGGGCGTACGCCGGGGCCGGGGCGGCCTTCCGGGCGGCCTCCCCGCGGGCCTCTTCCCGGGGTGCGTAGGGGGCGTCGGAGCCGGGAGACCGGCCCGGCCTCCCGTTGCTCACGACTCCACCCCGCCCGTGACCGGGGAACGGGCCTCCCCGGCCGGCGTCCTCGGGCCCGTACCGGCCGGCGTTCCCGGGCCCCTCGTCGGCCGCCCTGCCCGGGGGCGGTGGTGCGGGCCAGGACCCGGCGCTCGGGCGGGCTGCGGTACGGCCGGAGGGTGCCTCCCCGTCCCCGGCCCGCTCCGTCCGCCGCGGCGGGGGAAGTTCACCGCCCCGGAACCCGTCGTCCGGGAGTCCGCCGTCCCGGAACCGGTCCTCCGGGAGGTCGCCCTCCCGGACCTCCTGACCCCGGAGCCGGTCGTCGCGGAACCGCTCGTCCCCGAGCCGGTCACCCCGCGGGGGACTGTCGTGAGGCCGGTCGTGAAGCCGGTCATCCGGGGCCGTACCGTCCCCGCTGCCACCGCGCCCGTACGAGCCGTCCCCGGGGCCGCGGGCACCGTCCCCGGACGGGCCGTCCCCGGACCGATCGCCACCGAGCGGGCGGTGGCCATACGAGCCGCCGCCGAACAAGTCGTCGCCGGCTTCCGCGAGATCCTCCGGGCCGGGTACGCCGATGGTCGGGCCGGGCGTCGGGGTCCGCTCCCCCGGCTCCGTCCGGTACGTCTCCCGTGGCGGGTGGAGCCGCCGGGCGATCAGACCGTCGTTCCACGCGTGGCCCGGTGCGGGCCGGGGGTCGGGCGACCGGCGCCGCCCGTCCCCGTCCGGATCCGGTTCCGGCCCGGCCTCTCCATCCGCCGGACGGGCGGAGGGCGACGGGGCCTGCCGGCTCCCCTGAACGCCGGCCGCGGACGGGCCGGAAGGGTGCTCCGCCGCCGACGGCTCCCCCGCGTCGTTCCGGTCTCCGGCGCCGTGACCGGTCGCCCGACCCGGGTCCGAGGCCGGCTCCCGGCCGGGGGCCGATGCCTGCTCCGCGGGGTCACCGTCGGTCCTGCCGACGGGCGCGGGGCCGCCCGGGCCGGTACGGCCGGTGTCCGGCGCGTAGCCGCCACTCTCCGCACGGCCGGCCGGGGCGGGGCCGGCGTTCTCCCGGCCGTTGCCCGCCACGCGCTCGGTGTCCGCCACCCGGCCGGCGTGCGCCCCCGCGGCACCCGGCCAGGACCGGGCGTCCGTCCGTACGCCACCCGGTACGGGACCGGTGTCCGGCCGGTCGGTGGCCGGTGCGGTGCCGTCCGGTCCCGCTCCGTGGTGCGGTTCGGTGGCCGTCACCTCGATCACCTCTCCTTCTCCTTCTGGAGCACGGACAGGGCGGCGATCAGCTGGACCTGGTGCTCCGGGGTGACGTCGAGGGCGTCGAGCGGGGCCAGGCGCCGGTCCCGCTCGGTGTCCAGCGTCCGTGTCACACAGTCGTCGAGCAGCTGGCCGCCCCGGTCACGCAGGCGCAGCGCGCCGTGGACGCCGAGCGTCTCCGCGAGGGTCTCGCCGGCCGACCGGGCGCGGCGCCCGCCGAGCAGCGCGGCGGCCTGCAGGGCCGCGATGTCCTCCGGTCGCGGGATCCCGCCCCGTTCGGCGGTGCGCGCCTCCCGCGCCTCCTCCTCGGCGATCTCCTCCAGGCACCGCCGCCAGCGGCGGGCGGCCACGTCGATCCGGTGGGCGGCGCCGGCCGGGTCGCGCGGGGCGAGGCCGGCGCGGGCCGCGGGGTCGCGGAGGCCGTGCGCGGTGATCTGTTCGTCCGCGGCCGCGGCGGCGCTGCGGACCAGGGTGGCGAGGGCGTCGGTGAGGGCGGTGAGCAGTTCGTCGGCGGTGCTGTCCTGGGGGTAGCCGTGCCAGTGGGTGAACGCGCCGCCGGCGAGCGCCGCCCCGGTGCCGATCTCCCGCCGTACCCGGTCGGCCGCCGCGCGGTAGGCGCTGTCCACCCGCTGGACCAGGCGTACCGCGGCGGAGTGCTGGGCGGCGGCGGCAGCGGCGAGCGCGGGGACCCGGGAACGCAGCGAGGCGATCACCCCGGCCGCGGTGCGTCCGGCGGCGGCGGCCCGGACCTCCGGGTCGCGGGCGCACCGGGTCAGCCAGTCGCGCAGCGCGGCGACGGCGGTGCCCGGCAGCAGTCCGCTGCCGCCGCCCGCGGACTCCGGGAGTTCGGGGATGGTGAAGCGGGGCACGTCGCCGAGGCCGGCCGCGCCGAGCAGGGCCGCGTACTGCCTGGACACATCGGCCGCGACCTGGTGCGGGACCCGGTCGAGCACCGTGACCAGGGTGGCGTCGTACTCCTTGGCGGTGCGCAGCAGGTGCCAGGGGACCGCGTCGGCGTAGCGGGTGGCGGTGGTGACCAGGACCCAGATGTCGGCCGCGCAGATCAGCTCCGCCGCGAGTTCCCGGTTGCGGGCCACCAGCGAGTCGATGTCGGGTGCGTCGAGGAGCGCGAGCCCGCGGGGCAGGGTCTCGTCGCACTCGATGCGCAGCTGCCGGACGGGAGCGCCGGTCTCCTCCTCGTCGTCGGGGAAGTCGGCGTACCCGTCCTCGTCGGCGTCGCTCTGTGCGGGCACCCACACCCGGGTGAGCTGCGGCAGCACCCGTTGGCCGGCGAACCAGTGGTGGTCGTCGGGGTGGCAGACCAGGACCGGGGTGCGGGTGGTGGGGCGCAGCACCCCGGCCTCGGTGACCCGGCGTCCGACCAGCGAATTCACCAGCGTGGACTTGCCGGCGCCGGTGGACCCGCCGATGACGGCCAGCAGCGGGGCGTCGGGCGAGCGGAGCCGCGGGACCAGGTAGTCGTCCAGCTGGGCGAGGAGTTCCGCGCGGTTGCGGCGGGCCCGGTCGGCGCCGGGCAGCGGCAGGGGGAAACGCGCGGCATCGACGCGGTCACGCAGTGCGGACAGCGTGTCGAGCAGTCGGGGCCGTACGTCCAAGATCGCCACATGGGGAGAATGCACCATTTTGGTGGCTTTTTGAAGCGTATGCCCGCCCACGCGCGGCGATCAGACCCACCCGGATCAGCCCAGATGGGCGCAGACCGGCGCGCCCGACGGGGGCCCGGGCATAACGAGTGCACAACACCCTGCCCCCGAGGCGCCAAAAACGATGCAGGATTCGTACCTGCCTGCGATTATCAGGACCGCTTCACCGAACCTCCACAACGTGCCACGGAGGTGAAGCAACCGGGATGAGGTGTACGGGCCCCTATCCTTGTCCCCGGCAAGGTCACGGATCCGCCGAGCCCGGCCACCGGAAACCCGGCCGGCACCGGTAGGAGCCGCGGGCACCCGGGGGCTACGGTTCCCGACCACCACCACCGGCCCCCGTAGCTCAGTGGATAGAGCAGGCGCCTTCTAAGCGCTTGGCCGCAGGTTCGAGTCCTGCCGGGGGCGCAAGTCTGTGCCCTCCCGTCGGGGAGGGCTTTTTCCTGCTCAGGGCCGGTATCAGCAGCTACGGCGAAGCCCCGGACGCCCTCTTGACGATCAAGACCGGGCTCCGGGACTGTCCGGCTGTCACCGGGTTCTCGCGGGCGGTCGTGTCGAACACACGTCGAGGTTCCCGGGTCGCAGGATCAGCCGACCCCGTGCGCCTCCGGCAGGCCCCCCCGCGGCTTCGAGCCGCCGCTTCAGATCCGGCAGCCGCCCATCGACGCACCGGGCGTACGCGGCGAGGAGCACAACGCCCGCACCGCTCGCTGCACTCGGTATCCGTAGCCGGGGCGGTGGTCCGCGAAGACGATCGAGGCCGGCAAGCTGACCGGCATCTACAAGAACACCACCCGAGGCATCGCGACCCTGGTCTTCCACTGCAAGCCACCCGGCGGCACCGAGCGCACGTCAAGCGAGTCGACAGACGTCGGGTGACTCACGCCCGATCAGGTCAGCGAGCGCATGACCGAGGTTCTCGCGATCAGGCTCCTGGACGCCCTGGACGGCAGCGGCCCTCACATACGGAGCCACTACGCCAAGCACCTCATCCCAGCGGGATAAGACTTTCCCTACTTCATCAAGGCGGCTCGCTCCGCTCCCCGCGCGCGGCCCGGCCCCCGGCCGGGCCTGCGCTCCTGTCTCCGCCCCGCTCCAGCCCGGCCGGCGCCCGTGCCGCGCATAGCAGGCAACCGCCCAAGAGGCATGCCCAATCGCCGTTCACGCACTGCTGTCAGAGCTGGCAAAACGTAAGTCACCATCTCGGATGCTTAGCGCGGAAGTCGACGAGCGCTTCGAATGCCTTCTTGGCTCGCTCAACGTCCGAGCCGAATGCTCCAGTTTTCAGCAGGGGCCAGGCGGAGTCAATCTCTTCAGCAATTTCGCCCGCAAGTCCGAATTGGTCGTAGCCCCAGTTCGAATCCAACAAGAACTCTCCTGCCCAAGGGGTGGCAAGAGTCGAGGGCTCAACATCCATTGCAATCAAGGAAGCCAAGAATTCAAAGCGATTACATGCTTCCGCGTAAGCCGTATCGTCCGGTTCGATGGCGCGAAATGGCTCTCGCAACTCTTCACGGAGAAAGTGACTCTGTGGGTAGATGTATCGGGCGCCGGACTCTGAGTGGCAAATTTCATTCAGCGGTTCGGGGGATACTACGCGAAGTGGGTTCAGGTAGTACGCAGGAGCCTGACGGCGTTGGCTACTAAAGGGAGGCTTGAAGGATTGCTTTGTCAGAAGCGGGCCGAGTAGCTGATCTCGGCGGCTGAGCATGGCCGCAATTCCCATCGCCCAAGTAGCCAGTAGTGCCGGATAGAGGCGCAGGTGCTCCAATGCCTCATTGAACGCTTGAAGATTCTTATCGCGGAGCCGACTGAGTCTTTCGATAACCCGCGCCCACAGATTGTCGTGCGAGCCGTCATCATGGAATACGCCCGTAGCAAGCAAATGAAGGAGCAAGTCGCTGTCCGCTCGATAACCCTTGATATTGCTCGCGAAAACGGGGCCGCTAACAGGGCGATTTTCGAGGGTGGACTTCGCGATTACGTCAGTGATCGCGTTGTCGATTAGATCGAAGACTTCAATTCGGCGTACAGGGTCAGGCAGCGCTCTCTTCAGCTGAGCTACAGAGTTTTCGCGGCGAGTCGCGTCGGGAAATTCGCTTGACAGTGGTCCTGGATCCTTGATCTCGGGAACGAGTGACAGGTCTACTGCGCTCTCCATGCCGGGCAAAGTTTCCGCAGACTGCTCTACAGCAAAAGGCGACCGCGCGACCACAACCTGATACTCAAGCTCAGCCCACATTTGGGGGCTCTGCATTTTATTCTTTGACCGCACTCGATCGTAAACGAAGTCGTAGAGTTCGGAAACAGTGATCTTTCCGTCTTGATTGCGATCCGCATCCCCGGAACTGAGGCCATCAATGATAGCTCCGGTGAAATGGGATGGCTCTGGCTCAAGCTCGCTAAGATGATCTCCTTCCCATGCGTACTCCGTTCTATTCGTCGCTGTCAGAACGGCGCGGCCGTGCCCGGCAAGCTCGTCCTTAACGTGGACCGACGAATCGCCCTTCGCTCCCAGGAGGAATGCTCCGCTGTAGCAGCAGTCCAGTAGCAGCACAATTGACTTGGCTCGACAGCGACTCATCTGGGACTGGAGAAATGCTGCAGAAATGGCAGTGGAAGCGAGCAGGTCGCGATCTGTATCCCGCGCTGCAAAGTACAGCTCACCATGATCAGCTTTTAGTCCATGTGATGAGATGTGAAGCAAGAGCAGGTCTTCTCTGCTGCGGCTGCGAAAGAAAGACTCGATTGCTCGCGTCACCTGGTGCTGCTCTTGGTCGAGCGCCGTGGTTACGTCAAAGTCTCCAATTTGCGGATCCTTGAGAACTGAGGCCAGTCCTTCCACATCGCGAACCGGTGAGCGCAATTGTTGAAGACCTGCGTTGCTGAAATTGCTTGTTGCTATGAGGAGAGCGTAGCGGCCTCCCAGCATGCTCGATCTCACCCCCTTCGTTCGACTGTCTAGCCGTCAGGCGGACGTGCCATCCTGTGATGACGACTCGTGTGAAGCAATGAAGGCATCGATCAAGCGTCGCTGATCTTTGGAAGACAAAGCTTCCATTTCGATGCTGTCCTCGCCAATCGTGACGGTCGCAGTGCGAACCGGACGGTTCTCGATCCATGCCTTAATTACATTCAGCAACTTAGGGAGAAGTGAAGCTCCCGCGGTAACGATTATGGCCCCTACCGTGAGGGCGCCAGCGACCTTAGTGCCGTCAGGTGCAACCGTTCGGCGAGCGAGTTCAGCTCGCTCAACCTCGAACTCCAAGAGGTGCTGGCGCAATTCGAGGGTGAGGGCTTCGAGCTCCTCTTGATCGCTGTCAGCCGCGCCTTCAAGTTCAACCCGGATTTCGTGCGCCGAGGTGTGATCCATCGAGTTATCCCTCCCCTTGGTCCCCAGAGAGCAACAGCCTACTGCGGCCTAGAGCTTCTGAGGGTGCAGAGCGATGACATGTCCTGGGACAGGGTGGGACGGGCGGACCCCACATGCCCCCGCGCTGAGCTGCTGAGGCACCTAAGGTCGCGGACCCGAAGGTGCCCTACGGCACGGCTGGCGCAGCTTGCTCTGGTCGACGGCATGGCGGCGTGGCTGAGGCCAGCGGTGGTGCAGCGAGGCACACGCGCGCCTAATCGGTCGACTGACCCACCATCGTGGCTGACTGTCGTCGGTTGAGGTACAGACGGCTTGAGTCCACGGTGCACCGTGCGGTCCGGCCGAGGTGACGCTTTGCGCTGCGTGATTCTGCGATGGGGAAGGGGAATGCAGCCCTGTGGCGGAGTGAAGCCAGGGGAGGGGTGACCAGGTGGCGCAACGGGGCAGCGGCCGAGGCAGCGACTATCAGCGGCAGCAGCAAGCGTTACGACGAGCCCAGGAACAACGGGCACGTCAAGCGGAGCGGGAACGTAGAGCCGCTGAGACGGCCAACAAGCGGCAGGAACGCGAGCGGAAAGCTGCGTATCAGGAGCAGCAGGCCGAGCAGGCGCGGGTGCGCACGATCGGAGTCGAGCATGAGGTCGAGCAGCTCGGGCAGTTGCTCCGTGACGCGCTGGTGGGCGATCCGCCGACGACCTTCGAGCGCCGACGGAGGGCTCACACGCCCACAACCTTGGACGAGCGTCCCTGGTCTCGTTCGGAGCCTTCACCGCGCTGGGAGGAGTTCTCACCACCGGAGCCCAGCGGCCTGGCTGCTGTCCTAGGTCTTGGCAGGAAGCGCTATGAAGCTGAAGTTGCCGAGGCGCGTGTGCGGTTCGGCGAGGCACAAGAGCGCCACAGGCGAGCCGAGGAGAAGCGGCTGGCAACGCTGGAGCGGAAGCGTGCCGAGCACCGCCAGGCCGAAGCGCAGGCCCTGGACGAGGTGGCGGCTTTCAACCGGAAGTTGGACGAGGAGCGCGAGGCGTACAGGGCTGGGGAGCCCTCGGCGGTCGAGGCTCATCTCAAGGCTGTTCTGGATGCGTCGGAGTATCCATTGGGCTTCCCTCACGAGCATCGGGTCGCCTTTCGCCCTGCCACTGGTGACGTACTCATCGAGATTCACTTGCCGCCTGAGGCGGTTGTTCCTACGGCGCGGGGCTACCGGTACGTGAAGAACCGGGACGAGACGACCGTGTTGCCTCGTCCGGAGAAGGAGCGCAAGGAGATCTACGCCTCCGTGCTGGCTCAAGTCGCTCTGAGGACAGTGCACGAGGTCCTGACGAGCGATCCGGACCGGATCGTTAATGGCGTGATCCTGAACGGCCACGTGAAGACCATCGATCGGGCCACCGGTCAGGAGGTCTCACCCTGTCTGGTGACGCTCAGCGCCAGCAGGGAGCAGTTCGGGAAGCTCCGTCTCAGTCAGGTCGATCCGACGCAGTGCCTCAGGGGACTCAACGCTCTGGTGTCTCCCAATCCCTACGATCTCGAACCGATCCGCCCCATCGTCGAGTTCGACCTTTCGAAGTACCGACTCATGGACAGCATGGATGTTGTCGCCGGCCTGGACAGCAGGCCCGTGCTGGTGAAGCTGACGCCCACCGAGTTCGAGCATCTGATTCGCCAACTGTTTGAGGCGATCGGCATGGAGGCTTGGAATACCCAGGCCTCCAAAGACGAGGGCGTTGACGCGGTGGCCGTCAGCAAAGACCCCGTCTTCAACGGTGAGTGCATCATTCAGGCGAAGCGCTACAGCAAGCTCGTGGGCGTTGAGTCTGTCCAGGCGCTCGCCGGAGTGGTTGAGCACAAGCGGGCCGCCAAGGGGGTCCTGATCACCACATCGTGGTTCGGTAGGGCCAGCCACGACTTTGCCCGCCAACATGGCCGGCTCCAGCTCATCGAAGGACCGGAACTCAAGTACCTGATCAAGGAACACCTGGGCAAGGATGTGATCCCGGGCCCGGTCCCCCCGAAGAAGCGCCCCTCGCGCTGAGGTCGGCGGCCCGCCCACACGGACCGAGAAGCTGGGCCGCCTCTGGGCCGTCCGAGGCCGCTCGACAGTGGCCAATGACGACCAACGACGACCACCAGGCGCACGAGCCCACCGCACCTGACCAGCAAAAACCCAGCTCACCAAGATCCCCGGCAAGACCCAGGGCAAGTAGACAGCTCTTGACCAGCCCATCAACTCGGTGAGCTGGCACGAATGGCGGAAAGGATCGGCGAAGCTGTACTGCGGCCTAGTCCATTCAGCTGCTGCGCTTCTGATGAGCAATGACTTGGTCAGCGCGCAGGTGCCAACCTGCACCGAGGTATTCGTTAAGCTTTTGAACAGTACGATGGCCATCAAGCAGAACCATACGGTGCCTCACAGACGATTCCATAACCAGCTTTTCTGCAGTCTCCGGACCTTTCTCCGTGAAGCCGGAAATCGAAACAAGAACCCCTGATGTCACATTCTTATCCATTACAACAAACCCGAAGCTGCGAACGGTGTTGACGTCAACCTTCTGATCCCAATTCTTGCACTCAATATAAATTCTTTCATTGCCGCGCCATGCTTCAACATCTTTCCCCCCATCCTTTTGTCGAGGCGTAACGCACACCTCATAGCCCATGGCCCTATAGAGGTCAGCGATCAAGAACTCGAGATCTCTCGGATCGAGGCTTCGCAGTAGTGCAATTTTCCGCTCGCGTTCCGTACGCCCTTGCGTAATGTACCGATGCCGGATCAGCGCCATCGCATCAGAGAGGCCAAACTCCCTCCAGTCAGACAGCACCTTGTAGTGAGCCATGAAATAGGATGACACCGCACCAAGCGCGTCACGCGGGGAATCCGGGAGGAGATCCAAAACCCATGAAATCCCTTGCCAAACCGGCTCCGAATTCTTACCAGCTGCTGCAAGTATGGCCCGACTCTCATACTCACTGAAGTGGCGCTCGTCTGGCGCATTCGGATCCAACGATCGCGATGGACCCTCAGCTTTTAACACTTGCAAGCGAATCTGATCAAGAATAGACAGATGAGATGACCCGCCAAGCATTTGCCTGAGAATCGCTCGCACTTCCATCTCCGGCCAGGAAGAAACCTGACTCAGATAGGCGGTGCGTAGCTCGTCATTGGGAAAGGCAATAACGATGTAGTCGTCCGAAGGTTGAGGCTTTTCACCGCGCATTACGGCGCGCCATTCATCTAATGCATAGTGAGGCATTACGCGCTCCCAGTACTCCGACATGTCAGCAATCACTTAGCATGTGCATAGCAGACGAAAGAACCATTAAGTTGTTAGCGCGAGCGCCCCCTACTCGGATGAGGCGAGTTTCATTCTAGTCCTTGAAAAGACCGCCCCATCCATGACTTACGCTAAGTACAAGAAGAGGACCACCACACAAGGAGGCGGACGGCGCGCGGGTGGAAGGACGAGCTACCGGAGAGCCGGCCGCTCACCGATCAGGTGCTTGCTTGCATGGTTGTTGACGTCCATAGGACGAGCGACACCGATCACCGTCCGTGCCCGTGGTCACGTGGATGACGCCGAGAGCGTTGATCGCCGCATCCCACCCGTAGAGAAGTGAGACGGCTCTCTCCCGTGCTGCCGTCGTCTTTGAATCACCACCGTTCACGGCCGTTCAGCGGAGACCGCCGGTCAGACTCTTCGCACGGCGCAGTCGCCCACGCACGCAGGTGAACGACCCCAGAGTCAGCCGAAGGCACCACCGCAATGGGAAAACGTGCGTGTGCCTACTCGGGAGGGGTGCACGGTCGGCTCTGGCAGGTCATCCGCTGGCCATCGACAAAGCCCGACCGTCGGTTAGGTCCCGGACGACTCTCCGGGCCGCCCACAGACAGGCCGGGGATGCAACCATTCCTTACAGAGCTGGAACCCCCGGAAGCCGACCGTGCGCTTGAGACCATAGGCGCAGGCACTGACAACCGACTCGCCAGCGATCGACCGTCGAGCGGTGAGTGTCTAACTGCGTGACAACGCCGGCGAACATTGGCGGACGAGCGCGAACGTCCACGGATCATCAGCGCAGGTGAGAGGCAGATCAGCCTAAGGCAGCGCTTCCGCCCAAGTTGCTTCGGGACGAAGCGGTCACCCTGTTACGGTGCTCCGCGTGACCGACGAAGCGCCTGCATGTCCCGAGTGCAGCCAGCCCATGCAGCCCGGCGGCTTTGTCCTCTCCAAGCGGGAGGACGACGGCCGGCGGGCTTGCCGGTCGCTATGGCGGTGTACCGATCAGCATGTGTGGTGGGGCTGGGCCGACCGGCCGGGCGAGCCACTGGAGGTCTGCCCCGTCCCAGAGTTGTTCCGCTGACATCCAACGTTGACATCAACGCCCACGAACAGCGGTGACAACCGGCAGCCACGTGCGGAACCCGTCCCCGCAGTGGACCACATCCTCACGGGGACGAGAACGAACTTGTAGAGCGGCGCTCACCCCAACGCCGGCCGCAGAATTCGCCATGGCTCCTGGGCCGTCCCTGGGCCGTGCGAGGTCACCCGACGCCGACCAACAACGACAGAAGCCCACGGCATCTGAGCTGGTCAGTGCCGTGGGCTTCGTCGGTCTCGCTGGTGAGCGAAAGCGGTGATCAGTACACCGGCAAGTTAGGCCGCACTGAGCAGGCCGCAGCCGCCAAACGCAGCACGCCCCGTCAGAAAGAGGGCGGCTCGTTCACCGTCAGGAGGTGTCCCCGGCTCGTGGCAACGCGGAGCACGTCTCGCAGAGCACCGGTCAGCTCCTGTGCCAGCCGTCGTACGTCCTCGCGGCCGGCGCCCTCGTCGTGGAGGGTTTCCAGGGCCTCTTCCAGCAGCTCGGCTGCCGTTCCTAGCTGCACCGCTTCGATGTTGTCCGCCAGGCGGGACACGTAGCCGCCCCCGTCGTCGGCGCTCAGGTAGCAGGGCTTGCCCTCTGGCCCCGACCACGGGAGGAGCCGCAGTTCGTTCGGTGCCGTCATGCTTGCGTCTGCCTCTCGTCGGTCACGTGGTGGGGGGTGAAGACGGCGTCGATGCGGTCCCCCGGGAACACCAGGAGCGCGGCCTCGACGACTCGCCCGGTGGGGTCGGTCGCAACGCGTGTGATCGCGAGGACGGGCGCGGTGGAGTGGGTCCGGAGGGTTGATACTTCGTCCGGTGTAGGTGGGCGGGCACAGACCGTCTCCCGGACAGCAGCCGGCGGAACGCTGAGGACGGCGAATCTCGCGACCGTCTCACAGCACGACGGTTCGTGGTCGAGCATCCCGGCCGGTGCCAGGTCCCGCGGGATGTAGATGCGTGCCAGTCCATGCGGTGACTCCCCCTCATGGCTGACGCAGACGAACTCTGCGAGGGGGCTGCCCGTCGGCACCTTCAGCAACGTCGTCAGCCGCTCGTCCGCCTGAACCGTGCTGCTGCGCACGGTGACGCGTAGGGCCGCTTCAGCGGCCGTCCACGGGTCCAGCATCCCCCATCCGCCGACGTACACGATCTTGCGGGGCGGGCGGCGGACGAAGTTACCTTTGCCGTGGATCTTTTCGGCGAGACCTTCGCCCTGGAGGACCGCGAGGGCGCTCCGCAGGGTCACCGTGCTGACCTTGTACCGATCGGCCAGGCCGGCCTCGGACGGCAGGCGTTCGCCGGGCTTGATGCGGCCGGTCGTGATCTGGTGCCGGAGGTCGTCAGCGATGTCGTGATGGCGCGAGGACACGGGTCGGTCACCGCCTTCTCGTCATCCGCACGGCGGCGAGCCGGGTACGCGTGTGTATGGTCAGCAGCTCGCCCGACTCGAAGAGCAGTTGCTTGGCGCCCTGGGGAAGTTGCAGCCGACCGCCGGCCCTTCTGACAGCCGCCGGCCCGCCACCAGTCACCCCGGCAGGCCGCAGACCCGCCGCCGGTCAGCCCGACAGCCGCACGCCCGCCGCCCCGTCAGTCCGACAGGTCGGCGAACATGCCCGGCTCGTACGAGCCGCCCGGGTTGTGGACGATCACGTTCATCCGGGTGGCGGCGTTGATCAGGGACACCAGGCAGACCAGCGCGCCGACCTGGTCGTCGTCGTAGTGCTCGCGCACCGCGGCCCAGGTCTCGTCGGACACGCCCCGGTCGCCGAGCCGGGTGCCCTCCTCGGCCAGTGCCAGGGCGGCCCGCTCCGCCGCGGTGAACACGGTGGAGTGGCGCCAGGTGGCGACCAGGTGGAGCCGGAGCGCGGTCTCGCCGGCGGCCGCGGCCTCCTTGGTGTGGACGTCGACGCAGAAGCCGCAGCCGTTGAGCTGGCTCACCCGCAGCTCCACCAGCTCCCGCAGGGTCTTCGGCAGCGTCGACCGCTCCAGGGGCAGCGCGGCGTTGTAGAACCGCTGGGCGACCTTGGCCGCGGTCGGGCTGTCGAACAGGTTGAAACGGGGTTCCATGGTCTCTTCCTCACTCGTGGGTCCGGGTGCCGCGCGGATCGTCCGCGGCGTCCTGCCGGACACGGGATGCCGGCCGCCCCGCCTCTGTGACGGCACGGACCTGTGACGTGGCCCACCCGTCACGGCTGTCACAGGAGGGCCGCGGCCGGCGTCCTGTGCGCGACACGTCCGGGAGCGATCAGGGGGAGCCGACGATGAGCGAGCACAGCCGGGAGACGGGGACCACCGCCGGGCCGCCCCCGCCCGACGGTCGGCCGGACACCGCCACCGAGGCCTTCGTCGCCCACCGCAGCCTGCTGTTCACCGTCGCCTACGAGATGCTGGGCTCCGCCGCCGACGCCGAGGACGTGGTGCAGGAGACGTGGCTGCGCTGGGTGGGCGTGGACCTCGGCACGGTGCGGGACCGGCGGGCCTACCTGGTCCGGATGACCACCCGTCAGGCCCTGACCCGGCTCCGCACGCTCCGCCGGCGCAGGGAGACCTACACCGGCCCCTGGCTGCCCGAACCGCTGCTGACCGCGCCCGACGTGGCCGAGGACGTGGCGCTCGCCGACAGCATCTCGATGGCGATGCTGCTGGTGCTGGAGACCCTCTCCCCGACCGAGCGGGCGGTGTTCGTGCTGCGCGACGTCTTCGCGCTGGAGTACGGCGAGATCGCGGAGGCCGTCGGCAGGCGTCCGGCCGCGGTCCGGCAGATCGCGCACCGGGCGCGGGCGCACGTCGCCGCCCGCCGGCCGCGCGAGGTCGTCTCCCCGGCCGAGACCCGCGGCGCGCTGGAGGCGTTCCGGCGGGCCGTCGAGACGGGAGACCTGCAGCGCCTGCTCGACATGATCGCGCCGGATGTCGTGCTGCTGACCGACGGGGGCGGCACCGTGCCGGCCGCGCCGGCGCCCGTCGTGGGCGCCGACCGGGTGGCCGGGGTGCTGGGCGGGATCGACGCCGCGATGTCGATGCGGCCGGCCGAGGTCAACGGCTGTCCGGCGCTCCTCCTGCGGCGGGACGGCAGGCTCGACACCGTCCTGGCGGTGCGGATGGACGGCGGTCTCATCACCGGGCTCTACGCCGTGCGCAATCCCCAGAAGCTGTCCTGCCTCGACCGGGAGACCGCGGTGAGCCGCTGACGCCACGGGCCGACTCCGTTGCCGTGGAGGGGCGGGCGGGGTCGCACCGCCTTCCCCGCGGGGCGGTCAGGGCCGCGCCGCCCTCCCCGCCCGGCGGTCGGGCCGCAGCGCACCGCGCCGCCCTGCCCGTCCGGTGGCCGGCCTCCCCGACCGGCGGCCGCTCGGCGCAGGCCGCCGCCCGCGACGGTGAGCGGGCGTGGCGCGGCGACCGCGGGTGGTCAATTGCGGGCGTGGGCGGCGGGACGGGCATCCCTCCGCGGTCACTTCAGCACACCCGGCGGGCGGGTTCCCGTCCCCGCTCCGGGAAAGTTGTGGAAGCACTTGGGAAAGTTCGATAAGGAGAATTTGATAAACCGTTGCCAGCACTGGCCCGCCCCGGGGCACACTTCATCGCGGCGCGCCCGCGAGTGGCGCTTTTCCGGCGTCCGGAACGGCCTTCACGGCAATCGGCGCAGCGGCACCACCGGATACCGCGCCAGAGTTTTCCGGCGGCTATCGAAGAATCCATTGCGGCACCTCGGGGAGAAGTCCGGGAGCTGCTAGGTTCGCCGGGCCAAACCCTTTATGCCTCCAGGGAGTCCGGGGTGCCCAGGTTCTTGTTCCGCCCGCGACCGCCGTCGGCGCCGCCGGCCGGCCGCTCCCGGCCGCGCGCCCGGTACCGGGCCCCCGCGGCGCCCCGCCGCTCCCGGTCCGGAGCCGCGTACGCCCTGCCCGGACGGTGTCCCGGCGCCTGGCACCCGCGGCCCGGGCACTACGGACCGGCACGCTCCACCGGTCGGGCGGCGCAAGCCACAGGGCGCCACGGGCCGGAAGGCGCCGGATCCCTTTATCCGGTGTCCGGCGACTGATTCCTGTGCTGTGACAAAGGAATGCGCGTCCGGCCGGAAACGCGTCGGCGCACCGGCGAAGGCACTGCCCGGCGGTGCCGTCCGCGCAACGTAGATCCCGGGCCGCCGAGGAAGAACGGCCCGCCCGACCAGAACTCCACGAACCGCAGCCAAATGCCGACCCGGCCCGGCCTTCCCGACCCGGAGGACAGGCCGTCGCCCGGTCGGACAACCGTCGGATGGGGAAGCCTGTGACCGCGCACGACATCGAATACATAGAGATCTACACCGCTGACCGGAAGAAAACCACGGAGTATTTCACCTCCCGGTTCGGTTTCCGGCAGGAAGCACGGAGCGCGGCCGGCGGCCTCGAATCGGTGCTGCTCCGCCAGAACGGCATCCAGCTCGTGGTCACCTCGGGGCCCGCGGCCGCCGACCACCTCGCCGTCCACGGCGACGGCGTCCGCGACATCGCCTTCGCCTGCGACGACCCCGCCGCCGTGCTGGCCGGGGCGGTCGCGGCGGGCGGCCGGGACCTGACGCCCGAGGGCGCGGCGGCACCGGTGGTCTCCGGGTTCGGGGCGGTGCGGCACACCCTGGTCCGGCGCTCCGCCGGCCAGGCGTACGGCCTGCCCGGCGGCCGGGACTGGGAGCCCGTCCCGGCGGCCGGGGCGGGCGGCGACGACGAGCCCCGGCTGCGGCTCCTGGACCACGTGGCGATCTGCCTGGAGGCCGGCTCGCTGCACGACACGGTCCGCTACTACATCGAGGGCTTCGGCTTCGAGCAGTTCTTCAGCGAGTACGTCGCGGTGGGCGAGCAGGCGATGGACTCCATCGTGGTGCGCAGCCCCTCCACCGGGATCACCTTCACCATCATCGAGCCGGACCCGTCCAGGAAGCCCGGCCAGATCGACGAGTTCCTTCACCGCAACGGCGGCGCGGGCGTGCAGCACCTGGCGTTCCTGGTGGACCAGATCATCCCGGCCGTGCTCGACTACGAGGCCCGCGGCGTGGAGTTCCTGCAGACCCCGGGCACGTACTACGACGCCCTCGCCGAGCGGATCACCGACCTCGACGAGGCCATCGCCGACCTGCGCAAGACCAATGTGCTCGCCGACCGGGACGAGTGGGGCTACCTGCTCCAGCTCTTCACCCGCTCGCCCTTCGAGCGGCGCACCCTGTTCTTCGAGCTGATCCAGCGGCACGGCGCCCACAGCTTCGGCAGCGCCAACATCCGGGCGCTGTACGAAGCGGTGGAGCGCGCCCGGACGGACGCCCCGTGACCGGGCCCGGTTCCGCCGCCGGTCCGCTCCGGCCGGTGTCCCTGGAGGAGTACGCCGAGGCGGCGCGGGCGCGCGTCGAGCCGGCGGTGTGGGACTTCATCGAGGGCGGCGCCGGTCAGGAGCGTACGCTCACGGCCAACCGGCTCGCCTTCGACCAGGTGCGGCTGCGCACCCGGGTGCTCACCGGCTGCGGCGAACCCGACCTGGCCACCACCGTGCTGGGACGCACCTGGGCGGCCCCGGTCGCGGTGGCCCCGGTCGCGTACCACACGCTGGTGCACCCGGACGGCGAGACGGCCACCGCGCGGGCCGCGGGCGCGGCGGGCCTGCCCCTGGTGGTGAGCACCTTCGCCGGGCGGACCTTCGAGGACATCGCCGCCGCCGCGTCGTCACCGCTGTGGCTCCAGGTCTACTGCTTCCGCGACCGGGAGACCACCCGGCGGGTGGTGGAACGGGCCGAGCGGGCCGGCTTCGAGGCGCTGGTGCTCACGGTGGACACCCCGCGCCTGGGCCGCCGGCTGCGCGACCTGCGCAACGGCTTCCGGCTGCCGGACCACGTCCGGCCCGCCAACCTGCCGGCGGAGCACGCGGACGCCTCCCCCGCCGACCACGGCCGGACCCACCTCGATCCGGGCCTGGACTGGTCGGTGATCTCCTGGCTGCGCTCGATCAGCCACCTCCCGGTGCTGGTCAAGGGCGTGATGACGGCCGAGGACGCCGACGCCGCGGTGGCGGCCGGGGTGGACGGCGTGGTGGTCTCCAACCACGGCGGCCGGCAACTGGACGGTGTCCCGGCGTCCCTGGACGTCCTGCCCGAGGTCGCCGCGGCGGTACGCGGCCGGACCGCGCTGCTGCTCGACGGGGGCGTGCGCCGGGGCGGTGACGTCCTGGCCGCACTCGCCCTGGGCGCCGACGCGGTGCTGCTGGGCCGCCCGGTGCTGCACGGGCTGGCGGTGGCGGGCGACGAGGGCGTGGCCGGCGTGCTGGACCTGGTGACCGAGGAGCTGGCGGACGCGATGGCGCTGACCGGCACCCCCTCGGTCGCCGCGGCCGGCGCCGCGCTGCCGGCCGCCCCGGCGGGCACGGTCGCGTCCGCCGCCGCGCCCGCGCACCTCACGGCGCCGGCGCCGGCCCCCGTACCGGCCCCCGTACCGGCGGCGGTCCCGGGGGCGGCCGTGCTGCGCAAGGAGGAGCTGCACGGCAGCGTGTCCGACCCCCTGCTGGACACCATGAACTTCCTCAACGAGATCACCGGCCGCTTCCCCGGTGCCGTCTCGTTCGCGCCCGGCCGGCCGTACGAGGGCCTCTTCGACACCGAGGAGATCTTCGGCCACCTGCGCCGGTACGTGGACCACCTCGCCGCCCGGGGCGCCTCGCCCGGCGAGATCCGCACCACGATGTACCAGTACGGCCCGACGGCCGGGCAGATCCGGGAGCTGATCGCCGACTCGCTGCGGGCGGACGAGGGCATCGACGTACCGCCGGAGTCGATCGTGGTGACGGTCGGCGCCCAGGAGGCCATGCTGCTCACGCTGCGGGCGCTCTTCGCGGACCCGCGGGACGTGCTGCTGGTCGTCAGCCCGTGCTACGTGGGCATCACCGGTGCGGCGCGCCTGCTCGACCTGCGGGTGCGGTCGGTGGAGGAGCGCGAGGCCGGCCTGGACCCGGCCGACGTGGCGGCGGCGGTGCGCGCCGAACGGGCCGCGGGACGGCGGCCGCGGGCGCTGTACGTGGTGCCGGACCACTCCAACCCGTCCGGCAGCACCATGACCCGGCGGGCCCGCGAGGAGCTGCTGGACCTCGCCGCGCGGCACGACCTGCTCATCATCGAGGACAGCCCCTACCGGCTGGTCAGCCCCGGGCCGCAGGAGCCCACCCTGAAGTCGCTCGACCGGGAACGGCGGGTGGTGCACCTGGGCTCGTTCGCCAAGTCGGTGTTCCCCGGGGCCCGGGTCGGCTTCGCGGTCGCCGACCAGCCGGTGCGGGACGCCACGGGGTCCGGGAGCCTGCTCGCCGACGAACTGGCCAAGATCAAGAGCATGGTGACGGTGAACACCCCGGCGCTGAGCCAGGCGGCCGTGGCCGGGGCGCTGCTCGCCTCCGGCGGCCGGCTCACCGAGCTGAACGCCCTCCCGGCCAAGCACTACGGCGAGGCGCTGCGCGAGACGCTGGACCAGCTCGACCGTCGGCTGCCGGAGGACCGGCGGCGGGCGCTGGGGGTGGACTGGAACCGGCCGAGCGGGGGGTTCTTCCTCACCGTGCGGGTGCCGTTCCCGGCCGGCAACGACGCGCTGCTGCGTTCGGCCCGGAACCACGGGGTGATCTGGACGCCGATGTCCTACTTCCACCCCGAGGAGGGCGGCGACCGGTCGTTGCGGCTGTCCTTCAGCTACCTGGGCCAGGAGGAGATCCGGGAGGGCATCGCCCGGTTCGCCGCCTTCGTCGAGGCGGAGGCCGCGCGGGCGGCCGGCGGGACCACCGAGGCGGGGGGTGCCGCATGAGGACCGCCGCCGTCGTCGGAACCGGGCTGATCGGCACCTCCATCGCCCTCGCGCTGACCCGGCGCGGCGTCGCGGTCCACCTCGACGACGCGGACACCACCGCGGCCCGGACCGCCGAGGCCCTGGGCGCCGGTTCGCTCCGGCCGCCCGCCGAGCCGGTGGAGCTGGCGGTGCTGGCGGTCCCGCCGGCCCACATCGGCACGGTCCTGGCCCGCTGCCAGCGGGAGGGGCTGGCCCACGCCTACACCGATGTGGCCAGCGTCAAGTCCCGGCCGTACGAGGAGGTGACGGCCGCCGGCGGGGACCCGGCCAGCTATCTCGGCGGGCACCCACTGGCCGGCAGCGAACGCTCCGGGCCGCTGGCGGCGCGCGCCGACCTCTTCGAGGGGCGGCCGTGGGTGCTGACGCCCTCACCGCGCACCCACCGCGCGGCGCTCAACCGGGGCCTGGAGCTGGTGTCGCTGTGCGGCGGGGTGCCGGTCATCATGGACGTCGCCGCCCACGACCGGGCGGTGGCGCTCACCTCGCACGCCCCGCACCTGGTCTCCTCGGCGCTGGCGGCCCGGCTGGAGGACGCGGAGGCCGAGCACATCCGGGTGTCCGGCCAGGGGTTGCGGGACGTGACCCGGATCGCCGCGGGCGAACCGGCGCTGTGGGCGGACATCCTGGAGGCGAACGCCGACGCGGTGGCCGACGTGCTGGAGGCGTGCGCCGCGGACCTGGGCCGGATGGTCACCGTGCTGCGCGCCCGGCGCGGCGCGGACGAGCAGGGCCGGGCGCGGGCCACCGCCGAGCTGACCGAGCTGCTGCGGCGCGGCAACCGCGGGCACGCGCGGGTGCCGCAGAAACCGCGGTCGCGGCCGGTGGAGTTCGTCGCGGTACCGGTCGCGGTACCGGACCAGCCCGGGGCGTTGGCCCGGTTGTTCTCGGCGGTGAGCGAGGCGGGCGTGAACATCGAGGACGTCCGGATCGAGCACTCCCTGGACCGGCCGCGCGGCCTGGTGGAACTGCTGGTGGATCCGGCGTCCCTCACCGGGCTGCGGCGGGTGCTGGACGCCAACGGCTGGGCGCCGCAGGAGGAGGGCCGGCTGGTCGAGAACCGCTGAGCGGATGCGCGGAGCGGCCGTGGGGCGGCCGGGCGGTCGCCCCACGGCGGCGCGGGCCGACCCGACGGCGCGGGCATGCTGATGGCGCGGGTGACGCGAGACGTGGTGGCGGCGGACACGGCGGCCCGCCTCGGCGCACGGCGACGCGGGACGTGGTGGTGGCGCGGGACGTGGTGGTGGCGGCGGACACGGCGGCCCGCCTCGGTGCACGGCGACGCCGAACGTGGGCGGGCCCGGCGGCCCGCGTCGGCGCACGGTGGTGCGGGGCCGGCGGACGGCGGTGCGGCACCGGCGAGCGGTGGCGTGCGTCACCGCCGTCGCGGGCATCACGCGGCTGGGCCACCGCGGCGGACGTCGTCGGGTGCGGCGCGGGCCGGTGTGCTTCATCCGGGCCGCCGCGGCCGGGCCCCCGGCCGGGGGCGGAGCCGTACGGCGTGGCGGCGGTGACCCGCCGTCAGCGGCCGGACGGCGGCCGAAGCGGCCCGGCGGTGACGCACCGGGGTACCGGCGGGGCGGGTGCGGCGGCTCGCCGACCGGGCACCCGGCGCGGCTCAGGCCGCGTCGCAGACGCCCTTCATGCCGTCGATGAGGGTCAGCACGGCTCTGGCGGACGGCAGGATCATGCGGCCCTCCCGGGTCAGCCGCGCCCCGGTCGAGTCACGGGTGAACAGCTTGGTCCCCAGCATCTGTTCCAGGCACTTGATCTGGTAGCTGATGGCCGGCTGGGAGTATCCCAGCTCCTTCGCGGCCTGATCCATACGTCCAATTTCCGCCACGGACACGAAAGCGCGGAACTCCCGCTCGTGCATAGCGCCCCCTGTCTTATTTCAGCGCAACGTAAAAGCCCGCTAAAATTCTTTTCCCGAAGCACCGGATCTCGTTATGTGCGGTCCATAACAACTCATGCCATGGGGCGGATCAACGCGCCATGCAGGAAGCTGCAGCCGCCCCGGCGGAATGCGCCGTATCCGGTCCGGCGGGGGCCCGGCGGCGGGCGCCGGCCGCCGGGGAACACCCCTGGTGGAGCCGTCGATACGCCCGGCATGCCCCGAATCCCCGGGACGCGGCGCGCGGCGGCGGCCGGCTCCGGAGACGGGCCGGCGGGCGTCCGGACGGGCGGTCGGCCGGTTGGCAGGAAGCTGTTACGCGCGTATACCGCCGGGGCGCGCACCGGCCGCCGGCCGGTGGCGCCCGGGCCGCCCGGGCACCGCCGGGCACGGGGCCGGCGGCGGTACGGGCGCCTGCGGGGCGGCGCGCCCGGTCGGGGCGGCGCGCGGCGGCAGGCCGCCGGACCCGCGGGCCCGGCGGCGGGGCCGGTGGCAGGGAAGAGACAGCGAGGAGACAGCGAGGGGGCCGACGTCGTGGACGTCGGCCCCCTCACCCGGTGCCGTGCCGCCCGCCGCCGGGGCATCGGGACGGCGGCGGGCGGTGCCGGGATCAGCCCATCTGGGCGACCAGGCTCTTGGGCCGCATGTCGGTCCAGTTCTCGTTGATGTAGTCGAGGCACGCCTGGCGCGTGTCCTCGCCGTGCACGGAGGTCCAGCCCGCGGGGATCTCGGCGAACGCCGGCCACAGGGAGTGCTGCCCCTCCTCGTTGACCAGCACGTGGTAGCTGCCGTTCTCGTCCTCAAAGGGGTTGCTCACGGCGTCCTTCCTTCCTGTCGATCATGTCTCAGCGCGTTCCAGGTGTTCCGGGTGACAACGGCACAACAAGCGTGACCTGACGCCCGTCCGGACGGTGGGGCCGGCACGGTCGCGTGCGAAAGGCCCCTGGTGTCCGTGGACGTCCCCCGGCCGGCGGGGCAGGAAGCGGGCCGACGTCCGCGGTCACGCCGCCCGGCCGGGAGCCGGAGCCGGAAGCACCGGTCACCGGGGGACGGCGCGGCCGCACGCCGCCCCACGGCGGACCCGGTCGCCGTTCACGCTCCATCCATACCCCCGCCCGGGGCCGCCGCTCCGCACTGTTTCGAATAATCCAATACGTGGCGCCCGTTCCCCTCCGGTCCCCGTATCGAATTCCTTGATATCCGCCGCGGCGGCTGTTGTCCGGGTCCGTACGCGATTACTCCCGGGGCCGGGCGCACACCGGACCCGGCAAGCCGATAGAAATCCTCGATGACGGCTCGGGACCGGCGCGCCCAGCTGATACCAACGGTGGGGGAAATCCATGGCGCCGCACCGCCGGCAGACGGACCGCGCCCACCGGCACCCCCGGCCGCGCCACGCCGGGCGCGCACCCGACGAGAGGAAGACGACGACATGTCCGAGGACACCCTTCAGGCCCCGGAGGAGCTGGGCGAGGACTTCCTCCGCGATCCGTATCCCGTGTACGCCCGGCTGCGCGAGCGCGGTCCGGTCGCCCGCATCCTGTTCAACGGCATGCCGATGTGGCTGGTGGTCGGGTACGCCGCGGCGCGCGCCGCGCTCGCCGAACCGGCGTTGCTCAAGGACCCCGACCGCGGCGCCCGGGTGTTCGCCGAGCGCACCGGCGCGGAGCACATGGAGGCGCCGGCCGAGCGGACGCTGGGCGAACGCATGCTGGTGGAGCACATGCTGAACATGGACCCGCCGGACCACACCCGGCTCCGCAAGCTGGTGGGCAAGGCGTTCACCGTGCGGCGCACCCAGGCGCTGCGGCCGGGGATCGAGCGGGTGGTGGGCCGACTGCTCGACGACGTCACCGACCAGGGCGAGACGGACCTGCTCAAGGCGCTGGCGTACCCCCTGCCGCTCACCGTGATCTCCGACATGATCGGGGTCCCGGAGGCCGACCAGGCCGTCTTCGGGGCGTGGTCCAACGCCCTGACCGTGGCCGTACGGCCGGAGGAGATGCAGCAGGTCGCCGACGAGATGGCGGCCTATCTCGTGACCCTCATCGCGGACAAGCGGGCCAACCCCGGCGACGACCTGGTCAGCGACCTGATCAAGGTCCGGGACGCCGGGGACCGGCTCAGCGAGAACGAGCTGGTGTCGATGGTCTTCCAGCTCCTGGTGGCCGGGTACGAGACCACCACCCATCTGATCGGCAACGGGGTGCTGGCGCTGCTGCGCCACCCCGAGCAGCTCGCCGCGGTCCGCGCCGACCGGTCGCTGCTGCCGGGGGCGGTGGAGGAGTTCTGCCGCTACGACAACGCGCTGCACCTGTCCACGCTGAGTATCACCGCCGAGCCGGTGGAGATCGGCGGGGTGGCCATCCCGGCGGACGAGTTCGTCGTGGTCGCCCTCGGTTCCGCCAACCACGACCCGGAGCGCTTCCCCGACCCGGAGCGCTTCGACATCCGCCGGGAGGGCGGCGGGCACCTGGCGTTCGGCCACGGCATCCACCACTGCATGGGCGCGCCGCTGGCCCGGCTGCAGACCGAGATCGCGGTGGGCGTGCTGCTCGACCGCTTCTCCCGGATCGAGCCGGCGGTGGCGCCGGAGGAGCTGCGCCACGAGACGTCGCTGACCCGGGGTCTGGAGTCGCTGCCGGTCCGCCTGGTGCGCTGAGCCCGGGCCGTCCCGGGGGGAGGCGTGGCCGTCCCCCGGGGCCGCGTGGCCGGCCGGCGGGGTGGCGGCCGGCCGGCCGCGGTTCGGGGCGGCGGCGGCCCGGCGGACGGTGACGGCCGGCCCGGCGGCGGTGACGGAGGCCCGGGGCTGGTGACGGGGGCCCGGGGCCGGTGACGGGGGGCCCGGTGACGGCGGCCGGCCGGGCTCCCGGCCCGAGGGAGCCCGCGGCGACCGTACGGCGGCGGTGACGTTCGCGTGACCGGTGACGTCCGTGCGACCGGTCACGTCCGTGCGACCGGTCACGTCCGTGGGGGCCGGTGACGTCCGTGGGGGCCGGTGACGTCCGGGGGGCCGGTGGGCCGGGTCGGAACCCGGCCGCCGGCCCGGCGCGCCCACCGCGGCCCGCACGCGCCCACCAGGGCCCGCACCGCACCCATCGGGGCCCGGCGGCGGGGCGATTCGAAAAACTGGAACTCCGCTGGTTTCGCCGGTCGCCGGAGAACTACTGTCGCCGCTGATCGTATGGGGTCCTTGAGGTATGGAGGTTCGCTCCGGGTCACTCGTCGAGCGATCTCGGGTTCCAGCAGTCACCTCGGATCTCGCCGCCGCGTGGTGAGGAGTCTGATGAACGTCGCAATCTCCGCCGAGGGTCTACGGAAGCGCTACGGCGACAACGAGGTGCTCAAGGGTGTCGATCTCACCGTCGAGGCCGGGACGGTGTTCGGGCTGCTGGGCCCCAACGGCGCGGGCAAGACGACGCTGGTCCGCATGCTGACCACGCTGCTCGAACCCGACGGGGGCACCGCCACCGTCGCCGGGTACGACGTGGCCCGGCAGCCGCAGGACGTGCGTCGCAGCATCGGTCTGACGGGCCAGTACGCGGCGCTGGACGCGGACCTGACGGGCCGGGAGAACCTGGTGCTCATCGGCACCCTCCAGCACCTGGGCCGCAAGCAGGCCCGCGCCCGCGCCGAGGAGGTCCTGGAGAGGTTCGACCTGGTGGACGCCGCCAACCGGACGGTGCGCACGTACTCCGGCGGTATGCGGCGCCGGCTGGACCTGGGCGCGAGCCTGATGGGCAGTCCGCCGGTGATCTTCCTGGACGAGCCCACCACCGGGCTGGACGTGGTGAGCCGGACCGGGCTGTGGGAGATGGTCCGCGCGCAGGTCGCCGCGGGCGTCACGGTGCTGCTGACCACCCAGTACCTGGAGGAGGCCGACCAGCTCGCCCAGCGCGTCGCGGTGCTGGACAAGGGCGGGGTGGTCGCCGAGGGCACACCCGACGAGCTGAAGAACAAGATCGGCGGCGAGCGGCTCCAGATCACCGTCCGCACCCCGGAGATGGCGAAGGCCGCGCAGTCCGCGCTCGCCTCCGACGGTGCGGAGCAGCCGACCGTGGACGGCACCGGACTCCAGGTGTCGATGGCGCTGGAGACCGGGATCGCCGGGGTCGCCGCCGCGGCCGCGGCGCTGGAGCGCGCCTCGGTGGAGGTGGTGGACTTCGTCGTCCGCCGCCCCTCGCTGGACGAGGTCTTCCTGCAGCTGACCGGGCACACGACCGAAGCGGAGGCGACGGCCCGATGAGCAACTCCTATGTGGTGAGCGACTCCGTCGCGCTGATCGGCCGGCACATGACGCACCTGCGGCGGATGCCGCAGAAGCTGGTCAGCGTCACCGTGATGCCGATCATGTTCGTGATCCTCTTCGGATACCTCTTCGGCAGCTCGATGCAGGTGCCCGAGGGCGACTACCACGAGTACATCATGGCGGGCATCTTCGTGCAGATGATGCTCTCCAGCGTCATCAACACCGGCGTCGGAGTGGCGGAGGATCTCAACAACGGGCTGGTGGACCGGTTCCGTTCGCTGCCGATGGCGCAGAGCGCGGTGCTGATCAGCCGGACCGTCTCCGACCTGATCCTCAACATGATCTCCTGCGTGATGATGCTGGGCATCGGGTTCCTCATCGGCTGGCGGGTGGACGGCGTGCTCCAGCTGCTCGCCGGCTTCCTGCTGCTGATGCTGCTCGGCCTGGTGATGGCCTGGATCGGCACCCTCGTCGGCCTGCTGCTCCGGCACGTCGAGGTGGTCAACTCGGTCACCGTGATGATCACGATGCCGCTGGCGTTCCTGTCCTCGACGTTCTACCCGTCCAGCAACCTGCCCGACTGGCTGCGTCACGTGGCCGAGTGGAACCCGGTCAGCACGGTGGTCACCGCGATGCGCGAGGTGTGGGGCAACCCCACCGGCAACGGCTCCGACCCGGCGTTCCCGCTCCAGCACCCGGTGCTGGTCTCGGTGGTGCTGCTGTCGGTGCTGCTGGCGCTGGTGGTGCCGCTGGCCAACCGGGCCTACCGGCGGGCGGTCGCCTCCTCCCGGTGAACCGGACCCACCGGCGGGTGGCCGCCGCGTCCCGGTGAACCACGCCGGCACCGGCCGGGACCGGACGCACCGCACGGTCCCGCCCCGTCCCGGATCCGAACGGCACCGTCGCCCGCGGGGGCGGCGGTGCCGTGGTCGTCACCGGGCCCGGGCCACCCGTGCCGGCACCGGTGGCAGCCGCCGGTGGAGCACACCCGCCACAGGTGGCGCCCGACCGGGGCGGTGCGGGAAATGTCGGGTGGCCGGGATGGGTGCCGCCGCACGATGGGGGCATGGACGACACGACCTTGGTATCCCGCTTCCTCCGCGACGGCTTCGTGAAGCTGGAGGGTGCCGTCGCGCCGCGCGTGGCCGCGGACTGCGCACGGCTGCTGTGGCGGGAGACGGGCTGCGACCCGGACGATCCGGCGACCTGGACCCGGCCCGTGCACCGGTTGCCCGGCATGGCGCAGGGACCGTTCGCCGCCGCGCCCAACTCCCCCGCGCTGCACCGCGCGTACGACCTGCTCGTCGGCGAGGGACGCTGGGAGCCGCGCTACTCGCTGGGCACGTTCCCGCTGCGCTTCCCGCACGAGGAGGAACCGGACGACGCGGGCTGGCACATCGAGGGGAGCTATCTGCCGGAGGGCGAGAGCTGGTACTTCACCAACCTGCGCTCCCACGGCCGGGCGCTGCTGATGCTCTTCCTGTTCAGCGAGGTCGGCGAGGAGGACGCGCCGACCCGGATCCGGGTCGGCTCGCACCTCGACGTGCCGAAAGTGCTGGAGCGTTACGGGGAGGACGGGGCGAGCGGGCCGACCCTCGCGCCCGACCTCGTGGCGGCGTCCGGTCACCGGCCCCTGGCCCTCGCCACCGGGTCCCCGGGCGACGTCTTCCTGTGCCACCCGTTCCTGGTGCACGCGGCGCAACCGCACCACGGGGTACGGCCGCGCTTCATGGCCCAGCCGCCGCTGATGCCGGCCGCACCGTACGAACTGGAGCGGCCCGACGGCGCGTACTCGCCCGTGGAGATCGCGATCCGCCGGGGCCTGGGGCGGGACACCCCCGGCCCGGACGGCGCCGGCTCCGGCCGCGGCGCCGGGTAGGTGTGCCCGGCCCGTCGTCGGGGCGGGCGGGGAGCCGGTGCCCGGCAGCGGCGCCGGCGGCCGGCGCCGGGGGACGCACTCCCCGCCGGTCCCGGTGTGATGGACTCCACCGGACGGGACGGGACGGCGGAGGAGGGGAGCCCGGGCGTGCTGGAGCGGCTGAACCAGGCCCTGGACCACATCGAGAGCCGGCTCGGCCAGGACGTCGAGGTGAAGGAGCTGGCCCGCATCGCGGCCACCTCGGAGTACCACCTGCGCCGGATGTTCTCCGCGCTCGCGGGCATGCCGCTGTCGGAGTACATCCGGCGCCGCCGGCTCACCCTCGCGGGCGCCGAGGTGCTCGCGGGGCGCGACACGCTGCTGGAGATCGCGGTACGCCACGGCTACGGCTCGGTCGAGGCGTTCACGCGGGCCTTCCGCGCCATGCACGGCGTCGGGCCGGGCGAGGCCCGGCGTACCGGCGCCGCGCTCACCTCCCAGTCCCGGTTGGCCTTCCGCCTCACCGTCGAGGGGAGCGGCGCCATGCGGTACCGGGTCGTGGACAAGGCGGCCTTCACCGTCGTCGGGCTCAAGACCCGGGTGCCGCTGGTGCACACGGGGCCGAACCAGGCGATCGTGGACTTCGTCCGCGGGATCGGCCCTCGGACCCTGGAGCGCCTGGAGGAGCTGTCGGACCAGGAGCCGCACGGCATCGTCGCGGTCTGCGACGACCTGGACCCCGGCCGCGCCGAGGGCACCGCACTCGACTACCACCACGGCGTGCTCACTTCCGCGCCCGCTCCTGAGGGCATGACCACGCTGGCCGTGCCGGCCGGCACCTGGGCGGTCTTCACCACCACCGGGCCGGTGCCGCGGGCCGTCCAGGAGCTGTGGCGGGACGTGTTCACCCAGTGGTTCCCCTCGAACCGTTACCGCACCCGCGGCGGCCCCGAGATCCTCCGCACCCGCCTGTCGCCGGGCATGAGCGTGGCCGACGCCGAACTGTGGCTCCCGGTGGAGCCCGAGCACGGCTGAGCACGGCCGGGCACGGCCGGGCGGCATCACCGGCCCCGGCGGCCGGGAGAACGGCGGACGCCGTCACCGGCGGCCGGGGAGGGCGGCGGACGGTGTCCCCGGCGGCCGGCGGCGGTGCGCCCGCCCCGGCCGCCGCCGGGTGGCGGCCCGGCCCGCCGTGCCGAGCCGGTGAACCACCGCCGGGTGGTGGTCCGGGCAGCGGCCGAACCGGCCGCCCCGGCCCCTGACGCGGCGGACCGGCGGCACCCCGTGGGGCGCCGCCGGTCCCCCACCGCCGCCGTCCTCCTACCGCGGCCGGTGTTCGGTACCGCGGCAGGCCGACCGGCGACGTGGACCACGGGCCCGGACCACCGACCTGACCCCCGCGGGCCCGACCGGACGGCCCGGGGCCCGCCGGCCGTCGCCGGACGGCCCGGGACCCGGCGGCCCGCAGCAGGCGGGCCCGGACCCGCCGGCCCGGCCCGCCGGTCCGTCCTACCTGCCCCGGCCCGTCACCACTCGCCCTCCAGCATGTCGATCTCGGCCTGGTCCAGGGCGGCGAGCGCCAGGTCCGAGGGGGTGTGTCCGCCCGCCTCGGGCCGGTCCGCGTGGTCGACCAGCGCCCGCAGCGCCCGGGACCACGCCTCGGCGATCTCCCGCGCCTCCGCCTCGGAGAGCACCCCCGGCGCGTACGTCCAGGTGGCGACCAGCTCCGGCCCGTCCGACCCGTCCACGGTGACGGCGTCCAGCTCCAGCCCGTGGACGGTGCCCGGGCCCGCCGGCCCGGTCGGCGGCAGCGCGGCCACCTCCGGGGCCGGCGCCCACCCACCGGCCGTGGCGTCGGAGAGGGCGTGGTCCAGGTAGGTGAAGCCGATCCGGGGCGTCGCGAGGGCGGCGAGCCGCGCGCCGGTGTCCGCGTCGAGGTGGCGCAGGATGCCGTACCCGACGCCGCCGCCCGGTACCGCGCGGGCCTGTTCCTTGATCCGCTTCACCACCCGGCCGGTCACCGGTCCGCCGGACCACAGTTCGGTCCAGTCCAGCGCGCCGGGGTCCAGCCGTACCGGGTACGGGCTGGTGAACCGGCCCACCGTGCGGCCGAGGTCGGCGCCGCCGATGCCCTCGTCCCGGCCGTTCCCCTCGACCTCGACCAGCACCGAGGTGCCGGTGGCCCCGGTCCGGCGCCGCCGCTCCACGACCGCCAGCGCCAGCGCGCTCAGCAGCAGGTCCGGGACACCGCAGTGGAACACCTCCGGGAGCCGGTCCAGCAGCGGCCCGGTGCGGTCGGCGGGCAGGGTCACGGTGAACGACGCGGCCGGTCCGGCCAGGTCGCGCCCGGGGTCCAGCGGCGCGCCGCCGAACTGCGGGTCCGGGGCGCTCAGCACCTCGGTCCACAGCGGGAGTTCGGCCTTCCGCTCCGGGGTGCGGGCCTCGGCCGCCAGCAGCTCGCTCCACCGGCGCACCGAGGTGCCGGCCGGCGCCGGCTGCGGCTCCGTCCCGGTGGCGCGGGCCTCGTACAGCTCGGCGATGTCGGCGCGGAGGATCTGCCAGGAGGTGTCGTCCACCACCAGGTGGTGGGCGACCAGCAGCAGCCGGCCGGGCCGTTCGGGGCCGGCGTCGAACCAGGCCGCGCGCACCATCCCGCCGTCCCGGGGGGCCAGTTCGCCGCGGAGCCGGTCCAGGTGTCCGCCGATGAGGCCGGGCAGCGCGGTGGCGTCGGTGGCGGTGATGTCGCACCGTTCCAGCCGGCCGTCGGCGGTGACCGACCCGGCGGGCGGCACCTCCAGCCGCCAGCCGCCGGCCTCGCCGGCGTCCACCAGGCGGGCCCGCAGCACGTCGTGCCGGTCCAGCACCTGCTGGAGCACCGCGGTGAGCGCGGGCAGGTCCACGCCGGCCGGGGTGGTCAGCAGCAGGGACCGGGCGTGGCCGTCGATGTCGCCGCCCCGCTCCCGCAGCGCGTGCATGGCCAAGGTGGCCGCGACGGTGCCGACCGGGACGTCCGGCTCCCGGGCGGCGGTGTCGTCGAGGACCTCGGCGACCTGGGCCAGCCCGGCCACCGTCTTGTGCTCGAAGACGTCGTTGACGGCGAGCACCAGCCCGGCGGCGCGGGCCCGGGCGACCAGCTGGATCGACACGATGCTGTCGCCGCCCAGCTCGAAGAAGCTGTCGTCGATGCCGACCGCGTCGGCGCCCAGCACCTCGGCGAAGACCTCGCACAGCAGCGTCTCCAGCGGGGTGCGCGGCGCCCGGGAGCCCTCCGCCCCGTGGAAGCCGGGCGCCGGCAGTGCCGCGCGGTCCAGCTTGCCGTTGGGAGTCAGCGGCAGCGCGTCGAGGACGACGAACGCGGCCGGGACCATGTACTCGGGCAGTGCCGCGGCCAGGTGCCGCCGCAGCTCCGCGGGGTCCGGGGCCGCGGTGCCCGCCGGGGGCACCACGTAGGCCACCAGCCGGGTGGTGCCCCGGTCGGTGCGGGCGGTGACCACCGCGGTGGCCACCGCCTCGTGGCCGGCGAGCACCGTCTCGATCTCGCCCGGTTCGATGCGGAAGCCGCGGACCTTCACCTGGTGGTCGGCCCGGCCGGAGAAGTGCAGCTGCCCCCGGGTGTCCCACCGGACGACGTCCCCGGTGCGGTACATCCGCTCACCCGGGTCGCCGAACGGGCAGGCGACGAAGCGTTCCGCGGTGAGCCCGGGCCGGCCGAGGTAGCCGCGTACGACGCCGGCGCCGGCGATGTACAGCTCACCGGGGACGCCGGGCGGCACCGGCCGCAGCCGGTCGTCGAGCACCAGGACCCGGGTGTTGCCGATCGGGCGGCCGATGGCGGGGGCGCCGCCGGTCTCCGCCAGGTCCGCCGCGGTGGACCAGATGGTGGTCTCGGTCGGCCCGTAGAGGTTGGTGACGCCGGCGGCGAGCGTGTGCAGCCGGCCGGCCAGCGGCGCGGGCAGCGCCTCGCCGCCGGTGAGGACCCGCATCCCGCGCAGCGCCTCCGGGTCGGTGGTGACCATCGCCTGCCACAGCGACGGGGTCGCCTGGATCACGCCGGCCCCGGTCCGCCGCGCCAGGTCCAGCAGCGCGGCCGGGTCGCGGACGGTGTCCCGGTCGGCGATCACCACCCCGGCGCCGGACAGCAGCGGCAGGAACAGCTCCAGCCCGGCGATGTCGAACGACACCGTGGTGACCGCCAGCAGCCGGTCGGTGGGGCTCAGCGGGATCCGCTCGCGCATGTCGGTCAGGAAGTTGGTGAGGCCGCGGTGCGGCACCACCACGCCCTTGGGGCGGCCGGTGGAGCCGGAGGTGTGGATGACGTAGGCGGGGGTGGTCCGGGGGCGGGGCCGGGCACCCGGGGGCGGTGGCGGGCGCCGCCGCCAGCTCCCGCGCGGTCTTCGGGGCGTCCAGCAGCAGCGGCTCCACCTCCGCGCCGGCCAGCAGCGCCGCGGTGGCCGAGGTGGCCAGCGCGAGGGCCGGCCGGGCGTCGGCGAGGGTGTGGCGGACCCGGTCCAGCGGGTGCTCGGGGTCGAGCGGCAGGTACGCCGCCCCCGTCTTGAGCACCGCCAGCAGGGCGACGGGCAGGTCGGCCGTGCGCGGCAGCGCCACGGCCACCAGGCGCTCGGGACCGGCGCCGCGGCTCAGCAGCAGCGCGGCGAGCCGGTTCGCCCGCTCCTCCAGCTCCGCGTAGCCGAGTTCGGTGCCGCCGGCGACCACCGCGACGGCCCGCGGGGTGCGGGCGGCCTGCTCGGCGACGAGGGCGTGGACCGGGCGGTCCGGCACCGGCCCGGCGGTGTCGTTCCACCCGGTGAGCAGCCGCCGCCGCTCGTCGGCGCCGAGGATGTCGATGCGGCCGATGGGCAGGTCAGGGTCGGCGGTGACCGCCTCCAGCACCCGCACCAGCCGCCGGACCAGGGTCCGGACGGTCTCCTCGTCGAACAGGTCGGTGCTGTACTCCACGACGCCGAGCAGGCTGCCCGCCTCCCCGGGGCCGTCCGGCCGCTCGCCGAAGGCGAAGCTCAGGTCGAACTTGGCGACGCCGAGGTCCGCCGGTTCCGGGCGCAGTTCCAGGTCGCCGAGGCGGGCCGTGACGGGCGGGGTGTTCTGCACCATCAGCATGACCTGGAACAGCGGGTGCCGGGCCAGCGAGCGCTCGGGGTTGACCACCTCGACCAGCCGCTCGAACGGCACGTCCTGGTGGGCGAAGGCGTCCAGGCTGGTGCGGCGGACCCGGTCCAGCAGTTCGGTGAAGGCCGGGTCGCCGGAGGTGTCGGTGCGCAGCACCAGGTTGTTGAGGAAGAGGCCGACGAGGCCCTCCAGGTCCTCGTCCGTGCGGCCGGCGACCGGGCTGCCGAGGGGGATGTCCTCGCCGGCGCCCAGCCGGGTCAGCAGCACGGCCAGCGCCGCCTGCAGGACCATGAAGGTGCTGGCGCCGTGGGCGCGGCCCAGGGCGGTGATGCGGCGGTTGAGCGCCGGGCTCAGCGAGCACTCCAGGGTGGCGCCGCGGTAGCTCGCGGTGGCCGGCCGGGGCCGGTCGGTGGGGAGTGCCAGTTCGTCGGGCAGCCCGGCCAGGGTGCGGCGCCAGTGGTCCAGCTGCCGGGAGAGGGGGCTGTCCGGGTCGTCCTCGTCGCCCAGGTGCTCCCGCTGCCACAGCGCGTAGTCGGCGTACTGGAGCGGCAGCGGGGTCCAGCGGGGCGGCCGGCCGGCGCGGCGCGCGGTGTAGGCGGCCGACAGGTCGGCCAGCAGCGGTGCCTCGGACCAGCCGTCGGTGGCGATGTGGTGCATCACCAGGGCGAGGACGTGTTCGGTGGCGCCGAGGGCGAAGAGCACGGCGCGCACCGGCAGCTGGGTGGTGAGGTCGAAGCCGCGGGTGACGGCGGCGCGCAGCCGCTCCGGCAGTTCCTCCTCGGTGGTGTCCACCACGGTCAGCGGCAGCGGTGCGGCTCCGGGGTCCCGGACCACCTGGCGGGCGGTGCCGTCCACCTCGGGGAAGACGGTGCGCAGGCTCTCGTGGCGGGCGACGATGTCGGCGAGGGCCAGTTCCAGCGCCGTGCGGTCCAGCGTGCCGGACAGCCGCAGCACGGTGGGCATGTTGTAGGTGGCGCCCGGTCCCTCCATACGGTTGAGGAACCACAGCCGGCGCTGGGCGAAGGACAGCGGCAGCACCTCCGGGCGGGTCCCGGCGCGCAGCGGCTGCCGGGCCCCGGCGGCCCCGTCGAGCCGGCCGGCCAGGGCGGCCACGGTGGGTGCCTCGAAGAGGGTGCGGACCGACAGTTCGGTGCGCAGTGTGGTGCGGACCCGGTTGGCGAGCCGGGCGGCCATCAGCGAGTGCCCGCCCAGGGCGAAGAAGTTGTCGTCCACGCCGACCGAGGGCAGCTCCAGCACCTCGGCGAAGAGCCGGGCGAGCACCTCCTCGCGCGGGGTGCGCGGGGCGCGGGAGGCCACGGTGGCCGACAGGTCGGGGGCGGGCAGCGCCTTGGTGTCGAGCTTGTCGTTGTGGTTGAGCGGGAGGGTGTCGAGCACCACGAACGCGGCCGGGACCATGTACGAGGGCAGGGTCTCGGCGAGCGCGGCGCGGATGTCGGCGACGACCGGGGTGGTGCCGGCCTCGGCCACCAGGTAGCCGACCAGCCGCGGGTCGCCGGGGGTGTCCTCGCGGGCGACGACGGCGGCCTGGGAGATCCCGGGGAGCGCGGCGAGGGCCGTGGTGACCTCCCCGGGCTCCACCCGGTAGCCGCGGATCTGCACCTGGTTGTCCACCCGGCCCAGGTAGACCAGGGTGCCGTCGGCGTCCCGGCGGACCAGGTCGCCGCTGCGGTACATGCGGGAGCCGGGCGGGCCGTAGGGGTCGGCGACGAACCGCTCGGCGGTCAGGTCGGGCCGCTGCCAGTAGCCGCGGGCCAGTCCGGCGCCGGCGATGTACAGCTCACCGGGGACGCCCGGGGGCACCGGGCGCAGTCCGGCGTCGAGCACCTGGGCCCGGCCGCCGCGGAGCGGCCCGCCGACGACCGGGTGGGCGGCGCGGCTCACCGGCGCGGTGAGCGAGTCGACGGTGGCCTCGGTGGGGCCGTAGAAGTTGAACCCGAGGGTCTGCGGCGCGGCGGCGCGCAGCCGGGTCCACAGCTCCTGGCCGGCGGCCTCGCCGCCGAGGAAGAGCGCCCGGGGGGCGAGGCCCTCGGTGTCGAAGAGGCCGGCCTCGATCAGCTGGACGCAGTACGACGGGGAGACGTCGATGGTGTCGAGCGGATGGTCGGCGAGGTGCCGGACGAGGGCGTGCGGGTCACGGCGCACGTCGTCGTCGATGATGTGGAGTTCATGGCCGGCGAGCATCCACAGCACGGCACCCAGGGAGGTGTCGAAGGACAGCGCGGCGGTCAGGCCGGCCCGGAAGCGTTCCTTGCCGCTGCCCGCCACCAGGGGTTCGAAGTACTCCCGGCGGTGGGAGGCGAGCAGGTTGGCCACGCTGCGGTTCTCCACGGCGACGCCCTTGGGGCGGCCGGTGGAGCCGGAGGTGTGGATGAGGTAGGCGAGGTTCTCCGGGGCGGCGGGGCCGGTCAGCTCCTCGGGGGTGAGGTCGTGAGCGGGCAGCGCGTCCAGCGCGGCGGCGTCCTCGCCGTCGATGATCAGGCGGGGGACGTCGCCGAGCGCGTCGCGGTACCGCTCGGCCAGTTCGGCGGAGGCCACCACCGCGACCGGGCGGATGTCGTCCACGACGTACCGGACGCGTTCCACCGGCTGTCCGGTGTCGATCGGGACGTACGCGCCGCCGGCGGCGTTCACCGCGAGCGGGGCGGCGACCAGGTCGGTGGTCCGGGGCAGCAGCAGCACCACGCGCCGCTCCGGTCCGACGCCCCGGGCGGCCAGCCAGCGGGCCATCCGGTTCACCCGGGCGGCCAGTCCGGCGAAGGTCAGCCGTTCGGTGGCGGTGCTCACGGCGACCGCGCCGGGGGTGGCGCGGGCCCACCGGGCGAGGTGCTCGGCCATGGTGCCGGTGGCGTCGGTGGCCTCGCCGCCCTGCCAGTCGGTGCGCAGCCGGTGGTGTTCCTCGGGCGAGAGCAGGTCGATGGCGGACAGCGGCAGCGCCGGGTTGGCGGAGACGGCCTCCATCAGGCGGACGAGCCGTTCGGCGAAGGTCACCGCGGTGGCCTTGTCGAACAGGTCGGTGCTGAAGGAGAGGGTGCCGGTCATGCCGGCGGGGGCGCCGGCCGCGTCGAAGGTCTCGCCCAGGGAGATGTCCAGGTCGAACTTGGCGGTCTTCACGTCGGCCGGGTGGAGCCGGGTGCGCAGGCCGGGGAAGCGCAGCGTGAGTTCGGGGATGTTCTCGAAGCTGAGCATGGTCTGGAACAGCGGGTGCCGGGAGAGCGACCGGTCCGGGCTCAGCTCCTCCACCAGCTGGTCGAACGGCACCTCCTGGTGGGCGAAGGCGGCCAGGTCGGCCTCGCGCACCCGGTCCACCAGCTGGCGGAAGGTGGGGTCGCCGGAGAGGTCGTTGCGCAGCACCAGGGTGTTGACGAAGAAGCCGACGCCGTCGATGAGCGACTCGTCGTTGCGGCCGGCGATGGCGGTGCCCAGCGGGATGTCGTCGCCGGCGCCGAGCCGGGACATCAGGGCGGCGAGCGCGGCCTGGACGACCATGAAGAGGCTGGCGCCGCTGGTGCGGGCGATGTCGTGGAGCCGGGTCTGGAGGGCGGCGGGGAGGGTGAGCGGGATGAAGTCGCCGCGGTTGCTGAGCACCGCCGGCCGGGGCCGGTCGGTGGGCAGGTCGATCTGCTCCGGCAGACCGGCGAGGGTCTGCTTCCAGTAGGCGGTCTGCCGGCTCAGCCGGCTGTCCGGGTCGTCCGCGGTGCCCAGCAGCTCGGCCTGCCACAGCGTGTAGTCGCCGTACTGGACGGGCATCGGCTCCCACGCGGGGGCGGTGCCGGCGCGCCGCGCGGTGTACGCGGTGGCCAGGTCCCCCACCAGCGGGGTGAGGGACCAGCCGTCGGAGACGATGTGGTGCATCACGACGAGGAAGACGTGCTCGGTGGGGCTGAGCACCAGCAGGTCGGCCCGGATCGGCAGGTCCTCGGTGAGGTCGAAGCCGCGCTGGGCGACCTCGGTGAGCGCCTCGTCGAGGCGGTCCTCCTCGACCTCGGCCACCAGGATGCGGGGGCGGGCCTCGTCGGCGGGGAGCACTCGCTGGTACGGGACGCCGTCCCGGTGCGGGAAGACGGTGCGCAGGCTCTCGTGGCGGGTGATGACGTCGTGCAGCGCGGTGTACAGCGCCTCCCGGTCGAGCTGGCCGGTGAAGCGCAGCGACACGCCGAGGTTGTAGGTGGGGCTGGGGCCCTCCATCTGGTTGAGGAACCACAGGCCGCGCTGCGGGAAGGACAGCGGCAGCTCCGCGGGCCGCTCCCGGGCGGTGAGCGGGGCGCGGGCACCGGCCGCCCGGTCCACCAGCCGGGCCAGCTCGGCCACGGTCGGCGCGTCGAACAGGTCGCGCACCGCGATCTCCACGCCGAGCACCGCCTCGATGCGCAGCACCAGCCGGGTGGCGACCAGGGAGTGGCCGCCGAGGGCGAAGAAGTTGTCGTCGATGGTGACCGAGGACAGCTCCAGGATCTCCGCGAACAGGCCGCACAGCACCTGCTCCTGGGGGGTCCTGGGCGCACGTCCGGTGCCGTCGCCGGCCGTCCCGGGCTCCGGGAGCGCGGCGCGGTCCAGCTTGCCGTTGGGGGTGAGCGGCAGGGTGTCCAGGGCGAGGACGGCGGAGGGCACCAGGTAGTCGGGGAGGGTCGCGGCGAGCTCGGTGCGGAGCGCCTCCACGTCGGCCCGGTGGCCGTCCTCGGGGATGACGTAGGCCACCAGCCGCTTGTCGCCGGGCCGGTCCTCGCGGACCACGACCGCCGCCTGGGCGACGCCGGGCAGGTCCGCCACGGCGGTCTCGACCTCGCCCGGTTCGATGCGGAAGCCGCGGATCTTGACCTGGTCGTCGGCGCGGCCGGCGAAGACCAGCTGGCCGTCCGCGGTCCACCGGGCGAGGTCGCCCACCCGGTACATCCGGGAGCCGGGCGGCCCGTAGGGGTCGGCGACGAACCGTTCGGCGGTCAGGCCGGGCCGCTGCCAGTAGCCGCGGGCCAGTCCCTCGCCGGCGACGTAGAGCTCGCCGGTGACGCCCGGCGGCACCTGCCGCAGACCGGCGTCCAGGACGTGGGCGCGCATGTTGTCCAGCGGGCGTCCGATGGGCACGGTGCCGGGCACGGCGTCGGCGGAGGGCACCGGGAAGTAGGTGGCGAACGAGGTGGTCTCGGTCGGCCCGTAGGTGTCCTTGAACACCAGGCCGGGGAAGCGGGTGAGCAGTTTGCGCACCGCGCTGCCGGGCACCACGTCGCCGCCGGCGAGGAGTTCGCGCACCCCTTCCAGGCAGTCGGCGTCGTTCTCCACCACCACGCGGAAGAGTCCGGCGGTCAGGTGGAGCCCGGTGACGCCGTGCTCGCGGATCATCTGGCGCAGGGTGGCGACGTCCATGTCGTGCGGCGGGGCGACGACCACGGTGCCGCCGGTGAGCAGCGGCACCCACAGCTCGTAGTTGGCCGCGTCGAAGGCGTGCGGGGCGTGCAGCAGCACCCGCCGGTGGGCGTCGCCGGCGAAGCAGCCGTCGAGCGCGAAGGCGAGCAGGTCCCGGTGGGTGACGGCGACGCCCTTGGGCCGGCCGGTGGAGCCGGAGGTGTACATCAGGTACGCCAGCCGCTCGGGGTGGCCGGGGACCTCGGGGGCGCCGGCCGGGATGCCGTCCGCGTCGCTGCCACCGTCCGCCCCGCCGCCGACGGTGAGGACGGTGGCGGTGTGCCCGAACTCCGCCGCCGCGTCGGTGAGCAGCACCGACGCCTCGGTCTCGGCCATGATCAGTTCCCACCGGGCGCGCGGCGCGCGGGCGTCCAGCGGCACGTAGGCGCCGCCGGCCTTCAGCACGGCGAGCAGCGAGACCACCAGCTCCGGGGAGCGCTGCTGGAGCACGGCCACCCGGGACTCCGGGCCGACGCCGGCGGCGATCAGCCGGTGTGCCAGGCGGTCGGCCCGCTCCGCCAGCTGACGGTAGGTGGTGGGGGTGCCGTCGGCGGCGATGAGCGCGGTGGCGTCCGGGCTGGCGGCCGCCTGCTCGTCGAACCGCCGGGTCACGGTGCCGGTGAGGGCGGGCACCTCGCGGACCGGGCCGGCCCACCGGGTGGCGTACCGCCCGGCCTCCTCGGGCCGCAGCAGGTCGATCGTGGCGATGCTCTCCCCCGGGCGGGCGGCGGCCGACTCCAGCAGCCGCACCAGGCGCCACAGCAGGTCCCGTACGGTGGCGGCGTCGAACAGGTCGGTGGCGAACAGCACCTGGCCGCCGATGCCGGCCGGGGCGCCGTCGGCGTCCCGCCGCTCCTGGAAGTCGAATTGCAGGTCGAACTTGGCGATGGCCAGCTCGCCCGGCTCCACGGTGGTGTCCAGCCCGGGCAGGTCGAGCGTGTCGCCGGGGTGGTCCTGCATGCTCAGCAGGACCTGGAACAGCGGGTGCCGGGCCATGGACCGGTCCGGGTTGAGCACCTCCACCAGCCGCTCGAACGGCACGTCCTGGTGGGCGTAGGCGGCCAGGTCGGTCCGCCGCACCCGGTCCACCAGCTCGGCGAAGGACGGCCGGCCGGAGGTGTCGGTGCGCAGCACCAGGGTGTTGACGAAGAACCCGACGAGGTCGTCCAGGGCCTGGTCGGTGCGGCCGGCGACCGGGGTGCCCAGCGGGATGTCCTCGCCCGCGCCCAGCCGGGTCAGCAGGGCGGCCAGGCCGGCCTGGAGGACCATGAACAGGCTCGCTCCGCGGTCCTGGGCCACGGCCAGCAGGTCGCGGTGGAGCGCGGCGGGCAGTTCGCACTCCAGCACCTGGCCGGCGTGGCTCGCCACCGGGGGCCGCTGCCGGTCGGCGGGGAGCGGCAGCTCGTCCGGCACGCCGTCCAGGGTCTGCTTCCAGAAGGCGAGCTGGCGGGCCAGCGGGCTGTCCGGCCGCTTCTCGTCGCCCAGCAGCGCCCGCTGCCAGAGCGTGTAGTCGGCGTACTGGACGGCGAGCGGCGTCCAGGCCGGGGCGTGGCCGCCGGCGCGGGCGGTGTACGCCTCGGCGAGGTCGCGGACGAGCGGGGCCAGCGACCAGCCGTCGCCGGCGATGTGGTGCATCACCACCGACAGCACGTGCCGGTCCTCGGCGAGCGTGAACAGCTCGGCGCGCAGCGGGATCTCGGTGGCGAGGGCGAAGGTGTGGCGGGCCGCGGCGGCGAGCGCGGCGGGCAGCCGTCCGGCGTCGGTGGCGGTGAGCCGCGGCAGGTCGGGCAGTTCGTCCGCGGTGAGCACCCGCTGGAGGGGCACGCCCTGCCGGTCGGGGAAGACGGTGCGCAGGCTCTCGTGGCGCAGCAGCACGTCGCGGAGCGCGGCGCGCAGCGCGTCCGGGTCGAGGTGGCCGGTCATCCGCAGCACGAACGGGATGTTGTAGGTGGGGCTGGGGCCGTCGAGCCGGTCCAGGAACCACAGCCGGGCCTGGGCGAAGGACAGCGGCACCGGGTCGGGCCGCTCGGCGGGGGCGAGCGCGGTGCGGGCGGCGGCCGCGGTGTCCAGCAGCCGGGCCAGGGAGGCCACCGTGGGGTGGTCGAAGACGTCGCGGACGGCGAGTTCCACCCCGAGGACCGCGCGGGCCCGGCCGGCGAGCCGGGTGGCGGCCAGCGAATGGCCGCCGAGGGCGAAGAAGTTGTCGTCCGCCCCGACCGCGGGCAGGCCCAGGACCTCGCCGAAGAGGCCGGCGAGGACCTGCTCGCCGGGGGTGCGGGGGGCGCGGCCGGCGCCGGTGGCGGCCCGGTCCGGCTCCGGCAGGGCGCGCTCGTCCAGCTTGCCGCTGGGGGTGAGCGGCAGGGCGTCGAGGGTGACGAACGCGGCCGGGATCATGTGGTCCGGCAGCGTCTCGCCGAGCTTCTTCCGCAGCCATCCGGCCTCCGGCGCGTCGCCGGGGTCGCGGGGCACCAGGTAGGCGACGAGCCGGCGCTCCCCGCGCCCGTCATCGCGGGCGAGCACCGCGCAGTCGGCGACGCCGGGGCAGGCCGACAGGGCGGCGGCGATCTCGCCGGTCTCGATGCGGAAGCCGCGGATCTTCACCTGCGCGTCGGCGCGGCCGAGGTACTCCAGTACGCCGTCGCGGCGGCGGGCGAGGTCACCGGTGCGGTACATCCGGGAGCCGTCGGCGGCGTACGGGTCGGCCACGAAGCGCTCGGCGGTCAGGCCGGGGCGGCCCAGGTAGCCGTGGGCGACGCCGGGGCCGGAGACGTACAGTTCGCCGGTGGCGCCGGGGGCCACCGGCCGCAGGGCGCCGTCGAGCAGGTGGACGCGGAGGTCCGGGATGCCCTCGCCGATCAGGCTGCCGGTGCCGGCGGCGGCCAGTTCGGGGCCGAGCGGCAGGTAGCTGACGTGCACCGTGGTCTCGGTGATGCCGTACATGTTGACCAGCCGCGGGGCGCAGGGGGCGTCCGGCCCGTGCCGCTCGTACCAGTCGGCGAGCCGCGGCAGGTCCAGCGCCTCGCCGCCGAAGACGATGTGGCGCAGCGCCAGCCGGTCGCCGGTGGCCGGGTCCTCCCGGTCGGCGTGCATCAGCTGGTAGAAGGCGGAGGGGGTCTGGTTGAGGACGGTGACCCGCTCGTCGGCGAGCAGCCGCAGGAAGCTCTCCGGGGACCGGGAGACGTCGTGCGGGACGACGACGAGGCGGCCGCCGTGCAGCAGCGGACCCCACAGCTCCCACACCGAGAAGTCGAAGGCGTAGGAGTGGAAGAGGGTCCACACGTCGTCGGCGCCGAAGCCGAACCACTCGCGGGTGGCGTGGAAGAGGCGGACCACGTTGTGGTGCGGGACCACCACGCCCTTGGGGCGGCCGGTGGAGCCGGAGGTGTAGATGACGTAGGCGGGGGCGGCGGGCGTCAGCGGCGCGGTGCGGTCGGCGTCGGTGAGGTCGGTGCGGTCCAGGCCGGCCAGCGCGCCGGTGGTCTCCGCCGAGCCCAGGGCGATCCGGCGGACGCCCTCCGGGAGCGGGACGTCGGTGTGCTCGTCGGTGACCACCAGCGTCAGGTCCACGTCGGCGATGGTGGCGGCGATCCGGTCGGCCGGGTAGGCGGGGTCGATCGGGACGTACGCGGCGCCGCTCTTGACGACCGCGAGCACCGCGACGACCTGGTCGAGGGAGCGTGGCAGCACCAGGCCGACGAAGCGGCCGGGTCCGGCGCCGCCGGCCACCAGCAGCCGGGCGAGGGCGTTGGCGCGCCCGTTGAGCTCCGCGTAGTCGAGCGTGTCGGTGCCGCTGCCGACGGCGGTGGCGCCGGGGGCCGCCGCGACCCGGGCCTCGAACAGCGCGGGCAGGGTGGCCGGGGCGGTGGCCGGGGCCTGCCCGCCGGCCGCCTCAAGGGCCTGCCGCAGCTCGTCCTCGGGGAGCACGTCGATCCGGCCCAGCGGGTCACCGGGCGCGCAGCGGGCGAGGGTGTGCACCAGGTGGGTGAGCCGGCGGCGGTGCCGGTCCAGCTCCTCGGCGGTGTACACCTCGGGGTTGGCGTTGAACTCCATGCGCAGCCCGCCGCCGCCGGAGCGGCTGTCGATCACCAGGCTGAGATCGTCGTCGTGGCCGACGGTGAGGGTCTCCACGGTGGCGGTGGCGCCGCCGAAGTCCAGGTCGTAGTCGAACATGACGATGTTGACGCGCGGGCCGACCAGGCGGCGGCCGTCCACCAGCGCGCCGGTGTCGCGGCGCAGGTCCTCGTACCGGTGGCGCTGGTGGCGCAGCGAGCCGCGCATCCGCCGGGAGACGTGGGTGAGGAACTCCGCGACGGTCGTCCGCGGGCTCACGGTCAGCCGCAGCGGCACCACGTTGGAGACCATGCCGGGGATCTGGGCCGTCGCGCCCGGCGGGCGGGCGGAGACCGGCAGCGCCAGGATCACCTCGTTGCGGCCGGTGACCCGGTGCAGGTAGAGCGCCTGGGCGGCGACGAACGCCACCGGCCAGGCGGTGCCGGCCTCGGAGGCGAGGGCGCGCACCGACTCCAGGGTGTCCGGGTCGATGGTGCTGATGGTGCGCAGCAGCGGGGTGCGGGGGTAGCCGCCGGTCCGCTCGGCCAGCCCCTGGGCCTCGGGCCGGTCGGCGAACTCCCCCGCCCAGAACTCCCGGTCGCGTTCGGCCTGGGCGGAGGCGGCGTAGGCGGCGTCGGCCTCGACCAGGTCGCTCAGCCTGCCGGGCCGGGCCTCGGGTGCGGGCCGGCCGGTGACGGCCGCGGTGTACAGCTCGGCGACCCGGCGGGCGATGAGTCCGCCGCTGAGGCCGTCGAGGACGATGTGGTGGTGCCGCTGGTACCACACGTGGCGGTCCTCGGCGGCCCTGAACAGCGCGAAGGTGAACAGCGGCCCGCCGCCGGTGAGATCGACCGGCCGGGTGGCGTCGGCGGCGATCCAGGCGCGGATCGCCTCCTCGGGGTCCGGCTCGCCGGAGACGTCCACCACGGGGAAGGTCCAGTCGAGTGCGGGGCGCACGAGCTGGTACGGGCCGTCGGCGTCCTCGCCGAAGCGGGCGCGGAGCGCGTCGGTCTCCTGCACCACGCGGCGCAGCGCGGCCTCGAACAGCCCCGCGTCGACCGGGCCGTCGAGGGCGACCCGCTCGGCGAGGCCGAAGACGGGGTTGTCCGGTCCTTCTTGCAACGCGTACCAGATGCCCCGCTGCCCGGCGGTCAAGGGGACACGAACACCCTGCGGGTCAGACATTCACTCACTCCACACTTGGTCGATCAACCCGGACGGGAACTGGTCACTCATCGCGCCTGAGCCGGCGAGGCGGCGCTCCTGTCAGCGCTCCGCAGGAAATGAGTGGGGGTCGCCCCGGTCCGCGCCGTCCCGCGGCGGCGGACGGGGAAGGGCTGGGAAGGGCTGGTGGGCACCGCCGGCTACACAGAAGTCACAGCTCGCAGCCTGTCCCACGGCTCACGGGGGCGACAACGACAGTGCAAAGAATTAAGTACGCCCGCCGGGCCGGGCGGCGCCGGTCCCTGACGGGGGCGGTGCCGGGTCCCGTGCCGGGCGGCACCGGTCCGGGACCGGTGCCGGTGGGCGGCGGGAGGGCCGCCGCCGGCCGTCCGCGCGGTGGAGGCCGGCCCGGCACTCCCTGCCGGGGGCGCCGGGCCGGCCGGTCAGCGGGGCGCGCAGTCGTAGAGCACCACGTCGTCCAGCCAGCCGAGGGAGGGCGGCGCGGACGGCGGCCGCGGCGGGGCCCCGTACGCGGACGGCGGGACCCGGGCGCAGTGGCCGGCGACCCACTCGGTGCGCCGGACGAAGGCGGGGCCGCCCACCGCCCCGCGGTCCGGGCCCAGCACGTACCGCAGGTCGCCGCCGGCGGACCAGCGGGCCAGCTGGGCGACCGAGGGCGCGTCGTCCTCCCCCAGGAAGCCGCCCATGGCGACGACCCGTTCACCGCCGCCGAGGAGGTAGGGGGCGGCGGCGGAGGCGCCGCGTTCCACGGCGAGGGTGACCCGTTCGCCGCCGGCCCGCGCGGAGACGTACCGCAGGATCTTCGCCTGCACCGGGGTGAGCCGGGCGGTGGCGTCCTCGCCCGGCGGGCCCGCGGCGGGGCCCGCGACGGGGTTGAACCCGGGCATCGCCTGCTCGGTGCCGGGGACGGTCACCGTCCAGACGGCGGGCGCCAGCAGGACCGCCGCCACCGCGGCGACCGCGGCGGCCGGCCCGGCGGTGCCGGCCCGGCGGTGCCGCCGGACGGCGAGGAGCAGCCCGGCGGCGACGGCGCCGGCCGCGAGCACCGGCCACACCAGCCAGCCGTTCCAGTGCGGTGCGCGGCGGATGACCGCCGCGGCCCACCCCACCGTCACCACCACCGTGGCCAGTGCCACCGCCGGCGCCCGGCGGGACCCGCGGCGGTGGGCGCGGGCCAGGGTGACCGCCAGCCCCGCCGACAGCGCGGCGACCGCCGGCGCCAACTGGGTGGTGTAGTAGGGGTGGAAGACCCCGCGCTGGGTGGAGAACACGGCGGCGGCGACCACCAGCCACACCCCCCACAGCACCCACCCGGCGGCGGGGGGTGTGCTCCCGTCGGCCGGGCCCCGGCGCCACCGCACCGCCCGGTGGGCGGCCACCGCGAGGGCCACCGCGCAGACCGGCAGCAGCCAGCTGATCTGCCCGGCGACCTGGTCGTTGAACAGCCGCCCGGGACCGGCCTCGCCGCCGAAACCGCCGGACTGCGCGCCGCCGCCGCTCGCCCCGGTGAGCCGGCCCAGGCCGTTGTACCCGAGCACCAGGTCCCAGGCGGTGCCGTCGGTGCTGCCGCCGATGTACGGGCGGTCGCCGGGCCAGGCGGCGACCGTCACCACCCACCACAGGGAGGCGACGGCGAGCACCGCGCCGGCGGCCAGCAGCCGGCCGAGCCGTGCGGCCCACCTCCCGCCGGCGCCCACCAGCCAGGCGGCGGCGAAGGCGGGGACCACCATCCAGGCGGCGAGCATCTTGGTGAGGAACCCGGTGCCCAGCAGCGCGCCGCACAGGCACAGCCACCCGGTGGCCCGGCGGCCGTCCGGGGCGCGCGCCGCCTCCAGCGCCCGGGTGAGGGCGTAGGCGGCGGCCACCAGCAGCAGCACCAGCAGGGTGTCGGGGTTGTTGTCACGGTTGATCGCGACGGTGACCGGGGTGAGGGTCAGCACCAGGGCGGCGAGCAGCCCGGCCGCCTCACCGGCCCAGCGGCGGACGGTGCGGTGCATCAGCAGGACCGCGGCCACCCCTTCCAGGACCTGCGGCAGCAGCAGCGCCCACCCGTGGAACCCGAAGACCTTGGTGCTGACCACCTGCGGCCACAGGGCGGCCGGCGGCTTGTCCACGGTGAGGACCCCGGCCGGGTCCAGCGAGCCGAACAGGAAGTTCGTCCCGTCGCGGCCCATCGACTTCACGGCCGCCGCGTAGTAGGTGTTGCCCCATCCCAGGGAGCCGAGCGCCCACCCGTGGAGCGCGGCGGCCAGCAGCAGCACGGGCGCCGAGCGCGGCGGGGGCCGCCCAGGGCCGGGCGGCACGGCGGGCGGGGGCGGCGGGCCGGGGCTCCGCTCCGGCCGCCGGGGTCGTCCGGTGGTTCTCCACGGCGCGCCCCTCATTCCGCGGTGGCGCGCCGGGCGCTGCGGAAGACGGCCACCCGCAGCACGGTGAAGCGGACCACCGTCACCACCGCGGAGGAGACGGCGAGCACGGTCGCCTCGGCGGCCGCGGAGGCGTCCGGGTCCAGCTCCTTGAACCCCAGCACGGCCCCGGTGGTGACGAGGTAGCCGAGAAGGAAGAGCCCTCCGGCCCCGAGATGGGCGCGGAGGGCGGGGGTGGCGGAGTGCCGGAAGGTGAGCCGGCGCTGGGCCTCGGTGTTCAGCACGGTGAGGACGAAGAGGGAGACGAGGCTGGCGAGGGCCGGGGCCCACAGGGACCGCAGTAACCAGTACAGCAGCGCCTGGCCCGCGGTGGAGGCCACCCCGATCACCACGAAGCAGCCCAGCTCCCAGGAGAGGGTGGAGCGGTGGGGGTCCGGGGCGAGGACCGCGTCGGGGTGCTCGGCGACCGGGCCGGGGCGGCGGGGCAGGTCCACCGTGGCGGCGCCGGAGGCCCGCAGCCGCGCCATCCGCCACAGGCCCCGCAGGTCCTGGGAGACGGTGCCGGCGATGTCCACCCGGGTGTCCAGGTCCTCCACCCAGTCCACCGGGACCTCGTGGATGCGTAACCGGTTGTGTTCGGCGAGCAGCAGCAGCTCGGTGTCGAAGAACCAGGCGTCGTCCCGGGTGACCTCCAGCAGCGGCCGCAGCACCTCGGTCCGGGCCGCCTTGAACCCGCACTGGGCGTCGCTGAAGCGGGAGCCGTGGGTGAGCCGGATCAGCCGGTTGTACCCGCGGGAGATGAACTCCCGGCGGGGCCCGCGCACGGTGCGGGCGCCCGGGGCGAGCCGGCTGCCGATCGCCAGGTCGGAGTGGCCGCTGGCGAGCGGGGCGATGAGCGGCAGCAGCCCGTCCAGGCCGGTGGACAGGTCCACGTCCATGTAGGCGACGATGTCGGCGTCGCTGGCGGACCAGACGGTGCGCAGGGCGAGCCCGCGCCCCTTGCGGTCCAGGTGCACCACGCCGACGCCGGGCAGTTCACCGCTGAGCCGGTGGGCGGTGGCCAGTGTGGCGTCGGTGCTGGCGTTGTCGGCGACGGTGATGCGCCAGGGGAAGGGGAACCCCTCGGTGAGGCGTGCGTGCAGGGTGCGCACGCAGCCGGGTAACGCGCGTTCCTCGTTGTGGACCGGGATCACGAACTCCACGGTGGCGGTGGCGGGACGGCCGGGCCCGGAGCGGGCGGCGGGACGGAACGTGGCTGACGCTGTGCGGTGGGGGATGGACCTCATGATGTTCCTCCGTACGAGAGGGGCATGGGGCACGTGCGGTACAGGTCAGTGCGTTTGGTGCGGGGTGCGCGCGGGGTCGCGGCGCGCGGGATGTGGTCGTGGTGCCGGTGCGCGGCCGTGGTCGGGCACGCGCGGGGTCGTGGTGCGCGGCACGTGGTCGAGGTGCGCGACGCATGGCGCGTTGACGGGTGCGCGCCCGATCGGCGCGCCGCGGTGCGACGTACGTGGTCGGGTACGCGGTCGTGGTCGGATGCGGGGTCGTGGTGCACCGGCGGGCCGCGGGGCTGCCGGAGGGGCCCGCGGGCGGGCAGGCCGGAGGGCCCGGCACCCCTGACGGAGGGTGCCGGGCCCGCGCCGGCCGCCGGTCAGTCGTCCAGGGTGGCCAGCCCCGCCTCGTCGGGGTGGAACCTCACCGGCAGGTACGACATGCCGTTCATCAGGTTGGAGTGGATGCGCCGCGGCTCACCGGTGAGTTCGAAGCCGGTGGAGAAGGTGCGCAGCGCGTCGAGCATCTCCTTGATCTCCATCCGGGCCAGGAACGCACCGATGCAGAAGTGCGGTCCGTAGCCGAAGGTGATGTGCTTGTTGGGGTGGCGGCCCAGGTCGAGGGTGAACGGGTCGTCGAAGACGGTGTCGTCGCGGTTGGCGGAGATGTTCCACAGGGTGACGATGTCGCCCGCCCTGACGGTCCCGCCGGCCACCTCGATGTCCACCAGTGCCCGGCGGCCGAAGTTCATCACCGGGCTCGCCCAGCGCAGCACCTCCTCACCGGCCGTCTCCAGCGCCACCGAGCCGTCCCGGAGCCGCTGCCACTGCTCCGGTTCGCGGCTGAGGGTGCGGACGGTGTCGATCATGGTGTGCCGGCTGGTCTCGTCGCCGCCCAGGATCAGGCTGTAGCAGTTGAAGACGATGTCCTGGTCGGACAGCGGCACCCCGCGGATCTCGCTCTGCGTGAGGGTGGTGATCACGTCGTCCTGCGGGTTCTCCCGCCGGTCGGCGACCAGGTCGCTGAAGTACAGCAGGATCTCGTTCCGGGCGAGCAGGGCGTCCTCCGGCGCCTGGTCGGCCTCGTCGGAACTGAGCGAGGACTTGGTGAGGTTGAGCAGGAACTCGTGGTCCGAGGCGGGCACGCCCAGCAGGTCGCCGACGGTGGTCAGCGGGATGACCGAGGCGACCTCGGCGGCGAAGTCGCCCTCGCCGCGGCGGATCATCTCCGACACCAGCCGCCGGGTGTTGTACCGGACCCGCTCGGCCACCTTGGCCAGGGCGCGCGGCGAGAACGAGTTGAGCATCACGTTCCGCAGGTCCTTGTGGCGCTGCCCGTCGGTGACCGCCAGCATCTGCCCGGCCGCCGAGTCACCCCCGGCCAGCAGGGTGACCAGCACATTGCCCTTCTCCGAGGTGAGCCGCTGGTTGTCGCGGTACAGGGCCATCACGTCGGCGTGCCGGCTGACCACCCAGAAGCCGGGGTTGCCGTCCAGCGCGGGGTGCCGGTAGAGCGGGTACTCGGCGCGCATCCGGCGCCAGTACGCGTCCATGTCGTGCTCCAGGTAGGACTTGGGGTCCACCAGGTTGACCGATGCGATCTCTTCCGGGATGTCCGTTGTCGGCACGCTCATCTTCCCAACCGTCTCTCGCGTCGTGCGGGTCCGTGACCGGGGTGCGGGGCGCTGGAGGTCACTTCAGCTCCCGCAGCCGGTCGTTCAGTACGCGGCCGATCTCGGCGGCCGCCTGCGGCTGCATCAGGTGCTGGTGGCTGTGGCCGACCACCCGGTACTCGATCCGGCCGCCGATGTGCGGCCGCCACCGCTCGGCCCGCTCCGCCAGCTGCGAGGGCGGCACCGACCGGTCCGGCTCGGCGATCAGCACGAGCAGGTCGCCGGCGTACCGGGCGGGCTCGTGGGCGACGAAGAGCCGGCGGTTGTTGGCGGAGATCCGGGCCAGTGCGGCGATGTTCTCCCCGTCGAGGCTGGCCAGCACCGACTGCCGGGCCCGCAGCATCTCCACCACCCGGTCGTGGGCGAGCGGTTCGTCGCCCAGCTCGTCCAGGTCGTAGCCGACGTGGTCGAGCATCACCCGCAGCGCGTCCTGCTCGTCCGGCAGCCGGTCCGGCAGCGGCTGGGAGCGGTCCAGCGGGTACTCGTCCAGGTTGACCAGGAGCGCCACCCGGTCGCCCTCGTCCTGCAGGTGGGTGGCCATCGCGTGGATCAGGGTGCCGCCCAGCGACCAGCCGAGCAGCACATAGGGGCCGGCCGGCTGGACGCTGCGGATCCGGTCCACGTAGTCGGCCGCCATCTCCTCGATGGTGGCGGGCAGTTCGCCGTCCCCGGTCAGGCCGCGGGCCTGGAGTCCCCAGACCGGGTGCTCGGGGTCCACGTGCCGCAGCAGTGCCGAGTACACCCAGCTCAGCCCGCCCATCGGGTGGACGCAGAACACCGGGGTGCGGCTGCCCCGGGGCCGCAGCGGCAGCAGTACCTCCAGCGCGTCCTGCCCGGTGTCGTCGGTCAGCCGCCCGGCCAGCTCGGCCACGGTCGGCGCGGTGAGCACGGTGCGCATGCCCAGCTTCACACCGAAGGCCGACCGGATGCGGTTGACCAGGGTCATCGACATGATGCTGTCGCCGCCCAGGTCGAAGAAGCTGTCGTGGATGCCGACCGCGTCCACCCCCAGCACCTCGCGGAACACCTCGCAGAGCACCTCTTCGCGGGGGTCGCGCGGACCGGTCCAGTCGCGCGGGTCCAGCCGCGGCGCGGGCAGCGCCCTGCGGTCCACCTTGCCGTTGGCGTTCAGCGGCAGCTCGTCCAGGACCACGAACGCGGCGGGCACCATGTGCTCGGGCACCGAGGCGGCGAGCCGCTCGCGCACCGCGGCCACCTCCAGCCCGTCGCCGGCGGGGACCAGGTAGCCGACCAGGCGCTTGGCGGGGCCCTCGTCGGCGCGCAGGCAGACCACCGCCTGGCCGACCTCGGGGTCGGCGGTCAGCCGGGCCTCGATCTCGCCCAGCTCGACCCGGTAGCCGCGGACCTTCACCTGGTCGTCCACCCGGCCCAGGTACTCCAGCTGTCCGTCGGCGTTCCAGCGCGCCAGGTCGCCGGTGCGGTACAGGCGGGCGCCGGGCGGGCCGAAGGGGGCGGCCACGAAGCGGGACGCGGTGAGCCCGGGGCGGCCCAGGTAGCCGCGGGCCAGCTGGTCGCCGCCGATGTACAGCTCCCCCACCGCGCCGGGCGGGGTGAGCCGCAGCCCGGGGTCGAGCACGTACAGCCGGGTGCCGGGCGTCGGGGTGCCGATCGGCACCGCGCCGGCGGCCACCTCCGCGCCGGGCTCCAGCCGCAGCACCGCGCAGCCGACCGTCGCCTCGGTGGGCCCGTACTCGTTGACCACGGCCGCCTCCGGGTGGGCCGCCCGCCACTCCTGGAGCGTCTCCCCCAGCAGCTGTTCGCCGCCGACCACCAGCTCCCGGGTGGGCGACAGGTCCGGGTCGCCGCCGCCGAGCAGCGCCAGGTGGGACGGGGTGACCTTGAGGAACGCCGGCTGCCGGCGCTCCCCGTCGAGCTGCTCCAGCTCCGCCACGTGCACGCAGCCGCCGCTGACCAGCGGGGCGAACAGCGTGGTCACCGCCATGTCGTAGGAGACCGGGGAGTGCAGCAGCGCGCGTTCGGCCACCGACGGGTACGCCCGGACGGCGTGGTCGATGTAGCGGGCGAGCGCCCGGTGCTCGACCACCACGCCCTTGGGCCGGCCGGTGGAGCCCGAGGTGTAGATCACGTACGCCGGGCTGCCGGCCCGCCACCGCGGCCCGCCGTCCGGCTCCGCCGGGGCGGCCGGCTCCGCGGCCGGTGCGTCGAGCAGCCGGACCGGGGCGCCGGTGTCCGGGAGTCCGGGCGCGATGCCGGAGCGGGTGAGCACCAGCACCGGGCGGGCGTCGGTGAGCACGTGCCGGACCCGGTCGGCCGGGTCGTCCGGGTCGACCGGCAGGTAGCCGCCGCCGGCCCTGAGCACCGCGAGCGCGGCGGTCACCAGCTCCCGGGAGCGGGGCAGCACCAGGGCCACCAGCCGCTCCGGGCCGACCCCGGCCGCGACCAGTCCGGCGGCCAGCCGGGCGGACTCCGCCTCCAGGTCGGCGTAGCTGACCTCGGTGCCGTCGGCGAGCAGCAGCGCCGGGGCGTCCGGGGTGCGGCGGGCCTGCGCCGCGAACCGCTCAGGCACCGGCTGTCCGGCGTCCGGCCGGCCGGTGCCGGCCAGCTCCTCCAGCAGCGCGCGGCGTTCGGCGGCCGACAGCAGGTCGGTCCGGTGCACCGGCTGCTCCGGGGCCGCGGCCAGCGCCTCGACGGCGCGGACCAGCCGGCCGCCGATCGCTTCCACGGCCGCCCGGTCGAACAGGTCGGGCCGGTAGCCCAGGCGCAGCCGCAGGGCGCGTCCGGGCATCACCACCAGGCTGACCGGGTAGTGGTTGGCGTCCGTGCCGTAGGCGCCGACGATGCGCAGGCCCTCCTCCGGCCCGGGCATCCCGCCGTCCTCCAGCGGATAGTTCTCGGTGACCACGATGGTGTCGAACAGCTTGTCGGAGTCGACCAGCCGCAGCAGGTCCTGGAGGCCCAGGAAGTGGTGGTCCATCACCGAGGTCTGCTGGTCCTGCACCCGCCGGAGCAGGTCGGCCCAGCTGCCCCGGGCACCGAGGTCCACGCGCACCGGCACCGTGGTGATGAACAGGCCCACCATGGTCTCCACGCCGGGCAGGTCGGCGGGCCGTCCGGAGACGGTGCTGCCGAAGGTGACGTCGGTGCGGCCGGTGAGCCGGCCCAGCACCACGCCCCAGGCCGCCTGGACGGCGGTGTTGAGGGTGACCTGGCAGCGGCGGGCCACCGCGGTCAGCGCGGCGGTGGTCTCCTCGGACAGTTCGATCAGCACGTCGCCGGGGACGGTGTCGGTCCGCTCGTCGCCGTCGGGGGCGATGAGGGTGGCGCCGTCCACGCCGTCCAGCACCTTCCGCCACGCCTCGCGGGCCGCCTGCCGGTCCTGCCGGGCCAGCCAGGCCAGGTACTCGCGGTACGGGGTGACCTCGGGCAGCGCGGCCGGGTCGCCGCCGGCCTCGTAGAGGGTGAACAGCTCGCGCAGCAGCAGCGGCCCGGACCAGCCGTCGAGCAGCAGGTGGTGGTTGGTCATCAGGAAGCGGGCGAGGTTCTCGCCCATCCGCACCAGGGTGAAGCGGACCAGCGGCGGGCGCTCGGGGTCGAACCGGCGGAGCCGGTCCTGGTCCATCAGGGCGTCCAGCCGGGCGGCGCGCTCGGTCTCGGGCAGGTGGGTGAGGTCCAGCTCGGTCCAGGGCAGTTCCACGTCGCCGAGGATGACCTGCACCGGCCGGCTCAGCCCCTGCTGGCGGAAGCCGGCCCGCAGGTTGGGGTGGCGGCGCAGCAGCGCGGCGGCGGCGGTCCGCAGCAGTCCGGCGTCGAGGTCGCCGGCGAGGTCGATGCCGATCTGGATGGTGTAGAGGTCGGGCTCGTCCTCGTCGAACTGGGCGTGGTAGAGGAGTCCCTCCTGCATCGGGGTGAGCGGCAGGATGTCCTCCAGCGGCTGGGCCGCGGTGGCCTCCACCGCCTCGATCTCCTGCTGGGTCAGCGGGACCAGGGTGAGGTCGGAGGGGCTGTAGCCGCCGCCCTGCGGCTGTTCGGCGTGGGTGACCAGGGCGGTCAGCGCGGTGAACCAGTTCTCGCCCAGCTCGCGCACGTCGGCCTCGTCCAGCAGCTCCCCGGCCCAGGAGACGTCGGCGACCAGCCGCGGCCCGTCGGGCAGGTCCTGGGTCATGGCGTTGACGTCCACCACGTGCGCCAGCGGGCGGTCGGGGTCGCCGGCGCCGTCGAAGTCGAAGCCCTCCGGGGCCGGCCCCCACGGCGTCAGCTCGGTGCGCGGGGTGGTGTCGTCCGCGGCGGCGAACCGGCCCAGGTAGTTGAAGCTGATCTCCGGCTCGGGGAGCCGGGCCAGGACCGCGGAGGTCTGCGGGTTGAGGTGGCGCAGCAGGCCGTATCCGAGTCCGTTGCCGGGGAGTGCGCGCAGCTGCTCCTTGATCTGCTTCAGGGCGGTGCCGGCCGCCGGACCGCCGGACCGGAAGTCCTCCCAGTCGCAGGCTCCGGGGTCCAGCCGCACCGGGAAGAGGCTGGTGAACCAGCCGACGGTGAGCGACAGGTCGGCGCCGTCGTCCAGCTCCTCGCGGCCGTGGCCCTCCAGGTTGACCAGCACCGGTCCCTCGCCGCGGTCGCGCTGCCGGCGCCACTGCGCGACGGCGACGGCGAACGCGGTGAGCAGGACGTCGTTGACCCGGGCGTGGAAGGCCGCCGGCACCGTGGTGAGCAGGGCGGCGGTCTGCTCGGTGGGGAGGTCCAGGAACACCCGCCGGGTGGTGGAGGTCAGGTCCCGGGCGGGGTCCAGCGCCCGGTCGGCCAGGCGCGGTCCGGGGTCGGCGAGGGTGGCCAGCCAGTACTCCAGCTCCTCCACCCGCTCCGGCCGCTGGGCCTCGTCGGTGAGCAGCTGCGCCCACTGGCGGAAGGTGGTGCCCACGGCGTCGAGCCGCGGTGCCCGGCCGTCGGCGGCGGCCTGCCAGGCCTCGGTCAGCTGCGGCAGCAGGATGCGCCAGGAGACGCCGTCCACCGCCAGGTGGTGGATGGTCAGCAGCAGCCGTCCCGGGGTGCCGGGGCCGGCGTCGAACCACACCGCCTGGAGCATCGCCCCGGCCTCCGGGTCCAGCCGGTCCCAGGCGCCGGCGGTCTCCTGTGCGAGCCGGGCGGCGGCGTCCTCGGCGGGCAGCCCGGCCAGGTCCACCCGGCGCAGGCAGTCCGCGGCGCGCACCGTGCCCGGTGCGGTGACCTCCAGGTGCCACACCACGCCGCCGGTGCGGCGCAGCCGCATCCGCAGCACGTCGTGGTGGTCCAGGAGGGTCTGCAGCGCGGCGCGCAGCCGCTCCTCGCCGGCGCCGGGCGGGGTGACGACCATGTTGGTCTGGCTGAACCGGTCCACCCGGCCGCCGCGTTCGCGCATCCAGTGGATGATCGGGGTGAGCGGTACCGGGCCGACCCCGGCGCCGGGCTCGTCGGCGGCCCCGGCGGGCGGCTCGGCGTCCCGCTCACCGGCCGGCTCGTCGTCGCCGAGCGCCTTGGCCAGTTCGGCGACGGTCTTGTGCTCGAACACGTCGCGCGGGGTGAGGGAGATGCCCGCGTTGCGGGCCCGGCGGACCAGCTGGATGGACATGATGCTGTCGCCGCCGACGTCGAAGAAGCTGTCGTGGATGCCGACCGTCTCCTTGCCCAGAATCTGGGCGAACAGGGAGCACAGCAGCTCCTCCCGCTCGGTGCGCGGGGCCGCGGACGGCGCCTCGGAGGTGTAGCCGGGGGCGGGCAGCGCCTTGCGGTCGGTCTTGCCGTTGGGGGTGACCGGCATCGCGTCCAGCAGCACCACGGCGGCGGGCACCATGTACTCCGGGAGTTCGGCGGCGAGCGCCTCGCGCAGCGCTGCGGCGGCCGGGCGGGCGCCGGCGGCGGGCACCGCGTAGGCCACCAGGCGCCGGTCGCCGGGCCGGTCCTCGCGCACCACCACCTCGGCCTGGGCGACCTCGGGCCGGCGCAGCAGCGCGGAGCGGATCTCGCCGGGCTCGATCCGGAAGCCGTGCAGCTTGATCTGCTCGTCGGCGCGGCCGAGGAACATCAGCACCCCGTCCCGGGTCCACCGGGCGAGGTCGCCGGTGCGGTACATCCGGGTGCCGGGCGGGCCGGAGGGGGCGGCGACGAACCGCTCGGCGGTGAGCCCCGGGCGGCCCAGGTAGCCGCGGGCCAGGCCGTCGCCGGTGATGTACAGCTCCCCGGCCACCCCGGGCGGCACCGGCCGCAGCGCCGCGTCGAGCACGTGGACGCGGGTGTGCGGGACCGGGGTGCCGATCGGCGGCTGGACGGGGCCGGACAGCGGGGCGCTGATGGTGGCGCAGACGGTGGTCTCGGTGGGGCCGTACGCGTTGACCATGCGCCGGCCGGCCGACCAGCGGTCGGCCAGCTCGGGCGGGGTGGCCTCGCCGGCGACCAGCAGGGCGACCCCGGCGGGCACCTCGTCGCCGGTCATCACGGCCAGCGCGGCGGGCGGGATGGTGGCCTGGGTGATCCGCTCCTCGGCCAGCAGCGCGGCGAGCGGGGCGCCCGGGTCGAGCCGGGCGGGCGGCGCCATGACGAGCGTGGAGCCGGAGAGCAGGGCCTTGCACAGCTCGGCGAAGGCGGCGTCGAAGCTGGGCGAGGCGAACTGCAGCACCCGGCTGCCCGGGCCCAGGCCCAGCGCCTCGACGTAGCCGGTGAGCAGCGCGGCGAACCCGGCGTGGGTGACCACCACGCCCTTGGGCCGGCCGGTGGAGCCGGAGGTGTGGATGACGTAGGCGGGGTGGTGGACCGACAGCCGCACCTCGGGCGCGGTGTCCGGGGCCCGGTCGAGCCGGGCGGCGGTGTCCGGGTCGTCCAGGACGATCACCGTGGCACCCTCGGCCGGCGGCACCCGGTCCGCCAGCTCCCGGGTGGTGACGACCACGCCGGGGCGGGCGTCGGCGAGCATGTGGGCGAGCCGTTCGGCCGGGTAGGCCGGGTCCAGCGGCAGGTATCCGGCGCCCGCCTTGTGCACGGCGAGCACCGCGGCCGGCCAGTCCACCGTGCGGGGCAGCGCGAGCGCCACGAACGTCTCGGGGGCGGCGCCCGCCTCGCGCAGCAGGTGGGCGAGGCGGTTGGCCCGGCGGTCGAGCGCGGCGTAGCTCAGTTCGGTGCCCCCGCCGGTGACCGCGGGGTCGTCGGGGGCGGCGGCGACCCGGCGCGCGAACAGCTCGGGGAGGGTGGCCGGGGTGATGCCGCGCCCGGTGTCGTTGGCCCGTTCCAGCACCGCGCGCTCGGCGGGCGTGAGCAGGTCGGCGTCGGCCACCCGCAGCTCGGGGTCGGCGGTGAACTGCTCCAGCAGCCGCACCAGGCGGCCGAAGAGGTCCACCACCGTCTCCCGGTCGAACAGGTCGGTCCGGTAGTCGACGAGCGCCCGCATGCCGGCCGGCGTCCCGTCGTCGTCGGTGGCCTCGTTGAAGGTGAAGGCCATGTCGAACTGGGTGGCGCCGGTCGGCACCGGGTACACCTCGGCGTCGATGCCGGGCAGCCCGACCTCCTGGCCGGTGGCGGCCTCGATGTTCTGCACGTTGAGCCAGACCTGGAACAGCGGGTGCCAGGCGAGCGACCGCTCGGGGTTGAGCAGTTCCACCAGGCGCTCGAAGGGCACCTCCTGGTGGGTGTAGGCGGCCAGGTCGAACTCGCGCACCCGGTCCAGCAGTTCCCGGAAGGTGGGGTTGCCGCTCACGTCGGTGCGGAGCACCAGGGTGTTGATGAAGAAGCCGACCATGCCCTCCAGGGCCTTGTCGTTCCGGCCGGCGATGGGGGAGCCGAGCGGGATGTCGGTGCCGGCGCCGACGGAGGACAGCAGCGAGGCGAGTCCGGCCTGGAGGACCATGAACAGGCTGGTGCGGGTCTGCCGGGCGACGTCGTTCAGCGCCCGGTACAGCTCGGGCGACAGGGCGAGTTCGACCGTCTCGGCGGTGTAGTCGGCGTCGTCCGGGCGGGGCCGGTCGGTGGGCAGCCGCAGGACGTCGGGCACCCCCTCCAGACGCCGGCGCCAGAAGTCCAGCTGGGCGCTGACCAGGCTGTCCGGGTCGTCCTCGGCGCCGAGCACCCGGTAGTTCCACAGCGTGTAGTCGGCGTACTGGGCCGGCAGCGGCTCCCAGGCCGGGGCCCGGCCCGCGGCCCGGGCCAGGTAGGCGGTGGTCAGGTCGGCGGCGAACGGGCCCATCGACCAGCCGTCGGCGGCGATGTGGTGCAGGACCACGAGCAGCACGTGGTCGTCCGGGCCCAGCTCGAACAGCGTCACCCGCAGCGGGGTCTCGGTGGCCAGGTCGAAGTCGCGCGCGGTGCGTGCCGCGATCACCGCGTCCAGCTCCGCCTCGGCGACCGGGGTCACCTCCAGCTCGGCGGCGCCCTGCCCGGGGTCCAGGACCAGCTGGCGGGCGGCGCCGTCGGTCTCGGGGAAGACCGTGCGCAGCGTCTCGTGCCGGATGCTGACGTCCCGGACGGCGGCCCGCAGCGCCTCGGTGTCCAGCGGGCCGCGCAGCCGCTGCGCCATGGTGAGGTTGTGCGCGCCGGCGCTGTTCTCGAAGCGGTTGAGGAACCACAGGCGGCGCTGGGCGTAGGAGAGCGGGATGCGCTCGGGGCGGTCCACCGGGCGCACCGGCGGGCGGGCGTCGCCGGCGCCGCGCAGCAGGGCGGCGAGCCCGGCGACGGTGGGGGCCTCCCACAGGGCGCGCAGCGGCAGTTCCACGCCGAACGCCGCGCGGACCCGGCTGATCAGCCGGGTGGCGTGCAGCGAGTGGCCGCCCAGGTGGAAGAAGTTGTCGTCGGTGCCGACCGCCGGCAGGCCCAGGATCTCGGCGAAGAGGTTGGCCAGGATCTCCTCCTGCGGGGTGCGCGGGGCCCCGCCGGTGGTCCGGGCGGTGATGTCGGGCGCGGGCAGCGCGTTGCGGTCGGTCTTGCCGTTGGGGGTGCGGGGCAGTTCGGGGAGGACCACGACCGCCGCGGGCACCATGTACTCGGGCAGCCGGGCCGCGACGCCGTCGCGGATGCCGGCCACCGTCACCTCGGTGTCCGGCGCGGGCACCACGTAGGCCACCAGGCGCTGTTCGCCGCCGTCCGCGCGGGCCACCACGGCGGCCTGCGACACCTGCGGCAGCTCGCCCAGGACGGCCTCGATCTCGCCCGGTTCGATGCGGAAGCCGCGGATCTTGACCTGGTCGTCGGAGCGGCCGACGAACTCCAGGTCGCCGCCGGCGGTCCAGCGCACCACGTCGCCGGTGCGGTACATCCGCTCGCCGGGGCCGCCGAACGGGCAGGCCACGAAGCGCTCGGCGGTCAGGCCCGGGCGGCCCACGTAGCCGCGGGCCACGCCGTCCCCGGCGATGTAGAGGTCACCGGGGACGCCGGGCGGCGCCGGGGTGAGGCCGGCGTCCAGCACGTAGACCCGGGTGCGGGTGACCGGCCGGCCGATCGCCGGGGTGCCCCCGGTGCCGTCCAGCCGGGCGGCGGTGGACCACACGGTGGTCTCGGTGGGGCCGTAGAGGTTGGTGACGCCGGCCGTCAGCCCGGTGAGCCGGGCGGCCAGCGGGGCGGGCAGCGCCTCGCCGCCGACGAGCGCGCGCAGCCCGGCCAGCGCGTCCGGGCGGTCGGCCGCCAGCGCCTGCCACAGGGTGGGGGTGGCCTGCATGACGGTGGCCCCGGTGCGGGTCAGCAGGTCGGCCAGGCGCGGGATGTCGCGCACCTCGTCCCGGGTGGCGAGGACCACCGTGGCGCCGCTCACCAGCGGCACGTACAGCTCCAGGGCGGCGATGTCGAAGGCGACGGTGGTGACGGCGGCGAGCCGGTCACCGGGGCCCAGTGCGCACCGCTCGCGCATGTCGGCGACGAAGTTGGCCAGGTTGTCGCGGGTGACCACGACGCCCTTGGGCCGCCCGGTGGAGCCGGAGGTGTAGATGGTGTACGCCGGGTGGGCGCCGGCGGTGTGCGGGGCGGGTCCGGCGCCGGCGGCCGGGGCGGCGAGCCGGTCCCGGACGTCCGGGTCGTCCAGCAGGAGCCGGACCGGGCCGCCGGCGGTGTCCGCGGGCGCCGCCGAGGAGTCGGTGACCAGCACGGCGGGGGCGGCGTCGGCGAGGATGTACGCGGTCCGGTCGGCCGGGTGCTCCGGGTCCAGCGGCACGTATCCGGCGCCGGTGCGGGCCACCGCGAGCAGGGTGGCCACCAGGTCCGCGGAGCGGGGCAGCGCCACCGCCACCCGCACCTCGGGGCCGGCGCCCAGGCCGGTGAGGAGCCGGGCGATCCGGGCGGCCCGGTCGTCCAGTTCGCGGTAGCTGACCTCGGTGCCGCCGGCGATGACGGCCACCGCGTCCGGGGTGGCGGCCGCGGCGGCGGCGAACAGCTCGGGCACCGGCACCGGCGGGGTGCCGGAGCCGGTGTCGTTCCGCTCGTGCAGCAGCAGGTGCCGCTGCCGAGCGGTGAGCACCTCGGTGCGGCCGACCGGCAGCGCGGGGTCGGCGGCGAGCTGTTCCAGCACGCGGTGGAAGGCGTCCAGCACGCCCTGGGCGGCGTCCCGGTCGTACAGGTCCGGGCGGTGGTTCAGGCGCAGCCGCAGGGTGGGGCCCGGGGTGGGGAAGAGGGTGAGCGGGTAGTGGGTGGCGTCCTGGCCGGTGACGTCGGTGATGCGCGGGCCGGTGTCCTCCTCGGCCGCGCCGTCGCCGGCGGAGTCCAGCGGGTAGTTCTCGTAGACCACCAGGGTGTCGAACAGCTCGCCGGTGACCGGGGTCTGGGCCTGCACGGCCGGCAGCGGCAGGTGGTGGTGGTCGATGAGCGCGGTCTGCTGCTCATGGACCGCGGTGAGCAGCTCGGTCCAGGTGCGGGCGGGGTCGGTGCGGACCCGGACCGGCAGGGTGTTGATGAACATCCCGACCATGGACTCCACGCCGGGGATCTCCGCGGGGCGGCCGGAGACGGTGGCGCCGAAGACCACGTCGGTGCGGCCGGTGAGCCGGCCCAGCAGCACGCCCCAGGCGCTCTGCACCACGGTGTTGAGGGTGACGCCGGTGGCGCGGGCGAGGTCCTGGAGCCGGCCGGTCAGCTCCGCGGGCACCTCGGTGACCAGGTCCTCCGGCGGTACCGCGGCGCCGCGGTCGGCGCCGGGTACGAGCAGGGTCGGCCCGTCCACGCCGTCCAGCGCGTCCCGCCAGGCCCGCAGTGCCCGGTCCTTGTCCTGCCCGGCCAGCCAGGTGAAGTAGGAGCGGTACGGGGTGACCGGCGGCAGGGTGGTGTCCTCCCCGCCGGCCCGGTAGTGCCGGAACAGCTCCTGCATGACCAGCGGCGAGGACCAGCCGTCGAGCAGGATGTGGTGGGCGGTGAGCACCAGCCAGAAGGTGTCCGCCGCCGTGTGGATCATGGTCAGCCGCAGCAGCGGCGGCCGGTCCATGTCGAAGCGCCGCATCCGGTCGCGCAGGGTGTGCTCCCGCACCCGTGCGGTCAGTTCGTCCCCGGTCAGGCCGGTGAAGTCCACCTCGGTGAGCGGCAGTTCGACCTCGCGCAGGATGACCTGCATCGGATCGCCGTTCTTCCGGCGGCGGAAGGCGGCGCGCAGCCCGGCGTGCCGGCGCACCAGCGAGGCCGCGGCGCGACGCATCGCCGCGGTGTCCACCGGACCCTCGATCCGGACCGCCAGCTGCACCGTGTACACGTCCAGCGCCTCGTCGGCGTACTGGGCGTGGAAGAGCAGCCCTTCCTGGAGCGGCGACAAGGGTAGAAGGTCCTCGATGCGTGACTGCTTCACTGCACGTGCTCCCTGGGCGTCTTCGTGAGGTCGGGAAGTGAGGGGTCCGGTCGGGCGGGCGGTGGGTGCGGCGCCGCCCCGGCGGTCGGTGCGCACCGGGCGTCGCGACGGGCGGGGGCGGCGGCGAGCGGCCTGGGCGAGGGCATGGGCACGGGGCACGGGTGGCGGGCGGACCCGCCGTCACGCAGGACGAGTGGTGCCTGACGCCCGCCTGCGAAGCTCACCGCTTGCGACGGTACCGGCAGCACCGCCCGGCACAGAGGGGCACATCAACAACTCGGAAGTGGGGGACGCCGGGCGGGCCCGCGGGGGTGTCCCCGCGGGCCCGGGCGGGCGCGCCGCCGCCGGCCGCCGCGCCCGGAACACGGGTGGGTCACCGTGCCCCGGGCGGCGGCGCGGCCCCGCCGGGTGGCGGGACCGCCGGCGGCTACCACTGGTCCAGTTCGCCGGCCAGCTCGTCGAGTTCGTCCTGGCTGACCTCGACCAGGTCCATGTCGGAGGGGGTGTGGCGCACCACCTGCGCGGTGCCGGCGTGCGCGGCCAGCCCCTCCAGGGCCCGGGTGAAGGAGTCGGCGAGGTCGTCCACCCGGGCCTCGTCCAGCAGCCCGGCCGGCCACTGCCAGATCACCCGCAGCCGCGGGCCGTCGGGGCCGTCCTCGGCGGAGGCGGTGACCTCCAGGACGTGGGCCACCGGCATCCCGGGGTCCTCGCCGCCGATCGCGCCGGACTCCGGGGCGAGCGCCCAGTCGGCCTCCACCGGGCCGCCGGAGGTGGAGAACCGGCCCAGGTAGTTGAAGCCGATCTGGGGTTCGGGCAGGTCCCGCAGCGAGGGCGCGGTGTCCGGGTTGAGGTACCGCAGCAGGCCGTAGCCGATGCCCTTGTCGGGCACCGCGCGCAGCTGTTCCTTGATCCGGGTCAGCGCGTCGCCGGCGGCGGGTCCGCCGGCGAACGCCTCGCTCCAGGAGATCCGCCCGGGGTCCAGGTGCACCGGGTGGATGGTGGTGAACCAGCCGACGGTACGGGTGAGCCGGGTCCGCTCGGTGATCTCCTCGCGGCCGTGCCCCTCCAGGGCGACCAGCAGGCCCTGTCCGGTGCCGGCCGTCCGGCGCCGGCGCCAGTCGGCGGCGGCGAGGGTGAGCGCGGTGAGCAGCACGTCGTCCGCGGCGGCGTGGAACATCGCGGGCAGCTCGTTGAGCAGGGCGTGGGTGACCTCCGCCGGGGCGGTCCGCTCGACGGTGCGCAGGGTGCCGATCACGTCCCGGCCGGGGTCGCACACCAGCTCCGGCAGCGGGGCCGGGGCGGCGGCCAGCCGGTGCTGCCAGCCGGGGAGTTCGGCCAGCCGGCCGGGCCGGGCGGCCTCCGCGACCAGTGCCTGGGACCAGCGGCGCAGCGAGGTGCCCACCGGCTCCATCGCCGGGTCGGCGCCGGCCTGGACGGCCTGCCACGCCCGGTCCAGGTCCGGCAGCAGGATGCGCCAGGAGACCGCGTCCACCACCAGGTGGTGGACGGCGAGGAAGGCCCGGCCGCGCTCGTGCGGGCCGGCGTCGAACCAGACGACCTGCACCATGGTGCCGTCGTCGGGGGCCAGCCGGTCCAGCGCCGCCTCGCCGTGCTCGGCGAACGCCGCCAGCCGGCCGGCCTCGTCCAGGCCGGTGATGTCCACCCGGCGGATGAGGTCGGCGGCGCGCACCGTGCCGGGCTCGGGCACCACCAGGGTCCACTCCTCGCCGGTCCGGTCCAGCCGGGCGCGCAGCGCGTCGTGGTGGTCGAGCAGCGCCTGGACGGTGCGGGCCAGCGGCTCGGTGCCGCAGCCGGCGGGCGCCTGGAGCATCATCGACTGGTGGAACCGGTCCACCGGGCCGCCGCGCTCCCGCAGCCAGCGCATCACCGGGGTGGCCGGTACCACGCCGGTGCCCGCGCCGGGCTCCTCCGCCGGCTCGTCGGCGACGGTGCCGGCGACCGCCGCGAGCGCGGCGGCGGTGGGGTGCCGGAAGACGTCCCGGGGGGTGAAGACCAGTCCGGCGGCGCGGGCCCGGGCCACCAGCTGGATGGAGACGATGCTGTCGCCGCCGAGGTGGAAGAAGTTGTCGTCCACCCCGACCTCGGTCAGGCCGAGCACGTCGGCGAACATCGCGCACAGCAGCCGCTCCGGCTCGGTGCGCGCCGCCGCGCCCGCCGGGGCGGCGGTGAACTCCGGTGCGGGCAGGGCCCGTTCGTCCAGCTTGCCGTTGACCGTCCGGGGCAGCGCGGCCAGCAGCACGAAGGCGGCGGGCACCATGTGGTCCGGGAGGGTGGCGGCGGCGTGGGCGCGCAGCTGCGCGGGGTCCGCGGTGGCGCCGTCGGCGGCCACCAGGTAGGCGACCAGCTGCCGGCGGCCGGGGGTGTCCTCGCGGACCCGGACCGCCGCCTGGGCCACCTCGGGGCGGGTGAGCAGGCACGCCTCGATCTCGCCCGGTTCGACGCGGAAGCCGCGGATCTTGACCTGGGCGTCGGCGCGGCCGGTGTAGCGCAGCGCGCCGTCCTCGCCCCACCGGACCAGGTCGCCGGTGCGGTACAGGCGGGATCCGGCCGGGCCGAACGGGTCGGCGACGAACCGCTCGGCGGTGAGCGCCGGGCGGCCCAGGTAGCCGCGGGCCAGGCCGGGGCCGCCGACGTACAGCTCCCCGGTGACGCCCGGCGGCACCGGGCGCAGCGCGGCGTCGAGCACGTACAGCCGGCCGCCGGCCACCGGGATGCCGATGGGCGGCGGCCCGGCGGCGGCGGTGAGCGGTGCGCTGAGGCTGGCCACCACGGTGGTCTCGGTGGGGCCGTAGGCGTTGACCATCCGCCGGCCGGGGGCGAACCGGGCCACCAGCTCGGGGGTGCACGCCTCGCCGCCGGAGATCAGCGTCATGCCCGGGGGCAGTCCGTCGTCCGGCAGGGCGGAGAGCACCACCGGCGGGATGAGGGCGTGGGTGACCGCGTGCCGGTGGAGCACCTCGGTGAGGTCCGGGCCGGTGAGCCGTTCGGCCGGGGCCATCACCAGGGTGCCGCCGGACAGCAGCGCCATGCACAGGTCCCAGAACGCGGCGTCGAAGCTGGAGGAGGCGAACTGGAGCACCCGGCTGCCCGGGCCGGCGCCGAGCCGTTCGGTCTGGGTGGCGAGCAGGTTCGCCACTCCGCGGTGGGTGACCTGTACGCCCTTGGGCAGGCCGGTGGAGCCGGAGGTGTAGATGACGTACGCGGGGTGGTCCGGCAGCGGACCGGTGGGCGGGCCGGCCGGGCCGGGCTCCGCCGGCCGGGCGGTGTCCGGGTCGTCCAGGACGAGCCGGGGCACCTCCCCCGCGGGCAGCTGCCCGGCGACGGCGCCGAGGGTGAGCAGCAGCGCCGGTCGGCTGTCGCGGAGCATGTGGGTGATGCGCTCGGCCGGGTAGTCGGGGTCGACCGGCAGGTAGGCGGCGCCGGTGCGGACCACCGCCAGCACCGCGGTCACCAGCTCCGGGCAGCGGGGCATGGAGACCGCGACGACGCTCTCCGGGCCGATGCCGCGCCCGGCCAGCAGTCCGGCCAGCCGTGCGGCGGCGGCGTCCAGTTCCGCGTAGCTCAGCGTCCGGTCCTCGAAGAGCAGCGCGGGCGCGTCCGGGGCGGCCGCCACCCGGCGGGCGAACAGCTCCGGCACGGTGGCCGCGGGCACCTTCCGGGCGGCGTCGTTCCACTCGTCCAGGACGCGGTCCCGCTCGCCGGGCAGCAGCAGGTCGAGCCGGTCGACGGGCCGGCCCGGGTCGGCGGCGGCCGAGGCCAGCACGTGCGCCAGCCGGGCGGCGAGCCGCTCGGCGGTCGCCCGCTCGAACAGGTCGCTGCTGTAGGAGACCACGCCCTCGATGCCCGCGGGGGCGCCGTCGGGGGCGCGGGTCTCGGCGAAGCTGAAGGACAGGTCGAACTTGGCGACGTCGAAGCCGAGCGGTTCGGGTCCGGCGGTCACCCCGGCCAGCTCCAGGGCGGCCTCGGCGGTGTTCTCGAAGTTCAGCATCACCTGGAACAGCGGGTTGCGCGCCATCGACCGCTCGGGGTTGACCAGTTCCACCAGGCGCTCGAAGGGCAGGTCCTGGTGGGCGTAGGCGGCCAGGTCGGTCTCCCGCACCCGGCGCAGCAGCTCGGTGAAGCTCGGCGAGCCGGAGGTGTCGGTGCGCAGCACCAGGGTGTTGACGAAGAAGCCCACCAGGTCGTCGAGCTGGTCGTCGGTGCGGCCGGCGACGGCGGTGCCGATCGGGATGTCGGTGCCCGCGCCGAGCCCGCTGAGCAGGGTGGCCAGGCCCGCCTGGACGGTCATGAAGAGGCTGGCCCGGTGCTCCGAGGACAGCTCCAGCAGCGTCCGGTGGACGTCCGCGCCGATCCGGAAGGAGACCAGGCCGCCGCGGTAGCTGGGGGTGGGCGGGCGCCGGTGGTCGGTGGGCAGCACCAGCTCGTCGGGGGCGCCGGCGAGGGTGGTGCGCCAGTACGCGGCCTGCCGGGCGATGACGCTGTCCGGGTCGTCCTCGCTGCCCAGCACCTCGTGCTGCCACAGGGTGTGGTCGGCGTACTGCACCGGCAGCGGGGGGAGGTCCGGTGCCCGGCCGGCGGTGCGGGCGGCGTAGGCGGCGGACAGGTCGCGGCCCAGCGGCGTCATCGACCAGCCGTCGCCGGCGATGTGGTGGATGACCAGCAGCAGCACGTGCTCGGTGGCGGCCGGCGCGAACAGCCGGGCGCGCACCGGGATCTCGGTGGCGAGGTCGAAGCCCTCGGCGACGGCCGCGTCCAGCGCGGCGGGCAGTTCCGCCTCGGTGGTCTCCACCACCGGTACCGGGGGCACCACGTCCAGGACGACCTGCCGGGGGCGGCCGTCCACCTCGGGGAAGACGGTGCGCAGGCTCTCGTGCCGCCGCACCACGTCGGCGACCGCGGCGGTCAGCGCGGCGCGGTCCAGCGGGCCGCGCAGGCGCACCGCGACCGGCAGGTTGTAGGTGGCGCTGGGGCCCTCGAACCGGTTGAGGAACCACAGCCGGCGCTGGGCGAAGGACAGCGGCACCTCCTCCGGGCGCTCCCGGCGGGTGACCGCGCGCCGGGCCCGGGCCGCGGTGCCGGCCGCGGCGGCGAGCCCGGCCGGGGTGGGCGCCTCGAACAGGTCGCGGACGGCGAGTTCCACGCCGAGCACGGTGCGCAGCCGGCTGGTCAGCCGGGTGGCGAGCAGCGAGTGGCCGCCGAGGTGGAAGAAGTTGTCGTCCACGCCGACCTCGTCCAGCCCCAGCACCTCGGCGAACAGGTCGCACACCGCCGCCTCGCGGGCGTCGGCGGGGGCGCGCCGCTCGGCGGCCTCCCGGGCGGGGGCGGGCAGCGCCCGGCGGTCGAGGTTGCCGTTGGGGGTCAGCGGCAGCGCGTCCAGGGCGACGAAGGCGGTGGGCACCATGTAGTCGGGCAGCGCGGTGGCCGCGTGCTTGCGCAGCTCCGCGGCCTGCGGTGCGACGCGGCCGGCGGCCGGCACCACGTACCCGACGAGCTGCTTCACGCCGGGCCGGTCCTGCCGGGCCAGCACGGCGACCGAGGCGACGTCGGGGTGGGTGGCGAGCTGTGCCTCGATCTCGCCCAGCTCGATGCGGAAGCCGCGGATCTTGACCTGGTGGTCCGCCCGGCCGACGAACTCCAGCTCGCCGGCCTTGTTCCAGCGCACCAGGTCGCCGGTGCGGTACAGGCGGGAGCCGGCCGGGCCGAACGGGTCGGCGACGAACCGCTCGGCGGTGAGCGCCGGGCGCCGGAGGTAGCCGCGGGCGAGTCCGGCGCCGCCCAGGTACAGCTCGCCGACGACGCCGGCGGGGACCGGGGTGAGCAGGTCGTCCAGGACGTACACCCGGCCGCCCGCGATCGGCCGGCCGATCGGGGCGGTGGCAGGCCACCGGGCGGGGTCGGCCGGCAGGGTGGCGCCGGTGGCCACATGGGTCTCGGTGGGTCCGTAGTGGTTGTGCAGCCGCAGCCCGGGCCGGGCGGCGCAGAACGCGCGCAGCCGGGGGGTGAGGGCCAGTGCCTCGCCGGCCTGGGCGATCGTGCGCAGCGCGGTGAGCGGTACGTCCGCCTCCTGGGCGGCCTCCACCACGGCGTCCACCACCAGGTTGGGGGCGTACAGTTCGGCGATCCGGTGGTCGTCGAGCCAGCGGGCGAGGGCGGCGGCGTCCTTGCGGACCTCGTCGGCGGGGATCACCAGGGTCTTGCCGGTGAGCAGGGTGGCGAGCATCTCCTGGGCGGAGACGTCGAAGCTGATGGCGGTGAACTGCGCCACCCGGTCGCCGGGTTCGCCGCCCACTTCGGCGTGGTGCCAGGCGATCAGGTTGGCCATGGCGCGGGCGGGCATCACCACGCCCTTGGGGCGGCCGGTGGAGCCGGAGGTGTAGATGGTGTACACGGGGTGGCCGAGGTGGAGCGGACGGGTGCGGTCGGCGTCGGTGAGGTCGGTGTCCGGCTGCCCGGCGAGGGCCTGGTCGGTCTCCGGTTCGTCCAGGGCGAGCACCGGCGTGCGGTGGCCGTCGGGGAGCAGCCCGGTGCGGGTGAGCACCACCGCGGGCGCGGCGTCGGCGAGGGTGAGGACGGTGCGTTCGGCCGGGTGCGCGGGGTCCAGCGGCAGGTACGCCGCGCCGGCCTTGAGCACCGCGCAGACCGCCACCAGCAGCTCCGGGGAGCGCGGCAGGGCGATGCCGACGGTGTCCTCTGGGCCGATGCCGCGGGCGGCCAGCAGGCGGGCGAGCCGGTTGGCGCGGGCGTCGAGCTCCGCGTAGGTCAGCCCGGTGCCGTCGGCCACCGCGGCCGGCAGCTCCGGGTGGGCCCGGACCCGGCGCCGGAACAGCTCGGGCAGGGTGGTGGCGTCCAGCGGGTGCGCGGTGTCGTTGACGGCGGTGACCAGGCGGTGCCGCTCCACGGGGTCGAGCAGGTCCAGGGAGCCGATCGCCCGCCGGGGGTCGTCCACCACCGCGGCGAGCACCCGTACGTAGCGGTCGGCCAGTTCCTGGACGGTCTCCCGGTCGAACAGGTCGGTGCTGTACTCCATCCAGCCGGCCAGGCCGTCCACCGCGCCGGCCGCGGTGCGCTGTTCGATGACGCCGACGAACAGGTCGAACTTGGCCAGCGCGCCGTCGTGCTCGTAGGGCTCCACCCGGGCGCCGGGCAGCACCAGTTCGGCCTGCCGGTTGTTCTGCACGGTGAACATCACCTGGAACAGCGGGTGCCGGGCCATGGACCGCTCGGGGTTGAGGTGCTCGACCAGCCGCTCGAAGGGCACGTCCTGGTTGGCGTAGGCGGCCAGGTCGGCCTCCCGCACCCGGTCCACCAGTTCCCGGAAGGTGGGGTTGCCGGAGGTGTCGGTGCGCAGCACCAGGGTGTTGAGGAAGAAGCCGACGAGGTCGTCCACGGCGTCGTCGGTGCGGCCGGCGATCGGCGTGCCCAGGGGGATGTCGGAGCCGGCGCCGGAGCGGGAGAGCAGCACCGACAGCCCGGCCTGGAGCACCATGAACAGGCTCGCCTGGCAGTTGCGGGAGAGGGTGAGCAGCTTCTGGTGGAGCGCGGCGTCGAGGTGGAAGGAGACGGTGTCGCCGGCGTAGCCGGGCACCGCCGGGCGGGGCCGGTCCACCGGCAGGTTCAGCTCGTCGGGGATGCCCTCCAGGGTGGTCTCCCAGAAGGCGAGCTGCCGGGAGATGGCGCTGCCGGGATCGCTCTCGTCGCCCAGCACCCGCCGCTGCCACAGGGTGTAGTCGGCGTACTGCACCGGCAGCGGGGGCAGGCCGGGGTCGTCGCCCTCCAGCCGGGCGGCGTAGGCGACGGACAGGTCGCGGCCGAAGACGCTCATCGACCAGCCGTCGCCGACGATGTGGTGCATCACCACCAGCAGGACGTGGGTGTGCGGTCCGGTGCGGTACACGCGGATGCGCAGCGGCAGGTCCTCGGCGAGCCGGAAGCCGGTCGCCGACTCCCGCTCCAGCACCTGGTCGAGAGTCTCCGGGGCGGCGGTGAGGTCCACCGCCTCCAGGTCCAGCCGGACCTCGGCCGGGTCCAGGACGTGCTGGTAGGGGGTGCCGTCCACCTCGGGGAAGACGGTGCGCAGGCTCTCGTGCCGGTCGATCACGTCGTGGAACGCCCGGCGCAGCGCGGTCAGGTCCAGCTCGCCGGTGAGCCGCAGGGTCAGCGGCACGTTGTAGATGGGCTTGGCGCCCTCCAGCCGGTCCAGGAACCACAGCCTGCGCTGGGCGTGGGAGAGCGGGACGTGCTCGGGCCGCTCCCCGGCGGTGAGCGCCGGCCGGTCGTCGGTCACCTCGGTGAGCCGGCGGGCGATGCCGGCCACCGTGGGCGCCTCGAAGACCGCGCGCATGGACAGCTGGACGCCGAAGACCGCGCGGGCCCGGGAGACCAGCCGGGTGGCGAGCAGCGAGTGGCCGCCCAGGTCGAAGAAGTCGTCGTCCACGCCGATCGCGTTCACCCCGAGGACCTCGGTGAACAGGGAGGTGAGGATCTCCTCCTGCGGGGTGCGCGGGGCGCGGCCGGCGAGTTCGGCGGCCGGGTCGGGCTCGGGCAGGGCGGCGCGGTCCAGCTTCCCGTTGGGGGTGAGCGGGAACGCGTCCATCACCACGAAGGCGGAGGGGACCATGTACTCCGGCAGCGCGGCGCCGACGTGGGCGCGGAGCGCGCCGGGCCGGGGCACCTGGGCGCCGGCGGCGGGCACCAGGTAGGCCACCAGCCGCTTGTCGCCCTGCTCGGTGGCGCGCACCACGGCCAGCGCCCGTTCCACGCTGTCGTGGGTGAGCAGCGCCGACTCGACCTCGCCCAGCTCGATCCGGAAGCCGCGGACCTTGACCTGGTCGTCGGCGCGGCCGACGAACTCCAGCACCGGCCGGTCGCCGTCGCCGCCGGACCGCCAGCGCACCAGGTCGCCGGTGCGGTACATCCGCCGGCCGTCGCCGGCGAACGGGTCGGCGACGAACCGCTCGGCGGTCAGCCCCGGCCGGCCCAGGTAGCCGCGGGCGGTGCAGGGCCCGGAGACGTACAGCTCGCCGGTGACGCCGGGCAGCACCGGGCGCAGCGCGCCGTCGAGCACCCGCAGCACCGAGGTGCCGATGGCGGTGCCGATCGGGGGCACCCCGGCGCCGGAGAGCGGGCCGCTGACCGAGGCGCACACGGTGGTCTCGGTGGGGCCGTAGGCGTTGATCATCGTACGGTCGCGGGACCAGGCCTCGACCAGTTCGGGGGCGGTGGTCTCGCCGGCCACGATGAGCAGCCGCACGGTGGGGAAGTCGGCGGCGTCGAGCACGGCGAGCGCGGCCGGCGGGATGGTGGCGTGGGTGACGCGGTGTTCGGCGACCAGCTCGACCAGCGCGCGGCCGGGCTGCAGCCGCTCGGCCGGGGCCAGCACCAGGGCACCGCCGGACAGCAGCGCCGGGTAGATCTCGGCCACGGCGGCGTCGAAGCTCGGCGAGGCGAACTGGAGCACCCGGCTGCCCGGGCCGACCCCGAACCGTTCGACGTGGGTGGCGATCAGGCCGGCCACCCCGGTGTGCGGGACCACCACGCCCTTGGGGCGGCCGGTGGAGCCGGAGGTGTAGATGACGTACGCGGGATGGGCCGGGAGCAGCGGGGCGGTCCGCTCCGCCGGTTCCACGGGTGCGGCGGATCGGGCCTCGGTGGCGGCCGCGGTGGCCGGGTCGTCGAGCACCAGCCGCGGCGCGGTGCAGGTGGCCGGGACGGCGGCGGCCGAGCCGGTGTCGGTGACCACCAGGGCCGGGTCGGAGTCGGTGAGCAGGTAGCCGATCCGGTCCGCCGGGTAGCCGGTGTCCACCGGCAGGTAGGCGGCCCCGGCCTTGACCACCGCGAGCATGGCGACGATCAGTTCCGGGGAGCGGGGCAGCACCAGGGCCACCACCTTCTCCGGGCCCGCCCCGCCCTCGATCAGGGTGCGGGCGAGCCGGTTGGCGCGGCGGTCGAGTCCGGCGTAGTCGAGGGTGGTGTCCTGGTGGATCAGCGCGGGGGCGGCGGGGTGCCGGCGCACCTGCTCGGCGAAGAGGTCGCCGATGGTGGCGCCGCCGGGCAGCGGCCGGGCGGGGACGCCGTGGTCGAGCAGGCGCGCCCGCTCCTCGCCGGTGAGCAGCGGCAGCCGGGCGACGAGCTGCCCCGGGTCGGCGGTGAAGGCCTCGAACAGGCGGCGGACGCGCTCGCCCAGCGTCCGCATGTCGTCGGCGGTGAACAGCTCGGCCCGGTAGCCGAAGCTCAGGCGCAGCGCGGCGCCGGGGAGCACCGCGACGCTGAGCGGGTAGTGGTTGGCGTCGGTGCCCTTGGCCCCGGCCAGCCGGAGGTTGCCGGGCAGCTCGGTCAGGTCGTCGCCGCTCATCGGGTAGTTCTCGGTGACGGTGACGGTGTCGAACAGGGTGGTCGTCCCGGACACGCCCTGGATGTCGGGGAGGCTGAGGTGGTGGTGCGGCATCATGCCGGTCATCTGCCGCTGGAGCGAGGCGAGGGTCTCCAGCAGGGTCTGTCCGGGCCGCACCCGGACCCGGACCGGGACGGTGTTGATGAACAGGCCGACCATGTTCTCCATGCCGGCGAGTTCGGCCGGCCGCCCGGAGACGGTGGCGCCGAAGACCACGTCGTCCCGGCCGGTGAGCTGGGCGAGCAGCAGCGCCCAGCAGCCCTGGAAGACGGTGTTGAGGGTGAGGTCGTTGCGGCGCGCGGTCTCCCGGACCCGGGTGGTGAGGTCCTCGGTGAGGGTGATGGTCAGCTCGTGCGGGGCGCTGGTGACCCCGGCGTCGCCGGGCGCCACCAGGGTGGGTTCCTCGATGTCGCCGAGGACCTCCCGCCAGGCGCTCTCGGCGGCCTGCCGGTCCTGCGCGGCCAGCCAGCCCAGGTAGTCGCGGTAGGGGGTCACCGGCGGCAGGCCCGAGTCGCCGCGGCTCTCGTAGATGGTGAACAGCTCGTACATGAACCGGGCGGTGGACCAGCCGTCCAGCAGGATGTGGTGGGAGTTGAACATCAGCCGGTCGCGGCCGGCGCCCCGCCGTACCAGGGTGAAGCGCAGCAGCGGCCCGGTGGACAGGTCGAAGCGGTGGTCGGCGTCCTCGGCCGCCAGCCGGTCCAGCTCGGCCCGCTGCTCCGCCTCGCCGAGGTGGGTCAGGTCCACCTCGCGCCAGGGCACCGGGACCTCGCGCGGGACCACCTGGACCGGCTTGCTCAGCTTCTCGTACCGGAAGCCGGCGCGCAGGTTGGCGTGCCGGCGGAGCAGGGTGGCCACCGCGTCGCGCATCGCCGCGGCGTCCAGCTCGCCCTCCAGGTCGATGACGAGCTGGGCCGTGTAGACATCGAAGCGGTGTTCCTCGTACAGGGCGTGGAACAGCATGCCTTCCTGCAGTGGCGACAGCGGAAGAACATCGTCGATGGCCACTCGTTTCATTGAGGAGATCTCCACATCGTCTTCCGGAACCGGGCCGGTCGGGGGCCCGGCGCTGACAGCCTGGTCCGGCGGCACGCCGCCGCCCGGGGGAATCACCGTGTGAGCCGCCGGTACGCCGCCGGCGCGCGGGTTCGGCCGCGCCGGCGGTGAGCGGAACGCGCCCGCCGCCGGCTCCCGGCGGTCAGTCTCACCAGCGGCCGGAAGCACCGGCAACGACGCTGCAAAAACTTGAGTCTGCCCCCGCCCGGGACCGGCCGCGGCAGCCGACGTGGTCATATCGAAGATTTCTCAACCCGCTGCTGCGGTGGCGGTGTTGCGTGCCACCATCGGTCCTCCTGCGTGTGTCATCGAGCGCCCGCGGACCAGCTTTGCCAACCAGCCACCAGGGGAGCATGAATGACGGGCACCGGCGCGCTGTCCAAGTACTGGATGTTCAGCGACGAGTACACCCAGGACCCGTACCCCTTCCTGGCCCGGCTGCGGGCGGAGCAGCCGGTGTGCAAGGTGGAGACACCGGACGGCGTGCGGGCCTGGATGATCACGCGGTACGACGACGTCCGCGGCGCGCTGTCCGACCAGCGGCTGAGCCGGGACATCGGCAAGCTGTACCGGGCGCTGGGCCGGCAGCTGGGCACCGAGCTGCAGCCGGCGCCCGAGATCAGCAACCACCTGGCCAACTCGGACCCGCCGCGGCACACCCCGCTGCGCAAGGCGCTCACCTTCGCCTTCACCCCCAAGCGGGTGCGGAACCTGCGGCCGGAGTGGGAGAAGGTGGTGGACGGGCTCCTCGACGACATGGTGCGCACCGGCAACCGGGATCTGATCTCCGGCCTCAACGCGCCGCTGCCCATCATCACCATCGGGCAGCTGATGGGTGTCCCGGTGGAGGACTGGCCGCGCTTCCGGGTCTGGTCCCAGACGCTGCACCGGGTGGACGCCAGCGACCCGACCGGGCAGATCGCCCGGCACATCGCGGAACTGTCGGACTACCTCACCGAGCTGATCGCACGGAAGGCGCGGCAGCCGGAGGACGACCTCATTTCGGCCATGGTGCACGCGCCGGAGGACAGCCGGCTGGACGCCAAGGACATCCTGTCCACCGCGTTCGGGGTGATGACCGGCGGCAACGACACCACGGCGAGCCTGCTGACCGGGTCGTTCGCGGCCCTGCTGACCCGCCCGGAGGTGGTCCGGCAGATCACCGACGACCCCGCGCTGCTGCCCGGCGCGGTGGACGAGATGCTGCGCTGGTCCGGGCCGCTGCTGAACACGCTGCAGCGGGTCACCCTGGAGCCGGTGGAGATCGCCGGGGTGACGATCCCGCAGGACGAGATCGTGATCATCTCGCTCGCCTCGGCCAACCGTGACCCCGACGCCTTCCCCGACCGGCCGGACGAGCTGGACATCACCCGCCAGAAGCCGTCGCACGTCAGCTTCGGCCACGGCATCCACTTCTGCCTCGGCAGCCACATGGCCAAGGCGCTCGCCGAGATCGCCATCCGGCGGGTCTTCGAGCGCTTCCCGGAGATCCGGCTCGCCGTCCACCCCTCCGAGCTGCGCTACCGCCCGGGCGTGATGATCCGTCCGATGGTCGAGCTGCCGGTGGTGTTCCAGCCCACCGGGTGACAACCCGCCGGGAGGGGGCCCGGTTCCCGCCGAGTCGCGGGTCCCGGGCCCCCTCCCGTGGGGCCGCCGGTTCCTCCGGGGCCGGTGCGGGTCGGCAGGTTGCCGGGGTGGGTCGTGGGCGGTTTGGACGTTGCCGGGTGGGGTGCGGGTGGTCGGGGGCGTTGCCGGACGGTGCGTTGCCGGGTGGGGTGCGGGTGGTCGGGCCGTCGCCGGACGGTGCGTTGCCGGGTGGGGCCGGCTTCCTTCGGGGCCGGTGTCCGGCGGCGGGCGGCCCGGCGTGGAGGGGGCGGCGCGGCGGGGGGCGGTGGTGGCCGCCGCCGGGACCCCCGCCCGCCGCGCCGGGACCGGCGGGTCCGTGCCCGGCGGGCCGGCGGTGGCCGCTCCGGTGTCCGCCGCTCCGGTATCCGCCGCTCCGGGGCCGGCCGCGCCGGTGTCCGCCGGACCGTGGTGCGCCCGGACACGGCCCGCGGGACGGCCGAGGGAGCGGGCACGAGCGCCGGCGCGGCGCCCGGCGGGGCGGGACGCGCCCGGTCGGCGCCCCGGAGCGGGGCACCTCGCCCACCGCTGCCCACCGGTCCGGCTCCGGCCGGGCCGGTGCCCGCCCGGCCGGTGCCCGCCCGGCCGGTGCGGTGTCCGGTGGCCGGGAGCGATGCGGATCCGGCCGCGGCGCGGCCCGGCCGCCCGCACTCCCCGGGCCGGCCGCCGTCGCCCGGCACCGCGCCGCGCCGCGGCCGGATACGGCCCGCCCACCGGATGGTGCTCCGTCCCGGCACCGCCCACCCGGTAACATCCGGCGCGGAAGGCCCCGCCCGCTCCCCCGGGGAGCAGGCGCCGGCCGCTGTCCGGCGGTTCCCGCGGGCACCGCCCTCGGGGTGGCACGGAGCCACGCGCAGCGGCGACGGTCTCGGAATCCACCGGCGCGGACCGGCGCACAGACCCTGGTTCCGCCCCACGACACGACGAGACCTCCCATGACCACCGACGGATACGAACCCTCCGGGGACGCGGAGGAGAACCCGCTGGTCTTCCTGCGCCGGTTCGAGGAGCGCACGCTGCGGGACCAGGAGGCGCTGCTCAGGGAGCACGGAACCGACTGGGCCGCGCTGCTCTCCCGGTACGTCGACGCGCTCGCCCACGAGGCCGCTCCCGAGGACGAGGGGGAGCCGCCGGTGCCGGAGCGGCCCGGGCCGGACCCGGACCGCGGGCCGGCCCAGCCGCCCCCGACGGACCGCACCGGGCCGCGTCCCCCCGGCTGAACCGGTGGCCGGGCGGCGGCCCGGCACTGCGCCGGGCGCCGCTCAGGTCCGTCCGGCCGCCGCCCCGGAGGCCCGGGCGGGCCGCAGCAGGCCCAGTTCGGCGGCGCGCACCCCGGCCTGGAAGCGGGAGGTGGCGCCCAGCTTGGCCATGATCTCGGCCACATGGCTGCGGTAGGTGCGGACGCACACGGTCAGTTCCCGGGCGGCGACCTCGTCGGTGACCCCGGCCTGGAGGGTGTGGAGGATGCGGCGGGCGATCGCGGCCCTGCGCCGGTCCCCGAAGAGCCGGTCCTCGCCGGCGGGCAGCGCGTCCCGCCAGACGCTCTGGAAGAGGGTGTCGAGGCTGTGCAGCACCTCGGGGACCCGGATCACCGAGGAGCGGCGGCCGGCCGCGGAGTCCGCCACCACCAGCGCGGCCCGGCCGTCCACGACCAGGGCCTGGAGCGGGGCCATCCGGGTCACCCGCACATCGGCCGGCCGGCCGGCGGAGCCCTGTTCCCGGACGAACTCGTCGTCGAGGAGGCCCGGGGTGGTCAGCAGCCGGACCCGGACCACGCCGGCCGCCTCGCGGAGCAGTTCCCGCTCCGCCCGCTCCGACGGCCGCAGGGCGCGTTCCTCCGCGCTCGGCCGGCGGGCGTGCACGATGTCGATGCTGTGGGCGGCGCGGCCGATCAGCGTCCGGGCGGTGGCCAGCACCGCCCCGTAGCCGTGGTTCACCGCGGTGATCACGGGTGCTTCGCCGCCACGGTCGCGGCGTAACGCCACCACGGACTCCAGGCGGGCCTTGACCTCCAGCAGCATCCGTTCGAGCTCGTCCTCGCGTGGATCGGGCACTTCTCTCCCCCGTGCCTGGTGATTCGTCGGAAGCGGTGCCTACGGCGAGATCAGGCCCAGTTCCACGGCGCGCGCGCCGGCCTGGAAGCGGGAGTTCGCGTCGAGCTCCCGCATGATCTCCGCCACGTGGCGCCGGTAGGTGCGCAGCGACACCTTGAGGTCGCGGGCGGCGACCTCGTCGATGGTGCCCGCGCTCAGCCGCTCCAGGACGTTCCGGGCCAGTTCGGTACGGAGCAGCGGGCAGATCTGGTGGTGGTCGGCGAGGTCCCGGCCGCGCGACCACGCACCGGCGAAGAGCAGTTCGAGCGCGCGGGCGGCCGCGTCGTCGTCCACCACGGTGGCCCGGGTGCCGGACTCCGCCGCGCCGCGCACCAGCGCCGCGGCACCGTCCACCACCAGGATCTCGCGCAACTCCCCTTCGCAGACCCGCACTTCCGCCCTGGCGCCGGGATTCCGGGTGTACCGGCCCAGGGCGGGGTCGGCGGCGTCGGTGGCGCACAGCACCCGCACCGGCAGGCCCGCCGGGACGCCGGGCAGCAGCCGCAGCACGGTGTCGGCGAACTCTCCGGTGCCGACCCGCACCACACCGATGGAATGGCGGGCCCGGCCGACGAGTTCCTCCAGGGCCTCCCCGGCGGGCACGGTGTCGGTCCGCGCCACCACCGCCGCGGGATCCCGCGGGCCCTCCCGGTGCAGCGAGACGGTGGATTCGATCAGCGCATACGCCTGGAGCAGGGTCCGCTCCAGGTGTGCGGCGTGGTCGTCGTCCGCGCCATCCGGTGTCCGCTCTCCGGCCGGCGGACTCACTACCCCACTCGACACGTATGCCCCCATCACCGATCCCGGCACTTCCCGCTGTGGGCCCCGCTCCGCACGGTTTGTCCAGTCCCTTGGCGAGAACTGTGCGGCGCATTTTCTAGACGCATAACGATCTTCGCGTCGGCAAGCAGTTGATCACGGGTCCGAGCCGACGATAATCGCGCGCTCAGTCGCAGTCAATAAAGTTTGGACCGCCCCGGAGTCCACCCATGCGAATGGATGGGAGTTCAACGATTGACCGGTGACGCCGAGGAATAAAACGGTCACGGGAGCACGCGCACACCCCTCCTACTTGCTTCGAACGCCGTACGGGCCGCGGGTGTTCCCACTCCATGGCGAAGGCTTTGATTCCGCTTCCGCAGCCCTTTCGGTGGCCGCTTGCGGCCAAATTCGAAATTCCACTGGCACCTTCCTGCAGAAGTGGGCGCGGCGGGCGTGACAGTGCGTCCGCCCGTACCACTCCGGCGGGGGCCCCGGCCGCGCCGGCGCCCCGGCGGCGGGGCGGGTGCCCGGTTCCGCCGCGCCCCGGAGGGGAACGGCGGCCGGGAGCGGAAAGGGCGATAGGGGAATTCGACCGAAAGCGCGGTGCGGTCGCCATGACGGGCCATATGGAGTAAATGGAAACGGCGCCGCGTGGGCTCTGTCACATTCCTCACCCTGAACGCCGTCCGTTGCCTCGGGAACCCATTTCGGTGGCCTTCCGGCGCACCGCCGGCCGCCTCTCGCGGCCGGCGGTGCGCGGCGTCCGGCGGAACCGGTGCCGCCGCGGGTTCACGCCTCGGTGAGCAGCCGGGCCCTCAGCGCGTCGGTGAGGTCGGGGCCGGCGCCCAGGGCGGTGGTGACGTACCCGGGCACCGAGCCGTACCGGGCGGCCAGGTCGGCGAGGAAGAGGCGCATGATGCCCTCGGGTGCCGTGCCGAAGGCGGGCCAGACCAGTTCGCGGCCGGGGTTGGCGACCTTCCAGTCGGCGACCAGGCGTTCGGTGGCGAGGTTGGTGAGGGCGAAGTCGGCGACGATGTCGTCCTCGGCGACGCCCACCAGGGAGAGCACCAGCGCGGCGATCAGGCCGGTGCGGTCCTTGCCGGAGGCGCAGTGGAAGACGGTGGTGCCGCTGCCCGGGTCGGCGATGACCTCCAGCGCCTGCCGGATCTCCTTGACGCCGTCCTCGGCGACCTCGGCGAAGCGGTCGGCGAGGTAGCGCTCGGTGTCGGTCTCCGGGGGCAGCGCGGCCTGGTTGTACGGGCGGTGCTCGATGCTGAGGTTGTGGTAGGCGAGGCCGTCGGCGGCGGGCACCCGGCCCTTGCGGTCGATCTCCCACGGGTAGCGCAGGTCGATCACGGTCCGCACGCCCAGGTCCCGGAAGCGCTCCCGGTCCTGTTCGGCCGCGGCCTCGGCGAGCTTGCCCAGCGAGTCGGCCCGGTAGAGCGTGGACCAGCGCACGGTGCGGCCGTCGAAGGTGCGGTAGCCGCCCAGGTCACGGAAGTTGTGCAGGCGGTCGAAGGGGATGTGTCTGTTCACCGCCCCACCGTACGGTCACCGCCGCGGCCGGCCGCCGGGCGGTCCCGGCGGAATTCCGGAACAACTTGCACCGGATAGTACGAGGACGGATACTTTCCCCAGGTCGCGGAGGAATCCGGCACCCCTCCCCGCGCGGCTGCCCCGTTCCCCCACCACCGGCGCCCGGCACGCGCGCACCCACGGACCGCCGCCGTCCGCGCGTCGTCATCCTGCGAGGAGTCAGCCATGAGCGTCCACGCGGCACCACGCACACCGACCCGGCCCCACCTGACGATGATGTACGCCATCCACGACGCCTTTCGGCGCGACGCGGCGCTGCTCATGTACGCCGCACAGGAACTCACCGAACCCGGACCCGGCGCCACCGGGGAAAACGGAACACCGGGCGACTTATCGGCAATCAAAGACCATTGGGTGAGATTCAGCGGTTACTTGGCCGCCCACCAGATGACGGAGGACATCGTGCTGTGGCCGGCCGTCCGGGCGCATTGCCGTGCCAACGCATGGCATATGCGTCTGCTGGACGCGATGGAGGACGACCACAGCCGGCTCCTCCCGTTGACCGAACAGGTGGATGACGCCTTGGCCGGCGACGACCGGCCGGCGGTGCGGCGGAGCACGGAGGACTTCTGCCTGTTCCTCCTCGCCCACCTCGACCGCGAGGAGATGGAGGCGCTGCCGCTGGTGCTGGCCACCGTCACCGCCGAGGCCTGGGCGGTCTTCGAGCGGGAGCAGCGCCGGCAGCTGGGCGCCGCCTGGGCTGCGGACTTCTACCCGTGGCTGCTCGACGGGGCACCCGAGGACACCCGGCGGGAGGCGCTGCGGCGGCTGCCGGTGGCACGCCGGCTGGCCTTCCACGCACTGTGGCGGCCCCGGTACGCACAGCGCCTGCGCCGGTGCGCGCCGGTCGCCGGATGACCGGAACCCGGGGTGCCGGCGGGCATCCCGGAACGGGCCCCGGAACCGGGCCGGGCGCGGCGTAAACGGAGTTAATGGTTCATAACTCAAGTGGTTGAAAGGGCTTGAGGGGCGACCTAGAATGCTCGCCATCTCGGCACCTGTTCGCCTTGTGGCCGCCGAAACAGCGCCCCAACCGGAGACCTCGCCACGCTTGTCTGGAAGGTGTACGAGTACGTCATGGAATTCGCCGTATTAGGACCTCTTAAGGTCAGCGAGCAGGGGCGGCTGTATACGCCGACAGCCCCCAAACAACGGCAGTTGCTCGCCCTGCTCCTGCTCAACGCCAACCAGGTCGTCTCCACCCGGAGCTGTATCGAGGAACTGTGGGAGGACACTCCGCCGAACTCCGCGCTCTCCACCATCCAGTCCTACATCCTGCAACTGCGGCGCGCCCTGGGGAAAATCCCGCAGATCGGGAGTCTCCAGGCGGCGCGGCGGGTGCTGGAGACCCGCGACGGCGGTTATCTGCTGGTGGTCCGGAGTGACGAGCTGGACGTCAACGCCTTCACCTCGCTGGTCCGTCAGGGCCGGGCACGGCTGCACCGGGACGACGCCGCCGCGTCGGATCTGCTCGGGCGCGCCCTGCGGGTGTGGCAGGGGTCGGCGCTTTCCGACGTCCAGGTGGGTCCGGTGCTCCGGGCGCACCTGGTGGGTCTGGAGGAGGAGCGGATCAGCGTCCAGGAGCAGCGGATCGACGCCGACCTGCGGCTGGGGCGGCACCACGAGGTCATCGGTGAGCTGAGCGCGCTGACCACCAAGTACCCGACGCAGGAGTACCTGCACGCGCAGCTGATGGTGGCGCTGCACCGCTCCGGCCGCCGCACCCAGGCGCTGGAGGTGGTGCAGCGGCTGCGGCGGGTGATGCACGACGAACTGGGTCTGGAGCCCTCGCCCCGTATCCGCAGCCTGCACCAGGCGGTGCTCGCCTGCGATCCGGTGATCGACAACCCGATGGGCACCGACTCCATCCTCGGCCTGGCCGGCCGTACGGAGCCGGCGGACGCCCGGTGCCGCGGGGGTCCCGGGACGGTGGCCGACGAGCGGCTCCGGTAGCCCGGTCCCCGGAGCGTCGTCCGCCCCCGCGGCCCGCGGGCGGTGGCCGGGTCCCCGGCGCCGCCCCCGGCCCGGCGGTACGGCGTCCGCGACCGGGCGGACCCGCGGGCGGGACACCGGGCGGGTCGGGGGACGGACCGGAGTTCGGACCGGAGGGCGGAGGGTCACAGCGACTCGATGTGCGCCGCGGGGGCGATCCGGTGCCGGCAGTCGAAGACGTACCGCGCCTCGGCCGCCACCAGGCCGTAGTCGAAGGCGTCGTGGTCGGTGACGACCAGCACCGCGTGCGCCTGCCGCAGCTCCTCCGCGGTGAGGTCCACCCGGGTCAGCCCGGGGATGTCGGGGCTCTCGGTGACGTGTGGGTCGGCCACCCGGACGGTGGCCCCGGCCTCGATGAACATTCGGGCGATCGGCAGCGCCGGGGACTCCCGGACGTCGCCGGTGTTCGCCTTGTACGCCAGTCCCAGCATGAGGATGCGGGCGCCGGTGACGGTCTGCCGCCGGCGGTCCAGGCCGCGGGTGAGACGGCGCACCACGTACTCGGGCATCTGGTTGTTCAGCTCGTCGGCCAGCTCCACCAGGCGGAACCGCTTGCTCAGGGTGCGCTCGACCTTCCACGACAGGTAGAGCGGGTCGACCGGCAGGCAGTGACCGCCGACGCCCGGACCCGGGGTGAAGCGCATGAAGCCGAACGGCTTGGTCGAGGCGATGTCCAGCGCCTCCCACACGTCCACCCCGATCCCCTCGGCGTGCGTGGCGAGTTCGTTGACCAGCGCGATGTTGACGTGCCGGAAGGTGTTCTCCAGCACCTTGGCCAGCTCCGCGACGCGCGGCGAGGGGGCGACCACCACCTCGTCCACGATCCGCTCGTAGAACGCCCGCACCCGCTCCAGCGACCGGTCGTCGATGCCGGAGACCACCTTCGGCGTGGTCTCGAACGTCCACCGGGTGTTGCCCGGGTCGATCCGCTCGGGGCTGTAGCCCAGGTGGAAGTCGGTGCCGGGTTCCAGCAGCGAGCCCTTGTGCAGCAGCGGTGCCAGCACCTCCTCGGTGGTGCCGGGGTAGCTGGTGGACTCCAGGATGACGGTGGCCCCCGGCCGCAGCCGGGAGGCGAGCAGTTCCCCGGCCGCCTCGATGAACGACAGGTCCGGGACCCCCTCGTGGAGCGGCGTGGGCACGGTGACCACCGCGATGTCGAAGCCCTCCACGTCGTCCGGATCGATGCTGGGCCGGTAGGTGCCCCGGTCCAGGATCGACCGCAGCCGGGCCGAGGGGATGTCGCCCACGTAGGACTCGCCGGCCGCGAGCTTCTTCACCCGCCGTTCGTCGATGTCGTAGCCGACGACGTGGAACCCGTTCTCGGCCGCGGCGACCGCCAGGGGCAGGCCGACGTATCCCTGGCCTATGACGGCGACTTTGCTGGTCATCGGATCTCCTCAACCGTATCGACGTGCTGGGACGTGTCGCGCTGGTGCGGGAGGGGGTGGCGTGGTGCGTGTGGGGGGGGAAGGGGCGGGCGCGCGCCCGTGCGGCCGCGTTCCCTGCCGGGGGCCGCGTGCCCTCCGCGGGGCGGCGTTCCCGTGCCGGGGGCCGCGCTCCCGTGCCGGGGAGCCGCCTGCCGGTGCGGGCCGCGTTTCCGTGCCGGGGTGGGCCGACCCGCCGGGGGCCCGGCCCGCCTTGGCCCGGCCGCCTTCGCCCGCCCGCCCGCCGGGGCGCGATCGGCTGGGTGATGGGCGGACGGGGGCCCGGGGCGGGCGTGGGCCGGCCCGGGCCGCACCGCGCCGGGCCTGCGCCGGGCCCGCGGGCGCCGCGTGGGGTGCGGCGCGCGGGCCGGGCGGGGCTCAGTCGAAGAACTCGCAGACGGAGTCGGCGATGTAGGTCACCTGCTCGTCGGTGAGGTGCGGCCAGATCGGGATCGCCAGGTTGTGGTCGCTGGCGTACCGGGCGCCGGGCCACGCGGCGCCCGGCGGTGCCCAGGCGGCGAAGGCGGGCTGCTGGGGCAGCGGCACCGGGTAGTACACATGGCTGCCGATGCCCTTCTCGGTGAGCCAGGCCCGCAGGTCGCCGCGGCGCCGCACCAGCAGGGAGTACACGTAGTAGCAGCGCCCGTTGCGGCCGGCCGGCGGCGCGAGCACCCCGCGGTCGGCGAGCGGGGCGAACCGTTCGGTGTAGTAGTCGGCGATCTTCGCGCGGCGCTCCAGGCGGTCCGCGAAGCCGGCGTGCCGGTACAGCTGGAACGCGGCGAGGATCTCGTCGAACCGGCTGTTCTGGCCGATCCGGTGGTGCAGGAAGCGGTGCACGCCGTCCTGCCCGTGGTTGCGCAGCATCCGCACGGTACGGGCCAGCTCCGGGTCGTCGGTGAGCACCACACCGCCCTCGCCGGCCGTGCCGAACGCCTTGACCTGGAAGAAGGAGAAGACGCCCACGTCTCCCCAGCGGCCGGAGGGCACCCCGTCCAGCACCGCGCCCTCGGCCACCGCCGCGTCCTCGACGACCTTGAGCCCATGGGCGCGGGCGATCTTGTTGATCCGGGGCATGTCGGCCATGATCGAGAAGACATGGGCGGGCATCACCGCCCGGGTCCGCTCGGTGATCAGCGCCTCGACCGCGTCCGGGTCGATCACCATGGTGTGCGGATCGACGTCGGCGAAGACCGGGGTGGCTCCCAGGTTGGCGACCGAGCTGGCCACCGGCTGGCAGCAGAACGCCGGCACGATCACCTCGTCCCCCGGCCCGATGCCCAGGGCCTGCACGGCGAGGTTGAGCCCGCCGGTGCCGCTGGAGCAGGCGATGACGTGCCCGGCGCCGGTGGTGGCCCGCAGCTCCTCCTCCAGCGCGGCGGTGCGCCGCCCCAGGATGAACTTCTGCTCCGGGTCGGTGCCGACCTCGTACAGCAGCTCCTTGAAGGCCTCGCGGTCCTGCTCGAAGAGGTCCGGCGGGAAGAACGGGATGGGCGCGGTGGTCATCGTCACTGCCTCCCGGCGTAGAAGTCGGAGATCGCGGTGCACACGGCGTCGAGACCGGCCTCGGTGAGATCCGGGTAGAGGGGCAGCGCCAGGGTGCGCGCGCAGGCGGCCTCGGCCCGGGGGAAGGCGCCCGGCCGGTGCCCGGGCCGGTCGGCGTAGGCGGGCTGGAGGTGCAGCGGCCGGGGGTAGTACGTCTCGGTGCCGATGCCGCGGGCGGCCAGGTGGGCGACGAGTTCGTCCCGCCGCTCCACCTCGACCAGGTAGACGTACGTCACCGGGTCCACCGGAACCCCCCGGTCCACCGTCCGGGGAACCGCCAGCACGCCGTCGGCGCCGGCCAGCCGCTCGGTGTAGGCGTCGGCCAGCTCCCGGCGGCGGGCGATGTCGCGGTCCAGCTGGGTGAGTTTGGCCAGCAGCACGGCCGCCTGCACGTCGTCCATCTTGCTGTTGGTGCCGCTGACCCCGGAGAGGTTGGAGATCCCCGCGATGTGGTCGATGGTGCGGCCCATCCGGCCGTGGTGGCGCAGGACACCGGCCTGTTCGGCGATCTCCGGGTCGTCGGTGAGGATCATCCCGGCGTCGCCGAGCGCGCCCAGGGTCTTGGTGGGGAAGAACGACAGGACGCCGCCGTCGCCGTACAGCCCGGTGTGGGTGCCGTCCCACCGCATCCCGATGCCCTCGGCGCTGTCCTCCAGCAGCCGCAGCCCGCGGCGTTCGGCGAGCGCGCCGAGGGCGGCCAGGTCGGCGGGCTGGCTGAAGAGGTGGACGGGCATGATCGCCCGGGTGCGCCCGGTGACGGCCGCCTCGGCGGAGGCGGGATCCATCCCGTAGTCGCCGTCGGCGGTGATGTCGGCGAAGACCGGGGTGGCCCCCGTCAGGCTGACCGCCGAGGCGGACGCGAAGAAGCTGAAGGCGGGGACGACCACCTCGTCGCCGGGGCCGATGCCGGCCGCCCGGAGCAGCAGGACGAGGGCGTCGGTGCCGCTGTTGACGGCGACCGCGTGCCGGGCTCCGGTGTATTCGGCGAGGGCCCGTTCGAGTTCGGCGACTTTCCGTCCGTGGGAGAACTTTCCGCGGTCGAATACGTCGTCGATGTGCTGCCCGATCAGCGGCCAGAGTTCGGTGAAGGATGACGACTGGTCGAAGAACGGAACGCCCGGGGACGATTTCTCGATTGACGTGGTCGGCATGGTGACGACGCTACGGAAAGGCGCCGCGCGGTCGCTACGGACAAGAAATTGCCGGGTCCCACTGACAGGGGAAATCGGGTGCCGGGACGTGCGCCGCGAACGGGCCCCGGGCGGGCCCGGGAACGGGCTCCGGTCGGGCCCCGGCGGACGCCCGGAACCGGTGGCGGGGGTGCCCGGACCGGCCCGAACCTGCGGCCGGACCCGCCCGAACCGGTGCGGGACGGTGCGGCCCCGGTGCCGCCGGGCCGCACCACGGGCCGCGGGGCGCACGGTCCGGCAGGGGCCGCGGGGACCGGCCGGCCGGGCGGGGCGGGAACCCGCCCGGCCGGTCCGGCGGCCTGCGGACGGCGGGTCAGACGGGGGTGACGACCGGCGGTCCGGAGGGCACGCCGTCCTTCTCCATCTCCGCGGCGATCTTCATCGCCTCGTCGATCAGGGTCTCCACGATCTTGGACTCCGGCACGGTCCTGATCACCTCGCCCTTGACGAAGATCTGGCCCTTGCCGTTGCCCGAGGCCACGCCCAGGTCCGCCTCGCGCGCCTCGCCGGGCCCGTTGACCACACAGCCCATCACCGCCACCCGCAGCGGCACCTCCATGCCCTCCAGCCCCGCGGTCACCTGGTCGGCCAGCTTGTACACGTCCACCTGCGCCCGCCCGCACGACGGGCACGACACGATCTCCAGCCGCCGCTGCCGCAGGTTCAGCGACTCCAGGATCTGGATGCCGACCTTGACCTCCTCCGCCGGCGGCGCGGAGAGCGACACCCGGATGGTGTCGCCGATGCCCTCGCTCAGCAGCGCACCGAACGCGACGGCCGACTTGATGGTGCCCTGGAAGGCGGGGCCGGCCTCGGTGACGCCGAGGTGCAGCGGGTAGTCGCAGCGGGCCGCCAGCTGCCGGTAGGCGTTCACCATCACCACCGGGTCGTTGTGCTTCACCGAGATCTTGATGTCCCGGAAACCGTGCTCCTCGAACAGCGAGCACTCCCACAGCGCGGATTCCACCAGCGCCTCCGGCGTCGCCTTCCCGTATTTCGCCAGCAGCCGCTTGTCCAGCGACCCGGCATTCACCCCGATCCGGATCGGCACCCCGGCGTCGGAGGCCGCCTTGGCGATCTCCTTGACCTTGTCGTCGAACTGCCGGATGTTGCCCGGATTCACCCGGACCGCCGCGCATCCCGCGTCGATCGCGGCGAACACGTACTTCGGCTGGAAATGAATATCGGCGATCACCGGGATCTGCGACTTCCGCGCGATGACCGGCAGCGCGTCCGCGTCGTCCTGGGACGGGCAGGCCACCCGCACGATCTGGCAGCCGGCCGCGGTCAGCTCCGCGATCTGCTGCAGCGTCGCCCCGATGTCCGCGGTCACCGTGGTCGTCATCGACTGCACCGACACCGGCGCGTCACCCCCGACCGCCACCGGCCCCACCTGGATCTTCCGGCTGGGCCGCCGGTCGGCGAGCTTGGTCGGTACGGACGGCATGCCCAGGGTCACGGCGGTCATGAGACCTCCTTCAGTCGTCGCGGTCCGGGCCGGGCCGGCCCGCGTCCGAGGCCCGCTCCGATGGCCCCGGCCAGATCGTCGGCGGTGAGGCCGGACTCGGCGAGCAGCTCGGCGCGGCTGCCGTGCTCGAAGAACTTCTGGGCCAGTCCGTGGACCTGCACCGGGGTGGCCACCCCTGCGTCCCGGACGGCCTGGGCGACGGCCGCGCCGGCGCCGCCGACCCGCCCGTTGTCCTCCACGGTGGCCACCAGCCGGTGGTCGGCGGCCAGCCGGGTCAGCGCCGGGTTGACCGGCTTGACCCAGCACGGGTCCACCACGGTCACCCCCACGCCCTCGGCGGCGAGCCGCTCCGCGGTGGCCAGCGCGACGTCCGCCAGGGCGCCGACCGAGACCAGCAGCACATCGGCGGTGGTGCCGGGCGCGGGCCGGGCCAGGACGTCCATCCCGGCGAGGGTGCCGACCGCCGGCACGTCCCGCGCCGCGGTGCCCTTGGGGAAGCGCAGCGCGGTCGGGGCGTCACCGATGTCCAGCGCCTCCCGCAACTGGCGGCGGAGCCGGGTGGCGTCGCGCGGCACCGCGATCCGCAGCCCGGGGACGAGCTGGAGGAAGGACAGGTCCCACATGCCGTTGTGGCTGGGCCCGTCGTTGCCGGTGGCGCCGGCCCGGTCCAGGACGAAGGTGACCGGGCAGCGGTGCAGCGCGACGTCCATCAGCACCTGGTCGAAGGCGCGGTTGAGGAAGGTGGCGTACACCGCGACCACCGGGTGCAGGCCGCCCATGGCCAGGCCGGCGGCCGAGGTCACCGCGTGCTGCTCGGCGATCCCGACGTCGAAGACCCGGTCGGGGTGGGCGGCGGCGAAGGCGTCCAGGCCCACCGGCTGGAGCATCGCGGCGGTGATCGCCACCACGTCCGGGCGCTCCCCGCCCACCTCGGCCATCTCCTCGGCGAACACCGAGGTCCACGAGGGCCCGGCGGGCGCGGCCGTGCCGGAGACCGCGCCGATGGCGTGGAAGCGGTCCAGCTCGTGGGCCTCGGCGGGGGCGTGGCCGTGGCCCTTGCGGGTGATGCAGTGGACGATGACCGGCCCGCCGAAGGCCTTGGCGCGGCGCAGCGCGGTCTCCACCGCCCGCACGTCGTGGCCGTCCACCGGTCCGACGTACTTCAGGCCCAGGTCCTCGAAGAGCCCCTGCGGGGCGACGAAGTCCTTCAGCCCCTTCTTGGCGCCGTGCAGCGCCCCGTACAGCGGGCCGCCCAGCGGACGGTCCCGCAGCCGGTCCTTGCCCCACTGGAGGAACCGTTCGTAGCCGCGGGTGGTGCGCAGGGTGGTGAGGTGGTCGGCGAGTCCGCCCCGGGTGGGGGCGTAGGAGCGGCCGTTGTCGTTGACCACGATGACCAGCGGCAGGTCCTTGACCGCGGCGATGTTGTTCAGCGCCTCCCAGGCCATGCCGCCGGTGAGCGCGCCGTCGCCGATGACGGCGGCCACGTGGTGCCCGGTGCGGCCGCGCAGCCGGTGCGCCTTGGCGATGCCGTCGGCGTAGCTGAGCGCGGTGGAGGCGTGCGAGTTCTCGATGACGTCGTGCTCGGACTCGGCCTGCGAGGGGTAGCCGGACAGTCCGCCGCGGCCGCGCAGCCGGGAGAAGTCCTTCCGCCCGGTGAGCAGTTTGTGCACGTACGCCTGGTGGCCGGTGTCCCACAGCAGCCGGTCGCGGGGGGAGTCGAAGACCCGGTGCAGGGCGATGGTCAGTTCCACCACGCCCAGGTTGGGGCCGAGGTGGCCGCCGGTGCGGGTCACCGCCTCGACCAGGAACTCCCGTATCTCGGCGGCGAGCCGGTCGAGCTGGTCCGGGTCCATCGCCCGTACGCTCTCCGGTCCGGTGACGGAGTCCAGCAGCGGCCTAGCCAAAACGCACCTCCATGGTCGGCTTGAGCCCGAGGTCCGGGCCGGTGAGGGTCCGGTCCGTGGCGATCAGCACGTTGTAGTGGTTGGGGAAGTGGCAGGCGTCGAAGCCGAGGACGGTGCCGACGAGCCGTCCGTCGATCCGCACCTCGTCGCCGCGGTCGATGACGCCGCCGGAGCCGATCTCCACGAAGCCGAGGAAGCCGACCCGGTCCACCACCGCGCCGGGGGCGGGGTCGTGCTGGTCGGTGGTGACCAGCTCGTGGATCTCCTCGCGGCGCACACAGCGGCTGGCGTACTCCTCCAGCACCATGCCCCGGTCCTCCCGCCGGTGGACCAGGATCTTCACCAGGCCGCCGGTGACCGGGAGCTTGGCCCCGTCCTCCGCCGGGTTCACGGCCGGGCTCCGGCCGCCGGCGCCACGGGGCGCGTCGTGCCCTCGGGGCGGGCCGGGCGCGCCTCGGGGGCCGGGCCGGTCTCCGTCCCGGGCGGTCCGGTCTCCTCCGCCGGCGGGGCGGCCGGGCGGTCCGCGGCCGGGGCGCGGCCGGCGGCCTCGTGGCGGTAGACGTCGGCGACCAGTTCCAGCGCGGCCATGCCGCCCTCGGCCCGGTCTTCGCCGGCCCGCACCGCGGCGGCGAAGTCCCGCAGCACCCCGGCGTACTCATGCCACAGCGACTGCTTGAAGCCCAGGTGGCCGCCGAGCATGTCGGCGGCGAGCCGGGTGCCGTCGGCGAGGGTGACCTCGATGTCCTTGCGCTCGCCCGGGTAGGACCAGTCCAGCAGCACCCGCGCGGTGGCGCCGCCGGCCGCGCCCAGGTGGATCTCGGCCCGCCGGTCCACCCCGTCGCGGTCCCGCTCCACGGTGGCGCCGGTCAGCCGGACCGGGCCGAGGAACTGCCGCACGGTGTCGAAGGCGTTGGGGCCGTTGTCGGCGACGCAGCCGCCGCCGCAGCGCTCCGGGTCCAGGTACCAGCGGTCGCTGCCGGCGTGCTCCTCGATGGTCTCCAGGTAGCGCACGGTGAGCGAGGCCACCGGGGAGCCGTGCGCCCGGACCCGCTCCAGCAGGGCGAGCGCGTTGTCGTTGTAGCGGCGGTGGAAGGAGGTGAAGAGCACCAGGTCGGCGTTGCGCGCGGCCCGGACCAGGGCCCGGCCGTCCTCGACCCGGGTGGCCAGCGGCTTCTCCACGCAGACCGGCAGTCCGGCGGCGAGCAGGTCGGCGCAGACCGCCGCGTGCGCGTCGTTGGGCACGTTGACCACCACCGCGTCCAGCTCCGCCTCCGCGGTCATCGTCCGGTGGTCGGTGTAGCAGGGCACCCGCCCCCGGAACGGGTCGAGCGCGGCGGGCCGCAGGTCGCAGACGGCGGCAAGCTCCACCCCGTCAACGTCGTCGAACGCGGCCACGTAGAAGCGCGAGATGACGCCGAGGCCGACGAGGCCGACGCGCAGCGCGCGGTCGTTCCCGGTCACCGGCCCTCACCCCCGTCCCGCGGCTCCGGGGCCCGCAGGCCCGTCGCGTCGGCGACGGCGCGGACCTCCTCGTACAGGGACGCGGCCAGCGGTACGCCCGACCGGTGCCCCTCGGCCATCAGCTCGGCCTCCCGGGTACCCGGGTAGGCGACCGGCACGCCCTCCCGCAGCGGCGGGCAGTCCAGCAGGGCCTGGAACATCCCGCCGGCCTGGTCGAGGAAGCCGTCCAGCGGGCGCAGCGTCCCGGGGGCGACCACCAGGGCGAGGAAGCCGATGTCGTCGTCGCGCCCGGACGGGCCGCCGCTGCCCTGGTACGCCTCCACCGCGGGGCCGAGGCCGGCGCCGGGCACCAGCGCGGCGAGCACCTCGACCAGCAGGGCCAGGCCGTACCCCTTGTAGGCGCCGGTCTCCGGGCGCCCGCCGAGCCACAGCGGGAAGCCCTCGCCCCGGTCGAGCGCGCCGGGGTCGGTGACCGGCCGGCCCCCGGCGTCCTCCAGCCACCCCTCGGGGATGGCCCGGCCGGCCCGTTCGGCCTCCCGGATCTTCCCGGTGGGCACCACGGTGGTGCTCATGTCCAGGACGTACGGCGGCCGTCCGGGGCCCGCGGGCGCGGCGACGCTCATCGGGTTGGTGCCCAGCATCGCGCAGCGCCCGCCCGGTGGACGGGCGATCCGCTGCCGGCCGCAGTTGGACGCCAGCACGGCGACCATGTCGCGTTCGGCCACCCGCAGGGTGTGGTGGCCGGCGCAGCCGAAGTGGGTGGCGCCGCGGACCGATACCAGTCCCACGCCGTGTTCGGCGGCCCGTTCGGCGGCCAGGTCCAGGGCCTCGCCGGCCTGCCACAGGCCCAGCGCCCGGTGGGCGTCGAGGAGCACCGCGGCGCCGCGGTCGGCGAGCACCTCCGGCTCGGCGTCGGGCACCGCGCGCCCTTCGTCCAGCAACGGCAGGTAGAGCCGGGTGAGGTTGGCCAGCCCGTGCGAGCGCATGCCGGCCAGGTCGCCGTGGAGCAGGGCCTCGGCGGCCCGGTGGGCGCGGTGCGGCGGCAGCCCCCGGGCGGTGAACACCCCGGTGGCGAAGGTGAGCAGGCGGTCGTAGGGGACGCGGACCGTGCCGGGGCCGGTGGTGCCGGGGGCCGCGGCGGCCGGTGTGCCGGGGGCGTCCGGGGCGTCCGGGGCGGTCGGCGCGCCGGGGGTGCCCTGGGCGGTCGGCGCGCCCGGTTCGGGGAGGGTGCGAAGCGTCGTCGTCATGGGTTTCCGTCCGTTCCCTCGGTGGTGTGCGGGGTCGGGTGGTGGTGCGCGGCGCGCTCCTCCGGCGGGTCCCTCGGCCCGGGGCGCCGGGCCCCCGGCGGGAGCGCCCGGCGTGCGCTCGGGGCGTGCCACCGGGGAGGGGTGCTCCCGGCGTGCCGCGCAGGACGTGACCGGGGTGCGCCCGGGGTTGTGCCGGGGTGTGCGCCCCGGGGTTGCGCCGGGGTCCCCTCAGGGGGCCCGGCGGGGTGCCCCCAGGGGGGCTCCGTCCGGGTCCCGCCCGGGGCCCCTGCCGGAATTCCCGTCGGGGATCCCGGCAGGGGCGCCGTCAGGGGCGTGGTCGGGGTTCCCGTGGGGGTTCCCGCCGGGGTCGTCGTCGGAGGCGTGGTCGGTGAAGTGCCTCAGCAGGGTGGCCACCGCCGCCGCGTACGCTTCGAGGTCGCCGGCGTCGGCGTACTCCCCGTCCGCGTGCGCGTTGTTGGCGTCCAGGTCGCCGGGGCCGAAGACCGCCGTGTACGCGCCGGGCACCCCGTGCATCCAGATGGCGTCGCAGGTGCACGCCGGCTCGTCCGGCGGCGCGTAGGGCAGCCCGGCGGCCTCGCCGAGCAGGCGCTCTGCCCACGGGTCGTGGTCGTCGAGGGCGGGCAGGCCGTGCTTGAGCCAGTCCAGGGTGGTGATCGCGGCGGCGTCGGCGGCGGTACGGGCGAAGTCCGGGCGCCCGCCGAAGAGTTCGGCGAAGGCGGCCAGGCCGGTCCGCAGCTCCCGTTCCAGCTCGGCCTGGAGCGCGGCACCGGCGTCCGCGGTGCCGTACGCCAGGTTCAGCAGCAGCCGTCCGCTGCCGTACACCTTGTTGTGCAGGTCCCCGGTGTGCAGCCCGGCGACGCAGACCCGTCCGCCGGGGACCCGGCCGGGCAGCCGCTCGGCGAGGTGCCGGGCGAGGAAGCCCAGCAGCACGGTGGCGTTGTGGCCGCCGCCGGGCATGTCGTCGATGGAGTCGGTGCCGGCCACCCGGACCCGGGCGGTGGCGGCGGCGGTGGACCGGGGCACCAGGCGGGACCGGGTGGGCTCGCAGAAGATGTTGATCCGCCCGGTGTGGCCGGCCTCCACCAGCGGCCGGGTGCCGTAGCAGCCCATCGCGCCGCCCTCCTCGCCGGAGACCACCTGGACCAGCACGCCGGTGGTCGAGCCCAGGCCGGGCACGGTGTCCACCGCGTGCCGCAGCCCGGCCAGCAGGGCGACCGCGGGGCCCTTGGCGTCGATGGCGCCCCGCCCGTGGAAGCGGCCGTCCCGGTACACCGGTGGCTCCCAGCCCGCCACGGTGTCCAGGTGCACGTTGAACATCACGGTGCGCGCCGCCGGACGCTCGGGCCCCAGGCGCAGCACCATGCTCGGCTGGCACCGCAGGAAGTCCGGGTCGGCGGCGGCCTCGCGGACGGTGGCCGGCACCCCGGCGCGGTCCAGCACCGACGGGCCGGGGGCGGCGTGGTGCACCACGGTGAGTCCGGTCCGGGCCGCCGCCTCGGCGTAGGCGCGCTGCGCCTCCCACAGCCGCGGGGCGGGTCCGTCCGGTCCGGTCTCCAGCGGCCCGGCGGTGCGCAGCTCCATCAGGTCCAGCAACAGCCGGCGTTCGGCGGGGAGCAGGGCCACCGGTGCGGCTGCCGGCGCCGGGGCGGCGGTGCGCCGGCCGGTCATGCCGCGGTCCCCGGGTCGCCGGTGGCGGGGCGGTGGGCGGCCGGTACGCCGGCCCCCGGCAGGTCCGCTCCCGGTGCGCCGGCTCCGGGGGCGCCGGGCCGCCGGCCGCCGCCGGCCGGGTCGCCGGAAGCCGGGCCACCGGGGGCCGGACCGTCCGCGGCCGTGCCGTCCGCGGCCGGCACCAGCCCGGCGACGAGCCGCTCCAGCTCCCGCCCGTAGGCGACGAACGCCGCGGTCACCGCGTCACCGTCCGCGGCGACCCCCTCGTGCGGGCGGACGTCGAGGTGCGGCTCGATCGACCAGACGCCGGTGTAGCCGTGGTCCAGCAGCCGGGAGAGCACCTCGGCGACCCGGCAGTCGCCCCGCCCGGGCAGCGTGTAGCGCACGTCGTCGGGGGTGCCCACGGCGTCCTTGACGTGCACGTGCGCGATGTACGGGGCGATGTCGGGCAGCAGGTCCGCGGCCTGGTAGCCGTAGGCCACGCCGTTGCCGATGTCGAACAGCAGCCGGAGCGCCGGGCTGTCCACATGGCCGAGGAGTTCCAGCATCCGGTCGGCGCGGGTGCCCGCCCAGCCGGCGCAGTTCTCGTGCAGCAGCACCAGCCCGGCGTCCTCGGCGCGGGCGGTGAGTTCGGTCATCCGGGCCAGCACCTCGACCCGCCAGCGGGCCTCCGGCAGACCGTCGTTGGGGTACGACATGACGCGGACCCGGTTGGTGCCCAGGCGGGCGCAGCGGGCGGCGAGGATCTCCAGCTCCCGCAGGTCGTCGGCGAAGTCACCGGTGACCGGCCGTGCCCAGTTGGCGATCCGGGAGTCCACGCAGGTGACCGAGAGCCCGGCGGCGGCCAGCTCCCGCACCATCCGCTCGAACCCCACCTCGCCGAGGTCGGCGAGCGCGACGCCGTCCACGCTGCGCAGCTCCACGGTGTCCCAGCCGAGCGTGGTCAGGGCGGTGATCTGGGCGGCCAGTGGCGCGCCGGCCTCGTCGCCGATCCCGGCGAGCCGGACACCGGCCGGCAGCCGGCGGCTTCCCGGGCGGTCCGGGCGGCCGGCCGGCGAGGTCGGTTCAGGCGACATGGCGGTGCTCCTCCCGGGTCCCGGCGGCCACCACGGCCGGACCGCCCACCACCGCCGGGTCACCGGCCCCCGGGTCTCCGGCCCCCGGGTCTCCGGGGCCGACGTCGCAGGGCACCGGTTCACCGGTCACCGGCCCGGCCGTGAACTCGTCCGGCCCGAGGCGGCCGGGCACGAACCCACCGGCCCCCGCCCCCGGCTCACCGGCCGTGAGCGCACCGGTCCCCGGCCCGCCGGTTACCGGTTCACCGGACCCCGGCACCCCGACCGCCGGTTCGCCGTGCGCCGGTTCGCCGGGCGGCCGGACCGGGCCGCCGTCCCCGGCCGCCGCACGGTGCTTGGCGGCCTCCAGCACCTCCACCACCCGGGCCTGGAGCTCGAAGTCGGCGGTGAAGCCGGCGCCGCCGGCGAAGTCCCGGTAGACCTGGAGCAGGCAGGCGTCCAGCGCCTCGTCGAGGAAGATGTCGTGTTCCTCGGGTCCCGCGTCCGGGGTGATGCGCAGCTGCGCGTACGGGTCCTCGCCGCCGACCGGGTAGTGGCCCACCACGGTGCCCGCCTCGAAGTCGAGCACGATGCTCCGCTCCCGTACCGGGGACACCAGGTCGGTGGCGATGCGGCTGACCGTGCCCCGCTCGTGCCGGATCGTCAGTTCGGCGGTGCCCATCCGGGGCGCCACGGCGGTGCCGGCCCGGGCGTCGGTCCAGTGGGCCCGGTGGACCCGCCCCGCACCGGCCAGCCGCAGCGCCACGCCCACCGAGTGCGGCATCTCGACGTCGAAGGCGGAGGGGTGGCCGGTGTCGGCCAGCGACCTGCGCAGCCGGGGCTTGCGCTGGTGGACGGTGATCCGGCGCAGGGCGCCCAGGTCCCCCGTGGTGACCAGCCGTTCCAGCCGCGCGGTGAGCGTGCTGTGCAGCCAGGGCGCGACCACGGCCAGGCGCAGCCGGTACCGGTCGCGCACCTGCCGCAGCGCCTCGACGGCCGCGGTACCGGTCCCGATGGGCTTCTCCACCAGGAAGTTGCGGAAGCCGAGTTCGGCGAACTCGGTGACGACCTGCGCCCGGGCGGTCGGCGGGGTGCAGACGTGGACCACGGTGGCGCCCGGGTCGAGCCGCTCGCGGGCGTCCTCCGGCGAGGCCACGGTGACCGGTCCGGGGGCCGCCCCGGCGGCGGGCCGGGCGATGTCGTAACCCAGCGGGGCGTCCGACGCGAACAGGGCCCCCGCGCCCGCCGTGTCCTCCAAGCGGAGTCTGCGGAGCACCGGCAGATGGAGTTCTCGCCCCGAGCGACCGAGCCCGACCAGGAGTGTGTGCAGCACCGGGAACTCCTCCGTGAATTCGCGAAGTGGGGCGCCCACGCTACGCCCGGCCCGGCACCCGGGGCATTGGCAGATAACTGCCTGCTCCTGCCCCCGTGCGCGCACTGAATTGCCATGGCAGCGGCGGCCGGCGGATTCCTAGCGTGGGGGGCCGACGAGACGGAAGGGGTGCCCGATGAGCATCGTCGAGAACGCCACCCGGAGCGGGTCCGCGGCCCGGGAGGACCGACCGGCCGGCGCACGCCCCGGGGAACATCCCGGCGAGGGGGCCGGGACACGTCCCGGGGAGTACGTCTTCGACCAGGCGTGGGACCGGGAGTCCGAGCGGCTGCGCACCAACGAGGCGATCTGGGACCCGGGCACCGTCGAGCGCCTGGAGCGCATCGGGGTGGCCGAGGGCTGGTCCGTGCTGGAGGTCGGGGCCGGCACCGGGTCGATCACCGGCTGGCTGTCGGAGCGGGTCGGCCCGCGCGGCCGGGTGGTCGCGGTCGACCTGGAGACCTCCCGGCTGGACTGGCTGCGGGCGCCCAACGTCGAGGCGGTGACCCTGGACATCCGCCACCAGGACCCGCCCCGGGAGGCGTTCGACCTGGTGCACGCCCGGATGGTCGTCCAGCACCTCCAGGACCGGCCCGGTGCCGTGGCACGGCTGGTCCGGGCGCTGAAGCCGGGCGGGGTGCTGTTCCTGGAGGACACCGACTCGCTGCCGCTGTTCCGCAGCGCGACCGGCGAGGACTTCCTGGCGGACGTGAAGGCCGCCGGGTACGGGCTGATGCGGCGCGCCGGACACGAGCCGCGCGGCGGCCACTTCGACCTGGCGGCCGTGCTCGACCTCGGGCTGGAGGAGGTCTCGGCGGAGGGGCGGGCGGTGATGGTGCGCGGCGGGTCCCACCAGGCCCGGCACTACATGCTGTGGCTGGAGTCGCTGCGGTCCCGGCTGCTGGCCCAGGGGCTGCTCGACGAGGAGCGGATCGAGGCGGCGCTGCGCGAGATGGCCGACCCGGCCAACCGCTGGCTGTCCCAGGTGCTCATCTCCACCATCGCCCGCAAGCCGCGCTGAGCCACGCCGGGCCGGGCGCCCGGCCCGGCGCCGCCGCTCCCCGGCAGCCCCACCGCTCCCCACCGGCCACCGGCGGCCTCCCGATGACCGCCCCGGCTCCCCGGCGACCGCCCGCCGCGGCACCCGGGCGACCGTCGCGCCGCCCGCCGCACGGCATCCGGTCACCGCTCCGGCCCGCCCGGCGACCGTCTTCAGCTCCCCGGGCGACCACACCGGCCCCCTCGACGACCGTTCCGGCGCCCCGGGTGACCGTCCCGGCTCCCCCGGGTCACCGCCGTCGTCCCGGCCCGCACCCGGCGCGCCGTGCCGGGGCCCCCTTCCCCCGCCCGAACCCACCGAAAGGCAGCTGTCGCATGTCCGTAGCGAGCACGGTGCCGTCGTCCGACGTCCGAGGACGGCTGAGGGCCTACGTCAAGCTGGGCAAACTCTCCTTCTACGACTACTACCTGAGCGCCTTCCTGGTGTGGAGCGCGCTGCCGGGCCCGCTGGTGTGGGAGGGCCGGACCGCCGGCGTGCTGCTGCTCTACACCGCCGGGTACGTCGGCGTGGTCGCCGCCACCGTCGCACTGGACGACGTCACCGGCATCCGGGACGGCAGCGACGCGCGCAACTACACCCCGGAGACCGGCGCCCTGCGCGACCTGTCCCGCAAGCCGCTGCTGAGCGGCGCGCTCACCGTGCGCCAGGCCGAACTGTTCGGCTGGGGCGCGGCGGTGTGGGGGGCGCTGCTGTGGTCCGTCACCCTGACCGTGGCCCCGCACGCCGCGCCGTGGACGGCGGTGGCGATGCTGCTGGTGCTCGTCACCAACGTGCAGTACTCGTACGGGCTGAAGATCAGCTACCGCGGCGGACAGGAGCTGATCCTGCTCACCCCCGGGCTCGCCGTGCTCCTGCCGTACGCCCTGCTCACCGGTGAGGTGACCGGGCTGATCGTGCTGGAGACGGTGCTGTTCGGCCTGTGGTCGCTGCTGGTGTCCGTCTACTCCAACATGAACGACGTCGCCGGTGACCGGCTGGCCGGACGCCGCAACCTGGCGACCATGAGCAGCGAGGCCGGCTACCGGCGGATCGTGGTCGCCCTCCATCTGCTGGAACCGGCCGCGGTGGCGGTGGCCGTCGCGGCGGGGGCCGTCCCCGGCTGGTTCGCGCTGCTGGTCCTGCCGCTGCTGGCGGGCCGGGCGGCGCAGCTGCGCGCGGGCGTCCTCCGGCGGGACGTGCTGGTGGCGCGGCTGCTGGGCATCCGGCTGCACCGCTGGGGGGTGCCGGTCCTGCTGCTGGCCAACGTCTGGGCCGTCCACGTCTGAGCCGGCGGCCGCGCGCCTCCGGGAGGTCGTCCCGCTCCGGGGCGGCCTCCCTCCGGACTTTCCGCCGGCCCGGACGCCGCACGACCCACCGGCCCCGGACGCCGTAGGGGCCGCCGGCCCGGACGCCGCACGACCCACCGGCCCCGGACGCCGCCACGGCCCGCCGGCCGCGGCACCGGACGACGCACCCGAAATTTCCGGGACAGCTTGCACCACACCCACTTTGCGGTACAGACTGTTCCACACGGCTCGCCAACCTTCGCAACCGACCGCCGCGGGCGGCGTACCGCCCCGCGCGTCGCCGACAGGAGACCCGCAATGCTCGACAGATTAGCCCGTCTGATCCTCCCCCGGCCGAAGAAGATCCTGCTCGCCGTGCTGATCGCGGTGTTGTGCGTGGGCGGCGCGTCGATGGGCCTCACCGACCGGCTGACCATGGGCGGGTACGAGAACGACGACACCGAGTCGGCCCGCACCCAGGCGGTGCTGGAGGAGGAGTTCGGGCAGGGACGGCCCAACCTGACCCTGGTGGTGAAGGACCCCCGGGGCGTGGACGACCCGGCCGTGGCCCGTGCCGGCCTGCGGCTCACCCGGGAGCTGGAGGACCACGAGCACGTCGCCGGCGTCGCCTCCTACTGGTCCCTCGGCAAGGCGCCCGCGCTGCGCGGCTCCTCCGGCGACCAGGCCATGGTGACCGGTACCGTGCTGGGCGACTTCGACCAGGTCAACGACCGGGTGAAGGAGCTGAAGGAGACCTACACCGGCACCGTGCACGGCCTGGACGTCAAGCTCGGCGGCCTGGCCCTGATGAACTACGAGAACACCGAGACGGCCGCCAAGGACGCCTCGCGCGCCGAGGGCCTGGTCTTCCCGCTGGTCCTGGTGGTGCTGGTGGTCATCTTCGGCTCGCTGGTCGCCGCCGCCCTGCCGCTGGCGGTCGCGCTCGCCACGCTGCTGCTGGTCTTCGGCCTGATGTTCGCCCTGACCTTCGTCTTCGAGGCGAACAACCTGCTGGTGAACATCACCACCTTCCTCGGCCTCGGTCTCGCCATCGACTACAGCCTGCTCTTCATCACCCGCTACCGGGAGGAGCTGGCCAGGGGCGCCGAGCGGGACGACGCCATCCGGGCGACCATGCGCACCGTCGGCCGGACCGTCACCTTCTCCGCCGTCACCCTCGCGGTGGCGTTCCTCTCGCTGCTCGTCATGCCGTTCGGCATGTTCCGGTCGATCGCGGTCGGCGGCACCGCGACCACGCTCGCCGCGGCCGCCGCGACCCTGCTGATCGTGCCCGCGCTGCTCGCCTGGGCCGGGCCGCGGATCGACAAGCTGCGGCTGATCCGCCGCAAGCCGCGGCCCGAGGCGGCCGAGGGCCAGGGCTTCTGGCACCGGCTGGCGACCGTGGTCATGCGCCGTCCGGTGCCGCTGGCCGCCGGCGTGCTGGTGCTGATGGCCGTCCTCGCCTCGCCGGTGACGGACCTCAACATGCGGCTGGCGGACGAGCAGATGCTGCCCAAGTCGGCCCGGTCGGCGCAGGTCGCGAAGATCGTGGCCGAGGACTTCAACAACCGCGAGGCGCAGGCGATGCCGGTGGTCGCCCGGAACGTGGGCGCCCCCGCCGAGCGGCAGGAGGAGATCTCCTCGTACGCGGCGAAGCTCTCCGCCCTTCCCGACGTGGCCCGGGTGGACGCGCTCACCGGCACCTACGCCGAGGGCGAGCGGGTCGCCCCGCCCGGCCCGCCGGCGAAGCGGTTCGCCGGGGACGACGCCACCTACCTGTCGGTGGTGCCGGCCGTGGACGGGCTCTCCGACCGCGGCGAGGCCCTGGTGGACCGGGTCCGGGAGGCCGACGCGCCGTTCCCGGTCATCGTCGGCGGCCAGCCGGCCATCTCCGTGGACACCTTCGACCTGGTGGGCGAGAAGCTGCCCTATCTGCTGGGCATCCTCGCGGTGGGCACCTACATCCTGCTCTTCCTGCTCACCGGCAGCCTGCTGCTGCCGCTGATGGCGATGCTGCTGAGCCTGCTCAGCCTCAGCGCCACCTTCGGCTCCCTGGTGTACGTCTTCCAGGACGGCCATCTCCAGTGGCTGGTCGGTGACTTCATCAACACCGGGGCGATCACCTGGACCACCCCGATCCTGATCTCCACCCTGGCGTTCGGCCTCTCCATGGACTACGCGGTCTTCATCCTCTCCCGCGTCAAGGAGGAGTACGACCGCACCGGGGACAACGAACTCGCGGTGGCGACCGGCCTGGAGCGGGTCGGCAAGGTGGTCACCTACGCGGCCGTCATCCTCTCGCTGGTCTTCATCGTGATGATCACCTCCGGCATCAGCTACATGAAGGCCCTGGGGCTCGGCGTCCCGCTGGCGATCCTGCTGGACGCCACCTTGATCCGCGGCATCCTGCTGCCCGCGGCCATGCGCCTACTGGGCGGGGCCTGCTGGTGGGCCCCCGGGCCGCTGCGCCGGCTGCACGACCGGTACGGCATCAGCGAGTCGGCGCCCGCGCCGGCCGGGGCGGGCACCACGGCCCCGGCCGGGACGCAGGAGCGGCGGGAGCGGGTGACCGGCCGGCTCTGACCCCCTCCGCACCCCCTGACGTGGCCGCCCGGGACCCCCGCCCGGGCGGCCACCGGCGCGTCGGCCTTCCGGCCGCCGGGTGCGCCGGGGCCTACCGCGTGGTGAAGGCGCCGCCGTTGACGTGGAGGGTCTGGCCGGTGATGTGCCGGGCGGCCGGGGAGGCGAGGAAGTGGGCCGTGCCGGCGATGTCGTCCACCGTGCCCGCCCTCTTGTTGTGCGTCTCCTCCACCAGCGCGCGGTGACGTTCCTCGCTCATCCCGCCGCGGAAGAAGTTGGTCCCCTCGATGTATCCGGCGGAGATGACGTTGCAGGTCACCCCGTGCGGAGCCAGCTCCGCGGAGAGGGAGGCGTTCCACGCGGCCAGCGCGGCCTTGGCCGCGCCGTAGGCGCCGCCACGGCGCTCGGCGCCGATCGAACCGACGCTGATGACGGATCCGCCGCCGGCGAGCCGGTCCCGGACCGCCTCGGTGGTGAGCACCGCGGTCAGGAGGTTCTGCGCCAGGGCGGCCTGCCACCGGGTGTGCAGCGCGTCCAGGGGCGCTGCGCCGGCCGGGTCCGCCTCGGGCAGTCCACCGGCGGCGTTGACCAGGACGTCCAGCTGCCCGAGGCGGTCGGCGAACGCCGCGACCTGCGCCGGGTCGGTCGCGTCGCAGACGATGCCGCGCACCCCCAGCTCCTCGGCGGCCGGCCCGACGGTGCCGGCGTGACGTCCGGTGATGCAGACCTCCGCCCCGTCGGCGGCGAACCGCCGGGCGACGGCGCGCCCGATGCCGCTGGTTCCCCCGGTGACGACCACGATGCGGGCCATGGATCCCTCCTGACAACCGATACGTTTAGACCTAAACATAGCCGGGACCGAGAGGGAATCACACCGTGGACGACGACGCCGGCGCAACGCCGGATCCGGTGACCACCCGTTCCGCCGCCGAAATCGCCGCCGCCTGGCGGCGGGAGCGACCGGGCACCCCGACCGATTCGATCGAGATCGTCACCCCCATCTGGTGGCTGGCCAAGCTGTTCACCGACGACCGCAACCGGGCGCTGCGCGAGGCGGGGATCGACGCGGCCACCCTCGACCTGCTCTCCGTCATCCGCCGCTCCGGCCCGCCCTACACCCTCAGCACCCGCGAGATCGCCCGGCGGACCCTGGTCACCGCCGGCGCCATCTCCCAGCGCGTCGCCCGGGCCGAACGCGACGGACTGGTGGAACGGGCACCGGCGGGCACCGGCCGCCGGACCGTCCTGGTGGCCCTCACGGACGCGGGCCACGCGCTCGTCGAGCGCTCCGTGGACACCGTGCTCGGCCGGGAGGCCGCACTCGTCAGCTGCCTGTCGGACGCCGAACGCGCCGCGCTCACCGAGCTGCTGGGCAAACTGATGGCCGATGTCCGGCGGCGCACGGCCCGGCAGGAGGACTGACCCTCTCTCGGCCCGCCCGGCCGCGACGGGGCAGCCGCGGGCCGGCTCCGGCAGCACCTCTCCGCCCGGTGGGGCCGGGGCCACGGGACGGGGCCCCGTACACCGCCGTGTACGGGGCCCCTGTCGCACCGGCCGGAGGAACCGGCCGGAGGAACCGCCCGGTCAGCCGTTCGCGAGCCAGGAGTGCACCCGTTCCACCGCGAGCCGCGACGAGGCGATCGCGGCCTCGCTGCTGGGCCGCAGGTACAGCCAGTCGCCCGCGTACTCGACCGGCCGGGCCGCCCGGCGCATGAACCGGCCGCGCAGCGCCAGCGCCTCCGGCCGTGCCTCCGGCAGACCGTGGCGCCAGCGGGTCACCTGGTGCCCGACGTACGCGGCCCGCATCCCGTCGATGAACCGCTCGCTCTCGTCCAGCACCCGGTCGAGAACCTCCGCGTCGGGCAGGTCGTACACCTCGGCGGCGCGGCGCGGCGAGACCAGCAGGGTGACCAGGCCGCGCCCCGGGGGCACCCGCTCCGGGCACTTGTTGTGCTCGGCGGTGCCGCCGGAGAGCAGCGAGTCCTCGTCGGGCGGCAGGACGAAGGCGTACAGGTGCGGCTGGCCGGCGGTGCGCCGCGGTTCCAGCGGCCGGTCCAGCATCACCCCGACCCGGATCATGGTGGTGAAGGTGGACGCCGCCAGGAACGCCCGCTCCTCCTCGGGGACGCCGCCGTGGAGTCCGGCGGCCACCGGGGCGGGCACCGCCAGCACCGCGGCCCGGGCGGTCACCGCGGTGCCGCCGTCGAACGTCAGCCGTACCCCCTTGCCGTCCCGCTCCACGCTCCGCACCGCCGTGGACAGGTGCACCTTGAGGCGTTCGGCGAGCACCCGGGCCATGGTGTCCTGGCCGTCCCGGTAGGTCTGCCAGCGGAAGATGCCCCGGGTGCCCTGCATCAGCGCCAGCATCGGCGCCGCCGCGTTCCGTTCGGGCAGCCAGCCGAAGGCGGCCGAGGCGACCGGGCCCAGGCACCGGTCCACCAGCTCGTCCCCGTACCGCCTGCCGAACTCGGCCAGCGTCATGCCGCCGTACACCGAGTCCTCCGGCCGCTCGGGGTCCACGGCGCCGCGCCCCCGTCCGGCCAGCAGCATCCGCACCAGCTGCGCCCGGCCGCGCCAGCTGAGCCCGGCGCCCGTCAGCACCGACCGGGGGTGGCCCACCCACGGGTGCGTCCGGCCCTGCCGCCACAGCCCCACCGGGTGCTCGATGCGGTGCAGCATGCCGCGCCGCTGCAGGCCCAGCTCCTCGATGAACTCCCAGGTGGCGGGGTAGCCGTACGGGCTCAGGGTCTCCGCGCCGCGGTCGATGGTGTAGCCGTCGATGCGGGCCGAGCGCATCCGTCCGCCGGGTTCGTCCTCGGCCTCGAAGACCTCCACCCGGTGGCCCTCCCGGGCCAGCCGGTGGGCGGTGGTCAGTCCGGCGATCCCGGCGCCGATCACGGCGATGTCGATGTCGGTCACTGCTCTCCCCTCTCGGGCGTGCGTGCGGTGTTCCTCGATGCCGGGGGCGCGCCGCCGGGGCGCGTTGGGACGTGCCGGGCCCCGGCGGGCCGCGCCGGGACGCGCCGGGGACACGGGGGAACGCGCCGGGGACGCGGTGGGACGCCCGGCCGTCCTCGCCGCCGGACGGCCGCCGGGCGGCCGGAGCGGGGCGGGGACGAGTTCGGGCCGGCGGTCGGCCCGCACCGGCGTCCGGTCCGGACCGGACGGGCCCGAACCCGGCGAACGGCCCGGCGGCCCGACCCGGCGAACGGCACGGCCCGTCGCGCGGCCCGTCCCGGCGGCCGGTCAGGTCCAGCGGCCGGTACCCAGCGCCTCCTTGGTGCCCAGCACCTGTTCGCGCAGGTCGAGCCGGCGCACCTTCCAGGTGGCGGTGCGCGGTACCTCGTCGAACGGGACCAGGCGCGGCTCGTCCAGCTCCGGCAGGCCGCGGGTGGCGGCCCGCCACTCCTCGGGGTCGAGCCGGTCGTCGCTCATGCACAGCACCGGGACCGGCGGCCGTCCGGGCACCCCGAGCACCGTCACGTCCGAGGCCCGGGGCAGCCGGTCCAGCAGGATGCTCTCCAGCTCGATGCCGCTGGTGCCCGGGATGATGTCCACCTCCCGGTCCACCAGCTTCAGCCGGCCGAACCGGCCGCGCTCACCCACGTCCCCGGTGTTCCACCACTTGCCGCGGACCTTCTCCCGGTGGCGGTCGGACTCCCCCAGGTAGTCCAGGCAGCGGGCGCGGGTGGCGGCCATCAGCAGGCCCGGCCGGCCCCGGCCCACCGGCCGCCCGGTCTCCGGGTCCACCACCTTGACCCGGGTGAGGCCGGGTGAGGGCCAGCCGATGTCGCTGGTGACCGAGGAGTCCTCGGACAGCTTGCGCATCCGGCCGCGGGTGAACAGCGTGAAGCACATCGGCCCGACCTCGCTCTGGCCCCAGCCCTGGAGCCAGACCGGGAAGCGGCGGCGGGAGGCGCCCAGGAAGGTGCGGACGGTGCGCGGGTGCACCGCGTCGAAGGTGCCCACGTAGAGCCGGACCCGGGCGAACAGCCCCGGGCGGTCCAGGGCCAGCTGCTCCCACCGCTGGAAGACGTTGGGGCAGGCCTCCAGGGTGGTGGGCCGGAACGCGTCGATCATCCGCTCGGCGGTGTCCGGGTCGTGCCGGGAGATGGCCACGATCTTCTCCGGCGCCAGCACGAACTGCCCGGTGAGCCAGGAGACGGACCGGCCGTGCGCGAAGGAGATCGAACTCGCCGCGACGTCCCGGTGCTTGCTCGCCAGCACCGGGAACCGGATGCGCTCCATCACCGCCACCCCGTCGAGCAGGGTCTTCGCCGAGTGCACCACCAGCTTCGGGGTGCCGGTGGTCCCGGAGCTGTGCATCACCAGCATCGGCTCGTCCCGGCCGCCGAGGCGCGTCGGCGGGATGTCCGCGCCGTCCAGGTCCGCCAGGGTCAGGGCCCCCTCGGGGGTGCCCTCGCCGGGCTCCCCGAGCAGCAGGACACGGGTCCGGGGACCGGCCGGCACCACCCCGGCCGCCGCCGCGCGGGCCAGCGGCCCCGGCGAGACCACCAGCACCGAGGGGTCGAGCCGCTCGATCATCCGGCGGTGCGCCTCGGGCTTGTTGACGGCGGAGATGGTGGCGGGCAGGGCACCGATCCGGGCCGCCGCCGCGGCGGCCACCACCATGTCCAGGTGGTTCTCCTTGATGATCGCCACCCGGTCGCCGCGCCGCGCCCCCGCCGCGTAGAGCCGGGCCGAGAAGTCGCGGACCAGCCAGGCCAGTTGCTCCGCGGTGTACCGCACCCCGCCGTCCGGCGCGATGTCGAAGGGCCGGTCGAGATGGGCGACGGTCTGCCGGGCGGCCTCCGCGTGCCAGTCGAACAGCACGCCCAGATGCCGCGGATGTTTACGGAAGGTCATGTCAGCTCTCCCCATCACCGAACGCCGTTCGTGAGCCGACGACGGCTCGCGGGCCATGACGTTCATCGCCGAAAGAGGGCCCCACGCTAGGAACCGGCGGCATCCGGCAGCCATAGCAATTCGCATGGCAAGCACGGTGCGGCGCATAGCAAGAATCAGCCGCTTCCGGCGGCCCGGCGGCCCCCGCCACCATCGGTGTCCGGCGTCCCTCCCGACCACCGCCCCGACCCGGCCCCGGCCGCGCACCGACCCGATCACGTACCGACCCGGCCGCGCACCGAACCCGCCGGCCCCCGCCCCCGATCGCCGTCCCGGCCCCGTCGCCCCGCCCGTCCTCCCGGCCCGGCCACCGCCGGCTCCGGCCCCGTACGCCCCGGCCGGGATCACGCCCCGGTCCGCGGGCACGCCGCACGCGCCGGCTCCCGGCAGCGCCCGGCGGGGGACGACGCGCCCCGGCCACGCGCCGGGCCCGCCGGGGCGCCGGCCGCCCGGCCCGCCCGTACCGCCGTCGAACCCCAGGAGAGGCCCGTGAACACGACCCCCCGCCCCGACCGCCCCGGACGCCACGTCCGCACCGGACGCCCCCACCGCCACCACCGCCCCGGACGCCGGCGGCCCGGACGCCGGCAAACGGGTCGTGCTGGCCGAGCCGCGCGGCTTCTGCGCGGGGGTGCAGCGCGCCATCGGCATGGTGGAGCGGGCGCTGGAGCTCCACGGCAGCCCGGTCTACGTGCGCAAGCAGATCATCCACAACGCCTACGTCGTGCGGCAGCTGGAGAAACGCGGGGCCGTCTTCGTCGAGTCCGAGGAGGAGGTGCCCGAGGGGCGGGTGTGCGTGTTCTCCGCGCACGGGGTCTCCCCGGCCGTCCGGGCGAACGCCGCCGCCCGGCAGCTGAACGTGATCGACGCGACCTGCCCGCTGGTGTCCAAGGTCCACCAGGAGGCGAAGCGGTTCGCGGCGGGGGGCCGCACCGTCGTGCTCATCGGCCACGCGGACCACGAGGAGGTGGAGGGCACGGTCGGCGAGGCGCCCGAGCACACCGTGGTGGTGGAGAACCTGGAGGACGCCCGTGCGCTGGAGCTGCCGCCGGACGCGGAGGTGTCCTACCTCACCCAGACCACGCTGTCGCTGGACGAGACCCGGGACATCGCGGCCGAGCTGAAGCGACGGTTTCCCCAGATCAAGGGGCCGGGCTCGGACGACATATGCTATGCCAGCCAGAACCGGCAGAACGCGGTCAAGGAGCTGGCGGCCGAGGCGGAACTCGTCCTCGTCGTGGGCTCCGACAACTCCAGCAACTCGGTCCGCATGGTGGAGGTGGCGATCCGGCACGGTGCCCGGTCGTACCTGGTCAACGACGTCTCCAGACTGGACGAGGGCTGGCTGCGGGGCGTGCGTACGGTCGGCGTGACCTCCGGGGCCAGCGCCCCGGAGATCCTCGTCGAGCAGCTCGTGGCCCGGCTCGCGGAGCTGGGGTACGGCCGGGTAGACACCATCACCACGACCACCGAGGACATCGTCTTCGCCATGCCAGGGAGCCTGCAGTGACCGTGAACGAGAACCCGGACGCCGGCGGGGCCACGGCGGCCGGTCCGCACCAGGAGCGGGCGGCGCTGCTGGCCCGCGTGGAGGAGCGGCTGGCCGGCTTCCTCGCCGAGGAGCGCCGGATGTGGGCAGCGTCCAATCCGGACGCGGTGGAGCTGGTGGACTGCGTGGCCGGCATGGTGGCCAGCGGCGGCAAGCGGCTCCGGCCGTCCTTCTGCGTCGCGGCGTACCTGGCGGCCGGCGGCGACCCGGCGTCCCCGGCGGTGGTGGACGCGGCGGCCGCCCTGGAGCTGCTGCACACCTCCGCGCTCCTCCACGACGACGTCTTCGACGCCTCCGAGCTGCGCCGCAACGAGCCCACCGCGCACATCCGGCAGGCCACGCTGCACACCGAGCGCGGCTGGCACGGGGAGGCCCGGCGGTACGGGGAGAGCGTCGCGGTGCTCGCCGGGAACCTCGCCCTGGTCTACGCGGACCGGCTGATGGCGGGCGCCGCGCGCACCGAGCGCTGCCGCCGGATCTGGGGCGAGCTGACCACCGAGCTGATGGTCGGCCAGTTCCTCGACGTACGGGCCGCCGCCCGCTTCCGGCCCGACCCGGCGCTGGCGCGGTGGATCGCGCTGTTCAAGTCCGGCCGGTACACCGTGGCCCGGCCGCTGGCGGTGGGCGCGGCGCTCGCCGACGGCGCGCCCGGGCTCCAGGAGGTCTTCGAGGAGTACGGTCTGGCGCTCGGCGAGGCGTTCCAGCTCCGCGACGACCTGCTGGACGCGTTCGGCAGCGCCGAGGTCACCGGGAAGCCGGCCCGGCTGGACTTCAAGCAGCACAAGATGACGCTGCTGATGTCCTTCGCGCTCGCCGACGAGCCGGAGGTCCGTGACCTGGTCGGCGACGACCTGCCGGGCACCGACCCCGACGAGCTGCACGCCCTGCTGATCCGCACCGGCATCCGCGACCGGGTGGAGGAGGTCATCGCCGAGCGGCTGAAGGTCGCGAACGAGGCGGTCGCCGCGTCCCTCCCGCCGGCCTGGGCGGCCGAACTCCAGGCGATGGCCACCGCCGCGGTCTACCGCGACAAGTAACCCCTTCCCCGGCCGCCGCCCGCCCCGGGCGCGGGGCCGGGCGGCGGGCCCGTGCCGCCTCGGGCCCGCCGCCGCTCGGAGGTGACCGCCGGGCGCGCGCCGCCGTACGCCGCCGTACGCACGCCGGCCGCGCGCACGCCCGGCACACGAACGCCGCCGTACGGACCGCCACCGGAACCGGGCGTGCGGCCCCGCCGGGCCCCGGCGTGCGGCCCGGAAGCGGCGCCATCGGCGGGCGGCCGGGACCCGGGGGCCCCGGCCGCGTGACCGCCGGAGCGGTGCGTCAGACCATGGCGAGGCGGTCCACCAGCAGTTCCACCCTCGGCCCGGCGTCCTCCGGCAGCAGCCGCCCCGCCCGGGTCAGGGTCGCGATCCCGTGCAGGGACGCCCAGAACACCTCGGTGAACAGGCCCGGGGCGACGCCGTCACCGGCGACCTCGTCGAGGGTCTCCAGCAGCGCGGCGAAGGCGTCCTTCAGCGGCTCGGGGGTGTCCTCCTGCGCGTACGCCAGCCCGCCGTCCAGCTGGAACAGGGCATCGTAGACGGCCGGGTTGCGGGTGGCGAAGTCGAGGTAGGCGCGGGCGAGGGCGGTGACCCGCTCGCGCGGACCGTCCGCGGCGGCGGTCGCGGCCCGTACCGCGCCGGCCAGCTCGGTGGCGCCCTGGAGGGCGACCGCGCCGATGATCTCCCGTTTGCCACGGAAGTGGCTGTAGAGGACGGGCTGGCTGTACTCGATCCGCTCGGCGAGCCGGCGCGTGGTGACCGCGTCCCAGCCCTGCTGTTCGGCGAGTTCACGGGCCGTCGCCACGATGAGGCGCTCGCGGCTCGCCCTTTCCCGCCGTTTGCGTTCCTGTACCGACATGAGGCGATTCTAGCACTGCTAGACAATCGAGCGATAGCAGTGCTAGCGTCGCATCGTCAGCTAGCAACGCTAGGCACCGGAGGGGTCATCGTGCTCAGCACACTCGAAGTCGTCACCACCGTGATCGTCGGGCTGATGGTGGGGGTGGAGTTGTCCGTCTCCTTCGTCATCAACCCGATCCTCAACGCGCTCCCCGAGGACAGCGCCCAGCTCGGCCACGCCCACGGAGGGCGGATGCTCGGCGCCGCGATGCCGGTCTGGTACATCGGCTCCCTCGCCCTCATCGTGGCCTGGGCCGTCGCCGGGTGGCAGCACGACGGCGCCGGTCTCGTCGCCACCGCCGGCGGACTGCTGGTCCTCAGCGTGATCATGTCGGTCCTGCTGCTCGTCCCGATCAACAACCGGAACAAGACGTGGACGCCCGAGAACCGGCCCGCCGACTGGAAGGAACAGCTCGACCGCTGGAACCGCTTCCACTACGTCCGCGTGGCCGTCATCACCGCCGCCTTCGTCCTGCTGGTCAGCGCTCTCGCCTGATCCCGGGCCGCCCGCCCCGCACCGGCTCACCCCCGTACCCCGACGGCTCGGTTCCGCCGGGGTACGGGAGTGAGCCCGCGGCGCCGCGCCGCGGCCGGCGCCTCCGGCCCGGTGGCCACGTGATCGCGAGAGGCGCGGAAATCACTTCGCCCCGCCCGCCCCGCCCGGTACGGTCGCCGGTGTTCTCACCCAGGGGGCCACGGGAGATGCGTGCGTCCCCGGCAGTTCCGTCCGAAAGCAGGTTCCGTCCATGGCGTGCCGTATCAGTGAGCTGGTGCTCAAGTGCCACGACCCCGAGGCGCTGGCCCGGTTCTGGTGCGAGATCCTGGACTTCGTGGTCCTCGACCGCGAGGCCGAGGTCTACGTCGAGATCGGCCCCCGCGAAGGATTCGGCCGCCCGCAGCCGACGCTCTTCCTCATCCGCGACGAGGACCCGGCGAACGGGCCCACCCGGCTGCACATCGACGTGAACCCCACCGACCGCGACCAGGACGCCGAACTGGAGCGCCTCCTGGCCGCCGGTGCCCGGCTCGTCGACATCGGCCAGCCCGCCGACGCCTCCTGGCACGTCCTCGCCGACCCCGAGGGCAACGAGTTCTGCCTGCTCAAGCGCCGCCTCCCCCCGCTCTGACGCCCTGCCCGGCAGCTGGCCGAACGGGGCGTTTTGCTGTCCGAGGCGGGGCTACCTGCGATTGCTCTTACGCGCGGGGGTGGTCCCGGCTTGAGCGTGGGGGCGCACGTGGGGCAGGCGTACAAGACGTGTCCCGGACTCTCTATGAAGAGCACCGGAGTCGAGGGCGGTCGTCCGAGTCTGGCAGCCGCAGCACATTGCGCTCATGCGTGCACCACCCCCGGCGGTCTGGACGGTACGGAGCCCACTGCCTGGAGTGATGTAGAGAGCAGCCGGGCAGTCGCGCCCGTTCAGCGCTGCGGCGAGTGCTGCACGGCGGTGGTGCCCCCGCTCCCGCTCGGCTTCCTGTCGCTGCCGGGCTTCGTGTACGCGCAAGGGCGGTAGCTGCGGCGCCAGCTTTTTGCCTCCCTGCCGTTCAATCTCGGGAGGGCTCGGGGGTCACCCCCTGGTCGCCGGTCACGAGCGACGGGGCTTCACACGCTCGGCAGCCCAACCACCGGGCTGACGCTTCGCGGTCTCGCGGTTGTGGCAGCTCGTACACAGCGGACGGAGCCGAGACCACGCGTCCGGATCCGGCACGCCCCGAGCCACCAGCGAGCGGCGCGACTCGGGGAAGTGGTCAGCCACCGTGGCCGGCGAGCCGCACAGCACGCACCAGGGATGCGCGTACAGGTACCGCCGACGGATGCGCTGCCACCTGGTCCCGTAGCCCTTCGCCGTGGTCGTCCCGCGCTGCCGCTCGGCTTCCCTCGCATGCTTCGGACAGCGCCCGCCCGTGGTCAGCTCGGGGCACCCGGGGACCGAGCACGGGGGGCGGGGTCTGCCGGGCATGGTGGTCACCTCCAGACGCCGGAGCCTCGCGACATCGAAACGATCACCAACGCATCCGCGCTCGCGACACCAACCCGGTACAGTGACGGTGAACGACGAAAGGGGGTGCGATGGAAGAACGAACCGCGCGGAGCCACGCCGTTCCCAACGAAGTGGCGCGCTTCGCTGAGATTTTCAAAGAAATCTTCATGGCATGCCCTTCCGAGATGCTGTCATTCCCGGCTGACAACATCGGCTTTGCCCCGCCCGACGGTGCGTCAAATCTTCAAATAACCCGCGGGTCTGCAGATGTCGATATCGTCATCGATGACGGCGAAATCCGCATCATCGCTGAGTGCAAAGAGTCACTTGGGCACGCCTTTAAGCGGCTTTGGCAAGCAGCATGGGGGCTGCGCCGAGCGAAGACCCGGGCCGAACGACAGCTTGCTGCCGCCGAGTTCCTTGCCGCGCTGGCCGAACTGAAGGTTCAGCTACTGCAAATAATCGCTCGGCTTCTGCTTCTGTTGCTGTCCCGCGCGCTCGGCCGTAGGCACTCCGAGGATGCACCGGACTGGCAGCCCGAGCCGCTAGACGAGACACCACAAATAGCGCCCCGAGCGCCGAGCACTGCCCTCCCCGTGATCACTTACCGGGGCGGGCACCGTGGCAGTGCGCTGGGGAGCGCCGTACTTGCTGCCTGAGTGACCCGCCGACCGTCAAGGTCGAAGGGTTTGTAAGTCGTGTTTACTCTGCCGGAGAACGCGCCATGGGGCGCATTACTGGCCGTTGCCGTACTCGTCGCCATTCTCGTCTGTGTGGTACTGCTTACGCGGACCCTGTGGCCGCAGAATTCCCGTGATCGCCGGGCATTGCTTGAAGAATGGCATCGTGAGCGCGCCCGCAGGAACAGAGAGATCGAAAAGTAGAGCGCCCGACTGTTGCGGTCTTGCAGTCCGACAAGGGAGCAAGACCGCAACAACCTGGGGCGCCAACGGTGCTACTACCACCCCCGCTCGAACCGGCTCAACGTCTCCAGCACGCGCAGCGCGCGCCCCCGAACTGCGGGGTCGGGATGAGAGACAGCCACCAAGGCAAGAGCGCTCGCCAGCGCTGTGAACGGGACAACGGCGTTGAATGCGATCAGGTCCATGCGCGTATGGGAACAATCAGCGGCGATGCGTGGGGATTGCGGGCCGTTGCCTGTAGACAACCCGCCCCCTGTGGATAACTAGAGCCTTCCGCGGGCGGCAACCGCCCCGGACTCGGTGCCGGTCTTGAGCTGGTGGTCGCGACACAGCACTTGAACGTTGCCGTCCACGTCTTCACCCCCGAGGGCGAGCGGGCGCACATGGTCCACGTCCACCGCATCCGCGGGGAAGTCGGCCAAGCACCAGTCGCACCACGCGTTTCCCCGGTCCCGGATCCGCCGGCGGAGCCGTTCCGCAGCGTCGTACCGGGCCGCTCGGCGCCTCCCGCGCTTGCGCCTGGTGCGGACACTGGTCCGACCTTCGTACGCCTGGTGGTGAGCCTTGCAGCGGCCCCGGCGCGTTGCAGGCTCGGTGCAGTCGATACAGCGCATGGGCGGCCCCCTGTTGTCGATTAGGCGACCGGATGAGCAACATGCCCATCCCCGTGGGCACGGTGCCAACGGGTATGCGGTCGCTCGTCGTCGATACGTGCCCGCCCCCGGAATCGAACCTGGAACCTTCGCGGTCTAAACGCGACGCCTCTTGCCGTTGGGCTAAGCGCTGTCCCGTAATCCGCGAGGCTGAGGGTCACGCCTTGTCCGGGTTGGCGCCGATGGCACCGGCCGAGCGAAGCGAACACCCGAGGTCTCCGGTGAGGATGCTGGGGTGGCGCCACCACCACAGGTCGGGGCCGGGCAGCCTGTGGAACTGATTGAGTGCTTGGCCGTCGTCGTCGATGGTCGCGGCCTTGTACCGCGCGTCCAAGGCTTTGATCCGCGGGGTCCAGAGCTGGACGACGTGCTCGTTCAGCAGGAGCCACGCCTCGTGCAGCCAGTTTCGGCAGCAGAGGTCGTTGGTGTACTCGTAGATGTCGTCGCCGTAGCCGCGCTCGATGGCGCTGATCAGGGCGGCCCACGCGTTCACCCTTTCAGCGACCGTGAACGCCGTCCGCCAGCCGCGCTGGTGCAACAGCTCTCCCACCTCGGTTTCCGTAGCCACGGGCGTGAGGCTCTCATGCCGAATCCGTCCGGGCGACCGAGATGCGCCCCGTCAAAGGCTGACGGCCTCGCAGGTGATCAAAATGAGACGATCTCGCCGTGGCTGGTGTGATCACGGCGTCGGGGTCTTCCTGGATAGCCTTGTTCAGCGGGCTGAGCCCGAGGCAGTTCGGGAAGCTGTTGACCGTGCTGAGGCGCCAGGGTGCGGACGCGGTCCGCAAGGGCCGGCCGTGGAGCCTTCCGCTGGAGGACCGTGCCCTGCTGGTCGCGGCGTACTGGCGCACGAACCTGACCATGCGGCAGCTCGCGCCGCTGTTTAGGGTGTCGAAGTCGGCGGCGGCCCGGATCACCGACCATCTCGGGCCGATGCTCGCGCTCCAGACCCGCAAGCGGTTCGCCAAGGACGCCGTGCTCATCGTGGACGGCACCCTGGTCCCCACCCGGGACCACACCATCGCCGAGCGGTCGAAGAACTACCGGTACTCCACCAACCACCAGGTCGTCATCGACGCCGACACCCGCCTGGTCGTCGTGGTCGGACGGCCGCTCGCCGGCAACCGCAACGACTGCAGGGCATGGGAGGAATCCGGCGCCAAGGCTGCCGTGGGCAACACCGTTACGATCGCGGACGGCGGCTACCCGGGCACCGGACTCGTCATCCCGCACCGCCGCGAGCGCGGCCAGGCGGAACTCCCGGCCTGGAAAGAGGAACACAACAAGGCCCACAAGCAGGTCCGCGCCCGTGTCGAGCACGTCTTCGCCCGGATGAAGACCTGGAAGATCCTCCGCGACTGCCGCCTCAAGGGCGACGGTGTCCACCACGCCATGCTCGGCATCGCCCGGATGCACAACCTCGCCCTCGCCGGGTAGGTCAACGGGCCGAACAGCCACCTTGCTTGAGGCGACCCGGAGATCATTTACGGGACAGCCCTTAGGTGCCGGAGACGGTCATCTTCCTCAGTGACCGGTTCGAGGAAGATGCGCAGGCCGTCATCGAAGACGCTGTGGTGGTCGTAGCTGAACCAGGAGTCCACCACCCTGTAGCGGTCGCCGCGAAGGAGCACGGGACGGAAGGCGCTACTTCCTGGTCGTAGCAATCTGGCAGGGTGTGGCGTGTGACAAGCCAAGACGATACGAGCAGGGACGGCGAGGCCTGGGCGATGGATATCCTCGCCCAGTTGCGCCAAGGCAAACAGGAGGCACATGCGCGTCGCGACGCGCTTGCGGCAGCGGTCGACGAAATAGCCGACGGTTTCACGCAACTGGGCCTCAAGCCTTGGAAACCGGAGCGTAAGAGCCCGGCGCGAGAGGACATGAAGGTCCCGGACGTCATGCTCGGGGACCGCGCTGAACCAGCCGCAACGGTTCTCCGGTATGAATCAGCGGTCAACATCCTCAGCGCTGCCGATCAGCTTCGGGGTTTCGCCGTCTTGCTTCGTGCAGAGAAATCTCTGATGGGCGCGGTCTCGGTCGCGCGTGGTGTCTTCGAGGCGTGCCTGTGGGCCACAGCGGTAATCGACCCGACCATCAGCCCTGACGAACGCCTGCAACGTGCCCTGACGCGTCGCCTCGCACGACTCTCGGCAGGTATCCGTCTCAGGAAAATGCTCGGCGGCGATACCGATGCCGACCAGCTCGTTGAGAACAACGGCGACCTGGATGACGCGCACGGGACCAACCGTGATCCTGTGAAGGATATCAGCGACATCTTGGCTTACGCCAAGGACCGGGGCTGGTCTGTGAAGAGGGGCCGTCGCACCCCCGAGATCACACCCCTTTCGATTGACTGGCTCAGCGAGAACCTTGAGCGCCGTATCGGCATCGAGGGGTACGCCTGGACGAGCGGCTCGTCGATGGCTCACGGCGAGCATGCTGCCGACACGGCGGTGTGGGTTGAACTGTCCCAGGACATCGGCACAGCTCCGGCATGGTTGATCCAGTTGTGGTCGAACGGTGCTTGGGCGGGACCGCGTCTCTTCCTTGCAACGCACGCCGCCTACACAGGGAAGGGCAGCCTGCGCCGCGAGTATCAGCGGTTCGAAGAGTTGTTCTTGAGCGGGGTCGGCAAGAGCTGAGGCCGCTACGCCCGCCGTCCTAGCTGCACCGAGTGCAAGGCAGCGTTCCTGGAGATCCATACAGCATGCCCTCATGCACGTACGAGCGGTGGCATGCGGTGGAGTGCACTCGCTGGGACGCCCTCCCTCCCAAGGCCCGTCCGACCCTGTGCGGGGACTGCGACCAGCGACATGGGACCGACTGGGAGGAAGCCTGGCCGAACGCGACGCGCCAGGAGCAGCAGCCGGCCGTGTCGGAACAGAAGGCCACCGGCTGGCTTTCGCGCCTGCGCCGCTGAGCTGGGCACGCCTCCCGACCAGCCGCGCTCCTCGTCTGGCAACCAGCCCGGCGAATTGGATGGATACGACGGAGAAGGCACGTCATGCTGGAAGCGATCGATGCGAGGGGGGAAGCGTGAGCCGCAGGCAGACGGAAACTCTTGACGAGAAGCACCAGCGCTTGCTGGAGGCTTTCGTGTTGAGGGCCCGCAGGGTGGAGGAGCATTCGCTGGCCGCCGACTGGGACGCCCTTGTCGAGCTGACCCGCATGAGCATCAACGTCCGTGTCGACCGCGGTGAGGTCCGGATCTCGTACGAGCTTCCGCCCGAGGAAGTGGTCGAATCTGCGGCAGCGCGTATCAGGCCAATTCTGCTGGAGCAGGAGGACTGTTTTCACATGAAGGCGCTCTCGGCTCTGGGCTACATCTGTCGAGCAGCGCCACAAGATGCGGCGTGGATACGGGCCGCACGCGCTGAGTGGCGGACACGGGTAAGCCCCTCCACGCCTGACGAGTCCGGCTATTGGGTCATGGTCGCTGACACGTCTACGGGCGAAGAGCGTGACCTCGATGCGCATGGGCTGGCCATGGCCTGGATCTACGGAGACGTGGTGCATCACGATCCGGAGCGACGCAAAGAAGGCGACACCTTCGGACTGCGCGATCGGTTTCGCGCCGCTGTGCCCCTGGTGGCTTGGGCGATGGTCGGCACGATCGAACTCCTGAATTTCGTCCGGGCACTGAACGAGGCCGGGATGCTGGAACTTCGACAGGAAGTGTTCGACGAGCAGGTCGCCCTGAAGTCGACCGTGTGGGAAGAACGTGCCGAGATGTACTACGCACCCATCGGCGCTGAGCGACCCTCGCACGCGAACTCTCCCCTGCCGGAGGGGTGGCTCTCTCTGAGCAAGGCATCTGACCTGTCGGTCTTCCGTCACCGCATTACGGGACAACCCTTAGGCGGGCTGGTCGTCACCCGAGCCGGCGAGCCGGTCGGACAACGTGGGGACTGCACGGCTTCAACCCCGTTCGGCACCCCGAGGGGTGGTTACTGATGGGCGGTGCAGTCCCCGCGCTCTGCCTCACGACTCCGGCAGACCACCCCGAGCAACGCGGGGTGCGTGGTGCACGGGCAAAGCTGGTGAGAGTCGGGCTCTCGGTCCGCCGAGCGTCCCCGTGTTGGGTGGGTGCCCGGTAACCCGCTCTCACTGTGTTGTGGAGAGCAGTGAATTCCCGGGCCCACTGGTGACCGCTGCGGTGTTCGCTGCCCTCTCACTGTCTTGTGGAGAGCACCGGATTCGCTGCCCATGACGCCATGACGGTTGAGTGGCCGGTCTTGGTTTCTCCTTATTTTTTGTTGCGGATAAAAAAGACCCTCTAACCGTCATTCCGTCATGGCTCTGCCCGCTGATCGTCCGTGGGGGGTGCCGGACGGGCCCGGGAACCGGCTGCGGCGGGACCACCTCCCGTTGCTCTTGCGTGCGGGGGACGGCCCCGGCTTGAGCTTCGGGACACTCGCCGACCGGGAACCGGGCACACTCGTGGACGCCTGGAGGTTCAGCCGCTGAGAGTGGCCTTTACGGCAGACGGACCGCAGAAGTCCTCGGGTAGCGCGTCCATGATCAGTTCGTCCACGGGCTTGCCCAGCCAGAATCCTGACTGCCGGAGCCGACCGGACGGGCGGAACCCTGCCTTCTCGTACGCCGCGATGCCGGCCCGGTTGGGCTCCAGCACCTTGAGCCACACCATGCGCAGGTGTGCCAGGTGGAATGCCCAGTCCAGTGTGAGCCGAGCCGCTTCCGTGGCATACCCCTTACCACGTTCCTCGGGAGCGAGGACGATCACGAACTCGGCTGTGCGCACGTAGGTGTTGACTTCCAGGATCGTCATTCCCACGGGCCTGATGTCCTCCAGCCGCACCACCTCGAACTGCTGGAAGCGCTCATTGCTCCGCTGGCGCTCGTACCCGGCGGCGCGAACCTCCCACGACTGAGCCCACTGATTGCCGTACCCGAGGATGGTGCGCGCGTCGTTCTCCCACTTGTGGTACTCGGGCAACATGTCCTGTCGGGGCATGCCCAGCGCGAGATCTTCGCCGGCAAGAAGGATGTGTGGGTCACTCACGGTCGTGCTCCTCTTTCGACCCTTGCCGGGCCGGGTCCGTCTGGTGTGTAGGTGGGGGTGTAGAGAGCCGTATCCGCCGGTTCCTCAACCGGTCTCCCTTCCGGGTCGGCGATCCAGGCGTGCAGCCGTACCGGGTCGATGGCTACGCCGTGCCGCCATTCGGCGCGGCGACGGACCGCCGTCAGCAGAAGTGCGGCAGCAGCAGAGTCCTCCAGACATGCCCAGCGCATCGGCAACAGCCGTGCAGCCCGGCGAACCGCGCGCACAGCGTAGCGGGCTTGAGACGCTGTGGCCGGTGGCAAATCGCGCCCCGTACAGGCGAGCCGCACGAGCCGCGAGAACCTGTTCCGGCGTGGACCGGCTGCCCGTACCGCGGCGGTGGCGAACACGACCGGAACGGCCGCGATCCACCATCTCATCGGTATGGGAGCGGGCTCCGGAAGTACGGCCTGCTGTTCGAATGTCCCCCACGAAAGGGATGCCTCGGGAAGCCTTACGACCATCTCCCCCATGGCTGCGGCCTCGTCCGAAGCGGGGCGCAACTCGGTCCGGCCCGTGTCGTAGTCGATCAGGACACAGGCATGGGCAGCACGGGCGATGACAGTGTTTGTTCGGCTCACGGAGCACCCGCCGGGGCTGCCGGGGTCTGCGTCCACACGGTCCCGGGTGCGCGCTCGACTGCCTCTAGCCATGCTTCGGCAGAGACAGCGGCCAGCAACGGGGGCCAGACCGTTTGTGCACCGAGCGCCGCCGCGTGTATCGCAGCACGGAGTGGCACGGGATTGACGATGCCAAGGGCCGCCAGGCGCCCGTCCGCCAGTCCGATCACGCGCCGCAGGTTGACGCGTAGTCCCTGGTGGAAGTCGCCGACGAACAGCCCCTTGGCGGCCCGCTTGCGATGCGCCTCGGGCAGCAGATCCGCGAAGGTGCCCGCAAGCATCGGCTTGTACCGGCGCGCCGAGTACCGCTGCTCGACGGGGGCCGAGACCACAGCATCCAGTACGGCCCCGTCGAAGTACGGGTTGTGCAGCGCCACACCGAGCGCATCCGCGAGCTGTATTTCGGCGAACGCCGACCGCGCCACGGTCCGCAGCGACGTGACGAACGCCGTATCGGGGTCGGTGCCTGCGGGAGTGTGCACCTCCGGTACGGGGACGTTGAGCCACGCGGGACGGGGCCGTACCGAGCGTCCGATGTGGGCCGCGTTGCCCCGGAGGGCAGCAGTGATCAGCGGAAGCGGGCTCTGCCGACGTAACCGCGCCCAGTCCATGGCGTCCCCGAGCATCCGCAACCAGTGTCCTCGGCACGCGAGACGTGCAAGGTGGGTCGGGGCAGACAGGAACAGATTGTCCCCACCGTCTCCGGTCAGGTGGCAGACAGAACCCGCGGCGGCCATCACCCTGAGCTGACCGGAGAACATCGACCACACGGGCGTGGACGGAGCCGGCTCGTCCGTTGCGGGCAGCACCGCATCCGTCGCGGAGAACGGCAGATGCCGAACACCGAGCGGGAACAACATACGGGCCAGTCCTGGAACGGCGAGCGCCCGGGCGTATTCCACATCTCCGCCGTCGGTCACGCCGATGGGGTGGAGCGTCACGCCCGTGATGGGCCCGTACCGCGCAGCGAGCAACGTCACCGTAGTGGAGTCCATCCCTGCGAGATCCGTGGTCGCCAACACCCCTTCCACTCGCACTCGGACCCCCTCCCCGAGCGCGCGCCGAAGTGCCACGGACGCTCTGTCAGGGGTCCGTCTCGCCGGACTCCACCACGGCGACAGCGACATTCCACCCTCGGCGCCGAGCGTCAGCAGATGCCCGGCGGGTACAGGCGAAACGCCCGCCCATGCGCTACGGCCCGGGGCGGGCGCGTACTTCTCCCGCAGGTACGTAGCAAGCCATTCGACATCCACGTTCCCCCCGGCGAGCGGGGACAGCCCGTAGGAGCTGGACCCCCATACCACCCCGCCGGGGGTGCTCACCGTATAGAGCGGGGACGATGCCGCCGTATCGGCGAGCACTTCCACGCCACCCCGCACACGCGTACGCACCACCGTGTGCGAGCCCGCCCACGAACTGGCCACCGTCGCCAGATCGGGGCACGACAAGGCACGGGCGAGATCCCGTTCGGAAGCCGAGCACGGGCCGAGAGCGGCGATCCGTGCGTTGCCGAGTTCCACGGTCCGTATGTGTGCCGGTTCCCAGTCACCACAGACCCACAGGGCGGGGTCACGCCAGAGCAGCCGTGCGCCTACAGGGGTCGCGGCGGTTCGGCTGCCTGGTGCGCATCCGCCGTACCACCGCGCTGTGCGTTCTGCCATCTCAACACCTCATCCGTACCCGAGCCGGAGCGGCCCCCGTGGGATTTACTCCCGCCAGGGGCCGCCTTGATGCGATCAGTCGTACGGGGTCTGCTTCGACTCAGTGCTGTCCTGGTCGCTACCACGCGTCAGCGTGGCAGCGTCGCCCAGGACGATGACCGAAGGACCGGCAAGGGGATCTGCATCCCTTGCCGTTTCCTCAGCGGTGTGCCGCTGCGACATGCGTTGTTCCTCCTTTCCATATCAGACGGGCCAAATGCACCCCTCAGCACCGTGGAAGTGCGCAACTGCGTGCGAGGGGACAACTGGGCAGGGGCCTTACGCGGAACACGGAAATCAGCGACGGGAGACCGTGACGCGACGTTTGATGGTGACGGCCACGTAGTCGCCGACGGTGCACGAGGTCCGGTCGGTGAAGACGATGTGCTTGCCGCCGCTGGTGGTGAACAGGTCCCGCACCTCGCGGAACTCCCCGTCCCACTCCACCAGGTCCGTTCGCCTCACTTCCCTGGCCGTGACCGTGCTCCTCACGCGGACGGCATTGCCGGGCGGGTCACCGGTAGGGATCGGCATACCAGAACCCCCAGACGACCAGCACCACCAAAGAAGCGCACAGCGCCCAGAACGCACCGGCGCGGATGACGCGGACCGCGAACAGCGCGCGGTTTCGCAAGGTGTCCACCTGTCTTTCTCCTGTCACCACCATCTGATGGGCGTCTTCTGTCCGCCGCTGCATTCGGGACACGGGACGGTGCGCTCCCACGTGCACGTCTCGCAACCGGCGAATCCGGCGCAGTCCGGGCACCACACAGTCCGATGACCGGTACACCAGCCGCAGTGCGCGGCGGGCCGGTCCTCCGGCTCGCGGGGTGGCCGGTTCATTGGCGGCGCGTCACCAGCTGCACCTGGTGGCGGTTCACCGCGATCCGGAACTCCAGCCGTTCCCGCTCGGTGGATTCGCGGTAGACCGTCGTGTCCCACAGCTCCCCACCGTCCGCGGGCGCCAGTGTCAGCGCGCCTCTCTCGCTGTCCCACCCGACCACCTTCCCGACATCCATCGTGCGCGTGTCGGTCACCAGCACTCCGGGGGCGGGCACGGGGCGGAGCCGTTGCCCTTCCGACTCCAGCCCCTTGGCGATCAGGTCGGCGAGCCGCCGGGTGTCGGCGACCGTGGCGCTGCCCAACTCGATCCGGGGCGTGGGCGAGGCGTACGCGATGCTCCGCCCGGTCGCCAGGTACGGCAGCGCGACCCCGGCCGTGGCGACCACACGCCGTATCCGTGCCTCGGCTGCCCTGGCTTCGCACACAGCGTCTTCCCACGTGGTCATGGGCCCCTCCCTGAGCGGGTGATCCTTCCTCGCACTAGGCAACCGCGTGACTACGGAGCGCGCTACGGTTGAGGTGGCAGCGGAAGTTAAAAGCGCTAAAAGCGGCGAGAGTTGGGGGGCACCGTGCCCGAGCCGAACCAGGACCTCCAGCGCCTTCTCACGGAAACGGGCTGGACACAGCGTCAGTTTGCGCAGAGCGTGAACCGTGTCGCCACCGAGCGCGCGACTCCCCGGACGTACAGCGGGCCCACCGTGGCTCAGTGGCTGCGTGGGCACACCCCACGAGTGGATGCGCGCCCCCTGATCCTTGAAGCTCTGTCCCGCCGGCTCGGGCGACCGGTCATGCACGCCGAGGCGGGATTCCCCGCACCCGCCGATGACTCGAACGGCCATCCGGGCACCAGTACCGTTGAGGGTCTGGTTGATCTCGGGAGGCAAGACGTGGTGGATCCGTCCCGTAGAAGCATCATCGGCGCGAGTCTGTATTCCGTCGCGCTGACGATTCCGGATTGGCCCGACGTGGTGGGACGCATGGAAACGGCACAGAAGGGTGCGGTCCTCCGCATAGGGATGCCGGAAGTCCACATGGTCACCGCCATGACGGAGCGCATCTCCGAACTCGACGACCAGTTCGGCGGGCGACACGCACGGCCCATGGCCGCCGCGTTCCTGGTCAACTCGGTTGCCCCGTACCTGAAGGCCGACGCGCCCGAGTCCGTACGTAAAGCCATGATGTCGGCAGCGTCCGACCTCTGCTATCTGACGGGGTACATGGCGGTGGACGAAGGGCTGCACGGGCTCGCGCAGCGGTATTACCTGAAGGCATTGGAGCTTGCCGGCGCGGCTGAAGACCACTTGACCTACTGCACGACGTTACGTGGCATGAGCGTGCAGGCGGTTGACCTGGGTCACGGCCAAACTGCCATGCGTTTGGCAGACGCAGCGTCTGCCGCGTCTCCAGCCGCCGGCCCACGCATGCGAGCGTTCCTCGCGGGCCAACAGGCGCACGCTGCCGCGCAGACGGGGGACCACGCCCGGGCGTTGAGTTACCTACGCGAAGCCGAGACGGCAATGGACAAGGCCGAGTCCAGAGAGAGGGCGTTCGGCTCCTACGACCCGGCTGCGCTCAACTACCACACCAGCCAGGTCCGCTTTGAAATGGGGGACATGCGGGGAGCAGTCCAAGCGATGCAACAGTCGGACAGACTGCGTTACGACGTCTACCGGCGGACCCGGGTGAAGGAGCGTTTGATCCTCGCTGAGCGTCAATTGGCCATCGGCCACTTGGAAGCAGCTTGCGCCACCTGGTCCAACGCGCTGGACGACTATCCCCTTGTCCAGTCCGGACGAGCTGACCAGCGCGTAAAGAAGATGCTGAGTTTGCTACGCCCGCACCTGAAGAACCAGGTTGCACGCGCACTGTACGACCGGGCCCGAACGGTTGTACCCGTCCGCCTCCAAAGGTGACGGCCGCCCACCGTTAAGGAGTTATATGGACGACGCACTCCCCGTCTTGCGTCAACACGGGGACCGGCCAGGTACGGAATCGAACTAGGGCATTCACACTCAGGCCCGCCGAGCGGCGACACATCGAAGAATACGCCCGGACACCCGGCCGTTCGGCGCGCTTGGCAGGGACACAGGTCCACCCCTCTTACACGTGGTGATGGGCCTTACAGCGGCATCGCCACGTTGCGTGCACCCCTGCCCCACAGGACAGCGACTTGAGACATGACACATTCCATGACGCGTTTCGCCGCATTCTCGATGGAGACCCGCCAGGGAATTGCATGTGGGATGATAATATTGATTTGAATCAATGCGCCATCCGAGTGAATGCGCGTGTCGTTCACCTCTTTCCGGGAATCACCCGAATGCGCTCACCAAGACGATTGAGCATACAGCCTCCAGGCAACGACAGCATTCATTCGGTCAAGTCGCCCGCCCGGCCGATGCGGCCTGACCATCGCTGCGACACAGCATCGTAGCGCGATTACTTACCACAGAAACCATTTCCTTGCTTTTGGCCTAGCGACCTAGCACGTCTGCACCGGAACAGCCCCGACAACCGCAAAGGAAACCATCATGCCAGAAGTCGAGGAAGCCGAACGTCCGCCATTCCAGGCGAACCATCTCATGCTACGCACGGTCCGGTTCCCGGAACAGTACGGCACCAGTCAGAACGACATGATCATGGAGAAGGAGATCGCATTCAGCCCTCCTCTCGCCAACACCAAGAACGGTTTCACCGTCGAGGCTGTCCTGAAAGGCTTCAGTCTGGAGTACGGCATCGATGGCAGGCGCGGCGAATACGCCCTGGGCAAGGAAGAGGTGCGGGCAGAGATCACAGACGTCCGGGCCGATTCCGCCACGGTCAGGGTGATCGCACGCCTGCGTCCGAGGGACGCGGGTAACGCATTCACCTTCTGGGCCACTGCGCAAGTCCTCGTCATCGCTGCCGTGGCAACGGCCAGTAGCTGACCCTGTCTGGGAGCCTGCGGCTCCGAATCCCGCCACCGTGCCCGGCGCTACCTCTGCACCAAGGAGCGGCGGGGCATGGTGGCCAACCTTCGCGTATGAGGCGCACTGCAGGTCGTCACCTGAGCCGGCGGGTTGGTTCGGATGATGTGGGGACTGTACGGCTTCAACCCCGTTCGGCACCCTCAGGGGTGGCCACTGGTGGGGGTGCAGGGTTCGCACTCTGCCTCCAAACAACTGGCCTGGGACACAGCTCGCGCTCGGGCCGTCGTTCCCGCCCGCCTCCTGGGTTGAGCGGCCCCCACCTCAACCGAGCCGGAGTGTGTGTTCCGGGGTGAAGCGCCTGTGGGCGCGTCCCGCACCGTCAGGGCCGCTCGTCGCCGTCCGCAGCCGGGAGACGCCCGGCGAACCGCGCCCCCACCGCCAGGACCGTCAGCACCGCGGTGCAGCCGCCCAGCAGCATGACCGTGGACGGGGACGTACGGTCCAGGGCGACGCCTCCGGCGAGCGCGCCGAGGGAGATCGTGGCCTGGAAGGAGGCGGTGAACAGGACCGATGCCGCTTCCGGGGCGTGCGGCGCGCTCCTGGCGAACCAGGTCTGCGACGCGACCGGCACGGCGCCGTACGCGATGCCCCACACGACCAGCAGCACCACCGCGCCCGCCTCCCAGCGGCCCAGTACCGGGAGCAGCAGGGTCGCCGCGGCGATCAGGCCGGCCGCGAGCCCGAGGACGCCGCGCGGGTGCCGGGCCACCCAGGCGCCGCCCAGAAAGTTGCCGAGGATGCCGGCGGCGCCGTAGAGCAGGAGGAACGCCGTGATCAGCCCGCCGCCGGCGTGGGTGACCTGCTCCAGGAACGGTGTCACATAGGTGTAGGTGCCGAAGTGGGCCAGCACGATCAGGAACGTCAGCAGGAGGGCGACCCGGGTGGCGGCCCCCCGGAGCATGCCGCCGAGCACCCGCAGCCCGGTGGCCCGGGCCGGGGGAAGCGGCGGCAGGAACACGAACAGCATGACCAGGACGCCGACCGTCAGGACTCCCATGACGGTGAAGGCCGTTCGCCATCCGGCGAGGTCTCCGAGGAGGGTGCCGGCCGGCACGCCGAGGACGGACCCCAGCGGGACGGCGGAGAAGATCACCGCGGTCGCCCTGCCCACCGAGGCCGGCTCCACCAGGCGTTCGGCCAGCCCCGCACCGATCGACCAGAAGCCGCCGATCGTGATCCCGACCATGATCCGGGAGATCAGGACGAGCCAGTAGTCGCTCGCCGCCGCGGCGAGGAAGTTCGCCAGCGCCAGCAGGAGCATGAGGACGCAGAGCACCGGACGGCGGTCGAAGCGGGCCGTGGCCGTGGTGACCAGCGGCGCGGCGACCGCCGCCAGGAAGCCGGGCATCGTCATCATCAGCCCGGCCATCCCGTCCGAGACGGTGAAGTCGGAACCGATGGACGTCAGCAGGCCGATCGGCAGGATCTCGGTGGTGACGATCGCGAAGATGCCCAGCATCACCGAGAACACGGCGGGCCACCCGGCGAGCGGGGGCCGGCTGGGCAGGGGGTGGCCGCTGATGGCGGAGGTGGCGGTGGCCGGCATGGTGTTCCGTCCTGTGAAGGGCCGTGCGTTCCGCGATCAGTCCAGCAGTCCCGTCGCCGGGTGGCTGGCCGGTCCGCGACGTCACCGTTGCCCTTCACGGGTGGTGTCGCCTTTCCGCCGACGGCGGCCGGGAACGGGCGCCCGGGCAGGTGACGGTCGCGCGAGTGGCGCGTGGAATACCGTGCCCCTGCGGCCGGTTGCGACGGACATGAAGGCCATCGGTGTCCACGAATTCGGCGGTCCGGACGTTCTGCGCGTGCTGGATCTGCCTGAACCGCAGGCGGGCCCTGGTGAGGTCCGCATCCGCGTGCATGCGGCCGCCGTGAATCCGACCGATGTCCTGCTGCGTACCGGTGGTCACGCCGTCCGCATGCCCGGCCGGCGGCCTCCGTTCGTACCGGGCATGGATGCCGCCGGGGTGATCGACCAACTCGGGCCCGGGGCCGACGGCCGACTCGCCATCGGTCAGCGGGTGGTGGCGATGGTGCTGTTCACCGGTCCGCACGGCGGTGCCTACGCGGAACAGGTCGTCGTGCCCGCCGCGTCGGTGGTGCCGGCCCCGGAAGGGGCCGACTTCCCGGAGGCGTCCACCCTGCTGATGAACGCCATGACCGCGCGCCTCGCCCTGGACGTGCTGTCCGTGCCCCGGCACGGAACGGTCGCCGTGACCGGTGCCGCCGGGGCCGTGGGCGGATACGCGGTCGAGTTGGCCAAGGCCGACGGGCTGACGGTGATCGCCGACGCCGCCGGGCGGGATGTGGAGCTGGTCCGCGGTTTCGGGGCCGACCACGTCGTGGAGCGCGGGGCCGACGTCGCCGAGCGGATCCGTGCGCTGGTGCCGGAGGGGGTGGCCGGGGCGGTGGACGGATCGATGCAGACCGCCGAGATCGTGCCGGCGATCGGGGACGGTGGCGCCCTGGCCGAACTCCGGGGCTGGACGGGGCCGGCCGGGCGGGACATCCGGGTGCACCCGGCGATGGTGGCCGATCGCATCGACGACACCGTCGGCCTGGACGCCCTGTGCCGCCAGGCCGAGAAGGGCGTTCTGACCTTGCGCGTCGCGGAGGTGCTGCCCGCCGCCGAAGCGGCCCGGGCGCACCGGTTGCTGGAAGGCGGCGGCCTGCGGGGGCGGGTGGTGCTGGACTTCTCCTGAGCGACGCCGCCCACCTCGCACGGTGGCGGCCGGCACAGGACGCGACGGCCGACAGCCGGCCGGGGCGGCCGACGCCGGCGGGGCGGGGCACCGTCGCTCCCGCCCGGCCGGCGCGGGGCCGGAGCCGTTCAGCCCGCCCGGCGCTGCACGATGCGGGTGACGTGCACCCGGGAGGGGCACTCCAGCTTGGTCATCACCTGGCGCAGGTGGTTGACCACCGTCCACTCGGACAGCTCCAGCGCGCGGGCCAGGGTGAACACCCGCCACAGGTGCCGCTGCCGGGCGGCGTCGCCGCCGTCCGGTGCCGCGCGGACCGCGGCCTCCAGCGCGCCGACCACCTCGGCCGGGGCGCCGCCGTGCAGGAGCAGCAGCTCCATCGCCTCCCGGGCGGCGGCGTACGCCTCCCCGGCGCGGCCCAGGTCCAGCCGTACCCGGGCCAGATCGACCAGGACCGGGGCGAGCGCGTGCGGCTCGCCCAGCGCACGCAGGTCGGCCAGTGCGCGCAGCAGTGGTTCCTCGGCGTCCGGCGCGCCGCGGGCGGCCCGTACCCGGGCCAGCACCCGCCGGGCGCCGGCCGCGCCGCGCGGGTCGCGTGCCGCGTCCAGGTCCGCCACCGCCCGCTGTGCCCGCGCCTGAGCCGTCCCGGCATCCCCCGCCTGCCGGGCCAGCTCCGCGCGGGCCACGGCGACCAGCGGCCCGCCGTGGTGTTCCGGGCCGAGTACGTCGTGGAGTGCGGCGGCGCGGGTCAGCGCCGCCTCGGCACCGCGGTGGTCGCCGCGGGCCAGCGCCCAGCGTCCGGCCGCACCCAGCGCGTCGGCCAGGGCCGCGCGCTCCCCCTCGTCCGGCACGGTCCCGGCGCCCGGGGTGCGGCCGGTCTCGCCGTCCCCCGCCGGGCCGTCCCGCCGCACCGCGGTCGCCAGGGCGGCGATGGAGCGGGCGAGGACCCCGGCCGCCTCGGGCAGCAGCCCGTGCACGGTCAGGGCCTCCTCCAGGGCGAGGACCAGGCGCACCGCCTCGGCGTGCCGGCCGTCCCGCTGGAGGCGCCGGACCGCGGCGCGGACGTCGGGCATCCGGGCCGGGACCAGGGCCAGCCAGCGGGCCCGCTCGTCCGGGGCGCGCAGGCCCTGCCCGGCGGCGGTGGCGAACCGCAGGTAGTGGTCGGTGTGGCGGGCGTACGCCGCGGCCCTCTCCTCCGGCGACCGGGCGAGCTGCCCGCGGTAGTACCGGCGTACCGCGCCGAGCAGGCGGAACTCCGGTTCGCCGGCCACCCGCCCGGCGCCCACCAGCAGGCTCCTGCGGACCAGCGCGTCCAGCCGGCACATCGCCTGCCCCCTGCTGAGGTCGCCCAGCCGCTGCACGGTGAGCAGGTCGATGGAGGTCTCGCAGACCGACAGCCGCCGCAGCAGGGTCCCCTCCCCGGCGGTGAGCGCCCGGTCCCCCCAGGCCAGCGCGCCGGGCACGGACTGGTGCCGGGCGGGCACGTCCAGCGGCCGGCCGGGACAGGGGTACTCGCCGCGCCGCAGCGCCTCCAGCAGCGCGCCGGTGCTCACCGCGCCGACCGCGCGTGCGGTCACCTCGATGGCGAGCGGCAGCCCGTCCAGTTCGGCGCAGATCTCGGCGATGTTCCGCAGTTCACCGCTGTGCCGCACGTCGTCGCGGTAGTGCGCGCCCACCCGGTCCAGGAAGAGCTGGACGGCGACCGAGCCGGCCGGGTCGCCGCCGCGGGCCGCCACCGGCAGCGGCGCCACCGGCAGCAGCTGTTCGGCGTAGACGTTGAGCGAGGAACGGCTGGTCAGCAGCGTCCGCAGACCGGGGCAGCGGTCCAGCAGGACGGCGAGGTCGGCGGCGAGCACCGGGGCCACCAGATCGGCGTTGTCGAGGACCAGGAGCAGTTCCCGGCCGCCGATCAGGGCGGCGGCGGTGTCCGGGTGGCCGGCGGTGTCCGGGTGGCCGGCCCCGGCATCCCCGGCGCCCAGCGCGGTGGCCACCGCGTGCCAGGCGGCGGTCCGGGTGCCGACGGCGGCGAGGTCGGCCACCACCGTCCCGGCGGCCGGGGCCCGGCCGGCCGTGCCCGCCGCGCCGCCGGTGCGGGCCAGGACGGCGTGGACCAGGGCGCTCTTGCCGACGCCGGCCGGACCGGTGACGGTCAGCAGCCGGACGCCGGGGTCGTCCAGCAGCCGGGTCAGTTCGGCGATCTCCTGTTCCCTGCCGTGCAGCCGGGCGCCACGCGGCAGCCGCAGTTCCGGGTGGACACGTCGGTCGATGAGCTGGGTCACGACATCACTCCCCTCACATTTCCGGCGCCGAGAACGCCGGGAATGGGTAAGTACGTCAGGTCGACAGCCCGTCGGGCGCGCGCCCCCGGGCCGTCGCGGAGCGGAAACACCCGCCGCCCGCCGCGGCGCAAGGTGTTTCACAGGACCCAGGATTCGTATGGGACATGGTGCCCCACTGATGGATCGCTGGAGAACCGATCAAGATCGCGGAACCCGGGCCTCCAGGAAACTGTCCACCAGCTCCGGCACGTAGTCGTCGGGGAACTCCGCCCCCGAGAGGAGCCGGCGGAACACCAGCGGCCCCAGCAGCTGATCGATCGCCACATCGGTGTCGAGGTCCGGCGGCAGCTCGCCGCGCTCCTTCGCCTCGTCCACGATCCCGCGCAGCCCGTCGGTCCCCTTCCGGCTGCACGAGGCCAGCACCTCGGCGTACCGGGGGTCCAGCGGCGCCTGGTCGATGATCACCCGCAGCGCCCGCTCGGCCTTGGGGTTGTGCAGCATCCCGAGGAACGCCCGCAGCTCCCCGACGAGGTCCGCCCGCAGCTCCCCGGTGCGCACCACCGGCTCCACCTGGAACAGTTCGGCGAGCAGTTGCTGGATGAGCATCGCCGACTCCGGCCAGTGCCGGTACAGCGTGGTGCGGCCCACCCCGCTGCGGGCGGCCACGGAAACATGGGTCACCCCCGCCCAGCCGTTCTCGATGAGCAGATCGCTGGCGGCCGCCAGCGCCGCGGCCCGGCTGCGCTCCGCCCGGGGGTCCGGGCCGCGCCCGGCCCCGCCCCCGGAGGTCTCCCTGGTGCCGGCCTTACCCATCTCCACGCTCCCCGCTGTGAGTCCGGTACTGTGGGGCAGTTTGCGCCACAGCTGGGTCAACCATACGGCCTCACCCCACCCCCGCGGAGGTGACGGCGGTAGCCTGGTGGACCGGGAGGAGCGCAGGACACCCCTGGTCGGGCGGCGGGCCGGACGTCTCCGGACGGCCCCCGGAGGGCGAGGGCGCACGGCCCCGGACGGACGGCGGTGCACGGCCCCCGGAGGGCGAGGGCGCACGGCCCCGGACGGACGGCGGTGCACGGCCCCCGGAGGGCGAGGGCGCACGGCCCCGGACGGACGGCGGTGCACGGCCCTCGGGCGGGGCGTCGGCGCACGGCCCACGGACCGCGCGCCGGTGCACGGCCCACGGACCGCGCGTCGGCCGCGGCGCGGGACGGCAGGGACGGAACGACGGCACGGACGGACAGTGACACAGGCACGGGTGGTGATCGCGGTGGCGATCGGCGGCGGCATCGGGACGGCGGCGCGGTACGGTGCGTCCCGGCTGTGGCCGACCCCGCCGGAGGCGTTCCCGTGGACCACGTTCGCGGTCAACGCCGTCGGCTGCGCGGCGATCGGGGTGCTGCTGGTGCTGATCGTGGAGACCGGGACCGCCCATCCGCTGGTCCGCCCCTTCCTCGGCACCGGCGTGCTCGGCGGGTTCACCACCTTCTCCACCCACGCGGTGGACGTCCAGCGGCTCACCGAGGCCGGACGGACCGGGACCGCGCTGGGCTACCTCGCGGCCACCGTGCTCACCGCGCTCACCGCGGTGTGGCTGGCGGCGGTCGCCACCCGGCGCGCGGTGGCCGTCCGGCGCGCCACCGGGGCGGTCCGGACGGCGGACGGGGGCCGGCCGTGAGCGGCGTGGCCGGGCTGCGGCTGACCGTCCTGGTCCTGGAGAGCGACGTGCGGCGGCACCGGCCGCTCTACAGCGAGATCGTGCACCTCGCCCACCGGGCGGGGCTCCGCGGGGCGAGCGTCTTCCGCGGCGTCGAGGGCTTCGGGGCCTCCTCGCGCATCCACACCACCCGGTTGCTGTCGCTGAGCGAGGAGCTGCCGGTGGCGGTGGTCGTCATCGACACCGAGGAGCGCGTCCGGGCCTTCCTGCCGGAGCTGACCGGCCTCCTGGGGAACGACGGGCTGATCACGGTGGAACCGGTGGAGGTGATCACCGGCGCGGCGGACGGCCCGGAGCCGGACCCGGCCGCGGACCGGGAGCCGTTCCCCGCCGAGGGCCGGCACGGCGGCGCCGACCCGGCCCGCGGCGGCCCGGAGCCGCACCCTCCCGCGGGCCCGGACGCGACCACGGATCCGGCCGGCGACGGCCCGGAGCCGGACGACCGCCCCGGCCGCGCCCCGGGCGGTCCGTCGTGACCTGGCTGCTGGTCGTGGTGTGCGGGATGGGCGGCGCGGTGCTGCGGTACCTGGTCGACCGCGCGGTGCAGCGCCGCCACGACTCGGCCTTCCCCTGGGGCACCTTCACCGTCAATGTCACCGGCTGCCTGGTGCTCGGCCTGGTGACGGGCGCGGTGGCCGCCGCGGCCGTCCCCTCCCGGGTGCAGGTGGCGCTGGGCACCGGGTTGTGCGGCGCACTGACCACGTACTCCACGTTCTCCTACGAAACGCTCCGGCTGGCCGAGGGCGGCGCCCGGCTGCCGGCCGCCGCGAACGTGCTGGCCAGCCTGGCCGCCGGGGTGGGCGCGGCCTTCGCCGGAGTGGGCCTGGCCCGCCTCTTCTGGGGCTGACCCGCCTCCTCCTCCGGGGCCGGCCCCGCCCCTCGCCAGGGGCCCCGCGGCCAGGGTGCCGGGCCCGCCGACGGCCCCGGCCACCCGGCAGCCCCGGCGTCGGCGCACCCCGGGCCCGGAGGTCACCCCCGGGCCCGGCACCCGCGCACACCGGTCCGTAGCCCCCGAACGCCCCGGGCCCGGCATCGGGACACCCCCCGGCCGGCCCGCCCGCACACTCCTCACCGGCCCCACCGGGAACGCCCCTACGACCCCGGGCCGGCGCCCCCTCTGCCGCTCCCCGGGCCGTCCCGGGTTCCCGACGCGCCGAGGTGGCCGAGGAGCACCCGGCGCAGTTCCCGGGCGGCCCGGGTGGGGGCGACGTCCTTGCGGCGGGCGATCGCGATGGTGCGCCGCATCCCCTGGTCGGGCTCGAACGGGGTGACCCGCAGCCCGGAGCGGGCCGCCACCATGCCCGGTACCACGGCCAGCCCCAGCCCCGCCCGGACGAAGCCGAGCACGGCGTCCATCTCGCCGCCCTGCACGGTGAAGGTGGGCTCGAAGCCGGCCGCGTGGCACGCGGCGATGGTGAATTCCCGCAGGTCGTAGCCGCGCCGGAACATCACCATGGGCCGCCCGGCCAGGTCGGTGACCCTGATCCGCCCGCCCCGGTCCCCGCCCAGCGGGTCCGGGCCGTTGGGCGCGGAGACCACCACCAGGTCCTCGCCCAGCAGCTCGGTGGTGGCCAGTGCCGGGGCGCCGCCGGCCAGCGGCGTGATGATCAGCGCGAGGTCGAGCCCGCCCGCCGCCAGGGTGCGCACCAGGTCCTTGGAGCCGCCCTCGTCCACGAACAGCTCGACCCCCGGGTAGCTGCGGTGGAAGGCGCGCAGCACATCGGGGACGAGGCTGGCGCACAGGCTCGGCGGCGCCCCGAGACGGACCCGGCCCCGGCGGAGCTGGACGACCTCCTGCACCTCCCGGTGCGCGGTCTCGGTGTCGGCGAGGATCTGCCGGGCCAGCGGCAGCAGCGCCTGCCCGGCGTCGGTGAGGGTGATGTTGCCGCGCGCCCGGTGGAACAGCTCGGCGCCCAGCTCGCGTTCGAGGGCGCGGATCTGCTGGGAGAGCGACGGCTGCGCGATGTGCAGCCGTTCCGCGGCGCGGGTGAAGTGGCGGGTGTCCGCCACGGCCGCGAAGTAGCGCAGCTGATGCAGTTGCACGCCCCCATCATAGGTTCGATAGGCAGGGCCTATCGAAACGAGCCGCATCATGTCTTGGACGCATCGCTGGCGGCGTCCCTATCGTCGTGTTCATGGCACTGGCGACCCGGACGGACCGAAAGCCGTCACTCCCCCGCTCCGTATGGCGGTCCACCGTGGGCAAGAAGGCGGTGATGGCCGTCACCGGCCTGATCATGCTCGCCTACCTCTGCGCCCATCTGCTCGGCAACCTGAAGATCTTCTTCGGCCCGGAGGAGTTCAACGAGTACGGGCGGTGGCTGCGCCACGTCGGTGAGCCGTTCCTGCACCGCGAGTGGTTCCTGTGGCTGGCCCGGGTGGTGCTGGTCGCCGCGGTGGTGCTGCACGCCGTGGCCGCGTACCAGCTCAGCCGCCGCGACCTGGCCGCCCGCCCGAGCAAGTACGTCCACCAGCGGCAGCGCGCCAGCTACGCCACCCGCACCATGCGCTGGGGCGGGGTGATCCTCGGCCTGTTCATCGTCTGGCACATCCTGGACCTGACCACGCTGACGGTGAACGAGAACGCCCAGCACGGCCACCCGTACGAGAACGTGGTCGCCACCTTCTCCACCTGGTACGGCAACACCATCTACATCACCGCCATGGTCGCCCTCGGGTTCCACGTCCGGCACGGGTTCTGGAGCGCCGCCCAGACCCTGGGCGCCGGGCACCCCCGCCGCGAGCGGGCCCTCAAGCTCGTCGCCAACGGTCTGGCGGCCCTGATGACCTGCGGGTTCATCTCCATCCCCGTCGGCGTGATGACCGGAGTCGTGAACTGAACATGAGCACCTACACCGACTACACCACCGGGACTCCGCTCACCGACACCAAGGCCCCGGACGGCCCGGTGGAGGAGCGGTGGGACCGCCGCCGCTTCGAGGCGAAGCTGGTCAACCCCGCCAACCGCCGCAAGTACACCGTGATCGTGGTGGGCACCGGCCTGGCCGGCGGCGCGGCCGGCGCGACGCTGGCCGAACAGGGCTACCGCGTGGTCCAGTTCTGCTACCAGGACTCCCCGCGCCGGGCGCACTCGATCGCCGCCCAGGGCGGCATCAACGCCGCCAAGAACTACCGCAACGACGGCGACTCGATCCGCCGGCTGTTCTACGACACGGTCAAGGGCGGCGACTTCCGCGCCCGGGAGTCCAACGTGCACCGGCTGGCGCAGGTGTCGGTGGAGATCATCGACCAGTGCGTGGCACAGGGCGTGCCGTTCGCCCGCGAGTACGGCGGCCTGCTCGACACCCGCTCCTTCGGCGGCGTGCAGGTCTCCCGGACCTTCTACGCCCGCGGCCAGACCGGTCAGCAGCTGCTGCTCGGCGCCTACCAGGCGCTCTCCCGGCAGATCGCCGCCGGGAACGTGGAGATGCACGCGCGCACCGAGATGCTGGACCTGATCGTCATCGACGGACGGGCCCGCGGCATCGTCGCCCGGGACCTGATCACCGGCGAGGTCTCCACCCACTTCGCGGACGCGGTGGTGCTCGCCTCCGGCGGCTACGGCAACGTCTTCTACCTCTCCACCAACGCCAAGAACTCCAACGCCACCGCGATCTGGCGGGCCCACCGGCGCGGCGCGTACTTCGCCAACCCCTGCTTCACCCAGATCCACCCCACCTGCATCCCGCGCTCCGGCGACCACCAGTCGAAGCTGACGCTGATGAGCGAGTCGCTCCGCAACGACGGCCGCATCTGGGTGCCCAAGGCCAAGGGCGACACCCGCCCGCCGGCCGAGATCCCCGAGGACGAGCGGGACTACTACCTGGAGCGGATCTACCCGTCCTTCGGCAACCTGGTCCCGCGCGACATCGCCTCCCGGGCGGCGAAGAACGTCTGCGACGAGGGGCGCGGCGTGGGCCCCGGCGGCCAGGGCGTCTACCTGGACTTCGCCGACGCCATCCGGCGGATGGGCCGCAAGGCGGTGGAGGAGAAGTACGGCAACCTCTTCGAGATGTACCAGCGGATCACCGCCGAGGACCCGTACCGGGTGCCGATGCGGATCTACCCGGCCATCCACTACACGATGGGCGGGCTGTGGGTGGACTACGACCTCCAGACCACCGTGCCCGGGCTCTTCGCGATCGGCGAGGCGAACTTCTCCGACCACGGCGCCAACCGGCTCGGCGCCTCCGCGCTGATGCAGGGGCTGGCCGACGGGTACTTCGTCCTGCCGTCCACCATCAACGACTACCTGGCCCGGCACCCGCACGACGAGGTGGACCCGGCCCACCCGGCGGCGGTCTCGGCGGTCGCCGAGGTCACCGACCGGCTGCGGCGGCTGCTCGCCAACGACGGCGACCGCACCCCCGACTCCTTCCACCGGGAGCTGGGCGAGCTGCTGTGGGACGAGTGCGGGATGTCCCGCTCCGAGAGCGGGCTGCGCAAGGCGCTGGGCCGGATCCCGGAGCTGCGCGAGGAGTTCTGGCGGCGCATCAAGGTGCCCGGCTCCGGCCAGGAGCTGAACCAGTCCCTGGAGAAGGCCAACCGCATCGTCGACTACCTGGAGCTGGCCGAGCTGATGTGCCTGGACGCGCTGCACCGCTCCGAGTCGTGCGGCGGTCACTTCCGGGAGGAGAGCCAGACCCCCGACGGCGAGGCGGCCCGCAAGGACGACGAGTTCTCCTACGCCGCCGCCTGGGAGTTCACCGGCGCCGGGAACGCCCCCGTGCTCCACCGGGAGCAGCTGGTCTTCGAGTACGTCCACCCCACCCAGCGGAGTTACGCATGAGGCTCACCCTGCGGATCTGGCGCCAGCGCGGTCCTGAGGAGCCGGGCGCCATGACCGTCTACCAGGTCGACGGCATCAGCCCGGACATGTCGTTCCTGGAGATGCTCGACCACCTCAACGAGGAGCTGATCCTCGCCGGTGACGAGCCGGTCGCCTTCGACCACGACTGCCGGGAGGGCATCTGCGGCGCCTGCGGCATGGTGATCAACGGGCAGGCGCACGGCCCGGAGCGCACCACCACCTGCCAGCTGCACATGCGGCATTTCTCCGACGGCGACACCATCGACGTCGAGCCGTGGCGGGCGGCGGCCTTCCCGGTCGTGAAGGACCTGGTGGTGGACCGGTCGGCGTTCGACCGGATCATCGCCTCCGGCGGCTACATCTCCGCCCCGACCGGCTCGGCCCCGGAGGCGCACGCCACGCCGGTGCCCAAGCCGGTCGCCGACACCGCCTTCGAGCACGCCGAGTGCATCGGCTGCGGGGCGTGCGTGGCGGCCTGCCCCAACGGCTCGGCGATGCTGTTCACCTCCGCCAAGGTGGTCCACCTCAACGTCCTGCCGCAGGGCGCCCCGGAGCGGGAGTCGCGGGTGCTGGACATGGTGGGCACGATGGACGCCGAGGGGTTCGGCGGCTGCACCAACACCGGTGAGTGCGCGGTCGCCTGCCCCAAGGGCATCCCGCTGCAGTCCATCTCCACCATGAACCGCGAGTACCTGCGCGCCTCGCTGCGCGGCGGCGCGCCGGGCCGTACCCGAGGCTGACCCCGGTCCCGCGGGTGCCCCGCCCATCCGGGCGCGGGCGCCCTCGGGACCGGTTCCGCACCACCGGGGAGTCGCGCCGGACAGCCGCCCCCCGGTGGCCGGGGCGTGTGCCGATCGCCTCATCGGCCGCCATGCGCGCCCCGGCGGGCCGTTCTCGCCCGCACCCGGTCGCGACGGCCGCGATGCCCCGCACGCGCATCGCGGCGAAGGGGATCGTCGCTGACCGGGCGGGCGGGGACGGCACCTTTGTCTCCGCGGGCCTCCGCGGGCCTCCGCGGGGCTCCGTGGGTCTCCGACGGGCGTCCTTCCGCCGCGTCCGTCTCCGGCTGCTCCCGCGTCCACCGGCGCCGGGGCGCCGTTCCCGGACGGGCGCCGGGGCGCCGTTCCCGGACGGGCGCCGGGGCGCCGTTCCCGGACGGGCGCCGGGGCGCCGTTCCCGGACGGGGGTCCGGCGGGTGCCGGACCCCCGTCCGGTCCGTCAGTGGTTGCGGGGGAACCCGAGGTTGATGCCGCCGTCGCTGGGGTCGGGCCAGCGGGTGGTGACCACCTTGCCGCGGGTGTAGAAGTGCACCCCGTCGTTGCCGTAGATGTGGTGGTCGCCGAAGAGCGAGTCCTTCCAGCCGCCGAAGGAGTGGTAGCCCACCGGCACCGGGATCGGCACGTTGACGCCGACCATGCCGGCCTCGACCTCCAGCTGGAAGCGGCGGGCGGCGCCGCCGTCACGGGTGAAGATCGCGGTGCCGTTGCCCCAGCGGGAGGAGTTGATCAGCTCGATGGCCTCGTCGTAGGTCTCGGCGCGCACCACGCACAGCACCGGGCCGAAGATCTCGTCGCGGTAGGCGTCGGCGCTCACCGGCACCTTGTCCAGCAGCGAGACGCCGATGAAGAAGCCCTCCGGGTACCCCTCGACGGTGAGGCCGGTGCCGTCCACGACCACCTCGGCGCCCTGCTCCCGGGCACTGTGCACGTACGAGGCGACCTTGTCGCGGTGCTCCCGGGTGATCAGCGGGCCCATCTCGGAGGCCGGGTCGGTGCCCGGGCCGATGCGCAGCGCGGTCGCCCGGTCGGCGATCTTCTTCACCAGGTCGTCGCCGATGTCGCCGACCGCGACCACCACGGACACCGCCATGCAGCGCTCGCCGGCCGACCCGTAGGCGGCGTTGATGGCGTTGTCGGCGGCCACGTCCAGGTCGGCGTCGGGCAGCACCAGCATGTGGTTCTTGGCGCCGCCGAGCGCCTGGACCCGCTTGCCGTGCTCGATCGCCCGGCTCTGGATGTACCGGGCGATGGGGGTGGAGCCGACGAAGCTGACCGCGGCGACGTCCGGGTGCTCCAGCAGCCGGTCCACGGCGACCTTGTCCCCGTTGACGACGTTGAGCACACCGGCCGGCAGCCCGGCCTCGGCGGCCAGTTCGGCCAGCCGGATCGCGGCCGAGGGGTCCTTCTCGCTGGGCTTGAGCACGAAGGTGTTCCCGCAGGCGATGGCGACCGGGAACATCCACAGCGGCACCATGGCCGGGAAGTTGAACGGGGTGATGCCGGCCACCACACCCAGCGGCTGGCGGATCGAGGCGACGTCCACACCGGAGGAGACCTCGGTGGACAGCTCGCCCTTGAGCTTGTGGCTGATGGCGCAGGCCAGCTCCACGATCTCCAGGCCCCGGGCGACCTCGCCGAGCGCGTCGGAGTGGACCTTGCCGTGCTCGGCGGTGATCAGCGCGGCGATCTCGTCGCGGTGCGCGTCCAGCAGCTCCCGGTAGCGGTACAGGATCGCGGTGCGCCGGGACAGGGAGACGTGCCGCCACTCGCGGTACGCCTCCTTGGCGGCGGCGACGGCGACGTCCACCTCGGCGGTGGAGGCGAGCGCGACCCGGGTGTCCTGGGCGCCGGTGGCGGGGTTGTAGACCGGCCCGTACGCGCCGGAGGCGCCCTCGACGGCCGTGCCGCCGATCCAGTGGTCGATGGTCTTCATGGGGCGGACCTTTCTCGCGGTGGGCGGGACGGGGGTACGGGCGGGTCGCGCGGCGGTCACAGGTGGCGGCGGCGGGCGGCGGCCCGCCGGTCGTACTCCTCGCGTGCCGCGACGGCGGCCGGCCGGGTCGCCGTCTGCGCGACGGGCACATCCCACCACGCCTGAGCGGCGGGCGCGCCCGGCACTGTGTCGGCCGTTTCGACCTCCACATGGACACATGTGGGGTGCCGGGCGGCGCGGGCGGCGGCGAGCGCGGCGGGCAGTTCGCGGACGGTGGTGACCCGGTGCACCTCCATGCCGAGCGAGGCGGCGTTGGCCGCCAGGTCCACCGGCAGCGGGTCGCCGGTGTAGTGGCCGCCGGCGTCCCGGTACCGGTAGGCGGTGCCGAACCGCTCGGCGCCGACCTGCGCGGACAGTCCGCCGATGGAGGCGTACCCGTGGTTCTGCAGGATGACGACGGTGATGCCGATGCCCTCCTGGACGGCGGTGACGATCTCGGTGGGCATCATCAGATACGTGCCGTCGCCGACCAGCGCCCACACCGGCCGGTCCGGCGCGGCGAGTTTCACCCCGATGGCGGCCGGGATCTCGTAGCCCATGCAGGAGTAGCCGTACTCCAGGTGGTACTGGCGCCGGGAGCGGGCGCGCCACAGCTTGTGCAGGTCGCCGGGGAGCGACCCGGCGGCGTTGACGATGACGTCCTCGTCGCCGACCAGCGCGTCGAGGGCGCCGAGCACCTGCGTCTGGCTGGGCCGGGCGGCCGGGTCGCCGGCGGCGTAGGCGGCGTCCACCAGGCGCTCCCAGCGCTCCTTGCCGGCGGTGTACCGGGCCCGGTGGGCGTCGTCCACCCGGTACCCGGCGAGCGCCTCGGTGAGCGCGGTCAGCCCCGCGCGGGCGTCCGCCACGACGGCCAGCGCGCCCAGCTTGTGGGCGTCGAAGCCGGTGATGTTGAGGTTGACGAAGCGGACCCCGGGGTCGGCGAAGAGGGTGCCGGAGGCGGTGGTGAAGTCGGTGTACCGGGTGCCCACCCCGAGCACCAGGTCGGCGGTGCGGGCCAGGTCGTCGGCGACCGCGGTGCCGGTGTGGCCGATGCCGCCGACCTCGCAGGGGTGGTCGTGGCGGAGCGAGCCCTTGCCCGCCTGGGTGGTGGCGACCGGGATGCCGGTGGCGTCGGCGAGCGACCGCAGGGCGTCCTCGGCGCCGCTGTGGTGCACCCCGCCGCCGGCCACGATGAGCGGGCGGCGGGCGGCGCGCACCGCCCGGGCGGCGTCCGCGAGCACCGCCGGGTCCGGCGCGGGCCGGGCCACCCGCCACACCCGGTCGGCGAAGAACGCGTCCGGCCAGTCGAACGCCTCGGCCTGCACGTCCTGCGGCAGCGCGAGGGTCACCGCGCCGGTGGCGGCGGGGTCGGTGAGCACCCGCATCGCCTGGAGGGCGGCGGGGATCAGCGCCTCCGGCCGGGTGATCCGGTCGAAGTAGCGGGAGACCGGGCGCAGGCAGTCGTTGACCGAGACGTCGCCGGCGTACCCGGCCTCCAGCTGCTGGAGCACCGGGTCGGCGGGCCGGGTGGCGAAGGTGTCCCCGGGCAGCAGCAGCACCGGCAGGTGGTTGACGGTGGCGAGCGCGGCGCCGGTGGTGAGGTTGGTGGCGCCGGGCCCGATGGAGGTGGTGACGGCCTGGGCGGAGAGCCGGTCGCACTGCCGGGCGTAGCCGACGGCGGCGTGCACCATGGCCTGTTCGTTGCGGCCCTGGAGGAACGGCAGGGTGTCCGGGCCGGACTCCAGCAGGGCCTGGCCGAGCCCGGCGACGTTGCCGTGGCCGAAGATGCCCCAGCAGGCGGTGATCAGCCGCTGCCGGCGGCCGTCGCGTTCGGTGTACTGGCGGCCGAGGAACTCCACCAGCGCCTGGGCGACGGTCAGCCGCCGGGACCCGGCGGCCGGCCCCGGCGGGCGGGGGTGTCCCCGAGGCGGGGCCAGGGGGTGGCGGTGGCGGGTCCGGGTGCTCCGGTCAGGGGGCCCAGGTGCTCCGGTCAGGGGTGTTCCCGGGGGGCGGAGGCGGACGCGGGGGTGGTGGACGCGGGCGGGGCGGCGGACGCGGGGGTGGGCGTGGCGGGGGGCGGGGTCCGGGGGTGCGGTGGGTCATCGCGGGTCTCCGGGGGTGCTGGGGTGCGGTCGGTCCGGCGGTCGGGCCGGGTGCCGAGGGGCGCGGTCGGGCCGGGGCCCGGGGGCGTGGGGGGTGCTTCGGACGCGCCGGGTGCCGGGGGGTGCGGTGTACAGCGGGAGCCGGGCGTCCACCTCCTGGTGCCGCCAGTCGTCGCGGACCCAGGCGTGGTCGGGGTGGTCGCGGATCAGCCACCGGCGCTCCGGGCCCGGCCCGGCCATCACGTTGAGGTAGTACAGGTCGTGGCCGGGGGCGGCGATCGACGGGCCGTGCCAGCCGTCCGGGATGAGCACGGTGTCGCCGGTGCGCACCTCGGCGAGGACGTCGGTGCCCCGGCCGTGGCCGGACGGGGTGACCCGCTGGTAGGCCAGGCCCGGGTGGCCGTGGGCGGCGGCCACCTCGAAGTAGTAGATCTCCTCCAGCTCGGACTCCGCGCCCGGGCGGTGCTCGTCGTGCTTGTGCGGCGGGTACGAGGACCAGTTGCCGCCGGGGGTGAGCACCTCCACCGCGATCAGCCGGTCGCACGCGAAGGTGTCCGCGGCGGCGAAGTTGTTCACCTGGCGGGAACAGTGGCCGGCCCCGCGCAGCTCCACCGGGACGCCGGAGGCGGGCCCGTAGCGGGCCGGGAGCACGCGGGTGCAGCGGGCCCCGGCGAGGGCGAACCGGCCGCCGGTGTCGCTGGTGATCCGGGCCCGGCCGTCGCGCGGCAGGTACGCGAAGTCGCTGACGGCGCTGAACACGTCGGGGCGCCCGTGCAGGCGGAAGTGGTGCTCTCCGGTCCGCACCGTGCAGCCGCCGCTCAGCGGCAGCACGATCCACTCGCTGTCGCCGGTGGCGAGGTCGTGCGAACCGCCGGGCGGCAGCGTCAGCACGCGGAGCGAGGAGTGGCCCCAGCCGGCCCGCTCCGGGTCGATGTCCAGGTCGTACGGCCCGCGCGCCGCCCGCCCGGCCGGCAGGTGGAACTCCCCGGCGGGGCGCCGGCTCCCGGCCGGCGCCCCCGGCGGACGGCCGTTCCGTGGCCGCCGGACCGGTGGGGTGCCGGCCACCGGCTGCCGGGCCGGCGGGGGTGGCAGGGTGCGGGGGGCCGGGGTGGTGGCCCGGGGCGCGGGGGCGGGGCGGGGGGTGCTGTCTCCGGTGGTCACGGGGTGAGTCTTCCCGGCCCGGTGCCGGTCAGCCGCCCGGCGCGGCCCACCGGCGGTGTCCGCCTCCGGCTGCCCGCCGCCGGCCCGGCCGGACGGCACGGCCCGCACCCGGTCCCCGGCCCGCACCCGTTCACCGTCCCCTGCCCGGTCTCCGGCCCGCACCCGTTCACCGTCCCCTGCCCGGTCACCGCCCTCCGTCCCACACCCGGCCCGTACCCCGCCCCCGGCGCCCGGCCGGTCACCCCTCCACGGCCGGTCACCCCTCCCCGGCCGGTCACCCCTCCCCGGCCGGTCGCCCGGCCCGTGGCCGGTCCGGCGCAGGGGGTACCCGGCGACGCGCCCGGGGCCCGTGCGGGCGGGAGAGAGCTCCGTGCCGGCGGGGCAGAGGTCCGGGCGGGCGCGACGGGGACGGCGCGGCCCGACGGGCGGCGGGACGGCCGGCGGGACCCGGCGGATGCGGCGGCCGCCGCTCCGGTCACCCGTCACCGAGCACCTCCGCCACCTCGGCCCCGTTCGGCATGGCGGAGGAACAGGCGAGGCGGCCGGCGACGATGGCGCCCGCCGCGTTCGCGTACCGCACAGTCCGTTCCAGCTCCCAGCCGGCGAGCAGCCCGTGGCAGAGCGCGCCGCCGAAGGCGTCGCCCGCGCCCAGGCCGTTGACCACCTCCACCGGGACCGGGGGCACCTCCACGGTGGTGCCGTCGCGGTGGGCGGCGAGCACCCCCTCGGGCCCCCGCTTGACCACGGCCAGCCGCACGCCCGCGTCCAGCAGGGCCCGGGCGCAGGCCAGCGGGTCGCGGACCCCGGTGGCGATCTCGCACTCGTCGAGGTTGCCGACGGCGACCGTGGCGTGCCGCAGGGCCTGCGCGTAGTACGGCCGCGCCTGGTCCGGGTCCCGCCAGAACATCGGCCGCCAGTCGAGGTCGAAGACGGTGTGCCGCACGCCCTCGCCGCCGGCCCCGGCCGCGGTGACGGCGGTGTCCTCGGCGGCGTCACCGTGGTCCGCCGGACCGGCGGCCGGGTCGCGGGCCCGGAGCGCGCGCAGCGTGGCGGCCCGGCTCGGCTCCTCGCACAGCCCGGTGCCGGTCATCCAGAAGATCCGGGCGGCAGCGATGGCCGCCAGGTCCAGCTCCTCCGGGCGGATCTCCAGGTCGGGGGCCTTGGGCTGCCGGTAGAAGTAGAGCGGGAAGTCGTCCGGCGGGAAGATCTCGCAGAAGGTGACCGGGGTGGGCAGGCCGGGGACCGGGCCGACCCAGCGGTCGTCCACCCCGAACTCGCGCAGCGCCTGGTGGAGGTAGTCGCCGAACGGGTCCGCGCCGGTGCGGGTGATGACGGCGGTACGCCGGCCGAGCCGGGCGGCGGCCACCGCCACGTTGGTCGCCGAACCGCCGAGGAACTTGCCGAACGTCTCCACCCGGGCCAGCGGCACACCGGCTTGGAGGGGGTAGATGTCCACGCCGATGCGGCCCATCGTGATCAGGTCGTACGGCTCGCTCATTCGCGCCCCTTCATCGAGGACCACCACCCTGCGAGTCCTGCCCGGCGCACCGGCCCGGCACCCGTCCGCCACCCGCCCGGGCGCGCCACCGGCACGGCATCCCAGATCTAGACGCGGCGATGACCCGCTGTCAAGGTTTGTCCGGACATGCTGACGTGGGGACACGGCCGCCCCGAACCCCTGCCGGGATCCGGGTGCCACGACCCTGATGCGGATCGGGGTGCCCCGATGCGGGTCGGGGTGCCCTGACGGGGTCACGGGGCCCCGGCCTGACGGGTGCCCAGGCCCTGAGGGGCGTCCGGGTGTACTGCCGGGGCCGGGAGCCCTGCCGCACACCCCGGCGGCGCTCCGCCCCCACCGGCCGCACAACCCCATGCACCCTCACGCGCCCTCACGCGTCCCCGCACGCCCTCACGCCGCCGGCGACCGTCCCGCCCCCGATGTTCGCGTGCCGCACGCCCGCCGGCCCGTGTCCTCATGCCGGGGCGTCACGCCGCCGGGGCACGATGCGCGGTCCGGTCGGTCACCCGGGCGCCGCACATCCGTGCCCGTACGCGCGCCACCTGACGTAACGTCCGTATGTCCTGACCTGCTCTTGACGGCCGCCGGTGCGGGCGGTGAAGCTGCCGTAAGACCGGCGAGAGGAGCCCCGCGCCCATGACTGCCGCCCCCTCCCCCGCAGCCGCCGCCCACCGCATCCGGATCGGTTCCGCCCCCGACTCCTGGGGCGTGTGGTTCCCCGACGATCCCTGCCAGGTGCCCTGGCAACGCTTCCTCGACGAGGTGTCCGAGGCCGGGTACGAGTGGATCGAGCTGGGCCCGTACGGGTATCTGCCGACCGACCCGGCCCGGCTGGCCGACGAGACCGCCCGGCGGGGGCTGGCCGTCTCGGCCGGCACCGTCTTCACCGCGCTGCACCGCGGCCCGGCGGTGTGGGAGGACACCTGGCGGCAGGTCGGGAAGGTCGCCGCGCTCACCCGCGCGATGGGCGCCCGGCACCTGGTGGTGATCCCGTCCTTCTGGCGGGACGACCGCACGGCCGAGCCGATCGAGTCCCCGGAGCTGACGGCCGCCCAGTGGCGCGACCTGGCCACCGGCATGGAGCGGCTGGGGCGCGAGGTGCGGGACGAGTTCGGGCTCCGGATCGTCGTCCACCCGCACGCCGACACCCACATCGACACCGAGGAGAACGTCACCCGCTTCCTCGACGCGACCGACCCGGACCTGGTCGCCCTCTGCCTGGACACCGGCCACTACGCGTACTGCGGCGGCGACAGCGTCCGGCTCATCCAGACCTACGGCGAGCGCCTCGGCTACCTCCACCTCAAGCAGGTGGACCCGGAGGTGCTGGCCGCCGTCGTCCGGGAGGGGCTGCCGTTCGGACCGGCGGTGCGACGTGGTGTCATGTGCGAGCCGCCCGGCGGCGTCCCGGCGCTGGAGCCGGTGCTGTCGGCGGCGCGGGAGCTGGACGTGGACCTGTTCGCCATCGTGGAACAGGACATGTACCCCTGCCCGCCGGACCGGCCGCTGCCCATCGCCCGGCGCACCCGCCGGTTCCTGCGGGGCTGCGGCGCCTGAGCCGGCGGCCCGGCGGCGGCACCGGCCGCGGGTGGACGAGACCGCACACCAGGAGGCGAGAGATGGCGCAGCACGGCACGCTCGGTGTCGCGGTCGTGGGCACCGGCCGGATGGGCGCCGACCACGTCCGCCGCATCGACCGGGTGATCAGCGGCGCACGGGTGGCGGCGGTGGTGGACGTCGATGCCGAGCGGGCCCGGGCGGTGGCCGGGCCGGTCGAGGGCTGCGCGGCGTACACCGACCCGGCCGCCGCGCTGGCCGCCCCCGAGGTGGACGCGGTGCTGGTGGCCAGCCCCGGCTCGGCACACGAGGCGGCGCTGCTGGAGGCGTTCCGGCACGACCTGCCGGTGCTCTGCGAGAAGCCGCTCACTCCGGACGCGGCGTCCGCGCTGCGCGTCCTGGAGGCCGAGCAGCGGCTGGGCCACCGGCGGGTGCAGGTGGGTTTCATGCGCCGCTGGGACCCGGAGTTCACCCGGCTGAAGGCGCTGCTGGACGGTGGTGAGCTGGGCCGTCCGCTGCTGCTGCACTGCCGGCACCGCAACGCCTCGGTGCCGTCGTTCTTCACCGAGCCGATGCTGATCAACGACTCGGTGGTGCACGAGATGGACCAGACCCGCTGGCTGCTGGAGCAGGAGATCAGCGCGGTGACGGTGCTGCGCCCGCGCCCGGGGCGGGACGCCCCGCCGGGCATCGGCGACCCCCAGCTGGTGATCTTCGAGACCGAGGGCGGCGTCCTGGTGGACGTGGAGATCTTCGCCCGCTGCCGCTTCGGCTACCAGGTGCAGGCGGAGGCCGTCTGCGAGCGGGGCACCGCGCGCGTCGGCGACGCCCACGGGATGCTGGTCAACCGGGACGGCCGGTGGGGCGGGGAGATCGCCCCGGACTTCACCGTCCGCTTCGCCACGGCCTTCGACCGGCAGGTACAGGCCTGGGTGGACGCCTGCCGGCGCGGCACCGTGACCGGCCCCAGCGCCTGGGACGGGTACGCCGCCGCGGCCGTCTGCGAGGCGGGGGTGCGGGCCCAGGCGACCGGCGAGCGGGTCGCCGTGGAACTGGCCGCCCGCCCCGCCCTCTACCAGGACTGACCAACCACCCCGGCCCGGCCGGACCGCCGCCACCGACCGAACCGCCAGGACCCACCGGCCACGGACGCCACGCCGGGACCCACCGGCCACCGGCACCACGGGGCGCCGGGACGCACCGCCACCGGGACCGGCCGCCCGGCGCGCACCGGGCCCGGCACCGGGGCCGCCGGGGTCGGGGCCACAGCGGCCCGGGTGCCGGCCCCCCACCCGTCACACCCACCACATCCGGCGACGGGACGGGGTCCGGTGGGACCCGGAGGGGCCGCCGTACGGCCCTCCCGCCGGCCTCCACCGCGTCTCCACCCACGCCGCCGGTCCACCCACACCCCGCCCGCTCCCACCCCGTACATCACTCCTTCATCACCAACGTCACATTCCTGCGGGATTTACGTCACAGGCGTTCGACAGCCCACCTCCACCGGACACGGACCGCCGTTCGCCCGGCACAGGCTGTGATCACCCCCAGCGGTCGCGTCGCGCCCGCTCGCCCCCGAAGAGGGGCGCGGCGCTTTGAGGAAGGCAGGAGATGACCGACCGGAGGCTTTGGTCGTACAAGGAGATCGCCGCGCACATCGGCGTCCAGACGGACACCGTGCGGTCCTACCGCAAGCACGGGCATCTGCCACCCCCGGACCTGGTGCAGAGCGGCAAACCGTACTGGTACGCGGACACCATCAGGGAGTGGGTGGCCCGGCGGCCCGGGAACCGGCCGCGCCGCGACTGACGGCCGCGGGCCGGCGGCCGGCGGGACGGCCCCGGTCACCCCGGGCGCACCCGGCGGCCGGCCCGGCGGAGCCCGGCAGGGAAGGGCGCGGCCCGGTACCGGAGAAGTGGGCGCGGCGCGGGGCGGGTGGGGGACCCGTACACCGCGGCGGCCCGGTGACCGTCCCGCGCGGTCACCACCAGAAGGATGCGCGATACCCCCAAGGGGTATACAGTAGGGAGAGTCGGGACGCCGCCGGCGCAACCCGGCCCAGGCAGCGCATCACCCTCATCATCCAGGAGAAGCCATGACCACCGAGGCGAAGACCGGTTCCTGCTGCACCCCCGACGGCTCCTGCGGCGACGCGGCGGCCGGCGCGGAGGCGGGCGTCGTGACCACCGTCTACCAGGTGACCGGCATGACCTGCGGCCACTGCGAGGGCGCGGTGTCCGAGGAGATCTCCGCCATCGCCGGCGTCAGCTCCGTCTCGGCGGTCGCGGCGACCGGCCGGGTCACCGTGGTCTCCGCCGCGCCGCTCGACGACGAGGCCGTCCGGGCCGCCGTCGACGAGGCCGGTTACGAACTGACCGGCCGCGTCTGACCGACCGGCACCCCGGCCCGGCCGACCCGGCGGCACCCCGCCCGGCGGACGGGCCGGCCGTCCGGCCATCCGGCCGCCGGCCGCGGCGTCCAGGGCCGGCCACCGGACCGGGTCCGCCGCACGCGGCTGCCGGCCGCGGTTGCCCCACGGCGCACAACCTTCACGGCAGCCCGAGAACTTCACCGACTCCACATAAGCCGCACACCACCCATACAGTTGAGCCTCGATCTTCAGATCGGGGCTCTTGTCCTCTTACGCCTCCATATGGCAAGAGACGCAGATCACACTCTTGGGAACGTAACCATTCCGGGGGATGGGGAGTCTAACCCTGCGATCGATCCGTCTTGGGGGACGGTGTCGGTCACGCGTGGCCGGGGCGACGTACCCGGGGAGCTTTGAGCGGCCCTCCCGTACGTACGCGTCCCGGCAGGTCGCGCTCGCGCGACCGGCAAGCGCCCGGCCGGATCCCGTGGGGGGAATCCGCACCGGGATAAGGGAGCGCCCCGCCCCGACCCGTGGGGGGATCGGAAGCGGGGCGCTCTCCTGTGTCCGGGGCGGTCCGGGTCAGCGCTGCTCGACCGGGACGAAGTCACGCTCCACGACGCCGGTGTAGATCTGCCGCGGGCGGCCGATGCGGGAACCCGGCTCCTTGATCATCTCGTGCCACTGGGCGATCCAGCCGGGCAGCCGGCCGAGCGCGAAGAGCACGGTGAACATCTCGGTCGGGAAGCCCATCGCCCGGTAGATCAGACCGGTGTAGAAGTCCACGTTCGGGTAGAGCTTGCGCTCGACGAAGTAGTCGTCGGCGAGCGCGTGCTCCTCCAGCTTGAGCGCGATGTCCAGCAGCTCGTCGCTCTTGCCGAGGGCGGAGAGGACATCGTGCGCCGCCGACTTGATGATCTTCGCCCGGGGGTCGAAGTTCTTGTAGACGCGGTGCCCGAAGCCCATGAGCTTCACGCCGTCTTCCTTGTTCTTCACCTTGCGGATGAAGGAATCGACGTCGCCGCCGCTGGCCTGGATGCCCTGGAGCATCTCCAGCACGCTCTGGTTGGCGCCACCGTGCAGCGGGCCCCACAGCGCGCTGATGCCCGCCGAGATGGAGGCGAACATGTTCGCCTGCGAGGAGCCCACCAGACGCACGGTGGAGGTCGAACAGTTCTGCTCGTGGTCGGCGTGGAGGATCAGCAGCTTGTCCAGCGCGCTGACGACGACCGGGTCGAGGATGTACTCGGCCGCCGGCACCGAGAAGGTCATGCGGAGGAAGTTCTCCACGTAACCCAGGTCGTTGCGCGGGTAGACGAACGGGTGGCCGACCGACTTCTTGTAGGCGTACGCCGCGATCGTCGGCAGCTTGGCGAGCAGCCGGACGGTCGACAGGTGGCGCTGCTTCTCGTCGAACGGGTTGTGGCTGTCCTGGTAGAAGGTCGACAGGGCACTCACCACGGAGGAGAGCATCGCCATCGGGTGCGCGTCCCGCGGGAAGCCGTCGTAGAAACGCTTGACGTCCTCGTGGAGCAGCGTGTGCGTCGTGATCTCCTCGCGGAAGTGCGCGAGCTCATCGACGGTCGGCAGCTCCCCGTTGATCAGCAGGAACGCCGTCTCCAGGAAGGAGCTCCGCTCGGCCAGCTGCTCGATCGGGTAACCCCGGTAACGCAGAATGCCCGCCTCACCGTCCAGGTAGGTGATCGCGGATTTGTACGCGGCGGTGTTGCCGTATCCCGAGTCCAGGGTCACCAGACCGGTCTGGGCGCGGAGCTTGCCGATATCGAAGCCCTTGTCGCCGACAGTGCTGTCCACCACCGGGTAGGTGTATTCGCCGTCCCCGTACCGCAGTACTACAGAGTTGTCACTCACGTCATCCCTCACCGACGTCTGGTTCTCTTCTTCGAGGTGCCCTGACTCCCCCTACCTTCCCCCATTTGGACGAGGAACGTGCACTCGGGGTCGGCCAAAGGGTCGATCAGCGGCACTGAGTGCCGCCGTCATGCCCATACTGCCCCTTCCGTCACTGTGCGGAAACCCTTGCGACACCCGACCCGCGCTCCACCGCGCCTCATTCCGCCGGGCCGGTCGCGCCGGCCCCGATCCGGTGGTCCAGCGCGGTGTGCCGGCGGCCCGCGGAGACGGTGCGCACCGCCTGGCCGAGCGCCCGCCGGGAGCCCACCAGCACCACCAGGCGCTTGGCCCGGGTGACCGCGGTGTACAGCAGGTTGCGCTGGAGCATCATCCAGGCCCCGGTGGTCACCGGCACCACCACCGCCGGATACTCGCTGCCCTGCGAGCGGTGGATGGTGACCGCGTACGCGTGCGCCAGCTCGTCCAGCTCGTCGAAGTCGTACGGCACCTCCTCGTCCTCGTCGGTCCGTACGATCAGCCGCTGCTCGTCGTTGTCCAGGGCGGTGACCACGCCGACCGTGCCGTTGAAGACACCATTGGCGCCTTTTTCATAATTGTTCCTGATCTGGGTCACCTTGTCGCCGACACGGAACACCCGGCCGCCGAAGCGCCGCTCCGGCAGGTCCGGCCGGGCCGGGGTGATGGCCTGCTGGAGCAGCCCGTTGAGCGCCCCGGCGCCGGCCGGGCCGCGGTGCATCGGCGCCAGGACCTGGATGTCCCGGCGGGGGTCCAGGCCGAACTTCGCGGGGATGCGGCGGGCCGCCACGTCCACCGTCAGCTTCCCCGCCTCCTCGGTGTCCTCCTCGGCGAAGAGGAAGAAGTCCGGCATCCCCTGGGTGATCGGCGGCACCCCGGAGTTGATGCGGTGGGCGTTGACCACCACCCCGGACTGCTGGGCCTGGCGGAAGATGCGGGTCAGCCGCACCGCCGGTACCGGGCTGCCGTCGGCCAGCAGGTCCCGCAGCACCTCGCCCGCGCCGACCGACGGCAGCTGGTCCACATCGCCCACGAACAGCAGGTGCGCACCCGGCGGCACGGCCTTGACCAGCTTGTTCGCCAGCAGCAGGTCGAGCATCGACGCCTCGTCCACCACCACCAGGTCGGCGTCGAGCGGACACTCCCGGTCGTACGCGGCGTCGCCGCCGGGCTTCAGCTCCAGCAGCCGGTGCACCGTGGACGCCTCGGCGCCGGTCAGCTCGGCGAGCCGCTTGGCGGCCCGGCCGGTCGGCGCCGCCAGCACCACCTTCGCCTTCTTGGCCCGCGCCAGCTCCACCACCGACCGCACCGTGAAGGACTTGCCGCACCCCGGCCCGCCGGTGAGCACCGCCACCTTCTCGGTGAGCGCCAGCCGTACCGCGTCCCGCTGCTCGGGCGCCAGGTCCGCCCCGGTCCGCCGGGCCAGCCAGCTCAGCGCCTTGTCCCAGTCGACGTCCTGGAAGACCGGCATCCGGTCCTCCGGCCCGCGCAGCAGCCGCAGCAGCTGCCGGGCGAGCGAGACCTCGGCGCGGTGGAAGGGCAGCAGGTGGACGGCGGTGACCGGCTCTCCCCCGTCCGGGCCCGGCAGGCTCTCCCGGACCACCCCCTCGGGATCGTCGGCCAGCTCGCCCAGGCAGTCGATGACCAGGCCGGTGTCCACCTGGAGCAGCTTCACCGCGTCCGCTATCAGCTGCTCCTCGGGCAGGTGGCAGTGGCCGTTGTCGGATGCCTGGGAGAGGGCGTACTGGAGCCCGGCCTTCACCCGTGCGGGGCTGTCGTGCGGGATGCCCACCGACTGCGCGATCTTGTCGGCGGTGAGGAAGCCGATGCCCCACACGTCGGCGGCGAGCCGGTAGGGCTCGTTCCTCACCACCGAGATGGAGGCGTCGCCGTACTTCTTGTAGATCCGCACCGCGATCGAGGTGGACACCCCCACGCCCTGGAGGAAGACCATCACCTCCTTGATCGCCTTCTGCTCCTCCCAGGCGGCGGCGATCATCTTCGTCCGCTTCGGGCCGAGTCCGGGCACCTCGATCAGCCGCTCCGGCTCCCGTTCGATCACGTCGAGGGTGTCCACGCCGAAGTGCTCGGTGATCCGGTCGGCGATGCGCGGCCCGATCCCCTTGATCAGCCCCGATCCCAGGTAGCGGCGGATGCCCTGGACGGTGGCCGGCAGGACGGTGGTGTAGTTCTCCACCGTGAACTGCTTGCCGTACTGCGGGTGGGAGCCCCAGCGCCCCTCCATCCGCAGCGACTCCCCCGGCTGCGCGCCGAGCAGCGACCCGACCACGGTGAGCAGATCGCCGGAACCGCGGCCGGTGTCCACCCGGGCGACGGTGTAGCCGTTCTCCTCATTGGCGTAGGTGATCCGCTCCAGGACCCCCTCCACGACCGCGAGCTTGAGCATGCCCAGACGGTACCGCCGGGGGGTGACAGCCCGTCACGGCCTGTGGACGACCCGGCGCGATCGCCGCGCGGACCGGCCGCACACTGGGGTGCGACGGTGGACGGACGGACGACGGGACGGAAGGGGGTCGGGCCTTGCGGGAGACGGCGGCGCACGGCGAACGGGACGCGGCGGGGGACGACCGACGGGGCCCGGTGGCGGCGGCGAACGGCGGACGGGACCCCGGGGCGGAGGACGGCCGGCGGGACCTGGTGGTGGTCGGGTCGGCCAACGCCGACCTGGTGGTCACGGTGGACCGGCGGCCGGCGGCGGGCGAGACCGTCCTCGGCTCCGACCTGGCCGTCCACCCCGGCGGCAAGGGCGCCAACCAGGCGGTGGCCGCGGCCCGGCTGGGGGCGCGCACGGCGCTGCTGGCCCGGGTCGGCGACGACGCCCACGGCAGGCTGCTGCTGGACTCCCAGCGGGCGGCCGGGGTGGACACCGGCGGCGTGCTGGTGGGCGGCGCGCCGACCGGCGTCGCCCTGATCACGGTGGACCCCTCGGGGGACAACAGCATCGTGGTCGCGCCCGGGGCCAACGCCCGGCTGGCACCGGCGGACGTCCGGGCCGCCCGGGGGCTGCTGGCCACCGCCCGGGTGGTGTCGGTGCAGCTGGAGATCCCGCTGGAGACGGTGGCCGAGGTGGCCCGCACCGTGCCCCCCGGCACCCGGCTGGTGGTCAACGCCTCGCCGCCGGTGCCGCTGCCCCCGGCGGTCGCCGCGGCCTGCGCGGTGCTGGTGGTCAACGAACACGAGGCGCGGGTGCTGCTGGAGGGCGACCCGGCGGCCGGGGCGTCCGGCCCCGAGGAGCGGGCGCGGGCGCTGCTGGCACGCGGGCCGCAGGCGGTGGTGGTGACGCTGGGCGCGGCGGGCGCGCTCGTCGCCGACCGGCGGGGCGTCGTACGGGTGCCGAGCCCCGCGGTGACCCCGGTGGACACTACCGGGGCGGGCGACGCCTTCACCGGGGCGCTGTGCCTGCGGCTGGCGGCCGGGGACGACCTGGCGGCGGCGGTGCGCTTCGCGGTCCGGGTGGGCGCGGTGTCGGTGACCCGGCGCGGCGCCCAGGGGTCGTACCCGACCGCGGCACAGCTCGACGGCCCCACCCCCTGAACCCACCGATCCACCCTCTTTTTACTGTTTTGTTACATGCGCTGCGGAGGGTCGCGCGCCGCCCCGGGGCGGGCCGCACGCCGCGTGCCGCTCCGGCCGGCACCGCGCCGCGGCCCCCGGGAAAACCCCTGAACACCGGCCCGAGGGCCTGCCCCCGCCGCGACCGGCGCCGCCACGGAACGGCGGTACGGCACCGGGGAGTTACCGCCCGCTCACCGCACGGCACCGCGGGGATGGCCCGATCGGCCCGGTGGGGTGGCCGGAACCCCAAGGCGACCTGGTTTCGCGGCGAACGGAGTGCGAACATTTTCATCGGGTGGCGAGTTACGCCGCCGGAGGTCCGGTCGGCGGGCTCCGCCCCCCGTCCTGTGTCCCGCTGTCAGGCGTAGGGCAGGTCCCTCGCGTCCCCCCTGTTGGCGGCAGGAAGCGGGAGGATGCGCATGACCGCGATCGAGGAACGAGCGCCCCGGACCGTCCCGCTGGACCATCCCGACGCCCAGCGGAACGGCGCCGTGGGCGCCAAGGCCGCCCACCTGGCCCGCGCCGCCCGCGCCGGTCTGCCGGTGCTCCCCGGTTTCGTCATCCCGTACGGCACCGACCCCGCCGCGGCGCCCGTCGAACGGGCCTGGCGGGAGCTGTCCGCGGACGGCACCCGCCCCCTGGTGGTCCGCTCCTCCTCCGCCGCGGAGGACACCGGGGAGTCCTCCATGGCGGGGCGTTTCACCTCGGTCCTCGACGTCCGGGGGTGGGCGGCGTTCCAGGACGCGGTACGGACCGTGCTGGACTCCGCCCGGGGCGCGGGCGGCCCGCCGGCGCCGATGGCCGTCCTGGTCCAGGTGATGCTCCCGGCGCACAGCGGCGGTGTGCTCTTCGGCGCCGACCCGATCCAGGGCCGGGAGGACCGGATGCTGGTCAGCGCGGTCCGGGGCGGGCCGGACGCGCTGGTCGGCGGCGAGGCGCCGGGCACCAACTACCACGTGACCCGGTCCGGCCGGCTGCTGCGCACCGAACCGCCGGAGCGCGCCGGGGACCGGGTGCTCGGCCGGGCCGAACTGCACCGGCTGGCCCGGCTGGCCCGCCGCGCCCGGCAGCTGTTCGACGGCCCGCAGGACATCGAGTTCGCCTTCGACCGGGACGGCCGGCTCTGGCTGCTGCAGAGCCGGCCGATCACGGCGATGGCCCTCCGGCCGCCGCGCGGCGCCCGGCTGCTGGGCCCCGGTCCCGTCGCGGAGACCCTGCCGGACGTCCTCCAGCCGCTGGAGGAGGACCTGTGGGTGACCCCGATGTCCCGGGGGCTGACCGCCGCCCTGGACATCGGGGCGACCGTCCCGCGGCGCCGGCTGCGCACGACGCCGGTGGTCACCACGGTGGAGGGACGCGCGGCGGCCGACCTGGAGCTGCTCGGCACGGTGCCGCCCCGGTTCCGCCTCCTCGCCCTGCTCAACCCGGTGCCCGGGGCCCGCAGGCTCTCCGCCGCCTGGCGGGTGGGCCGGCTCCGCTCGGCGCTGCCGGGGCTCGCCGTCGACCTGCTGGCCGAGGTGGACCGTACGCTCGCCCAGGCGCCGCGGCCGGACCGGCTGGACCGCGCCGAACTCCTCGCGCTGCTGCGCTGGGGCCGCGCCGTCCTGGTGGCCCTGCACGCCCAGGAGGCGCTGGCGGGGGTCCTGCTGGACGGCGAGCGGGGCGGTACCGCGGCCGGTGAGGCGCTCACCGCGCTGGCGGAGGGGCGGGAGGCGGGGCTGGACGACAGCCGGCTGATCGCCGCCCTGCCGGTGGTGCTGGCGCTGGTCCCGCCGAGCGTGACCCGGCCGCCCAGGCTGCCCGGGCGCGCGCCCGGCCCCGACTCCGGCCCGCCGGCCGCTGGCGGGTCCGGTGTCGCGGCGCTCTCCACCCGGGAGGGGCTGCGGCTGCGCATCCGCTGGGTGCACGAGTTGCAGGCCCGGCTGGTGCGCGAGGCGGCCCGACGGCTGACCGCTCGCGGCGAACTGCCCGAGCCGGGGCGGGTGGCCCTGCTGCGCTGGCCCGAGCTGGTGGCCGCGCTCCGCCACCGGCCCCTCCCGGCCGACCTGCACCGGCGGCAGCCCCGCGGCCCCTCGGCGCCGCTGCCGGACGCCTTCCGGCTGGCCGACGGGCAGGTGGTGCCGGAGTGGACCGCGCGGCACGGGGAGGGGACCGCCCGGGGCGTCTCCGGGGGACGGGCGGCCGGAACCGCGTGGGACGGTACGGAGCCCCGGCCCCCGGACCCGGTCCTGGTGGTGCGGAACCTGGACCCCGCCCTCGCCCCGCTGCTGCCCGGGCTCACCGGGCTCGTCGCGCAGAACGGCAGCCCGCTGTCGCACCTGGCGGTGCTGGCCCGCGAGTACCGGCTGCCCGCGGTTGTCGGGGTGGACGACGCGGTACGGCGCTTCCCGCCGGGGACCCGGGTACTGCTCGACGGCACCACCGGCGAGACGACCTCCGACGGTGGTACGGGCGCGGCGGTACCTCTGGCAGGGGGAGCGCGGCGACGGACGGGCCGACGGCGGGCGGGCACGCGGTGAGCGGGCGGGGGGCGGGGGGTGAGCGGGCGGAGGGCCACCGGCCGGGCGCGGCACCGGTGGACGGCGACCGGGCGGGCGGCCACCGACCGGGCGCGGCGCCGGTGGACGGCGTGCCGAGGGGTGGTGCCCCGGTGGACGGCGTCGCGGCGGACGGTGCGCCGAGGGGTGGCGCGCCGGTGGGCGGTGAGCCCGTGGACGGTGTACCGGCGGACGGTCGGCTGCCGGACGGCGGGGTGCCGGTCGCCGGCCCGATGGGCGGTCGGCGTCCGCGCCGGGGGCACCCGGACGGCGACCGGTCGTATCTCGGGCACCCAGGCGGTGACCGGCCGGATCGCGAGAATCCTGACGGCGACCGGTCGTATCTCGGGCACCCGGACGGTGACCGGCCGTATGGCGAGAGCCCGGACGGTGACCGGCTGCGGATCCGGCACACCGACGGCAGCGGACCGGACGGTGGGCCGGACGGTGGCCGGCGCGCGGCCCGGCGCCCGAACGCGGACGCCACCCGCGCGGACGACCACCCCGTCACGCACGGCACCGGGGCCGGCCGTGCCGGTGGTGCGGGCGGTGCCGTCACGGACCGTCCCGGCGCGGGGGCCGTGCGTCCGGAGCGTGGCGAGCGGGAGGGAGAGCGGGGCGAGCGGGAGGTGGACCGGTGAAGTACCTGGCCTATCTGTTCGGTGGCGCCGCCGCCGCGGGGGCCGCCTCGTACGTGGTGATCTACCTCTACCGCTGGCAGTGGCAGCGGGCGATCCTCTGCGGCGTGCTGCTGCTGGTGGTGGAGGTGCTGCTGCTCGGGGTGGCGGTGCTGGGCCGGGTCGCCCGCCTGGAGAGGCGTATCGACCAGCGGTTCGCGGAGGAGCGACGGTCCGCCGAGGACCGGAGGCAGGCGGAGGTGCTGGCCCGGCTGCGGCAGCCGCGGCGGGAGGAGCCCACCGGGCCGTTCCGGACCCGCTTCCGCTGGCTGGAGGAGCCCACCGGGGCGGACGCCGATCCCCGGTTGAACCGCACCCATGTCTTCGTCCCGGTGCTCATGGTCACCGGGGTGCTGCTCTCCGGGCTCGCGTGGATCGTCCAGCGCGTCGCCGAGTCCACCGTGCGCCCGCGTGCCGAGAAGCGGCTGGCGGGCCGGCTGGCACCGCTGGCCGCTCCGCCGCTGGACCCGGGCGACGGCGGGCCGGAACTGGAGGACCGGCCGCTGCTGGGGCGCGGGCGCAACCCCTGGGCCTTCGCCGGGGTCACCGTGACCGCGCTGACCGTACTGGGCGCCGGAGTGGCGGGACTGGCCGGTCTCACCCAGACCCGGCCCGAGCCGGAGAGCGGGGCGGTGGCGACCTCGGTGCTGGTGAAGGCGGTGCTCCGGGACGAGGATTCCCCGGCCCGCGCCGACCTGGCGGCGCACCAGGTGTGGGAGCACTGCCGCGACTCCACCTCCGTACCGCTGCACCGGGCCACCCTGGGGGAGCTGGGCGACGGGCTGTACGCGGGCGTCGTCCACCCCGCCCTCACCGAGCACGACCGTATGCGGCTGCGCGGCTGCCTGGAGGACACCGCCGTGAACCGCGCCCACTTCGAGGTGATCAGCATCGGGCAGGCCGACCCGGGGAACGGCTGAGGCACGCCCCGCCCTCCGGGGGCGGCGTCTGAAGGGCGGCGCCGAAGAGTCAGCGTCCGAGGAGCGGCCGCCGGAGGAGCGCGGCCGGAGCCGGTGCTCGCCACAAACACCGGGCACTGTGACGCAGGTCACACATCCTTGTGCCCCTGAGCCTCCCCCACACCCCGCGATCACCACCCGGCGCGGGTCCGCCGTACTCCCCCGTTCTCCCCGGCAGGACGCTCAATACCCCCGACCAGCACATTCGCCGCCGGACCGGAGCGCGGGGCCACCGGTTCCCGTACGCCTCCGGCAGCGGGCCACATCACCACACTCACCTCGGCGAGAGCGAAAACGGGAGATCATATAAAGGATCGGCTATATGCATCACTCCGCAGGGGGAGATTCCGGGCTAAAATCGCATATCCGTGCCGTTCCGGTACG